>JAEWVC010000078.1 GCA_023459275.1 Bacillota bacterium | reverse complement strand
CGGTGGCCCGCTCCTCCCGCTGCACCAGAAGGATGTCCTGCATATTCAGAAAGCTCACGCCGTCCCGGTGGTGGAGCATCAGCCGGCCGGCCGCCGCCTGGCCGCGGGGCTTCAAGGGCGGCAGGGGTTTTTCCTCCCGGCGGGTGATGCGGTCCCGCGCCCGTTCCAGCGTTTTTAAGACACGCTCCACCTTGAAGGGCTTCAAAAGGTAGTCGAAGGCGTATACCTCGAAGGCGTCGCCCATGTACTGGTCATGGGCGGTGGCAAAGATGATGACGGTGGCCGGATCCATGTCCTGGATGAGCCGCGCACATTCCACGCCGCTCATGCCGGGCATTTCCACGTCCACAAAAACTACCTGGGGCCGGTGCCTTTCCACAAGCTCCATCAGCTTCAGGCCGTCCTCCGCCTCGCCGGCCAGGGTAAAACCCTCCACTTTGGTGATCATGTGGCGCATCACGGTGCGCATTCCGCTGTCGTCATCGGCGATCACAACCCGGATATCGTTCAACGGACGCTCCACCGCCTTTTCCTGTCCTGGGGCCTTGTCAGTATTTCATGCATCACGACGGCCTGGAGCAGCGCGTCCCGGTTGAAGGCAAGATGCAGCGCAGAGGCTGATGGCTGTGCGGCAGCCGGCATAGGGGAACCTCCCGCAGGATGCACAGCCTCTGCATCCAAAGCCATGGCAAGGCTGCCCGGCGCGGAAAGCGGAGCGGACTCCCCCTCACCCAAACGCGGGGAGATGCTTACGGACATCTGCTGCCGGTTTGCAAGGCTCCCGGGGGTATACTGGCCTTCCTTGCCGGTCCCTTCCCGGTAGACCTTGGGCGCAGCGGATTTAACAGGATTCAGGGGCGTCATAAGCAAGTCCGGCTGCTTTTCGGACGCAGGGCCCTGAAAGGATTTGCCGATATCTCCCAGCATGCGCTGCCAGGGCTGTTCCGGCGTACGGCGGCCCTTGCTTCCCGCCTGCTGCTTCTTCGCTGCCTTGAGAACGACGTTTACGATGGCAAACAGGATCATGAGGACAACAAATCCGTCCAAAATACCGCCTCCTTTCCGTATGCCCGGCGCGGGATACGCGCCGGGCAAGGCGTTTCAAAAGCCGGGAGGCTTATTTCTTGTGCAGCTCCTCGGGGGGCGCGGCAGGGGTGCTGGCTTTGGCGATGCCGTCCCGCATGGAAGTATCGGCGATCACGTTCTGCATCTGATAGTAATCCATCACGCCCAGCTTGCCTTCCTTCAGGGCGGTGGCCATGGCCTTGGGGACCTCGGCCTCGGCTTCCACCACCTTGGCGCGCATCTCCTGCACAGAGGCCTTCATTTCCTGCTCACGGGCCACGGCCATGGCACGGCGCTCTTCCGCTTTGGCTTGGGCGATGCGCTTGTCGGCTTCCGCCTGGTCCATTTGCAGCTGCGCGCCAACGTTGCGGCCCACATCCACATCGGCGATGTCGATGGAGAGGATCTCAAAGGCGGTGCCGGCGTCCAGACCCTTGTTCAGCACCGTGCGGCTGATCAGATCCGGATTCTCCAGTACGGATTTATGGGTCTCGGCAGAACCGACGGTGGTTACGATGCCCTCGCCTACCCGGGCGATCACCGTTTCTTCGCCGGCGCCGCCTACCAGGCGCTCAATGTTGGTGCGTACGGTTACGCGGGCCTTGGCCCGAAGCTCAATGCCGTCCTTGGCGATGGCGGCTACCACCGGCGTCTCAATGACCTTGGGGGTTACGCTCATCTGCACGGCGTTGAACACGTCGCGGCCGGCCAGATCGATGGCGCAGGCTTTTTCAAAAGCCAGATTGATATCAGCGCGCTGCGCGGCGATCAGGGCATTGATGACCTTGTCCACGTTGCCGCCCGCCAGGTAGTGGGTCTCCAGCTTGCTGATGGCCAGATTGAGGCCCGCCTTGTTTGCCTTGATCAGCGGAAGCACCAGCCGGTGCGGCACGATGCGCCGGAAGCGCATGCCTACCAGGGTGGTGATGGGCACATGCACGCCGGACGCGATGGCGCTGATCCACAGCCCCAGCGGCACAAAGCGAAGGATCACCGCGACGATTACAAATGCCAGAAACAGGAAAAAGGCAATCCACATGATGGTTAGATCCATAGCCGTATCCCCTTTCTATTTCCAGATCCCCCCGGCCGCGCCGGAAGAAAGCCTTTCCAATGTTGCCTGCCGTCCGTTACGCCGGCCGCACCAGGATCCTGGCGCCTTCCACATGCTCGATGCGCACCCGGGTGCCCGCGGTGACAAACTCTCCGTCCGTCACCACGTTCAGCCGTACGCCGTCAAATTCGGCGATTCCGGCCGGCCGCAGGATGGTGGTGGCAATCCCTTCCCTGCCAAGAAAAACATCCATATCCGTGGTGGCGCTGTAGCCTTCGGCAGCGCTCTCCGAATGGTTGAGGATGATCTTGGATTTCGAAAGCCGCCCCTTGGCCGCGGACTTGAGCGCGATGGATACGGCGATGGCGATCACCGCCAGGATGATGATGGTCATCCCCAGGGCGGTCACAGGGCCAAGGTTTGCCCAGGTGAGCCCGATGGCCACAACTTCCAGAATGATGCCGGATATGCCGGGAAGCCCGAAGCCCGGCAGGAAAACCTCCACCACCAATAAACCGATGCCTACCAAAAGGCATACGATGATGGGAAGGTTCACGATGATAAAATCAAGCATACGATCCCCTCCTGTCCTGATGGTGCCAGTATAGCATGTTTTTGCCTTCAGGGCTACACAATGGCGCCAATCATACAGCCCGCCGCCTCAACTGTCCGATTTTATGCCGTCCGCCCCGTTAAGCGCTTCGTCAAGAAGGGCAAGATCATGGGCGTAAACATCGTGAAGCGCGCGATTGTAGATTACCGAGGCGGGATGGTACAGCGCGAAGAGCGGAAAACGCCTTTCCTTCCCGCCGGAAAAGGAAAGGGACGCCTGGTGGAAACGGCCGTGGGCCTCCCCGATGGTGGTTTTCCCCAGAAGGCTTTTCAGGGCCACATTCCCCAGGGTTACGATCAGTTCCGGAGAGACAAGAAAAATCTCCTCCGTCAGCCAGGGCAGGAACAGGCCGATCTCCTCCCGGGAGGGGGGGCGGTTGCTGACCCTGCCTTTTTCGCTCACCTTGGTAGGCCGGATCTTGACCACGTTGGTCAGGTAAATGTCTTCCCGGCTCAAATGGACGGACGATAAAAAGGCAGTCAGGTTCTTGCCTGCCTTGCCCACAAAGGGGCGGCCCTGCATGACTTCCTGCTCGCCGGGCGCCTCCCCGATAAGCATCAGCCGCGGCTTATGGGCGCAGCCCTCCCCAAAAACCAGCACCTTGTCCTCCCCCGGCCAAAGCGGCTGGAAAAAGGAGCCGCACCTTGCGGCGAACGACTGCATGGCATTGTTCATTCCCTATTTTCTCCCAACAAGTCATGATACAGATGAAGCTCTTGCAGTTTTTGCCGGAGTGATTTCAAGTCCTCCCACGCGTCCTTCTTTTTCGCCTCGTCCCGAAGCAGCGCGGAAGGGTGGAAGGTGGGCATCAAAAAAACGCCCTTGCGCTCAAACCACGTGCCCCGGTCACGGGTGATGCGGACTTCTTCCCCAAGAATGGTGCGGGCGGCCGTGGCCCCCAAAAGCAGGATGATTCTGGGGCGGATCAGCGCCGTCTGCATGCGCAGATAAGGCAGGCACATTTCCGCCTCCTCCCGTGCGGGCACCCGGTTGTTGGGGGGGCGGCACTTGACGATGTTGCAGATATACACCCGCTCCCTGGGCAGGCCGATAGCCGCCAGCATCCTGGTAAGCAGCTGCCCCGCCGGGCCCACGAAAGCCAGGCCTTGTCTGTCTTCCGCCTCTCCCGGCCCCTCGCCGATAAGCATCAGGGGCGCGGTATGATCGCCCTGGCCGGGCACCTTGCGGGTGCAGCCCGACGCCAGGGGACAGGCTGTGCAGTCCTCGATCCTTTGATGCAGTTCTTCCCAGGAGATCGAAATCATGGCCGCCTCCGCTTTAGTATATCCAGGCGATCCAAACGCAATCTGCCGCGGGCAAAAAGCGCGGTACACAAAATGACATGGGCGCTTTTGCGATGTCTATTGCAGCCTTCTTTGCAAAAGCGCGAACATCTGCTTGATGTCCCCCGACAGCCAGTTGACCAGGCTGATGAGCAGCGCCGCCAGAACGAGCACCACGGCCATCCCTGCGATAACGCTCAGAAAATCCATCACGCCGGCCGCCACCCGCAGCCTTCCCGCGCGCCGCATGCGTTTTTCCTCCGGGTCATCCTCCAGAAAATCAATATCGTCATCGTATGGCTTCAAAGCAAGTCCCCTCCATCGGGTTTTCTTCCATAATGAAACGGAAGAGGGATCAAAGATAATCCATCCAGGGCGCGGACGGCTCCTCCCGGCCGGTGAGCTCCCCCGCTGCCAAAAGCCCGGCAAAATCCTGCTGTCTGAGCGCTTCATACAGGACCACCGCCACGGAATTGCTTAGATTCAGCGACCTGGCTCCCTCCCGCATGGGGATGCGGATGCACCTGTCGTATACGCGGCTTATCAAGGCTTCCGGCAGCCCCCTGGTCTCGCAGCCGAAAACAAGATAGTCCTCCGGCCCGTAAGCAGCCTCGGTGTAAGCCCTGGGTGCTTTGGTGGTGGCGTAATACATGCGCTCCCGCGGATGCAGGGAAAAGAATTCCTCCAGGCTGTCATACACCCGGTAGCGCATCATGTGCCAGTAGTCCAGCCCGGCTCTCTTCAGATACCTGTCGGACAGGGAGAAGCCCAAGGGCTTCACCAGATGGAGCATCGCCCCGGTGGCGGCGCAGGTTCTGGCGATGTTGCCCGTATTTTGAGGGATCTCCGGGGCTACCAGTACGATGTGCATGCGGCACGTCCTTTTTCCCTTTTTCATCTTCTATTGTAACGCGGATTGCCCTGCACTGCAAGGCATGAAAACCCCCGCTTTCGCTGTTGCTGAAAGCGGGGAGCGCAGTAATTGTTCCGGCGGGATCAGCCTTTGATGGCCCCGATCATGACACCCTTTACAAAAAAGCGCTGCAAGAAGGGGTAGACGGCAATAATGGGCACACTGGACACGATAATGGCGGCGAATTTCATAATGTCGGCCGTCCGCTGCACCTGAAAGATGGATTCGGCGTCCAGGTTTTGAATGGCCTGCTGGGTGATCAGCAGTTCCCGCAGCTCTAGCTGCAAAGGGTTCAGGGAGCGGTCTTTCAAATAAATCAGGGCATTGAAAAAGCTGTTCCAGTGCGCCACACCATAAAACAGGATCATCACCGCAATAATGGCGGGCGAGAGCGGAAGGACGATGTTCAGAAAGAAGCGGATATCGGAACAGCCGTCGATGTTGGCGGATTCCACCAGTTCGTAGGGAATGCTTGTTTCAAAGAAGGTACGCGCCACAATCAAATTGTAAGCGCCGATGGCGTTGGGGATGACCAGCGCCCACATGGTATTGTACATGCCAAGGCCTTTTACCGTCAAAAAAGTGGGGATCAGCCCGCCGCTGAAAATCATGGTAAACGTAATCATCAGCATAAAAAACCTGCGGCCCGCCAGCTCCCGCCGGGAAAGCGCATAGGCGCCGGTAAGTGTTAATGCAAGATTGATGCTTGTGCCGATGAGCACATACTTGATGGTATTCCCGTATGCCTGCCAGAGGGTATCGTAGGCGAACACTTTCTTGTAGCCTTCGATGGTCAGATCCACAGGCAGCAGGATCACCTTGCCGGTATTGACGGCATTGGGGTCGCTTACGGAGGCGATAACGATGTAATACAGCGGATACAATACCGTAAGCAGCGCGATGCTCAGCAGCAGCGTATTGATAATGTCAAACGCCAGGTCCGAGCCGGAGCGCTTTCCTCCCGCCGGCTGGGTACTTTGCATGCTCATATGCCTCCCTCCTACCACAGCCTTGATTCGCTGAACTTGCCGGCCAGCCAGTTGACCGATACGATCAGCACGCAGTTGATGAGCGAGTTGAACAGGTTGATGGCCGTGGAATAGCTGAACTGGTTGTTGAGCAGGCCCACCTTGTAGACGTAGGTGGAAATCACTTCGGAAGTATCCAGGTTCAGGGCGGTCTGCATCAGGTATACCTTTTCATACCCCACGGTCATCAGCCGTCCGCAGGCAAGGATCAGCATGATGATGATCGTGGAGGAGATGCCGGGAAGATCAATATGCCGTATGCGCTGAAGCTTGGATGCGCCATCCATCATGGCCGCCTCATGCAGCGATGGGTCGATGGAGGTCAGCGCCGCCAGGTAGATAATGGAGCTCCAGCCCGTGGTCTGCCACACGCCGGAAAACACATACAGCGTGCGGAACCAGGAGGCCTTGCCGAAGAAATAGACGCTCTCCAGCCCCGCGGCGTTCAGCAGATGGTTGATGATGCCGATGGACGGGGAGAACATGATCATCATGGAGCTTACCAGCACCACAATGGATATGAAGTGGGGCGCATAGGTAACCGTCTGCACCAGCTTTTTGAAGCCGGAGCGGTGGTGCTGGTTCAGCATCACCGCCAGCAGAATGGGAAACGGAAAGGACACCGCCAGCTGGTACACGCTCAGCACCAGCGTGTTGCGGATGACGACCTCGCAATTGTAGGATGCAAAAAAACGGCGGAAATGCTTCAACCCCACCCATTGGCTTGCCCATATGCCCTTATTTGCCCAAAAGTCACGAAAAGCAATCTGCACGCCAAGCATGGGCACGTAATGAAAGATAAGGAAATAGGCGATGGTGGGCGTCAGCAGCAGGTAGAGCTGCCAGTGCCTTGATACGCTTAGGCGCAGCCGTCTTAGCATCATTCATCAGGTTCCTTTCGCTGGATTGGGAAGGCCGGGGAGCGCGGCGCACCGCGCTCCCCGGGATTAAGGAAAAGTGGTGTTGCATCTTTTTCGGGGCTTTTCCTCGCCGCGCATGTTATTTGGCCGCGGCCAAGAAGCGGTCGTAGCCGGTTTGATAAATGTTCAGGTACTCCGCGGTGCCCATGGCCTCCAGTTGTTTTTGGAAATCCGCAAACCCCGTTTCGATATCGGCCTGGCCAGTGATAAAGGCGGGGATCATCTTTTGCAGATAGCTTCCGATGTCAGCCTGGTAAATGGCCAGGTCATTGCTCTCCTCCAGTGTCAGATTCAGTGCCGGCAGGTAGTTTTTGGACATATACTGCGCGTTGACGGGATAGAAAACATCGATCTTGCGTTGCATATTCGCTGGCAGGACGATCTTGGCCACCTGGTCCGCCATGAAGGCGTACGGCACGGCTTCCGCAGGCACGTTCAGCACCCGGAAGGAATCGGCGGTATAGCCCTCGGGAGCATCATAGGAATGGTACTTTCCGTCCGCCTCATCAAAATACAATACGGTACCGATGTTGCCGCGGGTGGTCTGCATGGAGATTTCGGGATTGTACAGGTAATCCAGCCATCCGATGCACGTCTTGATGTCCGATGCCCCGGCACTCACCGCCACACCGCCGCCGCCGTAAAAACCGCGGGTGCCGCGGTTGGTCCACACAGTCTTGCCGCCGGGGCCGGCCATGGGGGCCAGCACATCATACTGGGCAAAGTTCGCTTCGCCCGCCACAACGGTGCCGAACCAATCAAAGTAGATCCCGTAACGCGCGGGGTCCTGCTGCCCTTTGGCCGTGTAAGCGGCGTTGTCCTGGGTAAAGGTCTCCGGGTCCAGCAAGCCTTCGGCATACAGCTTTTTGAAATAGGTCAGCGCCACGTCGTACCCCGGCTCCAACGGCGCAAGGCAGACCTTGTAGTCGTCGTTGACATACAGCATATCGGATTCCACCGGGAATCCAAACATGGCAAACAGGAACACCCAGCGGAAGTAATCGGTCCCGCCCTGCCAGTTGCCGGCCAGGGGAATCTCGTCGCCGGCATCGCCGTTCCCATTGCAATCGTTATCGCGGAAGGCCACCAGCACATCATAAAGCTCCTGGTAATTGGTGGGCACGGGCAAATTCAGCTTGTTAAGCCACTCTGTGTTGATGAACATGTTGAAGGGGCTTTGCCGGAAAGGCAGCATGTTGATGGTGGGAAGCTGGTAAATATGCCCGTCGGAGGAGGTGATGGCCGCCTTGTAGTCGGGGTACTTTTCAAAGAGCGCCAGCAAGTTCGGGGTCAGGTCTTCCGACAGATATTCATCGATAGGCACAAAATACCCCTGGGGCCCATAGGTGGCGATATCGGTTCCGCTGACGCCGTTGAGGATGTCCGGCAGTTCGCTGACACCGCCGGCCAGCGTCAGGTTTTTCTTCTCGCTCCATTGGCCTGCGGCTACCCAGGTGGCATCAAGATGCACGTTGGTCGCGGCCTCCAGATCGGCGATATATTGATAATCATCCAGGTTCGTCTGCAGCGCGTGCATGGGAGTCATGTAGGTGACGGTGGTCTTTTCTGGGCTTAGCAGCCGGACGGGCATGGTATACGCCCCTTCCTCCGCATAGGAAAGGCCGATGACGGATACCAGCAGCGTAGCTGCCAAAAAAACGGACAGCAGCTTTTTCATGGTATTTTCTCCTCTCTTTTTGTCGATGGGTTTTGTTTATCCGTGATTGCAAGATGGACCGCTCGCAGGCTTCCTTGCCTCCTTTCACCTTTTTCCGCCGCAAACGGACGGCAGGTTTTACTCCCCGCACTTGTGCCCATCGGATAGCCTTGGCGCCTTGTGGGTTGCGATCATTTTTTCGGCCAGCTCGTCAAGGGATCCGCAGTCCGCGAATTGCTCCGGCTGCACGATTTTCCGCTGGCAGGCGGAAATTTCCAAACCAGTGGCATAGTCCAATTCCCGGGGCTCGTAGCCGTCGTAGGGCCGCTGCCTCCTAAAGCCATGCCCCGGCCAGCTGGCCCCGGGCGCGTCTGTGCGCCAGGGCCTTCGCTCCCAGCAGTAGCCGCGGAAGGGGTCACGGCACGCGTCCATGTGGCCGGTCAAAGCATCATGCAGCCTGTTCCGCGCTTCTACGTGCGCCGGGTTGTCAATCAGGTTGCTCATCTCATAAGGGTCTGTATCCAGGTGATACAGTTCGTCTGTGCTCGTCAGGTTGACCGCCAGCTTCCAATGCCCGTCAGTGACGGCCCTGATCAACTGCAGCCCGCCGTTTGTGTCGTTGCCCTGGCAAAAGCGGCCAAACTCCATAAAGCAGTAAGCCTCCGCATGGGGCGCCTGCACATCAAGAACGGTGTTGAGCATGCTTTCCGCGTGAAAGGCGGGCGACGCGGGAAGATTGAAATATTCCATCACCGTGGGGCTGATGCTCAGGTGGGATACGGGCTGGCGGCTGTACACCCGGCCCCTTTCCCCGTCCGGATGGCGGAAGAGCAGGGGAACCCGCGTTGCTTCCTCATAGGATACGGCGCCCTTGCTGTCCAGGGAATGGCTTTCCAGCATGTCTCCGTGATCGGCGGTATACAGGACCGCCGCCGTTTCCGGGATCACTCGCAACAATTGCCCCACCAGGTCGTCCACATAGGAATGGCAGCCGAAATAGGCGGAATGCACGATGCGTACTTTTTCCCGGTCCGCAAGACGTCGCTTGCCGCTCCATACGCGCTGATAATCGGGCTTCCCCTCCAGGGTATCAAGAACATTGGGGGTAACTGGAAATTCGTAGCCGTCATACAGGTGGTCAAAGGGCGGGGGGCACAGGAACGGATGATGCGGCTCATCAAAGGACACCACAAGGAAGTAGTCCTCCTCCCTGTGCCGGTTCATGAAATCGATGGCCCGGGCGGTTACTTTGCCGCCGAAGGTATCCTCCTTGCGCACGGGCCGGAATTTCATGGACAGCGCGGAGCGGGAGAGTACCCGCTCCCTCTCGGGAAGCTCCTCAAGGAACATGCGCATATCGTAGAAATACTCAGGATCCCAGCCCTCCGGGCATTCCCCCGTACCGAAGTAATCCGAGCCGTCCAGATGGTACTTGCCGATGTACGCCGCATGCACGCCGTGTTTTGCAAGCCGCTGGCCCAGGGTACGGACGTTTGCGTACAGGGGCATATCGTTGGCCCAGGCACCGTTTACGCTGGGCATCAGGCCCGTAAAAATTGCCGAACGCGCAGGTCCGCACACCGGCTGCACGGCATAGGCCCGCTCATAGCGCACGCCCCCGGCGGCCAGCGCGTCCAGATGGGGCGTTTGCAGCCCCGTTTGGCGGTAGCAATTCAGCATATCCCACCTTTGGGTATCGCACATGATCATCACAAACTGTTTTTTCATCCCGTGCTCCTTTCCCGGCGCGATATTGTTTGGAAGCAATGTTAATGCTCCTTTGCGTATTCGCGGTAGGGTACAAACTCAGGCTGATAGGCGAATCGGCCGGTTTTGTAGCCTTCCTGGAGTTTGGCAAACGTCAGTTCCTTTGTGTAGTCCTCCCCGTTGGGCCCGATCAAGCCCAGGTCCTGCTTGGACCTTTCGCATACGGCTTCGGGGTCGAGGATGGTGCGCAGCAGCGCTTCAAAGGCCGCAAGCCTTTCCCGGTGCTCCGGCAGCGCCGCCAGATCATGCATTTCCCTAGGATCACTGTCAAGGTGGAACAGCGTCGGCCGGCCGCCAACATAGTAGGTATACTTGAATCCGTCCTTGACCAGCATGTACCAGCTGTCCCGGAAGAAGTTCCCGTGGTACTCCGCAAAGGCATATTCCATGCCATAGGCGTTCCCACCCTCCAGCAGCGGCCGCCAGCTCTTTCCGGGACGGTCCTCCTCCACGGGCAGGTTCCACAGGTCCATGAGCGTCGGGTACATGTCGGCCAGGGTGACGGGCACGGTCACCGTGTGGCCCTTTTTGATATCCGGCCCCTTCATCACCAGGGGCACCGCGCAAGATCCGTCGTAGGAGCACTGCTTGTAAAACAGGCCATGCTCGCCACAGGAGTCGCCATGGTCGGAGGTGTAGAGGATGTTGACATCCTCGTAAAGACCCAACCGCTTCAGTTCCGCAAACACCTGGCCGATCATCCCGTCCATGGCCGTGATCATGCCGCAGTACCCCGCCAGCACCCGCCGGACATCGTCCGCGCTGATATCCGTCAGGTTGCAGGCGCGTTGGAACTCCCGTACGGCGGGATGCAGCTTTTCGTTTTCGGGCATCACGCAGTCAAAGGGCATTTGCACGCGGTCCGGATAATACAAATCGAAGTATTCCTTCGGGCAGGTGTAGGGCCAATGGGGCATCAAATACCCCAGGTACAGCGTCCACGGCTCATCGGACAGCCGGTTTTGAAGCCCGCGCAGGTAATTGATGGCCCATTGCGTAATCATGCGGTCATGGTCATAAAAGCCCAGCGCATCGTTGTGGCCGTCCGAACCGTTGGTATACAACTGCTTGCGGATGCCGGCGTTTTTGATGTGCGCACGCTTGTCGCTCCTTATGTATTCCCTGACCCTGGAACCCAGGGGGGAGGTGCGCGGATATGGATCGAACATCCCCCGCCGTTCAATAATCTGGTAATCGTCAAACCCCCCGGATTGGTAAGGCCCGCAAAAATCCATTTTCCCGATCATGGTGGTATGCACGCCCGCTTCGGATAACCGGGACGCCCATGTCTTTTCTTTTTCATCAAGCGGCACGCCGATAAACCAGCTGCCGATCTGGCTGACATACTTGCCGGTAATAAAGCTCATGCGGCTGGGCGTACATACGGGGCAGTTGCAGTACGCCTGGGTAAACACGGTTCCCTCCTCGGCCAGGGCGTCAAGGTTCGGCGTTTTCACGAAGGGATGGCCTGCATATCCCGCGTACCGGAAGTGGTGCTGGTCGCTGCAGATAACAATGGTGTTACAGGGATGGTTTTGTTTCATGCTTCTCTCTCTTTTCATGCAACTTTCTGCGAAATTTATGCAACTAAATGGCATCGATGCCACATTTGCCAAAATAAAAAACTATTCCCTGCAGACAGAAACTGTCCCTCTGTAAATCAATTCCCCCTCTATCCGTATGGTTTGATAATCCCGGAGCTTTCCCTCCAGGCTGTCCAACATGATATGGGCGGCCAGTTCCCCAAGGCGGCTGTCATTGAGAAAGTAGGTGGTCATGGGTGGATCAAAGAAGCGGGCGATATCCTCGTCGTTCATGCCGGTCACGCTGATATCCCTGGGAACATTCAGGTTGTGGCGGCGGCAGACTGAAATAAACTGTGCCGCGTCGTAATCCGAGCAGAACACGACCGCGGTGGGCCGGGGAGAGAGCATCAGTATGTTTTCGCAAACCGCAGAGCAGTTGATATGCCGCACGATCTGCATCACAAGGTCCTCGCGAAGGGGGATGCCACTCTGCTCCAGGGCTTTTTTATAGCCCAGGTAGCGGGACTGGGAAGTGGTTACGTCGATATTGCCCACCACAAAGGCGATATCCCGGTGCCCATGATCGATCATGAGCTTTGTGGTCTTGTAGATACCGTCTGTCACATCCGTGAAGATATTATGGAAGCGGTCGCCGGGCCGTTTGTCGGGCACCCAGTTGATGAGCACCACAGGCTTTTCCAGGGTGTTGATGGTATCTATCAGCCGGCGCGTTACATTGTGGGAGATCATGATCATGCCATCGGCAACGTCCTCACGCAGGGCGTTGAGCATTTCCAGCTCTTTCTCCTCGTTGCTGCCAGTCATGCAGGTCAGGGTGAAATACCCCGCCGCGTCCATCACCGGGCAAATCTTTTGATTGATACGGAAAAAAAACTGCGCGTTCAATTCCGGCACACAGAACAGGATCCTGTGGGAAAGCCTGGTCCGCATTACCTTGGCGGCATAGGAAGGCGTATATCCCAGCCTGTTGGCCGCGGCACGGATCGCCTCTTTTGTTTTCGGGCTGGCATAGCCTTTTTCCCGCAGCACCCTGGCGACTGTTGAAGGAGAAAAGCCTGTCTCCTTCGCAATATCATAGATCGTACTCACAGCGCACTCCAGTGTGACATGGATGTCATATAATCACTATACCTGCTTTTCCGCAGTGTGTCAATAGCTAAAAGGGGTGCGGTGGAAATTTTTCCGTGCTTTCAAGGCACAAAGGCGGCAATGATGCACTGCAAGGCAAAATGTGCAACGGGCGGAAATATTTGTGTAATGTTTGTCAAGTGTTTGATATTTGTATGCAATATGAAAGTTTTATGTAAGCAAAAGGTTGATTTTTCCATACCGGATGATATATACTGAATATAACAATTGGTTCGTTGCCGCGCGCATATGTTTTTTATACGCCGCGGCCCTTTACACAATTCAATAAAGGGAGGGAAACAACATGAAAAAGCTTCTGGCAACCCTTCTATGCCTGGCGATGCTGGCGGCGGTCCCCACGGCCCTGGCGGTCAACGAGGATTTGTCGGGCAAGGTGACGATCTACACCTCCATGTACCAATTCGTGATCGACATGATGTCCGAGGCCTTGAAGGCGGAATTCCCGAACCTGGAGGTGGAATTCTTCTACGGCGGCACGGGCTCGCTGCAGACCAAGCTGGCCGGCGAGATGGAGACCGGCACCCTGGGCTGCGACATGATGCTGGTGGCCGAGCCCGCCTACTCCCTAGAGTTGAAGGAAGGCGGCTGGCTGCATTCCTACGTCATTGATGGGGCGGCGGATAAGCTGCGCTTCCCCTACGATGAGGAAGGATATTGGTACCCCGTCCGGGTGTGCAACATGGTGCTGGCTTATAACCCGGAGCTGAACAGCGCTGATACGCTGCCCAAAACCTTTTATGATTTCGCGAACGATACCTCCCTGAAGGGGCAGATCTCCATGGGCAACCCGCTCACCAGCGGCACCACCATGGCGGCTGTGGCAGCGCTGAGCGACAAGTACGGCTATGACTATTTTACCGCCCTGGGCCAAAACGGCGTGATGATCGAGTCCGGCTCCACGGCGCTGGCCAAGCTGCAAACCGGCGAGTGCAAGGTGATCATGATCCTGGAGGAGAGCGTATTGAAGATCCGCAAGGAAGAGGGCAGCAAGATTGCCTGCATCTATCCCGAGGACGGCAATATTTTGATCCCCTCCACCGTGATGACCGTGGCTGAAGACCGCAGCGCCAACATGAATATTGAGGCCTGCGAGGCCATTACCGATTGGCTTTTGAGCGACGCGGGCCAGCAGTTTGTGCTGCAGGGCTACATGCACGGCGTTTTGAAGGGCATGACCGGCATCCCCTATGATTCCATCGACACCGACGGCCTGATCAAAACCGACATGGGCGTGGACTGGGTCCGCTGCTACACCATGCGCGAGGAGATCCGCACCCAGTTCCAGGAGCGCGTAACGCAATAGACCCATTCCACACGCACCCAAGGAAGGCCGCTCCGCGGCGGGTGGCTCACTGCATCGACAAAGTGGCTGGCGCCGCTTTGTCGATGCGTTATAATACTATTTCCAAACATTATTTCGTCGTTACGGCGGTTCTTTTCGTGCGGAAGGTTGGTTTCCTGCCGGAAACCAAGTCGCTACGCGACCGCCCGTTCAAAAGCGTTTGAACGGGCGCCGACTGTGTCGCCTTGTGCCCGGCTTGCTCAATCGTCGCCCCGCTCACTGCCGTTTGCGTGGCTCGTTTCACAAGCTTCCTCTGCCCGGCCCATTGCCCCCACCGGGGGCGGCCGGGCTACGGAACCCAGTGTAGCGCGGCGTTGCCTCGCTCCGTCTCCTTGCCCTGCATCGAAAATCTCTCGCCGCTTTGGACGAAATAATATTTTACAATAGTATAAGGAGGACTTCCCCCATGAAAATATCCGCCGAGCAGGCGGTACCGGTGTTGAAACTCCAGGGGCATTCCTCTCTGGCGGTCAGGTTGGCGCTGCTTTTGCTGCTGCTGCTGGGCGTGGGGATGATCGCAGGCGGGCTTGCGGGGATCCGCGCCTACAGCGCCTCGGGCTTCAACACCGAGGAGGCGTACTCCGACATTTACAAACTGGGCGGGGAACTGGATGCCTATTTTGACCGGCATGTCGCCCCGGCCCTTACGCAGCTTTCCGCCGCGCAGCGGGAAGCTTTGCAGCCTATTGCGGACAGCTTGCTGATGGCCCAGTGGCTTACGGGCGGGGAAGAAGCGCAGGGGCGAGTGGCGGCGCTGCTGGAAGGGGCGCAGGACCCGGAACGCGCGGAATACGGGCTTTTGACCCTTTCCTACGCCCTGTCCGGCCCCCGGGTGACCTCCGCCGTAAAAAAAGGCATGGCGGACCTTCTTAAGCGGGACAGCTTCCGGCAGGAGCTGCTTTTATGCCTTCTTGATGAAAGCCGGGCCGCGCCGGAAGCGGCGTCTGCCGCCCTAGGCAGCCTTTCCGGCACGGATAGGCAGGCCATGCTCCTGCAGCTTTTTTTCGCTTCCGCAAGGGAAGACGGCGAAACGGTGCCTACGGAGCTTGTGAACAGCCTGAAAAAATCCGTTAGGGATGCGGCGGTACGTCTGACCGCCTATGAGATGGCGGTTAGCAAGCAGGTTTCTTTCCTCATGCGGCTGGCCTACACAAACAGCCGCAGCGTGATCCTTGCGGGCGTCCTGATGATGCTGGACATTCTGCTTCTGGTCTTCCTTTTGAAAAAGGAAGGAAGCTGGCGGGTGGATTTCAAGTGGGTCATCATCCTGCTGATTGTGGATTTCATGCTGGTGTTCCAGCTTATGCCCACGGTCTACCTGCTGGTCAAATCCCTCTTTCCGGACAACACCTTCTCCCTGGAAACCTTCAGGCGGCTGTACAGCTACAGCATGAACTGGAGCGCACTGAAGAACACCCTCATCTGCGCCACGGCCACCATGGTGCTGGGCACGCTGATTGCCTTCCCCCTGGCCTGGCTGGTGGGGCGTACCGATCTGTACGGCAAGAAATTCTTCAGAAGCCTGTTCGTGCTTACCTACATGGTGCCCCCGTATCTGGGGGCCATGGCCTGGCTCAGGCTCCTCAATCCCAACGTGGGGAACATCAATGTGCTTTTGCGCTGGATTCTGGGTATTCAGGAAGGCACCGGCCCCTTGAACGTGTATTCCATCGGCGGCCTGGTCTGGGTGCTTACTTCCTTTTACTATCCTTACGCCTTTATCACCATCTCCAGAGCCATGGAGAAAATGGACCCCTCCCTGGAGGAGGCCTCCCGCATCTCCGGTGCCTCGCCGGTAAAGACGGTGCTGAAAATCACCCTGCCCATGATGACGCCATCCCTTATCGCTGGCGCCCTGCTGGTGTTTATCGGTGCCGCCAGCGCCTATGGCATCCCCTCCATTATCGGTGCTCCGGGGAAGATCCACACCGTTACCACCCGCATCATCGAATACTACGGCCTGGGTACCCAGGGGATCAACGATGCCACAGGTTTGGCGGTATTCCTGATGCTCCTGGCCATCATGATTTTGTACTTTTCTGATTTTGTGGTATCCAGGCGGCAGTTTATCACGGTGTCCGGCAAGTCCACGCGGCCCAACATTGTGGAGCTGAACAAATGGCGGGTGCCCCTCACCGCGCTGGTGGGGCTGTTTGCCGTGATCATGATCCTGCTGCCGTTCCTGACCATCCTGTTCACCTCCTTCAAGGTGGATGTTGGCAAGAGCGTGTGGGAGGCGGGGAACTTTACCACCGGCCAGTGGACGCTGATCTTCTCCCGGGGGGAAACCTTGGAATGCCTGAAAAACTCCCTGGTCTTTGCCGGGGTCACCGCCACCATCGGCATCGCGGTAAGCTGCGTGATGAGCTACCTGCTCCAGCGCACAAGGGTCACGGGCCGCAAGATACCGGATTTTTTGATCACCTTGGGCTCCGGCACGCCGTCGGTGGTCATCGCCCTGGGATTGATCATGACCATGAAGGGCTCCTTCGGCGTGAACATCTACAATACGGCCTATATCATGATCGTGGCCTACGTCATCAAATACCTGATGATGGGCATGCGCACGGTGGTGTCCGCCATGTCCCAGATCCACGTGTCCCTGGAGGAAAGCTCCCAGGTGTCCGGGGCAAGCTGGCTGCGCACCATGCTTCGGATTACCGGCCCGCTGATCTTCCCCTCCATCGCCGCCGGCTGGTTTTTGATCTTTATCCCCAGCTTCTACGAGCTTTCCATGACCACGCTCCTGTATTCCAACACCACCAAAACCATCGGCTTCCAGCTGTATGAATACTGGACCTATACCAGCCAGCCCCAGGCCAGCGCCATGGCCTTTGGCATCCTGATGATCGTGGTGCTTTTGAACGGTCTGCTCCACCGCCTCACCAAGGGCGAATTCTCCATATAAGGAAAGGATGAACCGCATGTCCACCGTCAGGATCAACCATATCACCAAGGCCTTCGGTGAAAACGTGGTATTGAAGGAGTTTGATGAAACCTTCCGGGACGGGGAATTTGTCACCCTTCTGGGCCCTTCCGGCTGCGGCAAGACCACCATGCTGCGCATCATCGCGGGGTTTGAACGCCCCACCAAGGGTGAGCTGTATATCGATGAAGCATTGGTTTCCTCCGAAAAAACCTTCGTGCCGCCTGAAAAACGCAGCGTGGGCATGGTTTTCCAAAGCTATGCCGTATGGCCTCACATGAACGTGTTCGACAACGTGGCCTATCCGCTTCGCATCAAGCGCACCCCCAAGGCGCAGATCGCCAAAGAGGTGGAGCGGGTGCTCGCCATCGTTCACCTTAACCAGTACAGCCAGCGCTTTCCCAACCAGCTCTCCGGCGGGCAGCAGCAGCGGGTGGCGCTGGCCAGGGCGCTGGTGGCCGCCCCCAGGCTGCTTTTGCTGGATGAGCCCCTGTCCAACCTGGACGCCAAGCTTCGGGAATCCATGCGCTTTGAGATCAAGGAGATCCAGCGCAAGCTGAATATCACCGTGGTCTACGTCACCCATGACCAGACCGAGGCCATGGCCATGAGTGACCGGATCTTTTTGATCAACCGGGGCGTGGTGCAGCAGTGCGGCACGCCGGAGGAGATCTACAACCGGCCTGTGAACCAGTTCGTGGCCGACTTTTTGGGCAAGGTGCAGTTTTTCAAGGGGGTTTGCGAAAACGGCGTCCTCCGCTTTTCGCAGATGGGGCAGGCCCTGCCCTATGACGGGCCCAAGACGGGGAAGGTGGAGGCTGCCATCCGGCCGGAGCGCATCCGTATTTCCAAGGAAGAAACTCCCGGCGCCCTGATGGGCGTGATGGAGCAGAGCTACTATTTGGGGGATGTCAACGACGTCAGGGTGCGGGTGAACGGCGCCCTTGTCCGGGTGATTGCCGACGCCTGGACCTACAGCGAATTCCAAACCGGCGATACCGTCTATTTGACGCCGGTGGACTTTCTGGTGTTTGACGACGACGGCTCCCTTCAGGAGCAGCTGCAAATCAACACGTGATATCCATCGGCTGTCGGCAAAGTGGCTTTACCACTTTGCCGAGGTTTTCCCTCGCTTCACTGCACCCTGGCTGCGCCATTGTGCGGCCGTTTGCTCGGGCAAGGTAGGAATTTCTTCGAAATTCCAGCGAAAATCACCGCGCATGTCGCTGATTTTCGATCAAAACTGGAGGACTGCGGCCCTCCAGTACCTCCCGGGGCTTGGCGACGGTTTGTGCTCGTCAGAAACATCCATGCATCCGTGCGCATGCACCCATGACGGCTCCCGGCGGGATTTGCCCTGCCGGGAGCCATGCCGTTCTTTCAGGCTTGCTTCCTTCATGCCTGCGGCAGGCTTCACGCCATTTTCACTTTTTTTGCATTTCAACGGTGATCCGCATCAATCCATGCCATAATTGCCAGGCAGCATATTGACATCGCCGTTAGTCTGGGCTAACATATGGAGGCCCGGAGAAACGGATGAGGAGACGTGCAGCATGACGCTTGATGAACTGCCGGTGGGGAAGACGGCGACCATCCAGAAAGTTGGCGGCGCGGGCGCTTTGCGGCTGCGCCTGCTGGACATGGGGCTTATCCCGAGGACGAAGGTAACCATGCAGAAGGTTGCGCCCATGGGGGACCCCCTTCAGATCCTGATCCGGGGATACGAACTGACGCTGCGCATTGATGAGGCGCGCTGGATTGGGGTGAAGCCGGAATGATCTTTGCGCTGGCGGGCAACCAAAACTCCGGAAAGACCACCCTGTTCAACGCCCTCACCGGCTCCAACCAGCATGTGGGCAATTTCCCGGGGGTGACGGTGGAACAAAAAATGGGGAGCATCCGTTTCGCCAAGGACTGCTCGGTGGTGGACCTCCCCGGCATCTATTCCATCCGCCCTTATTCCGAAGAGGAGATCGTGACCCGGGATTTCATCCTCAATCAAAAGCCCGATGGCATCATCAACATCGTGGACGCCACAAACATTGAACGCAACCTGTATTTGACGCTCCAGCTGCTGGAGCTGCACGTGCCCATGGTGCTGGCGCTGAATATGATGGACGAGGTGCGCAAAAATTGCGGCACCATCAACATCGTAAAAATGTCCGAGGGCCTGGGCATCCCCGTGGTGCCCATCTCCGCCGCCAAGGGCGAAGGCGTGTCCGAACTGGTGGACCAGATGGTGACCGCCGTCAAAAAAAGGCTCACCCCCTCCGTGATGGACTTTTGCCCGGAGGGCGCGGTGCACCGCTGCATCCACGCCGTGGCGCACCTGATCGAGGACCACGCGGAAAACGAGGGGATCTCGCCGCGCTTTTGCGCCACCAAGCTGATTGAGGGCGATGAAAAGCTGGCCCGGCGGCTGGAACTGGATCAAAACGAGCGGGAACTTTTGGAACACAGCATTGTGGAGATGGAAAACGAAACGGGGTTTGACCGCAACGAGGCGCTGGCCGACATGCGCTATACCTTTATTGAGAACGTTGTGAAAGCCTCGGTGGTCAAGTGCCACGAAAGCCTGGAGCATGCCCGCAGCGTCCGCATCGACCGGGTGCTGACCGGTAAGTATACGGCCCTGCCCGTTTTTTTGATGATCATGCTCCTGGTATTTTTCTTAACCTTCAATGTGGTGGGCAGCGCGTTTTCCAACTGGCTTTTGGCCGGCATCGACGCGCTTACGGGGCTTGCGGACGCGGGGCTTACTGCCTATGGGATCAATCCCGTGGTGCACAGCCTTGTGATCGACGGCATATTTGCGGGCGTGGGCAGCGTGCTTTCGTTTCTGCCCCTCATCGTGACCCTTTTCTTTTTTCTTTCGATCCTTGAGGATACGGGCTACATGGCGCGCGTCGCCTTTGTGATGGACAAGCCGCTGCACAGGCTGGGCCTTTCGGGACGCAGCTTTGTGCCCATGCTGGTGGGTTTTGGCTGCACGGTGCCTGCGATCATGGCCACGCGTACGCTGTCCTCCCAGCGCGACCGCAAGATGACGATCCTGCTTACGCCCTACATGAGCTGCTCTGCGAAAATCCCGATCTACGCGGTGTTCGCGGCCGCCTTTTTCCCAAAGTCCGCCGCGCTGGTGATGATTCTTTTGTATGTGGCGGGCATCCTGATGGGTATCCTGATGGCGATGCTTTTAAAGGGTACGGCCTTCCGGGGCCAGCCGGTGCCTTTTGTGATGGAATTGCCCAACTACCGCTTTCCATCGCCCAAGAATGTGGTGCTGCTTCTGTGGGACAAGGCAAAGGATTTCCTGCAGCGGGCGTTTACCGTCATCCTGGTGGCGACGGTGGTCATTTGGTTTTTGCAGACCTTTGATACGCGGCTTAACGTGGTTGTAGACAGCGGCAGCAGCCTGCTGGCCGTGATCGGCCGCTGGATCGCTCCGGTGCTGGCGCCCCTGGGCTTTGCCGACTGGCGGGTGGCCACGGCGCTGATCTCCGGCTTTACCGCTAAGGAGGCCGTGGTCAGCACCCTGTCCGTGCTGCTCAATACGGGCATGGCGGAATTGCATACCGCGCTGGCGGCGCTGTTCACACCGGTTTCCGCTGTCAGCTTCCTGCTCTTTACGCTGCTTTACACGCCCTGCGTGGCCGCCGTGGCAACCATAAGGCGGGAACTCAAGTCCTCCTTCGCCACGGCAGGCGTGGTGCTGATGCAGTGCGCCGTCGCCTGGGCGGTTGCCGCCGCGGTTTTTCAGCTGGCTTCCCTGATCATGGGGTGAGAACGTGAAATGGCTTGATTATGCGATTCTTGTGGCAGTGGCGGCCGCCATTGCGGGAGCGGTCGTACACATCCTGCGCCGGCGCAGGCGGGGCGGCGGGTGCTGCGGCTCCTGCGCAAACTGCCCCTATGGGGACTGCGGGCAAAGGGCCGGCGGTACAAAGGGCAAAAAGTAGGCTTCCTCAGCAATCCGTGCGCATGGCCAAACGGCGCGCAAGGCTCCGGCCAGGCGAAAACAGGGCAGCCTAATAGGACACCCGGAGGGTTTTGATCTCAAAGGGCCGTAAGGTGAGCGGAAGGGTTTGGACGGGCATCAATGCCTCCTGCTCCTCCTCCAGCATGTTGGTGACGGCGAGGCCCTTTACGGGATGGCCGAAGGAAAGATTTGCACGGGTATAGGCGCCGGTGGATTCATACAGCCGCAGGATGTAGGCTTTGCCGGCATCCTCGCAGGGCTTCACCGTTTCTATGATCACGTTGGCGGCGTCCATGCGCAGTAGAGCGGGCAGGGGATCGGCGCCATCCTTGGCAAGGGGCGGGTAATTGAAGCAATAAGCGGGGCGCACCACGGCTTGCGCCGAAAAATCCCCCCCATGGGGCAAGAGGGCATAACGGCAGACGTGGCGGCCTTTGTCGCCGGCGCGGTCGGGGCGCTCGCCGCCCTTGTGCAGCGACAGCCGCATGGAGCCCTCCCGGACGGACAGGCCGTACTTGCAGTCGTTCAAAACCGCCAGGCCGTATCCGGCCTCGGAAAGATCGGAATATTTGTGGTTGCAGGTTTCAAAGTGGGCCTTTTCCGTGGAACTCCCGCGGTGGTTGCTGCGGCGGATGAAACCAAACTGGATTTCGTTGCGCACGCCGTCGCACAAAAGGGCCGTATCGAAGGCGGCTTTCAGGAACCGGTGGCCGTCCTCCCAGTTGATGACGGTATCGAAGGTGATCTTCGGCGTGAAGGCGTCAAACACCATGTCCTGGATGAGGGTGGACAGGGGAGTAATCTGGTAGGTGCTGCGGATGCGGGCCTCCGCCGGGCCGATGCATATGATCTCCCGGTTCAGAAGGCGGACGGTGTCTTGAAATTTATCTTCCAGGTCGGCGTCTATGTCCCAATTGTCCCAGGCGGCGGGCACATCCTCCGCGATGAGGAAGGTGTTGAAGGCATACCCGTTGCTGTCCACCAGTTCCCGGTTTGCGGCAAGGTCCACAAAGGAGCACAGCGCGCCGTTTGGCGCGAAGCGTACCCTGGCAAAAGGCGTTGTGAGCACATCCTCTTCCAATAGGAAGGGGTTTTTTTGTTCCGGCGGTTCTCCCGCTTCCCAAACGAGCGCTGCCGTGCCGAAGGCGGGCAAGGCTATGCCTGAAACGCAAAGCGTTTCCTGCCCATCCAAATCCGCAAACGCCTGCTGGGGATAGCCTCCCGCAATGCGCATGCCCTTTCGCCGGGGAAGGTATACCGTGTCCTGCCTGTCAAAGGACAGGGGATTGAAAAGCGTGGTGCGGGTGCGGCTCCCGTCGTTGGCAAAGAGAGCTTTTTGCCGCTCCTCCGCCTCGCCGATGGCCTTTGCGGTTGCGGCGGTGGATTCCTCATGCACCCTGTGGATGCAGGTGCCGGGAAGGATATCGTGAAACTGGTTCACCAAAAGGGTGTTCATAAGGGGATGGATGCTTTTTCCGTCCGCCATGGCGCCGCTGAAAACCGCGTCCCTTACGGTGAGCAGCTCCAGCGTATGCAGGGCAATCTCCAGCAGCCTGTTATTGCGCTTGATTTGATGCTGATTCGTCAGCGTGCCCCTGTGCAGTTCCAGGTACAGCTCCCCGGCGTATATCGTGGGCTCCCTTATTTCGCTTTCCAGCCTTTGCATGAAGCGGCTGACACTGGTATGTCCGGAACGGGGCACGCCTTCCAGGTCGGCAAGGCGCCGGCTCATTTCGATCATTTCAAACTCCGGCCCGCCGCCCCCGTCGCCTTTTCCGTAGGAGAACAGGCGCATGCCGGATACCATTTTCTCCACAATAGGGTTTTTGATGGTTGGCCCGCCCCTGGTGATTTCCAGCAGCGTAGAGGGGTCCGGCCCCTTATGGGTAAGGTTCAGGTGGGTCAGCACCCTGGTGCCGTCCATCCCCTGCCAGTAAAAAGAGGTGTAGGGGAAACGGTTCGTATCGTTCCAGGCCATTTTGGTGGTCAGAAAATACTTGACGCCGCATCCCTTCATGATCTGCGGAATGGCATAGCTGTAGCCGAAGGTGTCTGGCAGCCAGAAGGCATCGGCTTTATACTGAAAGTACTTTTGCGTAAACCGCTGGCCCCAGAGGAACTGGCGGATGAGGTATTCGCCCCCCGTAAGGTTGCAGTCGCACTCCACCCACACGGCGCCGTTGGGCTCGTATCGCCCCTGCACAACCTTTTGCCGTATCCGTTCAAAAAGCTCGGGATAATATACCCTTACCCATTCGCTGTGGAAGGCGGAGGATTGGATAAAGGTGTACTCTGGATATTCATCCATCAGGTTCATTTGATTGGCGTAGGTGCGGGCGCACTTTTTCACCGTTTCCGCCATGGGCCACAGCCAGGCCGTATCCATGTGGCTATGGCCGGTGAGCCCCACATAGGGGGCCGTCGGCCCATTTTTCTTTTGAAGCTGCTCAAGCAAAAGAGGGTGCGTTTCCCGTATGGCGTTCCGAAAGTCCGCTTCGGCTGCCTTGTCCGGGTCATAATAAAGCATGCGGTGCACTTGCATGAGCGTATAAAGGATATCCGCCCTTCGGAAGCTGTTCTCCTCGAGGGCCTGTACAAGCGTGGTCAATGTGCGAAGGTCGAACAGGTATGCCATCAGTTCCTCATCCCGGAGGCATACATGCACCGGGCCGATGGGATAGGTGTAGTCTTCATACGCCTCCTCCGTGAGGGGCTGGGTGCCGGGCATGTCGTGAAAAGCGTAATATTCCAAGGCGATGTCCACGGGTGTGCCTGCTTTGGCGTTTGTCATAAAGCGGTTGCAGTAGTGGTTGCCATGGCTGCCCGCCAGCACCTTGTTGGCGAAGTTGCTGTGGATTTTGCCGTCCACCCAAAGGGTCGCCTCGTAGCCGCCGATGCGGGGGTACAGGAACAGGTCCTTTCCCTCAAGCGCCGGGGGAACGGTATAGGCGCCCCGGAACCAGCCGTATTGGGCATGCCCGCCCCAGCGGCCGTTTTCAGGGAGCCGTCCGAACAGGGCTTCCTCCGGGACATGGTGCAAAGGTTCGGCGGTTTGAAAAAAGCCGACGGGCACTTCGCCCGCCGTTTGAAAAAGGAGATGCTCCAGGGTGGTTTCCAGCCGCTTCAGCTTTGCCAGTGTTTGTTCAACGCTTTTTTCAGCAAGCATCGGTCTTCTCCTTCGTGCTTACTTTTCGCTTGGGGGGCATTCGCCGGTTGTGGAGCCAACCATGAGCTTTGTGGGGACAACAATGTTCTGGGCCGGCTTCACGGGGCCGCCCGCACGGTCCAGAAGAAGCTGGACCACATGTCTGCCGATTTGTTCCTGATCCTGGCGGACGGTGGTAATAGCCCCCGGCAGCATGTGGGCCCATTCGGAATCGTCAAAGCCGCATACGCTCAAATCCCTGGGCACGCTGATGCCCAACTCCTTGCAGACCATGAGGGTTTGGAAGGCCAGTTCGTCATGTTCGGCCATGATGGCGGTGACGCCTTGCTTCATGAGGGATTTGATCCGTTCCCCCAGGGGGCCGGGATCGCCTGCGGTGCTGCCCTGGCGCAGGCTTTCCACCATGTCGGTGATGATGAACTCGCTGCGCAAGGGAAGCCCCGCCTTTTCGTGGCCAAGCACGTACCCCGCCACGCGGTCGCAAACGGTACGCCGCTCCTCCGGCCCCACGCCGGACAAATAGGCGATGCGCTTATGGCCGAGAGAGGCCAAATACTCCACCAGCTGCATGGCGCCGCCCAGGTTATCGCTGGTGACCGAACTGATGTATGGGCAGTTGCTGGGAATATCCATGATCACCACAGGCTTGCCGGAAAATACAAGCTGGTTCAGAACGTTGATGTGGATATCGGAGGTCTTGGGATAGTAAGCGACCCCGGCCACATGCATGGCGGTCAGCTGATTCAGGATGGTGCGGCCTTGGGAAGGGGGGGTGTCTTCCGTGATGTAGATGGAAGCATAGCAGCCCTGCTCGGTAAGCAGGCGGTTGGCCGACTGGAAGGCGGTGGTCAGGCCGGTACGGCTGATATTGAAAGGGAAAATGAAGGCAAACAGGCTGCTTACCGCCTTTTGCTGCGCTTCCTTTTGATAGATGTCCCTGGAGACAAAACTGCCCACGCCGCGCTTGCGGTAGAGAATGCCCTTGTTCTCCAGCTCCGTCATGGCCCGCCGCGCGGTGATGCGGCTGATGCTGTACTTGTCCATCAGCTTGCTTTCCGTGCAGATGGGATGGTCAAAGGAAAAAGCCCCGCTTTGGATGCTTTCCAGTATGTCGTCGATGACTACCTGGTACAGCGTGGGCTGGGACGTGCCTTTTTTCGGCTTTGCAGACTGCATGCTACTTCTCTCCTTGATAGAGCCTAATACAAATACAATTTGTATCTAATTTATTATAACAAACTCGCGGCGTGTTTGCAAGTATATTATGAAAAAGCGCACACATAAATATAGGTGGATATAATAGGAATGATGGCGGAACGGGACAAGCATGCACCGATAGCACAAAACGCACAAGCTAATTCAAATAATTTATATAAATTGTATTGACATCGAAAAAAACATATGCTAGTATTTATTATAATAAATTGAACGGGGGATTTGCATATGGTGGGCACAGGACAGAGCGCGCCCAGAAAGGCGAGAACCCGTTTCGGGATTTTTCTGCGCCAGTTATTTTCCAGCTGGCAGCTTTATTTAATGGCGCTGCCTGCGGTCGCGCTATTGTTTATGTTCAGCTATCTGCCCATGTTTGGCACGCTGATGGCATTCAAGCGTTTCCGCATCAAGGCCGGGATTTTGGGCAGCCCGTGGATGCAGCCGCTCTTCCGGAATTTTGAGATTCTGTTCAGGGCCAACTCGGCGGCGGTGAATGCCATTAAAAACACGCTTCTGCTAAACCTTATGTTCATCTCTGTAGGCACGGTCTTCGCGCTGATGCTGGCGCTGATGTTCAATGAGATAAGGAATAAGACCTATAAAAAAATCACCCAATCCCTTACTTTTTTACCCTACTTTATTTCCACGGTGGTGGTGGGCATCTTTGCCGCCGGTCTTCTGGGGTATGACAACGGCGTTATCAACGGCTGGCTCAGCACCATGGGATTTGAACGCGTCGCTTTCTATATGGAACCCAGGTACTGGCCCGTGATCCTGCTTGTGGTGAACGTATGGAAGGGCGCGGGGTACAGCTCCGTGGTGTACCTGGCCACCATCGCCGGCATCGACAGCTCCTATTACGAAGCCGCGCAGATCGACGGTGCTTCCAAGTGGGCCCAAATACGGTACATTTCCCTTCCGCTTTTGCGGCCCACGGTGATCATCCTGACGCTTCTTGCCATCGGCAGGATCATGAACGCGGATTTTGGTTTGTTCTTTAACGTGACCGGGGATATGCCCACCATTTATTCCACCACCGACGTCATCGATACGTTTATTTACCGCACGCTGCGCAAAACGGGAGACCTTGGCATCTCCACCGCGGTGGGCCTGTTCCAGTCCACGGTTTCCTTTGTGCTGGTGCTTTTAAGCAACTGGGCCGCAAGGCGCATTGATGAAAATGCCGCGCTGTTTTAGGAAGGAGGGGGAAAGATGCTCACGCTGAAGGCTAGGCCGGTCTCCGGCCGGAAAAGGCGGATTTCGGCAGGACTCGTATTTGTTTACCTGTTTGTGGGACTATTTGCTTTCGCTTGCCTGTATCCCTTCCTGATGGTGATTTCCGGCTCCCTGACCAGCCGGGGCGAGGCGGCGCTGTATGGTTTCCGGCTGATTCCCAGGGCGCCTACGCTGGCTTCGTACAAAACGCTGTTTGTGAATTCCGCAGCCATTGTGAATGGATACAAGGTAACGGTGTTTGTAACCGTGGTGGGCACATTCCTGTCGCTGATGGTCAACAGCATGATGGGCTATGTGCTGGCCAGAAAGCAAATGAAGTTCCGCAAGGTGCTGAACTTCTACGTGCTGTTCACCATGCTCTTCAACGGCGGCATGGTGCCCTGGTATATTGTGTGCGTCCGGTACTTGGGCTTGCAGGATAACATCTGGGCGCTGATCGTACCCATGCTTGCCAGCCCGTGGTATGTGTTTTTGATCCGGAATTATTTTCACTCCATTCCCGAAGAACTCTACGAGTCCGCCAGGATCGACGGCGCTTCGGACTTTTTGATCTTCCGCAAAATCTATCTGCGCCTGGCCACGCCGGTGCTGGCGACGGTGACCCTGTTTATTGCATTGGGCTACTGGAACGACTGGTGGCTGGGCCTGATGCTCATTGAGCGCAGTGAATTGCAGCCCCTGCAGATGCTGCTGCGCACCATCATCGCCAACATTCAGTTTTTGCAGACCATGGAATCCTCTCCACAGGTGCAGCAGCTTTTGGCATCCATCCCCAGCGACGCGGTGCGCATGGCGCTGGTCATGATCACCACAGGCCCGATCCTTTTCCTGTATCCCTTCGTGCAGCGGTATTTTGTCAAGGGCATCATGATCGGCGCGGTGAAGGGATGAAACGCGCTAAGGGCGTGTGAAGCACCGGGTATGAAGCATACGGTGCGAAGACCGGTATTGATTGGGGAGCAGGTACGCACCCCTTTCGATAAACATTTGCCGCAATGCGGCGAGTATAAAAGGAGGAAGCCCCATGAAGAAGCTCGTTTCCCTTGTGCTGGTGCTGATGATGGTCATCGCGCTGGCACCCCTTACGCTTGCGTCTGCACAGAGCAAGCTGGAGCCCGTTACGCTGCATTTCATTTTCTTCGGCGACAAGAAATCCGAGACGGATACCGTATGGAAGGCCATTGCCGACAAGTACCGCGATGTGTTGAACTGCGACTTTGACGTACAGTTCATCGCGGGGGATGACTACAAGCAGAAGCTGCTGGTGAAAGCCGCCGCCGGCGATGCCTGGGATATGAACTTTGAAGGCAACTGGCTGGGCTATTACCAGATGACCGCTATGGACGCCTACATGGACCTGACGGAGCTTCTGCCCGAATACGCGCCGGACCTGTACGCCGCCTACCAAGCCAGCGGCGCGCTGGAAGCCGCCACCTATCAGGGCAAGATCGTGGCCCTGCCCTGGACCATGGTCATGAACAACCGCACCCATTACCAGTGGCGCGGCGACCTGGCGGACGCCGCCGGGATCACCGTGGAACCCGACTCCGTCAAAACCTTTGACGATGTGGACGTGCTGGCCCACAAGCTCAAGGAAGCCTATCCCGACAGGTACATCCTGGAAGCCGCTTCCCTGGATGGCAGCCTGATCAAGTACAACCTGGTGGATATCGGCAACTCCCTGGTTGTGGACCTTACGGACCCGGACTACAAGGTACAGCCCCTGGAGCAGACCGAAGCCTATATGGAATTCGCCACCTGGGCAAAGAAGTGGCAGGATGAGGGCATCATCTGGAAGGACGTCCTCACCGACAAGACCGACCACAACGCCCTGATCGACCAAGGCAAACTTATCTCCAAGTGGGGCACTCACGAGTTCGCCCGCCAGAACCGCGCCTGGGTGGAAGAAGGCGCCCGCTGGGACTTCAGCGTACTGAATCCCGAAGGCCTCTCCGCCAACCGCACCCCGCTGGCCAACGTGGCGGCCATCCCCGCGACCAGCGAGAATCCTGAGCGCACGCTGATGTTCATGAACCTTTTGCAGACCGACAAGGAACTGTATGACATGGTGCATTACGGCATTCTGGGCCTGACCTATGAACTGGACGGCGAAGCTGCGGTGTTCCCTGCGGGCATGAATGGCGCCAACTCCAACTACATGGAGTGGGGCGGCCGCTGGGCCTACTGGAAGCCCCAGTTCATGCGCCCTGACTTCTCCTATGGCCCCGGTTTCTGGGCGGAAGAGGAAGCTTTTGCCAAGTCCAGCCCCTACAATGTCAACTCTCCCCTGGCCGGGTTCAGCTTTGACAAGACCGAAATATCCATCGAGGCCGCCCAGCGCGACCAGATCCACACCGATATGAACAAGATCATCGAAGTGGGCCTGGCCGGCGACGCTGCCGCCGCGGTGCAGAGCCTCATCGACCAGCAGAAGGCCGCCGGCGTGGATATGATCGTAGCCGCTGCCCAGGCGCAGGTTGATGCGTATCTTGGAAAGTAATTGAGCTTACAACACCATCAGGCAATACCGGCGCTGCAAAACGGCGCCGGTATTGCCTGTCCGGCCTGGCGCGGTGTATACTCCACATAGAATATCATTCTATGGATACAAGGGACCCTTTCGCGCACCCCAGCGCCTTGCGTAACAACTTTATGCCGCAAAATGCGCTTTCGCGTTTTGTAAGCGATACTGTTTTTCATTAGCATAACGGAGGAATCGCCGTGCAAGAACCTTACCGGCAAAAAGACCTGCCCGTAGAGGTGCGGGTAAATGATCTGCTGTCCAGGATGACGCTGAAGGAAAAGATCGCCCAGACGGATATGATCCGCGGTGTGGAGCTGGCCACGAAGGTGCATCCCAAGCACTTTTGCGCGGTGGATGCGTCCTCCGATTTCCACTGGGATCAGGTGGAGGCCGCTATCGGGCCCGATGGCATGGGCTTTGTGCACGACATCTATTCCGTGCCCAAGGTATTAAACCGTCTCCAGCGCTGGTTCGTGACAAAAACGCGCCTGGGCATCCCCTGCATATTTACGGGGGAGGCGCTGCACGGTTTAAGTTACCCGGGGGCTACGGTATTTCCTATGCCGCTGAATCTTGGCGCTTCGTTTGACCGGGGTTTGACACGGGCGGTGGGCCATGCCATTGCGGCGGAAACAAGGAGCCTGGGCATTCACGAGATCCTTGCCCCCAATTTGGATGTGGCCAGGGACCCCCGCTGGGGCCGCATGGAGGAGACGTTTGGAGAGGACACCTACCTTTCCGGTGAGATGGCCTATGAGATCATCACTGGCGAGCAGGGAGAGGATATCAAAAATCCGGACGCCGTTGTCTGCGAGCCCAAACACTACTGCGTCCACGGCATCCCGGAGGGCGGGGTCAACTGCGGCCCGGCCAGGGCCGGTGTGCGGGAGGTGGAATCGTGTTACCTGCCGGTATTTGAGGCGGGCATCAAACGTGCCGGGGCCTATAATGCCATGGCCAGCTACAACAGCATCGACGGCGAGGCGGTGATGGCCTCCGAGCATTATTTGCGGGAAGTGCTGCAGGAGCGGTTTGGACTGAAGGGCTATGTCCGTTCCGATTTCGGGGGCATCAACCGGCTAAAAACGAATCATTTCCTGACGAAGGATGATTTGTCCAGCATGGAAACGGCGCTGAAGGCCGGCGTGCACGTGCAGGGGTTTGACTATCCCAACGCAGTGTGGCGCGCCGGTCTTTTGCAGTTGGTCCGGGAAGGACGGGTAAGCGAGGCGGTCATCGATGACGCGGCGCGGAGGGTGCTCCTTGTGAAGTTCGAGCTGGGGTTGTTTGAAAACCCCTATATTTCCGAAACAAGCTACCAAAGCGTAATCCGGTGTGAAGACCACCGGGCGCTGTGCTACAGGGCAGCCTGTGAATCCACGGTGCTGCTCAAAAACCGGAACAGCCTGCTTCCTCTTAACTCAAAGACTGGAACGCTGGCACTTATCGGCCCCTCCTCCCGGCGGCAGCGCATCGGCAGCTATGCCTCGGTGCCAGACGGCTACCGGGTACATTCCCTGTACGAGGAACTGCAAAAGGCCATGCCCGGCTGGCATATCCTCCAGGAGGACGGCTGCGCCATCTCCGACAGGGATGTGACGCTGATGCCTGCCGCCTGGTTTACAAGCGGCGTGAAGCTTACCTATTTTGCCGATGGGGATTTTTCAAAAGAGCCCGTGGGGCAGGATGTGATGGGCGAGGTCAATTTCAACTGGATTCTTGCCAAGCCCCACCGGGAACTGCGCTTTTTGGGCTATGGCGTCCGCATGGAAGGGGAGTTTGTAATAAGGCCCGAAGCGGTGGGCCGTGAGGGCTCCTTTGCGGGGCAGCTTGTGTTTACCACCGAGGACAGCGTGCGGCTGTACGTGGACGGAAAGCTGGTCATTGACAGCTTTGGGGACCGAAAACAGCCCCTGCCTGCCTGTGAATTTTATTTTGACGGGGGAAAGCACCACCGTTTTGCGGCGGAATACGTGTGCGACGTAAGCGGCAACCATATCACATTGAGCCTTATGCCCCATGGCAAGGATTCCATTGATAAGGCGGTGGCCCTGGCGCAAATGGCCGATGTGGCGGTAATGGTATGCGGCGATGATACGGTGACCAGCGGCGAAGGCATGGACCGCCGCGAGCTTACGCTGTATGGCCGGCAAAAGGAGCTGGCGGACCGGGTGGCAGCCCTTGGCAAGCCGGCGGTGCTGGTGCTGGAAGTGGGCAAGCCGGTGGAGTTGGGGGCCGCGGGGGAAATGCTGGACGCCATTGTGGTGCCCTGGTTTGGGGGAGAGATGGGGGCAAAGGCCATTGCGGATGTGCTGACGGGAAAGGTGAATCCCGCCGGACGGCTGCCGGTAAGCTTCCCCCGCAGCGTGGGCACGCTGCCTTGCTACTACTCCCGCCTGCCGGGCGCCAGCACGGAATATCTGGAAGGCAGACGCGATGCCCTATACTCCTTTGGCCATGGCCTGAGCTACACGGAGTTTGCGTATAGCGGCCTGCAAATCCAAAAGACCGGCGCGCCGTATGGGGTGCGGGTATCCCTGGCGGTACAAAACACCGGGAAGCGGGCGGGGGATGAGGTGGTGCAGCTGTACGTGCGGGATGAGGAATCTTCCGTCGTCACGCCCCTCAAGCTGCTCAAAGGGTTTGAGCGTATCAGCCTTGTGCCGGGGGAAAGCAAAACGGTGGCTTTCGACCTTGGCTTTGACGCTTTCAAGCTGCTGAACAAGCGGTATGCGTGGGTGGTGGAACCGGGGGAATTTACGATCATGGCCGGCGCCTCCAGCGAGGATATAAGGCTTGAAGGGAAATTCTCTTTTTAGCTGATTTTACAAGGGTTTCCTGTTCCAATGCAGAAAGAGTATGCAATATTTATGGGAGGCAGTTATGCAAACGACAAAGGCGGCCATTATCACAGGGGGCTCAAGCGGTATCGGCCAGGGGTGCGCCCTGGTGCTGGCCGAACAAGGGTATGATGTGGCTATTACCTATTCCCGCAACCGCGAAGGGGCGGAAAACACCAAAGAGCAGGTGGAGAAACTCCACCGCCGCTGCTTTGTGTACGCGGCGTCCCTTCAGGACAAGGGCGTGGCTGAAAACGTGGTCAGGCAGGCCAGAAGCGACTTGGGAAGGCTTGACCTGCTGATCAACAACGCCGGACGGGATACAAGGAACAGCATCCTCACCGCCACCAGGGAAGACCTGCAGTATATTGTGGATACCAATTTCATCGGCTATCTGATGGCCGCCGGAGAGGCTGCCCGCATCATGGTGCGGGAGGGCACAAAGGGTTCGATCCTCTTTGTCACTTCTACCAGGGGCGAATCCGCCCACCCTGACGACTTTGTTTATGGCGGCATCAAGGCGGCCATCAACCGCGCGGCGCAGTCTTTGGCGCTGGAGCTCTCCGGCTACGGCATCCGTGTCAACTGCATCGCCCCGGGGGCTACCCGTGTGCGGCCAAACAGCCCGCCTCCCGATGCCAAAGCGGGGGATCTCATCAAGGGCCGCCCCTTTTATCCCATAGAGGAGTCCATTCCCCTTGGGCGCATGGGTGACCCAAGGGACACCGGCGAGCTTGCGGCTTTCCTGGCCAGCGATAAAGGTTCTTACATCACAGGCACCGTCATAAGGGTGGACGGCGGGCTGACGCTGCCCGGCCAACCCGAGTGGTTTGCCCCCTCCGTATGGCTGGACAAAGCATGGGCACAGCGGCACAGGGATGCGGCGATGGAAAAAAAAGAAGAATGAGGTGGAACCTATGGCGCTGACGATTACCGATATCCGGCCGATTTTGACGGCCCCGCAGAACATTCCCCTGGTGGTTGTGCGTGTGGACACCAGCGAGCCTGGGCTGTACGGTCTGGGCTGCGCCACCTTCACCCAGCGTTTTTTGACGGTGGCGTATGAAATTGAACATTATATGAAGCCGCTCTTGGTGGGGAGGGATGCCTCCCGCATTGAGGACATCTGGCAGATGGTGATGGTATACCCCTATTGGCGCAACGGCCCCATCCAAAACGCCGCGCTGTCCGGCGTGGACATGGCTTTGTGGGACATCAAGGGCAAACAGGCGGGGCTGCCCCTGTATGAGCTGTTTGGCGGCAAGGTGCGGGAAGGCGCAAGGGTATACCGCCATGCCGACGGGAAAACGCTGGAAGAAGTGGGCGACCGGGTGCAGGCCTTTATGGAAAAGGGCGTGCAGGTGATACGCCTCCAGCACGGCGGCTACGGCGGAAACGCCGGAGGCATCCAGCCCCTTTCCGGCCTTCGTCCCGAGGGGGCTTGCGCCGGGGCGTATTACGACCCGCTGCAGTACCAGCTTTCCGTTACCAAGCTGTTTGACTACATGCGCGGCCGCTTTGGCTTTGGCGTGGAGTTCTGCCACGACGTCCACGAGCATCTGGAGCCCATGGAATCCGTCCGCCTGGCCAAGGAGCTGGAGCCGTACCGCCTGTTCTTCTACGAGGATTCCCTGGCCCCGGAACAGGGCGAGTGGTTTGAAGTTATGCGCAGGCAGACCCATACGCCCATCGCCATGGGGGAACTCTTCGTGAACCCCAGGGAGTGGACGCCGCTGATTGCCAACAAGCTCATCGACTACATCCGCTGCCATATCAGCCAAATAGGCGGCATCACCCCCGCCCGCAAGCTGGCCGCCTTCTGCGAGGCCTTCAGCGTTCGCACCGCCTGGCACGGGCCGGGAGACGTGTCGCCCGTGGGGCATGCCGCCAACATCCACCTGGATGTCTCCAGCTGGAACTTTGGCATTCAGGAGTGGTCAGGGTTCAGCCAGGCCAGCCTGGATGTGTTCCCGGGCGCCCCGGAACAGCGGGGCGGGTATGTATATCCCAATGACAAGCCCGGCTTGGGCATCGATATTGATGAAAAGCTTGCCGAAAAATTCCCCTGCGATCCTTCGCTGCCCGCGTGGACCAACTGCCGCCGCCCGGACGGAACCTTGGGGAGGCCATAAAGAGCTGGCGCTGCGGGGAATCCGCTTTCCTATGAGCGGGGCCGTCCGCGCAATACAAAACAGCCGCCATTCGGTTTTCAACAAACCGGATGGCGGCTTAGACCATCAAAAAAGTAAGGCCAATTTTCGGGGATGCATTGAAGGGGTGGAGCCCCTTCAATTGAAATCGTGTCGCCCGGCTTTGCCGGGCGCGCGGGGCGCTTGCGAAGCAAGCATTCCTTACACTTTTCACCACCCGCGGCCAGAGGCCGCAGGTGAAAAGTGCGATCCAGAGAAAGTGAAATTTCACTTTCTCTGGGCCGGCGTCAAAATAGTGCCTATTTTGACGCCGGCCTGGGATAAACCACGGGGCAGGACGCAGGGATTACTTCAATTCGATGGCGCTTTCCAGCTCGCTCTGGGCCTGGTCCAAAAGCTCCTGAGCGGTAAGGTCGGTGGATTCCAGGCCGGTCAGCAAGGGGTTGAGGATCTCCACGGCATAGCTGAACTCCTCCAGCGCGGGCGGAGTGATGGCGTAATCCATGGACTTGAGCACAGCGGCCTTGTTGTTGGGCGGGGTTACCTTGAGGTATTCTGCCATTAGCGCTTCATCGGCCACAACGGGCAGCTCCCATTGGCTGGCAAGGCGCAGCTTCACGATATCGGGATCGGAACCCATGGCGTTCAGGAAACGGAAAGCGGCTTCCTGCCTGGCGGGGTCGGCATTGCGGGAGATGCAGCCCACGTTGGCAAAGAAGAACGTGGCCTTTTGCTTGGCGCCGGGTTCCACGCAGATATCCCAGTCAAAGCCCGTGGCCCGCTTGGCGATATCGGAGAAGCCCCAGATGCCGCAGCGGAGCATGCCCAGCTTTCCTTCGATGAACAGGTCCATGTTGCCGCGGCCGGCCAGCTGCTCCTGGGAGGGCATCACGTGGTACTTGCGTACGCGGTCCACCATGTATTGCAGGGCCTCCACGTTTTCGGGGCTGTTGAGGGTGAAGGTTTTTCCATCCTCGCTCAGCATGCCGCCGCCGAAGGCCTTGATGGTTTTGTAGAACTCCCAGTACTGGATCTCCTGGAACATGCCGTAGGTATCCTCGATCCCCAGCGCCTGGATCGCTTCGGCAGCCTTCAATTCGTCCTCCACGGTCCAGTCATCGTTGGGATAGGCGATACCGGCTTTGTCAAAGAGGGTTTTGTTGTAGACTTCCACGGTGGTGGAATAGCTCATGGGAACGGCGTACAGCCTGCCGTCCATGCTGCAGGCGCTGAGCACGCCTTCGCTGTAGGCGCTCTTATCGGCCCCGGTCGCAGCAAACAAGTCGCTCACGTCCTGCACGGCGCCGCGAACCACGAAAGCCAGGAAGTTTTCCATGTTCAGTTCAAAGCAGTCGGGGGCGTTGTTCGCGGCGATCTGGGTCGCCAACTGGGTAAAATGCTCCCCGTAACCCACGGCACGGGATTCCACCTTGATGTCGGGGTTCTTCGCTTCGAAGATGGCGATCATCTGCTTCAGGGTTTCTTCCTGCGCTTCCCCCGCGGAGAAGTTGGCATAGGTGATGGTGATGGGTTCCGCGGCGGATGCCAGCGGGGCCATCCCCACCAGCAGCGCCAGCACAGCAAACAGGGACAGGAGCTTCTTCATGGTTTTTTCCTCCGTTTCATATTTATCTGTCAGGCGGTACGCCCGCCAAACAAATCGTTATTTAAGACCGCCGATGGCAATGCCGCGGTCCACATACTTCTGGCAGAACATGTAGACGATCAGGATGGGCACCACGGAAAGCACGGCGCCCGCCATTTGTATGTGCTCATTGCCGCCATACATGCTGGCCATGGTGCCCAGCACCACCTGAAGCGTTTGCTTGTTAGGGCTTTGCAGCACGATCAGCGGCCAGAGGTAGCTGTTCCACTGCCCCATGAAATTGAGCAGGATCAGCGTGGCCACCGTGGGCTTGACCATGGGGAGGACGATTTTGTAGAAGATCTTGTAAAGCGGCGCGCCGTCGATCACCGCGGATTCCAGATACGCATCGTTCAGCCCCATCATGCTCTGGCGGAGCATGAACACGCCGAAGGCGCTGAAGATGGAGGGCAGGATGAGGCCCGTGAAGGTATCCAGCAGCCCAAAGATTTTCAGGATGATATAGTTGGGCACCATGGTCACGGTTCCGGGGATCATCATGGTCGCCAGGAACAGCCCAAAGATGCGCTCGCGCCCCCTGAAGGGGACCTTCGCGAAGATGAACGCCGCCATGGCCGCCGAAAGCACGCTTACCGCCGTACTCATAACGGAGAGGAAGAAGCTGTTGAATACGGCCCGGGGAAAGGAAAAGTTGGTCATGGAAAAAACGCGCTGATACCCTTCCACCGTGGGATGCTGGGGGATCCACCGGATAGGCACCGTCTTGATCCCCTCCTGGCTCTTGAAGGAGGTGGAGATCATCCACAGAAAGGGCATGATCACAAAGGCGGCCAGCAGGGTAATGGCCAGATAGAAGAGCAGCCTGCTTAAGGTTGCGCGCCAGGGGAGGGGACGCCGCGAAAGGGCGGGGGCGGAATAAGCCGGCTCACGTGTCATAGTTGACCCACCTCTTTTGCAGCCAGAATTGCACCAGTGTAAACAGAAGAATCAGCACGAACATGACCCATGAAAAGGCCGAGGCCATCCCCATTTTGTACATCTTGAAGGCATAGCGGTAAATGCGTTCCATAAAAATGGTGGTGGCGCCCGCGGGACCGCCGCCGGTCATGATGAATACCGAATCAAACACCTGCAGCGATCCGATGATGAGCATGACGATCAGCAGGAACATCGTGGGGGAAATCAGCGGCAGCGTGATGGAGAACAGCTTGCGCCAGAATCCCGCGCCGTCGATATCCGCCGCCTCGTAGTAGGTCTTGTCGATGGCCTTGAGCGCCGCCAGCAAAATGAGGGCGAAGTACCCGCAATCCTTCCACACCGCGGCGATGACGATGCCCGGCATGGCCCAGTTCCTGTCGTTGAGCCAGCTCGGCCCGTCGATGCCAACAAACCCCAACAGTTGGTTGAACGCGCCGTACTGGCCGTTGAGCAGCCATTTCCACACGGCCGCCGCCGCGACCCAGGAGGTGATGACCGGCGTGTAGAAAATGATGCGGTAAAAGGATTTGCCCCGGAAATCGCGGTTGAGCAGCAGCGCCTGGAACAGCGACACCACAAGTACCAGCGGCACGTACAGCACCACATAGGTCATGGTGTGCAGCCCCGTGTCGTACAGCTCCTTGCCTGTCAATACCCGGATAAAGTTTTTCAGCCCCACGAACTGGATGCTTTCCATGGGCTTGAGCAGGTCGTAATCCAGCAGGCTGTAGGCGATGGAGGCCAGCATGGGGATCAGGCAGAACACCGCAAGCCCCATGAGCGACGGCGTCAGAAAGAGCGCGACCGTCATCCGCTTTTCCCGCCGGTTGCTAAGATACATTAGGACCACCTCCCTCTTGGAAAATAGGACGGACCTCGGCTTCCCCCGAGGCGTGAACCGATACCTGATACTGCCTGCCGCGGGCAAAAACTTTCAGCCGCATGGCACGGATGCCATTGGGCAGCCGTGGCCGCGCCGTCACGGCGCCGTTTTCATCCACGGCAATGCCTGCCGCGCCGAAGGCCAGCGCCTGCCAGGCCGCACCCAGGGCAGCCATGTGGATGCCTTCCCTGCCCGTGTTGCCCATAATATCGTATAGATCCAGAAAGACGCCCTTTTGCAGGTACATTTCCGCCTTGTCCCAGAGCCCAAGCTCCAGTGCCAGTTGGGCGTGCACGCCAAAGCTCAGGGTGGAGTCATGCAGGGTGATGGGCTCATAATACTCAAAGACAGCCCGCTTTTGCTCCGCAGTAAAATCCCGGGGGAAAAGCGTCATCAAAAGCACCAGGTCCGCCTGTTTGAGCACGCGGTAGCGCTGCATCCTGTCATAGCAGATTTCCTTGTAGGCCGGCTCGTCGCCCCGCTTGAGGAAGGGAGCCTCCTCCAGACGCTCCAACAACTCATCCTGCAGGTAAAGGCCGCGTTTTTCGTCGTACAGCAGGGCGATATGGGCGTTTGCATGCTCCGCCCTTTCCCGCTCCTCCCCTTGAAGGCCGCCGAAGGCCAGCGCCAGGCGGATGTTGTTGCGCGCCAGGTAGTTGGTATAAGTATTGTTCACCGCCGCGCCGCAATACTCATCAGGCCCCTTGACGAAAAAGGAACTGTATTGATTCCTGTCCTTTTCGAAGGTCAGGCGGCTGAGCCAGTACCGGGCTGTCTCGCGCCAGACCGGCGCCGCGTGCTCCCGCAGGAAGCTTTCATCCCCGGTGACCTCCACATATCGCTGCATGGCGTAGGCCACATCGCCTGTGATATGGATCTCGCAAAGCCCGATGTCCCAGCTTTCACACTGCTCACGGCCGGTATCGGCGCACATCCAGGGAAACCGGGCTCCCTGCAAATTTTGCCTTCTTGCAAGCTCCCTGGCGTCATGAAGCCGGTCCGCACGGTATAAAAGCAGGTTTCTGGCCGCATGGGGCCTGGTATACAGGTAGAAGGGCAACAAGAAAATATCGGTATCCCAGAAGGTGTTGCCCTTGTAGCGCCCGTGGGTCAGGCCCCGCGCGCCGATGGATACCGTGCGGTCCCGCGCCGCGTTGTTGCACAGCAATTGAAAAATGTTATACCGCACCGCGCCTTGCAAGGCCTCTTCGGCATCCAGCTCAATATCGCAGTCTTCCCACAGGGAGGCCATGGCGCTTTGGTGATCGCCCCAGGGGTCCTGTGCATCAGGATTCGGGGCTTCGCCCTTGATGCACACGCGGACCTGCTTTTCCACAACCCATTTTTCTCCCGCCGCAAGGGAGAGGGTGAGGGAAGTCCGCACCCGGCTGCCCTCCGCGGTAAATTCGGAGACGGTGGGACGGCTGCTGGAAAGCGACCAGGACAGGCGGAGCGCATGCCCGCCGGGCACCGTGCACATATGCAGGGAACCGCCGTCAAGCCGCTCCGGGGCAAGCAGCCGCACAAGCTCCGTGGCCGTCACGGCCTGGTCGTCATGCACGGGCAGGTTGCAGACATCGGCATCCGCCGCCGATGTTATGGTGAACATCCCAGCCCTTTTGGCGGTAAGGGTAAGCCTTTGCAAAATAAGCTGGCTGTCCGCCATGCTCACGGCCCGCTCCCATACAAAGGCCGCGTCTTCCCGTTCCCAGGCCTGGGCCAAAACGCCCTTGCGCATATCCAGCGATTGCCGGGCTATGCCGGGCAGTTCCCCAGCCGGACAAAGCGTTAGAACATCGGGAAGCTGCACCATATCGGTGATCCCCGGCTTGATAAAGTCAAACAGCCCGGCCCGGAAGATCCCGTGCTCCTGCGGGTTTGTCTTCGTTTCCCAGCCGCCGAAACCCCGCACCCCCAGATACCCGTTGCCCAGACAGAAAACGCTCTGGCTGAAGGCGTCCGTTTCAGATTCCCGGCTGATGACCCAGGGGGAAATGTTAACCTTCGTCAAGGCCGCTCCCCCTTTCAAACACGGGAATCTGCTCAAGCGGGCAGTCCACCTGTATCTCGCGGCCGCCCGCAACCCATTCCCCCGTAAAGAAATGGCGCCAACGCCCTCGGGGCAGGTAAACGGTGCGGCCTGCCTGCCCCTCCCGCACGATGGGAGCAACCAGGTAGCGCCGGCCCAGCATATAGGCTTCCGTTTCCGCAAAGGCGCGCGGGTCTTGGGGGAAGTCCAGGCAAAGGTGCGCCATCATGGGGCGGCGGGCCGCCACGCAATGCTTTGCCTCTTCCCATAGGTAGGGGCGCAACTGTGCGCGCAGCCTGGCGTATTGGCAGCCGATGGTCAGGACGCGGCTGTCCCCAAGCTTTTCGCTCAGGTTCCAGGGGCTGCGGTCGTTGTTGAAGTCCCTTGCATAGGTGCCGTAAAATTGGCCGCTGCGGGGTTCGGCGTGCCACTGCATCACAGGGCTGAAGCAGCCCATGGCTGTGGCCCGAAGGTAGAGCTCCGCGCTTGGCAGCTCTCCCGCAAAGCCGCCGATATCAAAGCCCCATAATAAAACACCGGAAAGACCCGCCGAAATGCCGGCAGTAAGCTGGCTTTGAAACTCCTCCCAGGTGCTGAGCTGGTCCCCTGCCCAGTGAATGGGCTGGGTCTGGGCACCCGCGTAGCCCGCGCGGCTGAAGGTGATGCCTTCCACGCCGTTTTCTTTGAAAAAGTCATGATAGGCGCCGATGTACTGGGCGGGGTACAGGTTGTGGGCCCGAAGCCCCGAAAGGCCGCTGTACAGCCGGGCGCCTTTTTCGTACAAAAACTCGCCCCCGTCGGTTTTGAACCCCTCCACGCCCATGTCCAGCAGGTGCTTGCGCTTTGAAAACCACCACCGTACCGCCTCCGGGTTGGTAAAATCCAAAAGCAGGCTGTGGTGAAACCAGTTGTCCGTGATCCTATAGGGGCTGCCGTCCGCGCTTTTGACCACGTACCCTTTGGCAATGGCTTCCCGAACGTCGTTTTTCAGGGTTTCGCCCGGATCGCCGCCCCACTCATACTTGACCACGGGAATCTGCCAGAGCACCAGGTGCAGCCCCTCCCTGCGCAGGCGGGCCACCAATGCCGCCGGGTCCTTCCAGCCTCCGTCCCCGTTCCATTGGGCAAAGGTCCGCTCGTCGCTCCAGGCTTCCAGCACCATGACGGAGGCGGGGTAATCGTACTTCTTGAGGGCGGCCAGCTGTGCCGCCACCTCCGCGTCATTCTTCCAGCCGTTGGCGCTGATCCATACCCCAAAGCTCCACTCCGGGGGAAGAACGGGTGTGCCGGTCCTGTCCATAAATGCACGGAGCACCTGGGCGGGCTCGCCGAAAAAGAGGATGTCCCTGGTCAGCAAATCCCCTTCCGTTTCCTGGGTGATGGTCAGCATATCGTCAAAGCGCATCCGGGCGGGAATATCGCTTTCCCGGTACCAGCCCAGTCCCTGCTCGGTAAGAAAGAAGGGGACGGGCAGGTAGCTTTGTTCCCCCTGGCAGGTGAATTTCTCCACCACCCGCCCGTTGGTGCCCCGGCCCTTTTGATTCACCGCATCAAAGCGCTCTCCGGTGCCCAGCACGTGCTTGCAGGGCATATGCACGCGGGTTTGAACCTTGACCGGGCAGCCGTCCGCACGGGTATACAGCAGGAGGCCGTCGCCCCGGCATACCGGTTTGCTGAACCGTTTCAGTTCCCAAATTTTTTTCAACTTAACAATTTCAAGGGAAAAGCCCTCCGGCAGCGGGAGAACAGCGCTTTCACAGGGCGTGCCGGAAGCGGTGCCAAGCGCCAAGCTGATCTGCAAACACGCTCCGCCCTCAAAGGACAGGGTAATGCCGCCGGGAAAAGCGGCCAGAACGGTCTGCCCATCGGTATACAACGCGGTGGGGGCACCAAGCTCCCGGGCCGTGAGCACATCAAAGGAGAACCAGGGCGTGGATCCATTGCCGGTAAAAAAGCGGTACCGCACTGTTTGAGCTGTTTCAAAGCAGCCCAAATCAAAGGAAAAGCGCCCATCCCCCAGGGCCCTGGCGGGCGGGATCATCCTTTGTTCTTCCGCTTCCAGCGCAAGGGCGGGGACGCCGCCGTCTACCCTGCAAGTGACGGTAACTGCCTCGCCCGCAAGGGGCATCTCGGGCACGCGGGCGTATCCGCGGGTTTCAAAGGGCGTAAGGCTTTCCCCCAAATGCTTGATCATGCGGGCTTTCTCCTTGTGGCATCCGCCAAATATTAAATGGACCGGACTGATTCCCGTTCGATAAGCCGGATGGGCAGGATGCGCTCCTGCTTGCCGATGCCCCCGTGCATGGAATCCAGGATCATGCGCACGGCGCACCGCCCCTTTTCGGGAATATCCTGCCACACGGTGGTCAGGGAGGGATCGCACATGCGCGCCAGGCTGACGTCGTCAAAGCTGACCACGGACACATCCTTGGGCACCTTCAGGCCGCAGCTTCCAAGCCCCTTTACCAGCCCTACCCCCAGAACGTCCGCCGTCACGAAGGCGGCCGTTTCCCCGCCGCCCCTTGCGCGCATTTCCGCGGCCGCGGCCCTGCCGTACTCAAATTCCACCGTGCCGGTGTACAGGTACCTTTCCGAAAGGGCGATGCCCGCTTCCTCCAAAGCCTCCTGATAGCCCTGGAACCGCTTGAAATTTACGCCCTGCCCGCTGATGTCCCCGGATACGAAGGCGATCTTCCTGTGGCCGCGGCGGAGCAGGTACTGGGTGACCATGTGGCCCCCCGCCTTGTCGTCGATGCCGATGGTATGGAACACAGGGTCCTTGACGTAGGTGTCGATGAGCACCACGGGAACGGAAAGCTGGTGAAGCTCATCCAGGCTGCGGGTGGGGTAGGAGCCTACGATGATAATGCCGTCCACCCCGCGGTTGCGGGCGATGTTGATGTAGCTTTGATTGGTCTCCGGACCCGACAGCAGCAGGTGGTACCCCTCCCTGCGGGCCGTATATTCAATGGCGGAAAGCAACTCGCCGTAAAACGGGTTGCCAAACATCATTTCCTTGCCAGGCTCGTTTTGCGGGATCACCACGCCGATCAGGTTGGTGCGCCGGCTGGAAAGGCTGCGGGCATTCAGGTTCGGGACATAGTTCAGCTTTTTGACTGCGGCAAAAACGCGCTCGGTGGTTTCGGCGCTGATGGTTTCGGAGGCCTTCTGGTTTAGCACATAGCTGACGGTGGCAGGTGAAACACCGGCCTCCCGCGCTACGTCCTTGATATTCACGCGTCTCATACGGTCACATCACTTTACGGCTTAAACGTTTCAGGAAGAGAATAGCATGCCTCATCCCTGCTGTCAACCCTTTTCCAAAATTTTTATTCCGTACACGTCAAAACCGCTAAAAAAAGCCGCCGCCGGCGGGAAAACGCCGGCGGCGGCTGTCCTTTTTAGCCGCATTTTGGGAAAGGGATGCCACGCTTGCCTCCGGACCGGGCGCATTCTCCGCCCCGTGTCACGCCTTGCGGGCGATGGCCTTTTTGGCCTTTGCGGCAATTTCCTGCGCATTGAGTTTCATGGCCTGCTTCAGGTAGGCCAGATCCCCTACTTCGCCATACCGCTCGTCAAGGCCCACAAATTCCACGGGCACCGGAAGGTGCAGCGCCAGCATTTCGCTGACCGCTCCAAACAGCCCTCCCTTGACCAGGGCGTTTTCGCAGGTCACCACGGCGCGGGTTTCCTTTGCCAGGCGGCACACGGTTTCCTGGTCCAGGGGCTTGATGGTCACCACATCGGCAACCGCCGCATGGATGCCTTCTTTTGCAAGCAGCGCGGCGGCTTCCAGCGCCTCGGCCACCATCATGCCCGCGGCCAGCAGCGTCACATCCCCGCCCTCGCGCAAAACGGCGGCCTTTCCCTGCTCAAAGGTACTGCCCGGCGCATAGATGGCCGGCTGGTTTTTCCGCGCGGCGCGGATATAGGTCACGCCGGGCCTGTCCTTTACCTCCCTAAGCGCCCAGTCCATCTGCACGGTATCGCAGGGCTCAAATATTGCCGATAGCGGCAGCACGCGGTACAGCGCCGTGTCCTCAAAGGGCTGGTGGGTGCCGCCGTTGTACAGCGCCTGAACGCCCGGGTCGGACCCGATCACGCGCACGCTGTTGCCCGCGTAGCCCACCGACATGAACACCTGGTCATAGCACCGCCTGGAGGCAAAGACGCCAAAGGTGTGGCAGTAGGGTTTCATCCCCTCCGTGCTCATCCCGGCGGCAACGCCGATCATATTGGCTTCCTGGATGCCGCAGTCAATGGCGCGGTCCGGGTATTTTTCCGTAAGAAAGCCCGTGTTCATGGAGGCCATCAAATCCGCGTCCAGATAAGCCACCTTTTCATCCTGGGCCATCAGATCGTCCAGCGTCTTTGCAATCTGGTCGCGCATCGCCGTTTTTTCAAGGGTGCCGTTATAAATCACTTGATGCATCGTCATGATCCTTTCTGGAAAGCATGCTCAGGCCTGTGCCCGCAGCGCTTCGATGGCGGCCTGCGCCTGTTCCGCGGAAACCGTCATATGGTGGTTGGCAAAGGCGTTCTCCACAAAAGCGGCGCCCTTTCCCTTGAGTGTGTGCAGGACGACCGCCGTAGGCTTGCCGTTTCTCATGCTTTTCGCCTGGTGCACCGTGTCAAGAAGGGCGGGAATATCGTGGCCGTCCACCTCCAGGGTGTTCCAGCAGAAGCTTTCAAAACGGGCCGCCATGCCTTTTACGGAAGTAATTTCTTCCGTGTACCCATCCAGCTGCTTGCCATTGTAATCCACAAAAAGGATCAGCCGCTCCAGCCGGTGCTGCGCCGCGAACATGGCGGCCTCCCACACCTGGCCTTCCTGGCACTCTCCATCCCCGACGATGGCGAACACATGGCTTTCACTCCTGCGAAGCACCATGGCAATGCCTACCGCCGCGGAAAAACCCTGGCCCAGGGAGCCGGTGGTCATATCGATTCCAGGCGTTTTCCGCTTGTCGCAGTGGCTGGGAAGGTTGGTCCCGCCCTGGTTGAGGGTGAACAGCATCTCCCTTGGGAAAAAGCCCGACAGCGAAAGCGCCGCGTAAACGGCCGGGCCCGCGTGCCCTTTGGAAACGATCAGCCGGTCACGCTGTTCCCAGCGGGGATTTTTGGGGTCATACCGCATCTCACCGCCATAAAGGACGGCCAGCAGATCGGTAACGGACAGGGCGCCGCCGATATGCCCAAAACCCAGATGCCCAAACATTTCAAGCTCCGCGATCCTAATTTCCCTGGCAAAGCCTGTGATCCGTTCAATTTCATTCATCGCTTTAACTCCTGATAAAAATACGCATCTTTCCCATACTTGCGCAAATAATGCTTATCCGTCATGTAGCTGGGGATGGCGGATGCATGCTCACCGCCTATTTGCCCGGTCAAAAGCGCCATGCGAGCCAGCTCCTCCAGTATAACCGCGTGCTCCACCGAAGCTTCCGCATCCCTCCCCCAGGTAAAGGGTCCGTGACCCCCTGTGAGCACAGCCCCCATCTGCAGGGGATCAATGCCGTTTTGCGCAAAGTAATCGGCAATCTGCTGGCCGCAGTTCGCCTCATAATCATGGGCCACCTGCTCCTCCTTTAAATACGGCAGGCAGGGGATCGGCCCATAAAAGTGGTCCGCGTGGGTGGTTCCGTATACCGGAATAGGCGTCAGGGCCTGGGCAAAAGCCGTCGCATAGGTGGAGTGGGTATGGGCGATGCCCCCCACCGCCGCAAAGCGTCTGTAGATGGCGAGATGGATGTCCAGGTCCACAGAAGGCAGCAGCTTTCCTTCCACCTGCCTCCCTTCCATATCCACAACGGACATGTCCTCCGCCGTAAGCAATTCGTACGCCACGCCCCGGGGCTTGATGACCACCAGCTCACGGTTTTCGTCTGTGGCGCTTACATTTCCCCAAGTGTAGAGCACAAGTCCGCGCCGGACCAATTCCAGATTGGCCTGGAAAACGGCTTCCTTTAGCGCCTTTGAAACCATCAGCGCTCCTCCTCCAACTCACGCATCATCTGGATGCGGGCCTCGTGGCGCGGCAAATGCGCCTCCTTGCCAAAAAGGAAGGCTTCCACCACCTGCTCCGCCTGGTCCGCCGTCAGCAGCCAGGAACCCATCCCCAGAACATTGGCATGGTTGTGCTCCCTGGCCATCAGCGCGGTAAAACGCTCGTAGCAAAGTGCGGCGCGGGCTCCCCGGACCTTGTTGGCCGCCATGGTAATGCCCTGGCCCGTGCCGCAGATCACGATCCCGCGGTCGTATTCCCCCGCCACCACAGCCTTGGCCACCTTGGCGGCATAGACGGGATAATCCCCCTCCTGGGAGGAACCGCATCCGGCATCCGTAATGTCATACCCATGTGCCCGCATGCGCCGGAGCAGCTCCGTTTTCAGGTCGTATCCGGAAAGATCGCTGCCGATGATCAGCTTCAACTGGGTTTCCATCGCCTATTCCTCCATAAAGTCCATATATTTTTTACATGCTTCCGAAAGCGGCACCGGTTGCCGGAAAAAGGTGAATACACCCATGATCAGCATATCCGCCCCCGCGTCACGGCATTGCTTGCTATTGCCGTAATTGATGCCCCCGTCCACGGAAAGCAGGTATTTTGCGCCCGCCGCCTGCCGGATGCCCGCCAGTGCCCGGAGCTTGTCATAGGCCATGGGCATAAAGGTCTGCCCCGCAAAGCCGGGCTTCACGCTCATCACCAGCACCAGGTCCAGTTCCCGCGCGTAGGGAAGGATCGCCTCGGCCGGTTCGTCGGGGGACAGGGCCAGGCCGCAGCGCATGCCGCGCGCACGCACCGCCTCCAGAAATTCCGGGATTCTTCCCGCCAGGGGAGACAGATGGGAAGTCACACACCAGGCGCCCGCCGCCTGCAAGCGGTCAAGGTAGGCAAAAGGGTCTGTCGTCATCAGATGGACATCCATCTGCGCGGCGGGGAAGAGGGTGTGGATGCCATTGATCTGCTGAAAATTCATGCTGAGGTTGGGCACAAAATTGCCGTCCATAATGTCCATATGCAAGACAGGCAGCCCCGCCTCCATCAGGCAGCTCACATCATCAGCCAGATGCATTTGATCCGCGCAGTCCAGGCTTGCGGCATAAATCACCGGATATCCCTCCCCATTGATGCTTCTATGGCAAACGGATAGCCCAGGAGGACGCTTGCCTGATATCCCTCAAAGCGTATGTCCCTGGCCGCGCCCGCGGGAATGAACGCGGCATGGCCCTGCCGCAGCGTTTTGGTCACGCCGCCAGCCGTCATTTGAAGTTCACCCGCCACGCCGACGGCAATATAATGATGGTCAAGCGGCGGCATGCTGTAGGTGCCGTGAAGGACCAATTGATCCAGCGCGAAGCTAGGGTTTTTTCCATACCCGATCAATTCTGTCAGCACCGCCTGATCCGTCTGGTCTTTGCGCACAGGTTTCAAAACAAACATCTCCACAGCCTCTTCATACGTATACGTGGAAAAGTCTATGCCGTCCATCAGTACCCCGGTGCCCAAGCCGTAATGCAGCTCGTTTTCCGCCATGGCCCGGCCAAGAAAATTCTTTTCCAGGCGCAGGGTATAATCGCACGGTTCATGGAATTCCACAAAAATCGCTCCCGGCCCCATGGCGTGCGGAACGCCGGAAGGCACCAGGATTACATCCCCTTGTTCCAAGGGAAGTTTATGAAGGCAGGCAAGAAGCTTTTCGGAGTCCCCCTGCCGAAAAAGCAATTCAAATGCTTCCCGGGTGACGCCTTTGCGTAGCCCCGCGTATACGCAATGGTCCATGCCGGGGCGTGTCTTAGGAATATACCAGGCTTCCGTCTTGCCAAAATCATGGTGGAAATACTTTTTGGCAAACGCCTGGGTGGGATGATACTGCAAAACAAGCCGGTCCAGCGAATCGCCGATCCTGCAAAGGATGCCGCTTTGCCCATGGGTGCGTTCGGCATAGCGCTGCCCAAGGTACTCGGCCGGCGCGCTTTGGATCAGGGATGCCAGCCTATGGGGCTCTCCACCGATCATGGTCTGGCTGTAGCCTTGGTCGAAGGGCTTGTCCGGGCCGATATAGGGGCTGGTGTTGACGCACATATCCTCGCTGAGGAACATGTCCTCCTTCACCGGAAGTCCCTGCCAGCGGTCCAAAAAGCTCCCGCCCCGGAAAAAGCGTTGGACCCGGTTAGGTTCCAGCAGTATCGGTTCTTGGTGATAGGTTGTCATACGCCCTCCCTGTATTTTCTCTGAAAGATTCTTCCTGACCCTATTACTGCCGGAGGATCGCTGAAACCAGCGATCCTCCGTACAGCGGTATGAAGTGAGGCCAGATCAAAATACGGCGTTGGGGTCGTAAACGTCGTTCACGTTCTGGGAGTTGACCTTGACGCCGTCCAGCATCATGGAGGGCGTGCAGGTGCCGGTGGTCAGGTATTCGTAGGCCACATCCAGAGCGGAGGGGAATTCCACAACCTTGCGCACGGTGCCGTACATTTCGCCGGCGATAATGGCTTCCAGCGCGTCCTTCTGCCCGTCGATGCCTACTACCGTCACACCGGTGACGCCGGCATCCTTCAGGACCTTGGCCACGCCCAGGGCCATTTCATCGTTGTGGCAGTATACACCAGTGATGTCGGGGTTGGCCTGCAGGATGTTTTCAAACAGATCCACCGCCTGCACGCGCTGGAAGTTGGCTACCTGGTCATCCACGATGGTGATCCCGGAGTGCTTGGCGATCTCGTCCACGAAGCCCTGCTCCCGCTGTTCCACGGCCAGGCTTCCGGCAGGCCCTTCCAGAATGATGATGCGGCCTGTTTCGCCCATGCCTTCCACCAGGAGTTCGGCAGCAAACTTGCCGGCTTCCAGGTCGTCATTGAGCACTTCGGAGGTCTGCACGGACTTGTCGGCCAGGACGCGGTCAAAGGCGATGACCGGGATCCCCGCCTCAACGGCCTGCTGCAGGACGCCTACCAGGGTGGGCGCCTGATGGGCGGCTACCAGGATCACATCCACCCGCTGGGCGATGAGATCCTCAATGTCCGCGATCTGCTTGGTGGCATTCAGCTGGCCGTCGGTAACGATGATCTCACAGTCCGGGTGCTCCGCGGCCCAGGCATCGATGAGGATGGTGCCGGCCTTGCGGATGGGGTGCCCCATGAAGGGCTGCGAAATGCCGATGACGTACTTCTTTTCGCTTTGGGCGCTAGCGCCCACAATGGAGAAGCAGCTGACCAGCAGCACGGCAGCCAGGACCAGGGTGATTAATTTTCGAGTACCCATGTGGTATCCCTCCTGATTTTTTTTAAAAGTCCAATGACTTTTAATTCGGAACAGCCGCGGCGCTTTTCCAATCTCAGCGCCGCTTTTTGCTGGACATAATCACCGCGCCCAGAATAATCAGCCCCTGGATCACCTGCTGGATCTCATACGGCGCGTGCAGAAGGTTCAGCGTGTTGTTGATGATCTGGATGATGAAAATGCCGATGATGGTAAACAGCACATTGCCCCGGCCACCGCTCATTTTCGTGCCGCCCACCACCACCGCGGCCACCACGTACATGCCAAGCGCGTTGCCTGCGGCGGGATCGCCGCACAGGGACCGGCTGTACATGAAGATGCCGGCCACAGCCGCGCACAGGCCGGAAAGCACATAGGCGCTGGAGCGGACAAAGCTTACGTTGACGCCGGACATATAGCAGACTTCCTCGTTGCCGCCCAGCGCGTAGATGTAGCGGCCCAGGCGTGTCTTGTGCATGAAGAAGGTAAATACGAGATAGAACGCCAGCAGGATCAAAAACATGATGGGAATGCCCGCCAGCTTTTCCGTGGCCAGATTCTTCAGCAGCATGTACTTGGATACCAGCAGGTTGTAGTCCACGATTACGGTGCGGGAATCCGAAATCCAAAGCGCCAAGCCGAAACAGACCACCTGCATGCCCATGGTGACCACAAAGGACTCAATCTTCCAGAAATTGAGGATCAGGGAGTTGAACAGCCCGATCGTGGCGCCCGCCGCACACACGATCAGCAGGATCAGCACCAGCGGGAGTTCCTTTTGCATCAATACGGCCGTCAGGACGCTGGTCATGCTCACGTTGCCGATGATGGACAGATCGATGTTGCCAGTCAGGATGACCAGCGTCATCCCCAGGGAGGCAAAGCCCAAAATGGTCACCTGCCGCATCAGGTTGACAAGGTTGACCGTGTCCAGGAATTTGCCCTTGGTTGCCATGGCAGCCACGATGACCAGCGCCACAAGCCCAAACGAGGAGCCCAGCAGCGATGTTTGGATCCTGCGCTTCCCCTTGGCGGAAGTTGCTGCGTTTCCTTGAGTCTGGTTCATACAGCCTGATCTCCTTCATCTCGCATTGCGTAATAGGCAATGTTTTCTTCCGTCAGCTGTTCCTGGGAAAGCTCGGCACGGATCCTGCCGCTGCGCACCACATATACGCGGTTGGAAAGGCCGATGATCTCCGTCAGCTCCGAGGAGATGACCAGCACCGCCACGCCTTTGCGGGCAAGGCTGTCCAGGATCTGATAGAATTCCTGCTTGGTGCCCACGTCGATCCCCTTGGTGGGCTCGTCACAGATCAGCACTTTTGAATTGGACAGCAGCCACTTGGCAAGGATCACTTTCTGCTGGTTGCCGCCGCTTAAAAACTGAACCTCCTGCCTGGGGGAGGGGGTTTTGACGGAAAGCTGCTCGATGCTGCTTTCGATGTCCTTTTTTTCCATGGGCGCGTTGATGATCCCATACCGGATATACTTGGCCAGATTGACAAACGTGATGTTCATGCCCACGCTTTTCACCTGGATGGCGCCCGTCTTTTTCCTGTCTTCTGTGATGAAGCCGATGCCTGCCGCAATGGCGTCCTTGGGCTTGCGGATGTGCACCTCGGCGCCGTTCACAAAAACCCTTCCGCTGCGCTTGCGGCGGTAGCCGAAAATGCTTTCCGCCGCCTCCGAACGCCCGGCGCCCACCAGCCCGGACAGCCCCACGATCTCCCCCTTGTTGATATGGAAGGAAAAGTCCTCCACCACGCCGTTGCTCAGGTTTTCCACCCGGAGCGCCTCCGCGCCGATCTCCCGGTCCTTGGGCGTGAAGGAAGAACCGATGTCCCGCCCGACCATGAGGGTGACGATCTTGTCCACATCGATATCCGCCATGGCATAGGTACCCATGTGGCACCCGTCCTTCAAAACGGCCACCCGGTCGCCGATGACGAACATTTCTTTCAGCTTGTGGGAAACATAGATAAAGGATTTGCCTTCCTTTTTCAGCGCGTTGATCAGGTCAAGCAGCGTTAAGACTTCCGTGTCCGTGATGGAGGAGGAGGGCTCATCCAGGATCATCAGTTTAAAATCCCGGGAATACGCCTTTGCGATCTCCACCATCTGGGACTGGGAACTGGTCAGGCGGTCCACCTTGTCCCGCGCCTTGATGGTCAGGCCCAGCTTGCGGATGATGGCATCCGTTTCCCGGAACATTTTTTGAAAATCCACCAGGCCGTTTTTCATGGGGAAGCGGCCAAAGAATATATTCTCGGCCACCGTCAGGTTTTCAATCAGCTTATGCTCCTGATGCACCACGGAAATACCTGTCTGAAGGGAGGCCAGGGGCGTTTTGAAATGGCAGGGTTTGCCCTGGAAATAAATCTCGCCTTCCTCCGGTATATAGATGCCCGACAGCACCTTGATCAGCGTGGATTTACCCGCGCCGTTTTCGCCGGCAAGGCACAGGACTTCCCCTTCGTATACCGTAAGGCTAATGTCCTTCAGCGCATTGACGCCCGGAAAAGACTTGGTGATGTTCTTGACGGCCAGCAGCTCTTTCGCCATTTTCAGCACCTTCACAGCATCATTCGGCCCGATAATTTTAACGCGCAGTCGACTGTTCAAAAAAGAAACGTTTTCATATCCCTTATGATAGCATCTATCCCCTTGCAATGCAAGAGTTTTTTTATATCTTCCACATTTTTTATGCCTATCTATTATGCTTCATCTATATCTAGCGCATTGAAATAGCTTGGAAAATCCTTCATTTGTCACTGGGAATTATGAAAACATTTCGATTTTTCGCGGTTTCCATTGACACGCTGTATGGTCTCTGCTATAGTTACCCTAAAATAAGGCTGAGGAGCATTGCCTATGGCCATAACGATATCTGATGTCGCCGAGCGGGCACAGGTTTCCATCAGCACTGTTTCACGCTACATGGCCGACAAAAACAGCGTCAAGGAACTGACAGCCGCAAAAATCGCCAAGGTGATTTCAGAAACAGGATTCATTCCCAATTGCAACGCCCGGAATCTGAAGCGGGGGCATTCCAATGTGGTGGGGCTGATTACCCCCGACCTTACATTGGAACTTTTTTCCAAAGTTGCCAAAGTGCTGAATGAGTTTCTATATGAATATGGTTATTTATTGATCGTGTGTGACTCGGGATTCAGCCCGGCAAAGGAGAGAATGCTGGTCAATTCCCTTATTCAGCAGAACGCGGCGCTGATTATTGTGGCCACAAATGGCAACAACGCCTCCTTTTTGAACGAGATCGCCCAGAAAACAAACCGGGTCCTTCTGTTTGACAGGATGCAGGCGGATGTCATGGCTGACTGCGTAACGGAGCGGCACGAGGAAAACGCCTATAACCTCATCCGGTTTCTGCATAGCACCGGGCGCCTGGACATTCGGCATTTTCACGTGTTGACCGGCCCATCTTCCTCGCCAATCACCGATTTTCGCCTGGCCGGCATCCACAAGGCGCTCAAAAGCCTGGGGCTTGCACTGCGACCTGACCAGCTGACCCAAGATCTGACAAGCGTCGACCTGACAAGGGAGGCCGTCCTATCGCTGCTGAAACACCCCAACAGGCCCAAGTCCCTTTTTTTTACGACGCCCAAATGCATCAGCGGCATCTTTCAGGCCTGCTGGGAAACCGGCATCGAGATCAACCGGGATCTGCTTCTATCCGGGTTTGCCACTGCCGACCCCAAATGGATGTACAATATGTCCTTTCCCTGCATCATACAAAATTCCTCACAACTGGGCCTTGTGCTGGGAAGCCAGGTCCTGAAGCGGCTCAAAAAGCCTTCCGCTTCCCTTACCCACAAGCTGATCACCGTGGATTCCATCCTTTTTGAGGGTGATTGATGGTGTTTCCAGGCGAATCAGTCCATGAAAACGTTTCGATTTTAACAAACCCGCGCTGTATCCATATTTGAAGAGGAGGAACGAAAATGAAAAAAGTCAAATGGGGGATTCTCGGCACAGCGGGGATCGCGCAAAAATCAACCATCCCCGGCATGCTGCAGGCAAAGAACTGCGAGCTGTATGCGATTGCAGGCCGGGACGGCGAAAAGGTGGCTTCGTTCCAGCAGAGCTTTCATATTCCAAAGGGATATACCGGGTATGACGCCCTTTTGGAGGATCCCCAGGTGGAAGCAGTCTACATTCCGCTGTCCAACCAGCTCCACAAGGAGTGGTGCATCAAGGCCGCGCGAAAGGGAAAGCACATCTTTTGCGAAAAGCCGCTTGCTCCCACGGAAAAGGACCTGCTGGAGATTTTCAGGGTTTGCGAAGAAAATAAGGTCAAGATTATGGAAGCGTTTCCTTATGTGCATGGCCCGGTGCTTGGGCGCGTCAAGGAAATCGTTGCGTCCGGCGAGATCGGCAGCGTGCTCAGCGTATCCGCATCTTTTTTTGTCCCGCGGCATCCGATCACGAATATTCGCATGCGCCGGGATACCCTCGGCGGCTCCATTTATGACCTGGGGTGCTACAATACCAGCCTGGCCCTTGAGATTTTCGGCGCCTGCCCCCGGGCTGTGCATGCCTGCGGCACACTGACGGAGGAGCAGATCGACGATTACGCCAGCATTGTCATGGATTTCGGCGGCAATAGGCGAGCTGTTTCCAATTGCGGCATGGTGCTCACGCCGGGCAACCGCCGCATGCATTACATCGTCTACGGGGAAAAAGGTTTTGTCGAAGTGCTGGACCTGGGCTACAATATTCCCGGGGAAATCCCCGTTACGGTGTCAGTTGGGGAGAACAGGCGCACGGAAAATGTCCTCTCTCCCGATAACTACATGCTGGAGGTGGAGCAGTTCGGCCGCTGTGTTACGGAAAACGAGCCCTACCGCTTTTCCCACGAAGCATCCGTCTGGAACGCGAGGATTATCGACAGCGCGCTTGAGGAGATCGGGTATTAAGGCGCGCTGCCGCTTTGGGACGGTCTCGAAGACGGCCTTTGGATACCGTGCTGGAATTCGCTTGATTGTTTGACATGACCGTTAGTCGTACAGCTATAGTTTTAAATCGTCTTTGCAGACAGTTTGCGTACCTGCATGGAAAAGATAAACTCCTGCTTTAGTCCCTCCATCAATATCCCTTGCTGCTTCCCCTTGCCCATAGAAAAACCCCCCTTGTACTGTGTTACGGAATCAGTACAAGGGGGGTTTATCGTTGTCGTAACAGGAAGGGATTTTGCGGGAAACGATTATTGACCTATATCAATTTTCCATTTCCTCAAAGCCCGCAGCCCATTGAACTATAAGGTTTTTTACTTCGCGTCCACTTCCGCCATATGGTTGATGAGGTCTACCACCTTGTTGCTGTAGCCCCATTCGTTGTCATACCAGGCAACCAGCTTGACAAATGTGGGGGTCAGGCTGATGCCGGCGGTGGCATCGAAGATGGAGGTGCGCTCGTCATGGATGAAGTCGGAGGAGACGACGGCGTCCTCGGTGTAGCCGATGATGCCCTTCCAGTGCTCGCTCTCGGAGGCTTCCTTCATGGTGGCCTTGCTCTCGTCCATGGAGGCGGGAGTCTTGAGGGTCACGGTGAGGTCCACCACGGACACGTCGGCGGTGGGCACGCGGAAGGACATGCCGGTCAGCTTGCCCTTGAGCTCAGGAATGACCACGCCCACGGCCTTGGCGGCGCCGGTGGAGGAGGGGATAATATTGAAAGCCGCGCCGCGGCCGCCGCGCCAGTCCTTGTTGGAGGGGCCGTCCACGGTCTTCTGGGTGGCGGTGGTGGAGTGCACGGTGGTCATCAGGCCGTCGGCGATGCCGTACTTGTCATTGATCACCTTGGCCAAGGGGGCCAGGCAGTTGGTGGTGCAGGAGGCGTTGGAGACGACCTTCATATCCTTGGTATACTTTTCCTGGTTCACGCCCATCACGAACATCGGGGTTTCCTTGTCCTTGGCGGGGGCGGTGATAACAACCTTCTTGGCGCCGCCCGCAAAGTGGGAGGAAGCACCTTCCTGGCTGGTGAAAACACCGGTGGCTTCGGCGATGTATTCTGCGCCGGCTTCTTTCCAGGGGATTTCTTTGGGATCCTTCAACGCATAAACCTTGATCTTCTTGCCGTCAACGATCAGGGAGTTGCTCTCATGGCACACGTCGATTTCGCCCTTGAACTGGCCGTGCACCGTGTCATACCTGAGCATATACTTCATGTAATCCAGGTCGATGAACGGGTCGTTGATGGCCACCACGTCTACCTTGCCGTTTTCCATGGCAGCGCGGAAAACCAAACGGCCAATACGGCCGAATCCGTTGATACCTACTTTCGCAGACATACTTCTTCCTCCTATTCATGCTGGGCTCCACCCATGATTGTACAGAATATTCCCTGTTTTTGCAAGGGCTAAACAGCCTTTTTTGAACTTGTTTGTGAAATATTTCGCAAATTGCGCTTCACTTGAGCTCGTCCGGGTTCAGACAAAGCAGGTCTTCCGCCACAAACAGTCCATCCTTGCGGACCAGTTTCCCGTCAAAGTACATTTCGCCGCCGCCGTATTCGGGCGTCTGGATGCATACAAGATCCCAGTGGATGGCGCTCTTGTTGCCGTTGGGGCAGTCGTCATAGCTGTTGCCGGGCGTAAAATGGAAGGAACCGGCGATCTTTTCATCAAACAGGGTGTCTTTGATGGCGGAGGTGATGTAGGGGTTCACGCCGATGGCGAACTCGCCCACATAGCGCGCGCCCTCATCGGTGTCGAAAATCTCATTGATCCGCTTTGCGTCGTTGCTAGTGGCCTCAACAATCTTCCCGTCCCTGAACGTGAGGCGGATGTTTTCAAAGGTGCGGCCTTGGTATAGACTTGGTGTGTTGTAGCTCACCACGCCGTTTACCGAGTTCCGAACCGGCGCGGTGAACACCTCCCCGTCCGGGACATTCACTTGCCCCGCGCATTTGATGGCGGGCAGGCCCTTGATGGAGAAGGTCAAATCCGTGCCCGGGCCGGTGATGCGCACCTTGTCCGTCTTTTGAAGCCTGGCAACCAGATGGTCCATGGCGCGGCTCATCTTGGCGTAGTCCAGGTTGCACACATTGAAGAAATGATCCTCGAACGCTTCCGTACTCATGCCCGCCTGCTGGGCAAAGGCGGGCGTGGGGTAGCGCAGCACCACCCATTTGGTGTCGGGGACCCGGATCAGGGAGTGCACCGGATGGGCGTAGTGCTTGCCGTACAGGGTGGTTTTGTCCCCCGGTACATCGGAGGATTCCAGGCTGTTGTCCCCGGCCCGCACACCGATATAGGCCTGGCAGTCCTTCATGCGGAGTGCGTCGTACTTGGCCATCAGGTCCAATTGCTCCCTTCCATAGCCCATGGCCATGGCCCGCTCCACTTTGGGGGATTTCAAGTTTACCAGCGGGATGCCGCCCGCCTCATACACCGCGGCTACCAGCTCGGCGGCGAATTCATCCGGCACGCCGGTGCACTCGATAAGCACCCGCTCCCCTTTTTGCACGCGGCAGGAATAGTTTACCAGGTTATGCGCCAATTGCAGCCTTCTGGGATCCTTCATGTGTCCTTTGCCTCCTAAGGAAGATTTTATGCACAAGCGCGGACGCGGGCCTTTCCAGCCCGTAGGTCACCGCCGTTGCCAGCAAAATGGCCAGACCGAAGCACAGCAGCGTATAGAGCAGCTGCCAGGGCTGCTCCCCGGCCTGATTGGGAGATGGATGGATGGATGGCGGGATGTGCCAATTTTTCAGCCATACCGCCAGCACCTGATGCCAGATATAATAGTTGAAGGAGATTGCGGAAAGAAACTTCATGACCGGGTTGGAAAAAACAAGCCGCAAGCCTTTCAGGGAAAACGCCAGGCCCAGCATCAGGACGGTCATTGCCAGCGCCAGGGGAAACCGCTGATCCATCTGGCACAGGCGGATGGCGTCGGACCCGTTTATGGAAGCCTGGTGCTTCATCAGCAGCACCACACACTGGGCCGCCCCATACACAACATACGTGGCTATAAGGCGCAGTGTGGCGGACGGCCTTGGGAACCGCCTGACAAGCGCCACATAGATAAGCGCCGCCAGCATCCCCAGGGCGTACACGTCCAGGAAGGCCGGGAACTGGTTGATCCATACAGCGGTGTCCTTTACATAGGCCTGCACCAGCCCCCTGAACAGAAAGCCCGCGCCGGCCATCAGGGAAGCCGTGAGCCAGGGTTTTTTCATAAACCCCCAAGCCAGCAGCGGGAACACCAAATAGGCGTGGGCCTCCACCCCCAGCGTCCACAGCGCGCCGTTGAGGGGCGTTTGGAGATAGGTGGCTGTGCTCAATGTATGCGTAAACGTAAGGTGCATGAGCACATCCTTGAGCATGGCCCCGGCGGAGGCGTACTTTCCCTGGGGGATGGCTACGAAAAAAAGCATGACAAGCACCGCAAAATAATAGGAAGGAACGATACGCGCCACACGCTTTACATAAAACTCCCGCAAGCCTGGACGTTTCTCTCCAAGCAGCATATGCCTTGCATAGGGCAGAAACAGCAGGAAGCCGCTTAGCAGGATCAGCCCGTCCACAAAGATATACCCGCTGCGCACCACAAAATCCAGGCTCACGCTCTTCCCGAAAACCTGAAAATTGGGCGCCAGCCAGCTTTGCTGCCATACGTGGAACCAGGCTACAAAAAACACACACAGCGCCCGTATGCCGTCCAGCACACCTACATGTTTTGCCGGGGGCTCTGCCCCTGGACCCCGCTCAAGGGACAAAGCCCCTTGAGAATCCCCATTTTTGGGGAAGGATATTGCTTGCATGGACCCACTCCCAAGGATAAATAAGATTAGTAGTTTTGAGGGATGGGTGCGGGAAGGGG
>JAEWVC010000077.1 GCA_023459275.1 Bacillota bacterium | reverse complement strand
CTTGACGATGAGCAGCAAAAGGATGATGCGTTTCTAAACGGCGTGGCAGTGGATGGCTTCAGTTTGGACGAAGGGCAATTGCTGCTTGCACATTTTAAGGAAAACAACGGGACCATCACAGCGGATGTCTTGAATGCTATGGGGATATACGGCTTGGGGGACAGCAAGCCGGGCGGATGGCTATATCATAATCCCACGTCCGATGACCTAGTCATATTGGTGGAAGAAGAGTACATGGCCAGCCGCGAAAAGAAAAACCTTGCCGCGATGTCGGCGGAATTCAGCGTGCGTCAGCAATCGGAAGCATTCGCGTTTACGGCGATGATGGTAGCTTACGCGGCCGGAACCCTGATGGACATTCGGTTGAACGCCTCCGCCTCCGCACCGCTTGGCGGCGGGGAAGGCAAGTTCAACCTGGGGGAGGCTCCGGGGGCGGGAGGCGGCGGAAGGCATCCGCCGCCCCATTCCGGGCTCAGGCTTCGTGGGCTACGATCCCCAGCAGCCCCGGCCCCGTATGCACGGCCAGCACAGGGCTTACGGAGCTGATAAAGCTTTCCGTAACGTTCAGCAGTTCCTTCAGGCGGTCCATAAGATGCTGCGCTTCGGCGGCGGCCGCGCCGTGGACAACGGAGAGGCGGACCTTGCGCTTGCCAAAGCGGGCCACCGTTTCCCGCACCATGGCGTCCAGGGCGTTGGTATACCCCCGGGCCTTGGCCAGGGTTTGATAGATGCCGTCATGGTTCACAAAGATCACCGGCTTCAGCTGCAGGATTGTGCCGATCACGCCTTCCACCAGGCCGATTCTGCCGCCCTTGCGCAGGAACTCCAGCGTTTTGATGATAAACACCCCAAGCTGCGTTTCCCGGACGGCCTTTGCTTTTTCCACGGCCTGTTCAAAGGAGCTGCCGCTTTCCAGCGCCTCCGCGGCGGCAAGAGCCATCATCCCCACGCCGGTGGAGATGGTCCGGCTGTCGATGAGGGCGATCTCCATGCCGCTTTCAAACTCTTTTGTCACGGCCTTCACCATGTTATACGTCCCGCTCAGGCCGGAGGAAATGGAAATGTGAAGGATATGCGTGGTGCCTTCCGCCCGAAGTTTCGTATACAGCGCGGTCACATCCTCGGGGTAGGGCAGGCTGGTCTTGGGAAGCTCCTGCTCCATCAGGGCGTACAGCTCTTCTTCGGATATTTCCAGCCGGTCCCTAAATTCCCCCGCGGAGGACAGAACACGCAGCGGGAGCATATGAATGTGATGCCTGTCCAGCTGGTCTTGCGACAGATCACAGGAGGAATCGGTAATCAGCGCCACTTTTTCCATGTTTTCCATTAAACTGCTCCATTCATTTATGAATTCAGTTGCTTTTCCTTCAATATTAGATTATAACATACCCAAAAGGATAGTCAATGGCCCTAAGCCGCCGCCGGCGGTGAAAAGCCGCGTTGTTCATGCAGTTTTATCCAACCGTATTTCGTTTCTATCAGCGTAGAACGTGCCTTGAGAAGGAGATTTTGCCATGAAAAAGGTTTTTGCCCTTTCGGCCGCCGCGGTGCTTGCCGCGGTACTGCTCTTTGCGGGATACCATTTTTCCGCCGCCGCGCAATCACCGGCCCCCTCCGGTGAAATCCTGCAAGCATACCGGGAAGTGCTTGCGGGCAGCCGCAGCTATGTGCAGTGCAATATATATGACGGGATCACCGGCGAAGCCTATCTGCCGGGCGAGATCCGCCAATGGTACGGGTTTGCCTTTGAAAATCCTTTGCGGTATAACGCTTTCTGCATCGCCGACATGGACGGGGACGGCAGCCCGGAAATTATCCTGCGGCTTAATGAGGATTTTGGGTTTGAGCTTTTGCGCTATGAAAACGGCCTGGTGTACGGCTTCCCCTTTGTTTACCGCGCCATGGAGGATATTACGGCAGGCGGGGATATCCACGGTTCCAGCGGCGCGGAGGATTACGGCTGGTACCGGGTGCGCTTTTTAGCCGGAACCATGGAAACGCAGGAAATCTGCTGGAAGCATGTGGATGAAAACTACAGCTTCCATTGGACGGTTGATGGCAAGGATGTGCCGGAGGAAGCGTTTGTGAAGCGCTATGATGAAATCAGCGCCCAAACCCGCCTGGCCTTTACGGAATACACCCAGGCGAATTTGGACGCGGCCATGGCAGCGAATTGGCGGCCCTAGGGCTTCCGGTACAGAACAACCTCCCAAAAATCAGTAACGCGTGTAAAGGTTACCGTGACCTCGGCGTACAAATCGCTGCCGATATAGATTTCCTTGCGGACGGCATACGGGTTCTGCGGCATGTCCGGAGGAAAGGCGATGGCTGCCTCCCGATACCCTCCGCTGCCGCTATGGAAGCCCACACGTATGGGATCATGGCCGTAGGGCTTTATGTTTGCCGTGTCTCCATCCTGATACAATTCATCCCCAATGCGGACGTAGGACGGCGGATATTGGATGCTTCCGCTTCCCGGCAAAGGGTGGTATTCTTCATCGGTATTGATCCGCATGTATACTTCACCGCTTGCGGGAATGGCCGCAAGCACGGCGTCCACCTTGGCCTCATAGGTAATCCACAAGCCCCCCGATGCAGCCAGTACAAGGGCCGCCAGGAGGGCCGCGAAGCGGTACAGCCCTTTTGGGGCATCCTCCTGGTCCCTGGTATAAAAGAGCGCGGCCAGGAAGACCGCGGCTGCGGCGCCAACAAGATAGTAGAAAATTTTTGTGACCCCGGACCCCGGGGCAATCATCCAAAACAGCACAAGGAACACTGCCAGGCCTGTGTAGCACAGCACGCGCGCGGCCTTCCGGTAGGCTGGGCTTACCTCTTGCTTCGGGGCCGTTTCAATTTCATGGGTACGGATTCCCGGCCTGTTTGGAGCCTTCGCAATGTGATGCACCGCAGCGGGCTGCGTATCGCCCGCGCCCCGGGTGGCGTTCATTTTTTTGAAGACCCGCCAGGTGCACACCGCGCAGGCGCAGGTTCCCACAGCGGAGCATATCAGCAGGTCCAGGCCCTGCTGGCGGTGGCACAGCTGATAGATGCCGCAGACTGTCCCGGTTATCCCGGCGGCGCAGGCGGTGCCGCCTAAGAAAAACAGGCAGTACCGCTTTGCGAAACGCTTCATGGCCGCGCCCGTGGCTGTCTTAAGCGCCTGAATGTAGCGGTCAATAAACGCATGGTCCAAAGTCTCCCGCTGTGAATTGGCAAGGATGATTTGGCACTCCCGGTCCGTGATCCAACCGCGGAACACGTAGAAGTACAAATCAACCGCCGCAACGGCGGACAGGCATAAAAGCGCATAGAGCAAATCAGCAGATTTTCCGCCTGAAAACAGCATGTAAGCGGAATGGATGAAGTAGCCGGCGGCCCCCAACGTGGCAAGCACGACGATGACACTAAAGCGGAAGCTAATCTCCGCTCTTGAGCGCGAATACTCCGTGGCTTCTGGGCTGTTGGGATACGCTGTATACGCCACCTTATAGCGGGCCATTTTTCTTTCCTCCAACAATCAGCTTCCCGCGCGCCCCACGGGGCATGCCCCTATGACGGTTGTCCTGTGCCGTTATCCTTTACGGCTCTTTCACCACGGGAAACCCGGATCTATGGGCAAACCACTCCGCCGGGCTGCCCTGCTTTACGTGGACCACCATGGTATAGTCCTCCGGCTGCATGTCCCACCAGCCGAAGGTGCTATATACCTCGCAGTATTGGAGGGATTCCGGCAGGTACACATCCGTAAAGCGCAGCCCCGCAAAGGCCCCGCCGCCAATGTAGGCAACATGCTCAGGGATGCGCAGCTCGCCGGAAAGAGCGGTGCCGGAAAAGGCGGCGGCATCAATAACCGCAAGGCTTTGGGGGAGGTTCACGCTTGACAGGTTTTCGCAATCCATAAAAGCGCGGCATCCGATATACACCAGGGAATCGGGGAGGGACACGCTTTCAAGGGACGCGCACGCCCAAAATGCCTCGGGCCCGATAGAGGTGAGCCCCTTTGGCAGCACTACCTGGCGCAGGCTGTTAGGGGCCCGGAAGAACGCCCGGAAGCCGATGGCCGTTGTCCCCGGCGGCACGGTATACGTATCCCCCGGCCTGTTGCGGGGATAGGAAAGCAGCGTCTTCCCGTCCAGGGAGAATTGCACGCCGTCGATCATTTGGGATTCCGGCTCAAAGACCCAGCTTTTCCCCTGGGGAAGGGCGTAGGCATCCCCGCCCTGATACACGCATCCCGCCTCCAGGGCCAACTGCGCGGCACGGCTGCCCACGGGCGCGTGGACCACGGTACTGCTTGGATCGCCGGAGGAGTTAATGATCAGATTCGCCCCCATTTCCATGTATTTAAGGGACGCGGGCAGGTACAAATCGCTCAGGGAGATATAGCACAGCGCCTCATCTCCGATGGACACCACCCCCTCCGGGACGGAAAGCGTGCCGGACAGCCCGGACCAAATGAAAGCAAAGCTTCCGATAGACAACAGGTTTTTCGGAAGGCGCACCGTATGAAGGTTCACACAGCCCTCAAAAGCGCCGTCGCCGATATACACGGCGCTGTCGGGAATGGACACGCTTTGAAGGGTTTCGCACATATCAAACGCATAATCGCCAATCAGAAGAAGGCCGCCGGGCAGCGAGACATGCTTCAAATATACGGCATTTTGGGGGAAGGCATGGCCGCCGATCTCCTTCACGCCCGCGGGGACCGCATAGGTATCCCCCGGCTTTGCCTCGGGGTAGCGCACAAGGATTTCCCCATCCCGGGAAAACAGCACGCCGTCCCGAACAAAAAAGGACGGATGGTTATCGCCAACCGAAAAGGCCTCTAGGGCCGGGACTGCGTCATCGGTATCCAGTTCCGCAAGAGTGGAGGGGAGCGCCAGGGTTTTTACATGTACGGCTTCTGAAAAAACGCCGGTCCCCAGCACGGCTGTTCCCTCCGGGATGGCGTATTCTTCCTGCTCCCGCTCCGGCGGATAGAAAATAAGCTCCGCCCCATCCTTGGAAAACACCACGCCGTCCAGGCTTTTGTAAGCGGGGTTATTTGCTGAAACCTCCACATTTTTTAAGCGGGACAGTGTTTTCGTGCCGGGAAGGCCGGTCATGGAAGCGGGCAGCGCAAGGGTCTCAAGGGCCGCCGCGCTTTGCAGCTGCGCCGTGATGATCTCCGTCCCTTCGGGTACGGCAAATATTTTGTCCGGACGCCCCCTGGGATAGAGCAGCAGGGTTTTCCCATCCTTGGAAAACACCACGCCGTCCGCGCTTTTGTAAGCGGGATTTTCGGGCGAAACATCCACGCGCTGAAGCTTATCAAGCTCCGCAAGATCGTTTAGGTCCGTTACCGAGGCGGGAACGGATACGGCTGCAACGTTCCCCGGCACCACCGCATACCGGATTCCCGTGCCCAAGGTCCGGGCGGTCAGGGAACCCTCCCGCCAGACCTGCACCGTGCCGCCGGGCACCTGGTAGGCACTCCGCGCGGGGTCCGCTTGATGGGAAACAGCCGCCAGCGGCACAAACCCCCGCAGGGGAACGCCCTCCCCGTTTACAGCCTGCACATAGGCCCAAGTTCCGTTAAGCTCCCCCAGGTACAAAACGCCCCCTTGCCCGGCCTTCAAAAGGGCCAGCGTATCCCCGGAGCCGTTGGGATCGTCGGTAATCGCCGTATCCCGCAAAACGGCGGCCGTCTCCGCCTGGGCCAACAGGTTCACGGGCTTTACGCGGCTTGTGCTGCGGTATTTTTCCGGCAGGGTAAGGACGGGGATGTAGCCAAAGCGCAATTTGTTTTCGGAAACGGCGTATTGGATCATCACCCAGCCGTTGTCCACGCCGTAGACTTGCATTTTTTCCTTGGTGGACACCAGGGCCTTTCCTTCTCCCCCGCGCAGGTACTCCCGGCCCGGCCCCGTGTACACGCCGTACTTGCTCCCCGGCGCAAAGCCCACGGGCTGCGAAAGCATGCGGGTGCCGCCCGCGGTGAAAAGGCATCCGCCCTTCAGCGCGGGATTGTTTTTCGCCATGGCATCCGCGCCAAGCTCCCCGGCCCTTTTGGGGTCCACCATCACGTTGAAGGCGTAGATCTCCTCCAACTGCTCCCCGGTCATTCTGCGGGTGAACTCCTTGTCCGTCCACACGGAACCGTCGGCCCTCACACCGTAGCCGCCATCAATTTCCGCGATCTTGTCCCAGTCCGCAAAATAGCCGCTCACCGTGTCCGAGGCCACCGTGCCGTCCCGCTTGAGGACCATGAACGCCGCCCCGGTGTCCGCGATGGCCACGGCCCCCTGGTACTCCGGGGAGTCCATGTCCACCACTGTTTCGTAATCATTGTAGGGGGCCAGCAGCTTCAGCGTGCCGTCCGAAAGCAGAAACTTATAGATGCCCTCCCCGTCCGCCGTTATTTGCACAACGTTTGAGAGGCGGCCAAAATCCATGCCCACGCCGTAGGCCTTGCCCCGCCTGTCAACAGCGAAAACCTTTCCATCCTCAGCGCCGATCCACACAAGATCCTTCCAGCCCTTGACCTCCTCCTGCCACTTTACATCAAAATCCCGTGTATACACAATGGCGCCGTTCTTTGTAAGCCCAAAGCTGGTGCTGTAGCTTGCCGCCACCATCACGATATTTTTCCAGCCGGAAACATCGCACTGGCCGTAGGCATTGTCCCCCGCGGCGTACACCGTGCCGTCCTTTTTGAGCCCCAGGGTATGAGAGTACCCCGCGGCCACGGCGATCACGTCCCGCCAGGCTTGCGTATCGCACTGGCCGCAAACGTTGTCCCCCGCTGCCCGCACCGTGCCATCCTGCATAACGGCGGCCACAAAGTTGAAATTAGCCGCCAGGTGCTTGCCCCCCGCCAGGGCGGGAGGAACAAGAAGGGATACAAGAACGATAACCAGCGCGAAAACCGGCTTTTTCACAGGCGATTCCTCATTTCTCCCCATAGGCCGAACCCGGCTGCGGGCCTGAAATAACAGCCTTTCCCGCCCTAGGGCTCCTCCAGCACCAATCGAAACCCCGATTCCTTAGCAAACGCCGCGGCCCAGCTTCCCCTGGGTGCGTGCACCGTAGGCCCGCGCTGGCCGTCCGTGGCGTTCTCATACGGGCTATCGCTGTAATCCGGCTCCCACATTTCAAGGGACGCGGGCAGGTACAGGTCGGAGATGGCGATGGATTCAATGGCCATTGAGCCGATATACGTCACCCCCTCGGGAATGTGCAATTCCCCCTCAAGCCCGGACCAGGCGAAGGCGTAAAAACCAATATCCTCAAGGCTTGAGGGAAGGTCCACGCTCTTTAGCTGTGTGCACCAGGTAAAAGCCCCTTCGTCAATACGGGTAAGGGTGTTGGGAAACACGACGCTTTCCAGGGAATCATGGCTGGCAAACGCATTCATATCGATGAGCTCAAGCCCTTCCGGCAATATGACATGCTTGACGGGGCTTGTTTCGGCGAAGGCGTTCATGCCGATTTGCTTTGTGCCCGCCGGAACCGCGTAGGTATCCCCGGGCCGGGCGGGAGGATAGGCGACGAGCACCGTCCCGTCCTTGCTGAAGAGCACGCCGTCTATGGCTTTGTATGCGGGATTGCCCTCCGCCACTTCATACCTTTGCAATGCGGGAAGCTTTGTAAGCGCCCATACATCCGTCATGGTGCTTGGCAGGATGATGGTTTCAATCCGGTCCGCGTTGGATAGATCGCAACCGGTGCTCACCGCACTCACCGTTCCCTCCGGGAGGGTATACGATCTGTCCGTCCGGCCCGAGGGATACAGCACCAGCATCCCGCCGCCCTTGGAATACAGCACGCCGCCGATGCTCTCAAACTGTGTGCTGTCCGGCGAAACCTCAATCTCCGTCAGGTTTTTGAGCGCCATCAGACCGTCTATATACACTGGAAGGTGGACCGATGCCGGAAGCCGCACGGCCCGCGCATTGTCCGGAACGACGAAATAATCCGCCTTGGCATCAAAAAAATGATGCGCCAGGGAGGCGTTTGTCCAAATGTCCTGCGTGCCCTCCGGCACAACGCATACCGGGGCCGCGGGCATCCCGGACCGCATTACATCCTTGAATGGCACAAATCCCCGAAACGGAACGCCTTCCCCGTCCGCCGCCTGCACATAGGCCCATTTCCCGTCCAGTTCCCCCAGGTACAAAACGCCTTCCTGCCCGGCCATCAAAAGGGCCAGCGCCTCCCCGGAGCCGTTGGGATCGTCGGTAATCGCCGTATCCCGCAAAACTGCGGCCGTCTCCGCCTGGGCGGAAAGGTTCATCAGCTTGAAACGCTTGCTGTCCATGGCCCACATCGGCAGTGTTAACGTTGGGATGTAGCCAATGCGCAGCCTGCCTTTGGAAATGGCATACTGGATCAGTGCCCAGCCGTTTTCCACGCCGTAGACCCTGATCCTTCCCTTGGTGGATACCAGCGCCTGTCCGTTCCCGGCACGAAGGTACTCCCGGCCCGGCCCGGTATACACGGCATATTTGCTGCCTTCCTCAAAATCAACGGTCTGCCCCTTCAGGCGCATGCCGTTGGCGGCCAGGAGCAGGTCATCCGGCAGGGTGTCCGCGCTGTGACCGGATTTTACACCCAACTCCGCGGCCCTTTTGGGGTCCACCATCACCTTCCAGGAGCAGATATCCTCCCAGTCCGCATCGGAAAAGGCCGGCGAAGCTGTAAACAGCACCGTTCCATCGGCCCGCACGGCAAAATCCTCATCCATCTCCGCAATATCCCGCCAGCCGTCACAAACGCTGGGCGGATGCTTTCCCGCCAGGGTGCCGTCGCGCTTGATGCCCAGCATGTCCCCATCACTATTGATTTCCGCCACATCCTGCCAGTCAAGCGCACTGGGTTTCATAAAAATGGGAGGGTCCATGTACGAAAGATCGCAGACCACCGTGCCGTCCTTTTTCAGCACATAAATGCCATCGGACGATTCGTCGATCTGCACCGCGTCCCGTATGTCAAGCTGGTCAAGCCCCGCCCCGTAGCCGCGGCCATCCTTGTCAATGGCGTACAGGTACCACCAGATTTGATCTATCCAGACAATGTCACGCCATGCGGCGATATCCCTGTTTGCCCTGGTATCCTCCCGGCTGGTGGTAAGCACCCGCCCGTCCCTCGTAAGGCCATAGCTTTCGCTAAACCCCGCCGCCACCATCACGATATTTTTCCAGCCGGATACATCGCACTGGCCGTAGGCATTGTCCCCCGCGGCGTATACCGTGCCGTCCTTTTTAAGCCCCAGGGTGTGAGAGTACCCCGCGGCCACGGCGATCACGTCCCGCCAGGCTTGCGTATCGCACTGGCCGCAAACGTTATCCCCCGCGGCCCGCACCGTGCCATCCTGCATAACGGCGGCCACAAAGTTGAAATTAGCCGCCAGGTGCTTGCCCCCCGCCAGGGCGGGAAGGGCGCAAAGCACGGCCAGCAGCACAACAGCCGCCGCGGCCAGGCGCTTTTTCATACCGTTCTCCTTTCCCTCCGCCCTGGGAGGGCCGTTAAGGCGGCGGAAATATTCGGCCGGCCGCTTCATTCGCCGTCCCGCTTCGCGGCCGCTTCCTCTTGATCGCCCAGCTCCCTGGCTTCCTCCGCCCGCTCCCTGCGGTACACGCCGTCGATTTCCGAAAGGATAGCCGGTTCTGGGGCGGCCGGCACGTACTCTACCCGCGGCTGGCCAAGGATCAGCAGCGATCTTGCGATGGCCGACCTGGCGTAATACACCAGGTTAAAGCCCAGCAACACAAGCAGCATGGTAAGGTTGTACACAAAGGTATATGCCTGGATACCCGGGACCAGCCGGAGGGCGGTTGTCAGCCCGAAAAACACCGCGGCGGGGAGCGCCAGCAATGGTCCCGCCAGCCGGAGTTCCGCCAATAAGATTTTTTTGAAAAGCCCGGCGCTGTGAAATACTCCCGCCGGCCCCTCTCCCTTGGAGAAGGCGGCGTGGATAAAGAAAAAGTCCGCCGTCCAGGTAAGCGGCAGGAAAACGGGAAGGAACGCCAGCGGCTGGCCTATCCATGCCTCAAGAAAAGACGGGGCGTTCCAAAATAAGGTCATGCTATTTTGGTACATCTCCGGCAAGGCCAAGGCGCCATACAGAAGCGACAGTTCATCAATGATCCGGTCCCGGCTGTAAAGCACAGCCGCCCCGGCCAAAACAATCAGCAAAAATTTGCCCAAAGACCGCTGTTTGATCCACCGGAAGGGGTCAAGGAAGCCTTTTGCGGCAAACCGCTGCCCCGCCATCAGCCAGCGCAGCCAGCCGTACAGGCACAAGAGCAGCGGCGGCAAAAGCGCGTATTTCCCCCAATAGAAATATCTCGGCCAAAGAATGGGAGAAAGGTAGATGTAGAGCGGCGAGATAACCGTGGCGAAAATCACCAGCATATAGCACGCGGCCCACAAAAGGCACTGGACAATATGCGCCCGAATGATTCCCTTCGCGCGCATGTAGGCCTGCCGGGACGCGTTTTTGTAGGGAGCAAACGCGCTCTCCGCCCTGGCTTCCGTCCCCGGGGCGCCGTTTTCCGCCATCATGGACCCGTCCGTCTGCGTATTCATCATACCGCTTCCCCCTGCCTACTGTGCTTTTCCTGATAGGCCATATCGGTCCGCGAAAAATCATACCCCGCGGTGTCCGGGCCCCCAAGCGCCACCTCGGGCTGACGCATAACAATCAAAAACCGGGTGATGGCCGACAAAGGGTAATAGACCAGGCCGAAGGGCAGGTACGTGTACGTCATCACCAAAGCGAAAAGCTTGTCATCCAGGAATTGGGGGGCCGTTTGCAAAAACGGCAGGATCAGGAAAAACAGCACATAGGGGAGCAGCAGATATTTCGCCATCAGCCCCGCCTCCGCCCGCAGCGTCTTGCCCAGCATGCCCCGGAAGGAAACAAGGCCGAAGGCCCGCCGCCCCCGCTCATATACCGCGTGGGTCAGAAAAAAGCCCAGCAGGATCATGGTCATCAGAAAAACCGGAATATCATACAAAAGAATTTGGCCGAAGGCGGCAATGGAAACATCGGTGCCGGTCAGCCATTTTGCCCCGGTTTGCATCAGGGAATAAAGCTGATTGCTTATGATTTGCAGGATATTTTTGATAAGAACGCTTCCGCCCCAATAGATGGCGGCCAGGCCTAATACAAGGGCCGCGTTGCGCCGCAAGGGCATCTCGCCCATCCACCGGAAGGGGGCGGCAAAGCCGCAAATGGCCTTGTCTTCCCCCAAAACGATGCGCTGCATCCACCCGTACAGGCCGTAAAACAGCAGCGGCACAAGCAGATACGGCGCATATTGCGCGGCAACCTGCAAAAGAAAAATGTCCTGCCCCATGGCCGCAATGGGCAGATATTCGGCCATAAGAAAAAGCAGGATCAAGCACAGGGACCACAAAAGGCATTGCCCCATGTTGGCCCGGAAGATCATGTTGGCCCGGTAGCGCAACTGCTCCCTCTCCCGGGCATAGGGCGCGAAGGGGGACGTATCCGCCGCGCTTTCCCCCATGGCAAGCCGCGTATCCTCCTGCATGGTGAACCTCCCGCCGCCGGTTGTACAGCCGGCTCTTTTGTTGTATTGGCGGGAAGGGGACTTTTTGTAAAAAGTCCCCTTCCCTGCCCATCTGGCTCAATCGGCGCATCATTCGCTGCCGCTCACGCTGCTTGTTTCGCCAGCCTCCTCCGCCTCGCCTATTGCCCTCGCAGGGGGCGGCTTCGGCTACGGAGCCATCCCTTAAAAACTTCATCGGGGGGATGCTTTCTATTTTTGGTGTGTATCAGCATAGCCCGGCGCGGTCCCGCCGTTTTGTGCGGGCTGCGCAAGAAAAAGCGCTTATGGTGTCTCCGCCGTTTTGACAGGGAGGCAGTTCGGGTCCACCATCACCTTCCAGGTGCGGATTTCATCCAAGTGTTCCAGTATAAAACCGTAATACGAGCCGTCATAAGCTTTGCCGACATATTGGGACAACACCAGCGTACCATCCGATTGAACGCCGAAGCAATTATCCGCCTCCACAATATCCTCCCAGCCCTCAAAGAAGGCAATGGCTGACATGGTTACAACGGTCCCGTCCTTTCTTACTGCCAGCAGATTGCCCCCCAAAGAGCCCAGTTGACACAAGTCTGACCAATATTTCACGTTTTCTTTTTTGACTGGCTCTTCAGGATCATGCAAGTCTGCGGAAACCAGCGTCCCGTCGTCCATAAGGATGTAAGCATAATCATCAATCTGGCATACCGCCACCGCGCCCCGCACAGAACGCATGTCCGCGCGGAAGGTGCTGTAGATCCTGCCGTTTTTGTCAATTCCGAAAAGGTCGTACGCCATGCCGATCCATACAATGTCCCGCCATGCCTTGAGCGTTTCCTGATCAATGTACGTTTCGGACGGCGACCCCGCGTACACAACCGTTCCATCCCTTTTCAGCCCCATGCTTTGGGTCATGCTGGCCGCGATCATTACGATATCCGCCCAGTCCTTCACATCACACTGGCCGTCGCTGTTGTCCCCGGCGGCATATACAGTGCCATCTTTTTTCAACCCCAGCGTATGGTAAAGCCCGGTAGCAACCTCTATCACATCCCGCCAATCCTGGGTATCGCACTGGCCGAAATCGTTGTTCCCTAGGGCCTTCACCGTACCGTCCGCCTGGACGGCAACAAGAAAATCAAGGAACGCGCTGATATGCCTGTGCCGTATCTCCTGCGCGGAGGCGGGCACGCAAAAAAAGATGACCAGAAGAACCGGCAGGACACACAGACGCTTCATCATTTGCGCTTCTCCTTTTTTACATCAATCTGTTTGCCAGCCGTCAGCTTGGTGTTCGTTTTCGGGGGAAGAGCCGCCGGAGGATGAAGGCCCGGGCGGTCTTGCGGGTTGTTTTCCATGTCCTCCAGGATGTCCCCGGCATCCTCTTGTCCCCGGCGTCCCGCCGCGCCTGAAGCTCGCCAAGCTCCCGCAAAGCCTCCTCACGGCTCGCGAAAGGCGCGTAGCGTAGCGTCCCGTTCCCCCTATGCGTCCGCTTCGGCCTCCTCCTGCCGGGTGGCGGCGTCCAGTTCCCCATAGGCGGGAGGCTCGGGCGCGGGGGGTGTCAAAGCAACCTCCGGCTGCCCCATAATCAGCAGGGAGCGGGTGATGGCGGACCTTGCGTGGTACACGGGCAGCAGGATAAGCGGCGCAAGCCAAATTGCCGTTATGGCCTGGGGGGAAAGGCCGGGGATCATGGACACGGCAAACGCCAGAAGGCCGGGAAGCACCAAAAAGAGTCCCGCCAGCCTGGCTTCCGCCAACAGGATCCTGGGCCCAACGCCATAGGTATGCACCGTGCCCAGCACGCCCCGGCCCGCGGTCTTCACCGCGTGGATAAACAAAAACTCCATTGCCCATGTCAGCAAAAGGAACGCCGCACCGTACAGCAGGGGATACTGCGCCCACAGATCATTCATGGTGGGGACCGCGAAATAGTTGGCCAGGGCCAGGAAGGACAGGTCTGTAAGCCCCGGCTGGGACGCGTAGTACAACGGCTGGCCCAGTTGGCCAAGCACCGTGCTCCGGCAGGCATACGCCGCCATCCCCAACAGAAGGATCAGCGCAAAGCGGCCCGGTGACCGGGTTTTGATCCACCGGAAAGGGTCCAAAAGCCCCTTGTAGGCGGCGCGCTGCCCAGCCATCAGCCGGTTAAGCCAGCCGTAGAGCATCAGCAGCAGCACGGGAACAAGCACGCACTCCGCGTAGGGAAGCGCCTGTGCCAGCGGGCTTGGGAGCAGCCGCACCCTGAGGATGGGAACAAGCAGCAGCGCGTAGGCCGCAGGCAGGTAGCATACGCCCCACAGCAGATATTGGAAAAAATGCGGCCTGAAAATCCCCCAGCCGCGCAGGTAGGCCCGCCGGCTATCACGGGCGCAGGAAGCCTTGTCCCCGGCGGAAAGCTCCGGACCGGCCTCCGCCGGCGGCGCAAGGGCCACCCGGGGCTGGGCCATAAGGATCATAAACCGGGCCAGGGCCGACAGCGGATAGAAAATCAGGCCCAGACCGCAAAGCCCGTACTCAAAAAGCACTTCCGGCAGGGTGAAATCGCCGTTCTCTCCCATGAAGAAAAAGGCCGCAGCGTACAGCGCCATCGCCGCCGGAAGGAAGACCGCCAGCAGCCGCCCCTGCGCCCGCAACAGCTTTCCGGCCGCGCCCCGCAGGGACAGGATGCCACAGGCCCGCCGCCCTCCGGCCACCGCCGCGTGGGTGAGGAACAAGCCCATCAGCCCCTGCAGCATCAAAAGCGGCGGCACCCTTGTAAGGGGCATCATCAGCCAGTCCGGGACAGCGTTGGAAGCGCCGGCGGCGGCAAGCGCCAGGTCTGTAACCCAGCCCCAGGCCTCATGCAGCACGGCGGACCCCGCATAGAGCAGCGCGGCCAGGCTGATACACAGCCCCAGCCGCCGCACGCCCGTTCCAACCTTCGGGAAACCCTCCGCTTCCGCCGGAACAGCCAGCCCAAGCCCCTTGAGGATGCTAAACAGCCAGGCATAGATCAGAAAGAGTACCGGGGCCATGACCAGGTATTTCAGATACGACGCCAGGTATCCCATGGGAAGCATATAACCGAAACCATCCAGGTTGTCCAGCAGCAGGTACGCCAGCATATAGCATACCGCCCACAGCAGCAGCCGCCAGCGGGCCGTGGAAAAAACGCCCCGCGCGCGCCGAAGCACCCGCGCCGTCCCGCTTAATTTGGACCCGGAAGGGGATTTGGTTTCCGCCCCGGCTTCCTCCGGCGCGGCAGACATGCCGCGCTCCACGCCATCCTCTTGGTTGTTCTTCCCGTCCTGCATACAGGGCCTCCTATTCTGTTTTCACGCCCCGGCCCGCGGCCTTTTATTAGGCCGTGCCGAAAATGGATGATTCTTCCTTTATTATAGCGAAAAGCCCAGGCGAAAGCAATACGCGCCGGGATATGGGCATGAATATGGGGGGGGGGGGGGGGGGGTTT
>JAEWVC010000076.1 GCA_023459275.1 Bacillota bacterium | reverse complement strand
TTTGGGGGGGGGGTTCTATTTTTAAAAACACCCCCCCCCCCCACCTCCCCTCAAAAACTTCATCATGGGGATGCTTTCTATCTCTGGCCGCCTCAGTTTCAGCCCGAAGGATGCTCCGTTCCCGGCGGGTATCGTGTGGCTCCGGCAGAGCACCCGCTCCCTGTTTTGCGCTACATGGAAGCACGGCGTGGTTCCGCCCTTTTGTGCGGGTCGCGCGGGGAAAGGCAGTTGCTGCGCCTCCATCTTTCCGGCGGTGATGGTATCCGGGTCCACCATCACCTGCCAGGTGAGGACTTCATCCAATTGCTCCAGTATATTTTCACTGTCAAGCTAGCGTTATAAAGCTGCAATAAGTTACTTATGCTTTATAAAGGCGCTGTTTGGGGGCAATGTATTCATAATGAACTTGGGAGGCCTGCTAACCGCCGGAATTGTATCGCATTCATATATGGTGAAAAGAAGCTTTCGGAATTCGTCCTCTGACGGGTTGCGGTCGGGCCAAACCAAAGCATACTTGGATTTTGCATATATGGGTATGCTATGATCAATGTCCTTATCAACAACGATGCAAATATGTTTTGTGGATGCCGCATTCATGAGCATATCACCTTGTATAACCATCGTTTCCCAGCCAACGCCGCCTTTTCGATGATCTGCCTTGCTGGCGTAATATTTATCACAAATGATCAAGATTTTGTCCGCCATCAAGATTTCATTTGTCATCCATTGTGGCAAATCTTGCCCGGGCTTGAGATGAAACACATCAATCCGCGCATCCACGCCATTTTCTCTCAACTTACATGCAAAACTCTTGACCCACTCTCCGTTTTCAGGATCTACGCCGGTATAACTGATAAAAACACGTGGCGGGCGTATTTCTATTTCTTCTTCGTCATTTGCGGGCTCAATGTCTTTAAGCAGTGCATAACTTTTCTTCGATATCACATAGATGTCTGCCTGGATTGATTTCTCACGCTCAAAAACACGCTTCAGAATACCATATGATATTTCTGGGGCAATTCTCCCTGCCCCTGTCCCTAACAATGGGATGTTGACAATGTGCAATGAGTTTGCTTTGCAATAATCTCTTATCGAACCGGCAATACGAAATAGGATATCTTCATTTGATGAGATTTGTAAAGCATCAACAGAAGCGGCATATGCAATAACGGATGCGTTTGCAAAATTGCTTTGTGCAGAATAATATGCTACGTCTCCAGGTTGCATATAGGTTCTATGGATCGGCAAACCCTTTGATTCAATCGCATGCGCCACAAAACTTGTGAGCCCGCCAGCATGATCGCACGGTATTACGATCAAATCACATTTTGCGTCAAAAACGCTTCCGTTTATCAATTTTATCATATTGTATTTCTCCTTGCATGAATCTGCGGAGCATCTTTGGCAGCAACTTTGCAATATCACACCAATATAAAGATCAATGTTGATACAATAAGGATTCCGCAGAGAACCCACACAAGGCAGCATCGCTCGCCATGAGATGGTCTCAATTAAATGATAGAACTATATTACCATATTTCGACAGCAAAAGACAGCTTCACGGAAGAAAAATCTGGCCTGCATTCTTGCGCAGACCGCTATAGTAAGATAAGCGGAACCGAAAGAAAAGGCAGATTCACGATCCCGCCATTTTTCTCGATGGCCCTTGTCTCTTTTGCGATTGCCGATTTAAACAAAAAAAAGGGGGAGGCGCCATCGCGGGCGCCCCCCAGGCATGCCGGGTCAATGCAGGAACAGCGATACGACGAACACCCCGATGATGGAGGCGATGCCCACCACCAGCGTGCCAAGGGTCTGGGTTTTGTACCCGTCCTGGGTGGTCATGCCGCCAAAGTTGGTTACGACCCAGAAGTAGGAGTCGTTGGCGTGGGACACGGTCATGGCGCCGGCGCCAATGGCGATTACCGTGAGGGATGCCAGGGCGGGGCTGGACAGGCCCAGCACCGGCAGCAGCGGGGCAACGATGCCCGCGGTGGTGGTAATGGCCACCGTGGAGGAGCCCTGGGCGGATTTCAGGATGGCCGCCAGCAGGAAGGGGAAGAAGAGGCCGATGGTTTGCAGGGTGAGGGCGTTCGCCTTGATGAAGTTGACGATGTCGCTGGAAGCGATCACCCTGCCCAGCACGCCGCCCGCCGCGGTGATGAACAGGATGGGGCCCACGGTTTTGAGGGTTTCGTTGGTCAGCTCATAGAAATCCTTGCCGCGGTCCGCGGCGAACAGGCTGATGATAGCAATCACCGCGCCCACGGCCAGGGCGATGATGGGGGTGCCCAGGAAGGCGAAGAAGGGGACCGTCAGCTTGGCCATGGCCAGTGCGGAGGCAAGGCCCATCAAAAGGATCGGGACAATGATGGGGGCGAAGGCCAGCCAGCCGTTGGGCAGCTTGCCATACTCGGCCACCAATTGCTCATAGGTCTTGACCGACTGGTCCTGCACCCCGTCCTCCGAGGATTTTACCCTTTTGCCGATGAACTTGGCAAAGAAGTAGCTTGCGATCAGCGGCGGGATGGAGATCAGCACGCCAAGGCCGATCACCAGCAGCAGGCTGTCGCCAACGCCCAAGGTGCCCGCCGCGGCAATGGGGCCGGGCGTGGGCGGGATGAAGCAGTGGCTGATGTACAGGCCCATGGAAAGCGCCACGGTCATGGCCACGCTGCTGGAGCCGGTGCGCTTGACCATGGCCTTGCGGATGGGGTTCAGAATCACAAAGCCGCTGTCGCAGAACACGGGGATGGATACGATCCAGCCCATCAGCTCAATGGCCATCTCGGGGTGCTTTCTCCCCACCAGGCGCACCACGCTGTCCGCCATCTTCAGCGCGGCGCCCGTTTTCTCCAGCAGCGTGCCCACCAGCGCGCCGAAGATGATCACGATGCCGATGCTGGAGAAGGTTCCGCTGAACCCGGCGCCTATCACATCCGCGATGCCGGAAACCGCGTTGCCGCTGGCATCCGTGTACTTGTACAGGGGAATGCCGGCAATGAGTCCAAAAATGAGCGCGATACCCATAATGGACAGAAAGGGATGGATCTTGAACTTGCTGATGGCGACGATCATCACCACAATGGCCACGACAAAGACAACAATCAGCCCGATGCCGGTCATGAAAAAGCCCCCTATTCATTTTTTTATTCCCGCAGTTGCTACCTTCTATTATACATATCCGAACCCAAAAAACGATAGGGTAAAGATTAAAATATCATAACATTTTTAGGAAAGATGCAGGCCGCCCGGGCGCGCGGCGGCCGCCGTTGCGCGGGGCTAAAAAAACGGCTATAATGAAGGCCGGAGGTGCGTGGAAAAGATGAAGACCATCGGCAGGGAGCAATTGCGGTTTACCTTTGACAAGGCGGACGCGCCCGAAGCCCGGGTGTCCTCCGGGGAGAGCGTGCGCTTTCTCTGCCAGGACTGCTACAACGGGCAGCTGGCGGAAGACGGCCAGGCGTATGAGACCATGGATATGGACTTTTGCAACCCGGTAAGCGGCCCCCTGTATGTGGAGGGGGCGGAGCCGGGGGATGTATTGAAGGTGACCGTCCGGGAAATTTTACTGACTAGCCCCGCCAGCATGTGCGTCAGGCTGGGCAGCGGGGTGTATGAGGTGCCGGGCTGCCACTGCCGCCGGTTTTCCCTTCGGGACGGGTACGCGCTCTTTGACGAAGGGATCCGCATCCCCCTAAAGCCCATGGTGGGCGTGATGGGCGTGTGCCCGGCGGGGGAAGCCGTTACCACCCTGACACCGGGGGAGCACGGGGGCAACCTGGACATCCGCGACCTTCACGAGGGCAGCGAAGTGTACCTGCCCGTGGCCGTGCCCGGCGCGCTTTTGTCCATGGGCGATCTGCACGCCGTGCAGGGCGACGGCGAAACGGCCGTCTGCGCGCTGGAATGCGCCGGGGAAGTGACCGTGCGGGTGGACGTGATCAAAACGGACGCCTACATCCCCACCCCCATGATCGTGACCTATACCCACTTTATCACCGCCGCCGCCCACGAATCCCTGGACGTGTGCAGCGTGGAGGCCGCCCGGAAGATGCATAAGTTTTTGACGGCCCATTCGCCGCTGCCTGCAGCGGAGGCCGCCATGCTCCTGTCGCTGCGGGGGAACCTGCGCATCAGCCAGGTGGTGAACCCCAAAAAAGGATGCATCATGGAATTTCCCAGGGACGCCGCTCCCATCCAGTGGAATTATTAATGCCGAAAAGGTGGCGTTGCCACTTTTTCGAGCTTTTCCCCCGCTGCCCTGCAAGACCTGCGGTCTTGCGGCCGGTTGCTCGGGCAAGGTAGGAATTTCTTCGAAATTCCAGCGAAAATCACCGCACATGCCGCTGATTTTCGATTTACAATTGGAGGACTTCGGTCCTCCAATACCTCCTGGAAATTTTGAACGGAAACAGGCCGTCCCGTTTGCCGGGCGGTCTTTTGGAAAGGAAGGGTTTGTATGAAATTCCTTTGGGTCACCCTGCGGGTGAATGATATGGAGGCCTCGCTGAAATTCTACCGGGAGGTGGCGGGCCTTCCGCTTAACAGAAGGTTATCCGCCCACGGGGGCGATATGGCCTTCCTGGGGGAGGGGGAAACGCAGATCGAACTGATCAGCGCAGCCGGGGGCACGCCCGCGCAGTATGGCCGGGACTTGTCCATCGGGTTTGAGGTAGCGTCGCTTAACGAAAAAATGGCCTCGGTGCAGGCGCTGGGCCTGGAAGTGGAAGGCCCCTTCGCCCCCGGCCCCGGGGTGCGCTTCTTTTTCGTAAAGGACCCCAGCGGGGTTAGGGTGCAGTTTGTGGAGCAGGGGCGGGGATAGGGAAACCCTTTCCATGCTATGATAGCTGTTCTGGACGCGGGTGTTTCCGCATGCGTGCCGCCCGCATATGCGGCGGGGGCAAGCCCCCGCCCTACCAGGCCCCATGGCGGTTCAGGTAATGGCAGCCGGCATTTATCGGCAAGCCTATCATTTTATAATGAAATAGAAGTTTTTGAGGATGGGTGCGGGAAGGGACTTTTTGCAAAAAGTCCCTTCCCGCCATTTTTCCCCGTCCTTCCCCCGTCTTTCCCATCCGCTATTCCTCCGTGACCAGTTCCTTCAGCAGCGCGGATTCCTCCGGGGTGATGGGCTCCTCATGGGAGATAAAGGAGACGGACACAGTATAGGAGTCCATGTTCCAGGAATACTCCTCGTCCGCGAGCTCTTCGGTGGTGGTATGCACGGCGGGAAGGCCAAGGGGGCCTTCTTCGATCCGGCTTGACGCGGTAAGGCCCAGATCGTTCACGCCCTGTGCTATGCCGTCGCACATTTGCTGCAATTCGGCCTGGGAGTAGGCTTCCGTCAGCGTCATATCCGCGGTGATCATGGGGTTGGCGATGCTTTGGACGCAATAGTACCGCGTGGAGCCGTCCAGGGCGTACAGGTATACGCTGCGGCCATCGGCGTTGTCGTTGGTAATGTCCACGCCGTAGCCCTCCGGGACATGGATGGTGAGCGTGCGGGTTACAAGGGGGAAATGCAGGATGCTTCCCTCCTGGCTTACGGGCACGCCGGGGAGATAGTCCGGCAGCGGGGTTTCCCCGGTAAGGAGCTGGCGCAGGGCCGCCTGCTGGAGGCTGTCCACAAAACCGGGATGAAGGAAGTCCGCGTAGGGCATCACGCTTGCGTACAGCGCCCAGCCGTCCTTGAGGGCCATCAAATGGGTGCTGGAACCGTCGCTTTCGTAGGCGAGCGCCGGGATGCCGTTGGCAAAGTCCGGAATGAATGTGAGGGTGGTTTCGTCGAAGGCTTCGTTGAAGGTGGGCAGGGTAAGCGCCCGGTTCTTCACATCCCCGGGCAGGGTAAGTACGGTTTGGTTTTCATAGGCCGCGTCCCGGACGGCAAAAAGCTGCACCGCGGAAACCTGGGTGCCGGGCCGCTTGGGGCACAGGGCCAGGTGGATGAAATCCGGGGATTCGGAGAAAAGGTTCATGAACATGGAATCCGGCGCGGCCACCGTGATCCGGCTGCCGGGCAGGGTATAGCTTTGATAGTGCTTGGCAACGCCCATTGGGGAAAGAACGTCCAGCAGCATGGCTTCCTGGGCCGCGGTGTCCTCCGGGGAGAGGGCGCCGCCGCCGTCCAGCCGGGCGGCCATCATGTTCAGCAGCCATTCGCCCTTCAGGGCCAGCAGATGCTCGCAATACATGCCATAGGATGTTTCCTTCGCCCGAAGCAGCCGCTGGCCGGGGATCAAACCGTCCACCGCCTCATAGCTAAGGGAAGCGCCGCCGGAGGAGATCATATCCAGCACGCCGCGGATATCCTCCTCCCCCATGTCCATAAAAGTACTGTCCTTGAGTTCCTCATGCCTGAACGCGAAAAAGGCAAAGTAGGTGTTTTCGAAATCGGAAATGCCAATGCCCAGCGCCTGCTGGTTTGCGTCATCCAGCAGCACCTGAAGCTGGGAATCAAGGGGCAGGGGCAGGGACATGTCCGGGTTGGGGAAGTAATACCAATAGGTATTGTACCCGGATTCGTCAAGGGGCGTGATGGTTACCTCCCCGGAAAGCGCGGTCAGGGGCAGTAGCAGGCACAGGCAGGCAAACAGGGACACCAGGAAACGGGCAGAATGCTTCATGGTGATTCCTTTCTTTATATAAGAATTTTCGAGGGAGGTATCCCTTAAGGTGGGCCCAGGGGCGACGCCCCCGGCAGGGCGGGCGATTGGTAATCGCCCCTACGACGAACGATAGGGATTCTCAAGGGATGTATCCCTTGAGCGGGGTCCAGGGGCGGAGCCCCTGGCAGGGCTTTAAAGAAGCCCCGGCGTCTTTGATCATTCAACGGCCGGGGCTGGATCATTCTTCCATCACAATACAAAAATCACAATTTTTCTTTCAAAAACGACAGGATGATCTCATGCAGCTCCCGGCTCCAGAAGCTGCCCTCGTGGGGCGCGCCGTCCACGCACACGGCCCTGGCGTCCTGGCCGCAGTCGATAAGCTTTTGGTACATCAAAACCATCTGGTCCAGGGGCACCACAGGGTCGGCGCTGCCGCTCAGCAGCAGGAAGGGCGGATAGGACACGCCTTCCTTCACATGGTTCACCGGGCTCATTTCATGAAGGACCTTCTTGGCATTCCGCTTGCCGGCCAGCGCCTTGAAGACGGCGCCGTGGGGCTTGGGCGGGATCCGGCCGCCCAGCAGGCGCATAAGGTCCGTGGGGCCGAAGCACTCCACCACCAGCTTCACCGCGTCGGACTCATTGGCGTATTCCTTGGTTTTGTAGGCGGGGTCATCCCCGGTGAGCCCCACCAAAAGCGCGGTATTGCCCCCGGAGGAGGTGCCAAAGATGCCCACGCGGTCTTTGTCGATGTGGTATTCCGCCGCGTTTGCGCGCAGGAAGCGGATGGCGGTTTTCACATCCTGCAGATAAGCGGGGAAGGGGTGGCCGTCCAGGCTGTTGCGGTGGGTGACCATGGCCACGGCGATGCCGTTTTGCGCGTAGTTCGCCATCTGGCCCAGCTCGTAATAAATGTTGGGAAAGGTCCAGCCGCTGCCCTGCACAAACACCAGCAAAGGCGCGGGGGGCGTTTCCACCTCCTCGGGCTTCCAGGGGGTGACCATGGCCAAGGTGATGTCCTGCCCCGCCTTTGTGGAGTAGACGATGTTCTCCTTCACGTAGGCCATGCCCGCAAGGGACGGGTTGTTGGGGAGATGACGGATGGGCGGATAGGGGGCTTTCACGCCCCGCTCGATATCCAGCGTGGTTTTGTTGTATACGATCTTGTGGGAGCCTTCCGCGTTCACCGGATGGGCCAGGTCGGTGCGCAGGTGCCATTGGTAGGGAACATCGTTTTCATATTTGCCTTCCAACAGATCCTGCGCGCCTTTTAACAATTCCTCCGCCAGCATGGCGTCCTCCAGGCCCTGGCTGTGGCCGGTGAGCAGGTAATCAAAGGCGCCGCCATAGGTATTAAGCAGGTTTTGAAGGGAGCTGATGAGCACCGAAAGGGGCTCGGAGTGGTCAAGCTGCATCCACAGGTGGCCGATCACCGCGTCCCCGGAAAAAAGGATGCGGTGCTTGCGGCACAGCAGCGTTACGCAGCCGGGGGTGTGGCCCGGGACCGGGACCACCTCCAGGGTGATGCCCCCCAGGTCGAACACCGCGTCTTCCGATAGGGGGAGCAGCTTGCAGGGCTTGCGGCCCCGTTTCAACAGCCTTTCACTGACCCACGGATTGGCAAAGCTCTGGTTGTGGATCTCCCAGTCCTTGGGGTGCAGGTATGCTTCCTCAAAAAAAACGTTGCCCAGCACATGGTCGCCGTGCCCATGGGTATTCACCACGGTCACGGGCAGGCTGGTAAGCCCTTTCACGATCTTTTTCAGGTTTTCCCGGCCGTTGGCGGTATCAATGAGCAGCGCCCGCTTTTCGCCGGTGACAAGGTAGCAGGTGGAAGCCCCCGCATCGTCGATCAAGGTAATGCTTTCGTTGATGGGCACGATTCTTGCACGGCGCGGCATGTCGATCCCTCGCTTATATCCATATTTTGCATGTGCTGGATACAGTATATCACAAAATGAAAAGCATAGAAAGTTGCGGGACGAGGCGGGGAGGAGGATTTTTGCGGGGCGGGGGATTTTTAAAAAAAGTATCCATCCAGCTCAATCGTCGCACCGCTCACTGCCGTTCGCATTGCTCGTTTCGCTGGCCTCCTCCACACCGCCCTATTCTGCCACAGGCAGGGACGGTGTTCTGGAGCCCCCCGCGCCCCACCCCAAAAACTTTATATTTTCAAATAAAATCGTTTATGCTCCTCCGGGACAATACAACATGCGGGTGGACTTTTATGGAAAATTCCTTCCCATAGAAAGTTTTTACGGGGGAGGCGCGGAGGGGGCGCTTTTTACAAAACCCCCCCCCCCGCCGCAATATCTTATCCGTTCCTCACTCCATCAGCGCCAGCATGGCGTCGCGGAGCTCGGTGTGCCGTGTGTCGGTCTTATAGTATCTTGGAAGGGAAACGCCATCCCTTACGGAATTACGGTAGGTGGCCACGTTGCGGATAAACATCAACACGTTGGTGTCCCCGCCCAGGTCATTTTGGATGCTGATGGCCTGGCCGAAGGCAAACCCGCCGCCCAACTTTTCCGGGTCCACGGCGGCAACGCTTTGAAGGTCCGGGAAGAAGTTCAGGTATTCACTCTTCATGTACACATGGCCGTACTGGCCCTGGGCGGTTGTATACCCCACCGTGACGCTGTCCCCGGATACCGTGACCTGCACGCTGCCGATCACATACATATTGCTGGCGATGAGTTCAAAGCTCTGGGTGCCGTCCTGGCTGAGATCGACGGGGGTGAACATGTACCATTTGTCGGTAAGACCGGGAGCCATGTCCCGAAACTGCGGGCCGAAGGAACATAGGGTATTGTTGGGGTACCAGGAGGTTTTCAGGCCCGTGGCATAAACGTCCAGGGGCGCGGGGCCGCCGTAGGGAACATTGTTGATGTACCACCTGCCCGTTTTGGCGTCGTACGCGTATTGCATGTTGTAATAGCTGGAATAGACCACCAGCGTTTTCAGGTCGCCGCTGCCGTTATAGACGGTATACAGGGTATTCGGCCCGCTGGTGTTCATGGCGGCGTATTCCGACAGCTTCCCCTGGGCGTCGTACCGTTTATAGTTGTAGCCCATGAAATCGTCATACTGGAGGGTGCCGATCAGAATCCCCTCGCTGTCGAAGATGGTATAGCCTCCGTCAGCGTTTACAGCCCACCGCTCCTTGAGGACGCCATCCTCATAGTACATGCGCGCCTGGTCGGTATCGCCGTAGTTGACTTCCATCCGGCGGACGGGCTGGCCCTTATAATATGTCTCCATATAATAGCCGTCTGTGATGTCCACCGCTTGATAGGCGAGCTTCCCGGCCGCGTCGTACGCGGAGATGTTTCCGCTGGTATCCTGCGTAACCTTTGCAAGCAGCTTGCCGTTCTCACTGTAGTATTCCATGGCATAGGTATCGCTGCTCTGCGGCACCGACCACGCGCGCAGCCGGCCCTTGCCGTCATAAAAAAACTCCTCGTCCGTTGCGCCAACGTAGACCAGCCTGGCCGAAAGCTCCCCGTTTTCATAATACAGGCTCTCGGAGTCTCCCGTATCCAGGTCCCAGGTCCCTTTGTACGTCATTTGTCCGCTGGCATCGTATCTTTCTATGCCATTGGCCAGGGTAAACTCGTAGGACTGAAGCACGCCGCCCGTATAATGGGCGGTGCCGCGTTCATCCCGGAATTGCTGGATCAGCCCCTCCTGCGTATAGAGGCCGGATACCCGGGCATCCGCGATGCTGCTGATGTTGCCAAAGGACAGCGCCCCGTCGCTGCCATAATAACAGCCGATGGTATATTCCGCTGTCTCTATGTGGACGGTAATGGTCAAAACTTCATGGATATAGGACCCCGCCGGATATCTTGACATGTCGGCGCTGAGGGTGCCGCCCGCATAGACCATGGGCACGGTTTGCAGAAAGAGGATGCCGGAAGGTTCCATCACCCGGCAAAAAACGCTTCCGTCAGCACTGGAAATGCCGGCAAGGATGCCCACGCTTACCTGCCCGCCCGAGGTATCCGCGGCGGTGGCCACCGATGAAAGGGAGGGAAACGGCAATCCGGATACCTCCGTGGGATACGCCGCGGACGCCCAAGCCCCTGAAACGCACAGAAAAACAGCCAGTGCCACCGCTGGAAAAAGAATGCGCTTCTTCAACTGATGTATTCCTCTTTTCCTATAATCGTGACCATGGTACCACTGCCCTGGAACATTGTCAATCTTCTAACAGGGCATTTCGGGGAATATTTCGGGGCCTGCCGGCATATGCGGCAATGCTTATATCCGGGCCAGGGTACGGTGCCGGGGCCTGCGCCCCGGCAGGGAACAAAACGCAAAAGAATGTAAATCCATAGCAGTAAAATGGACGGAACACAACAAAGGCGGCGGTTGAATTGCCGCCGTCTTTGCTGCCGCCTTGCGGGCGGTTCTGTTTTGAAAGGTATCCATTATCCATGGAAAGCAGCTGCGGGAAGGCGCGGAGGGAGCGCTATCCGTCAATAGCCGCTGGGATAGGTGTCCATCGTGTAGTAGTATTCGCGGTTCCAGGCCAGATCATCGCCGGTGATGTATTTGGCGCCGCCCATCTCCGTACCGCTGAGCAGCCAGGCAAACAGTTTGGACAGGTCTTCGTCGCCGGGAGATTTGTGGCCCATGCCCATATTGGTCCAGATGCCGATCTTTTGGCCGGCGGCGGGATTGAGGCGGTAGATATTTTCGCGGAAGGTGTAGACCCAGTTGGGGTTGATGTGGGTATCCACTTCGCCGCAGGCGAACATCATGTCGATATCGCCGCCGTCATAGCGCAGGAGGTTGACGCTGGGGGAGAAGTTGTCGAAATACCATTTGGATTTGGCGTCGGCCTGGCCGGGATCGGCGGGCATGTCAACGTTTTCCAGCAGGTTGTGCATACCGGGGCGCAGCCAGTCGGGCGCGGTGATCAGGCAGAGGATGCGATTGATGCGGCCGTCCAGGCCGGCAACCGCCAGCGCCGTGTCGCCGCCCATGGAGCTTCCGCCCATCACGGATTCAACAACCGGGAAGTGGTCATAGAAGTAATCCAGCACGCGCAGCGTATCCAGCGAGCTGTTGCCAAGGACCTCCCAGCCGTAGCGGTACATGTTCTTGAAGCAGGTATTGAGGATCTCGTTCTTGAGCGCCGTCACTTCCTCCTGGGTGGAGGTCAGGATGGTGGTGGGGTTCTGGATGTTGGCGCGCTCGCCGTGCAGATAGTGGTCAAAGAATACAGCGGTGTAGCCGTTCGCCACGATATACTTGGCGTAGCTGGTCACCAGGGATTCCTTGTTTCCGGAGAGGCCGGAGAGGAAGATGCAGATCTTCATGTCATCGCCGTCCTTATAGCCTTCCGGTGTGACATAATAGACGGGGATCAGGTCGACCCAGATCTTGTTGACCTTGAAATCGCCAAGTTCCACCACCGAGGGCTCCTGGTAGGTATACGTGTAGTAATCCGCGCTGGCGTTTGCCGTCACGCAGCAAAGCCCCATCAGCAGCGCGCACATCAGCATGGCTGCCACCAATTTTTTCACAAGATTTCCCTTCCTTTTCAAAATGTACTACTGAAACAGGCGAGTGCACTTCACCTGCTTGATGAATCAATTATAACCAGGCTTTTCAAAAAGCGTCAATGTTACATGGACATAAATCGCCCCCGAAAACATGGTACGCAAACCATATCTTTGGAAACCGCTTCCTTTGTCCGGAAAGCTTTTGCGGGGGAAGCGCGGGGGGCTGTGCCGGTCTTGCGGTACCTTTGCGGGAAAGGGTCCGGGCCCGCGGCGGTGACGCTTTACCGGGGGGATTCCATTTTTCATCCAAAAGGATTATGATGGTTTCAGACAGAATCGTTCGGCCTTTTTGTGTTTGCGGTACGAAAGAAGAAGGAAGTGCGTGGGGATGCCGGTAAAGGGACGGCGGCAGGGGAGCGGCCCGCGCTCCCAAACATCCGGCGGGATGTATCCGGCTGCCGGTGCATACCGCCCGCGGCAGGCGGCAAAGCAAAAGAGGAAGCGCGCCTGGCCCTGGCTCCTTTTGACGGTGGCGGCGGTCCTTCTCCTGCGGGCCGCCTTTCCAATAGGCGGGCCGGACACCGCCGCGCCCCGGCAAAGCCCTTCCATCGCGGCCGCCGTTTTCCAGGAGGAAGGGGGTACGCAGAGGACGGAAGCGCCCGGCATCGGGGCGTCCGCCCCGGCTGCAACCGCCGCGCGGACGCCGCAAGCGGCCGCAACTGCCCAAGCCGTCCGGACGGCTGCCATTGCGCCAACGCCAACGGCTGCGCCCACGGATGCGCCGGCGCCCGGTTACACAACGCTCAAGCAGGGCATGCGCGGCGAAGATGTGCGCGCCATGCAGCAGGCGCTGATCACCCTTGAGTACCTGGCCCTGAACAAGGATGACGGGGATTTTGGCAGCGGCACGCAAAAGGCGCTGGCCTCTTTTCAAAAAAACAACGGCCTCGCCGCCGACGGCATCGCAGGGGAAAAAACACTGGCTTTGCTGTACAGCGGCACAGCCAGGCATGATCCGGACCCCTTTGTGTGGATTGTGGAAAAGGGGCATGCCTACCACAGCAACCCCGAATGCAGCAACATGAAAAACCCGTACCAGATCAAAAAATCGGAAGCGGAACGGATGAGGCGCACCCCTTGCAAGAATTGCTATAAATGAAGGGGCCCCTTTGCGGAAGCTGATTTATGCATAACAAGTTGAGTATGATATTGTTTATTATGAAATATTCTTTATAAACGTTGCTGGCAGACGGCCCAGGCCCCTTGTTCTTCCGCCGCAATTCTGGTATGATCTTGAAAACAGGTGCGGCCCGCTGGGGCGGGAGGGCAAATGTCCCGGTTTTCCGCAGCATCCGCACGCGCAGCGGGCGGAGAATACGAAGGGAACAGGGTGAAAACGGTATGCGTATGCTGGCCTATGTCCAAATGAATTTTTTTGGTATTGTCATTTTGTTCTTTTTCTGGCGGAATCAGCAGCGCGCGGGCAGCCTGGCCCTGGAAGACCGGCTGTTCAACGGCATCCTGATCACCGCCATGGCAGAGCAGCTGATGGACGCCGGCCAGTGGGCGCTGGACGGAGCGGTCTTTCCCGGCTCCTATGTGCTGTTGGTGCTTTGCTATACGCTGGGATACGCCATCGCGCCCGTGATCACCTGCCTGTGGGCCATGTACTGCGACCTGCGCACCAGCATGGACGAGCGGGGATTGCGGCGCCGGGCCCTGGCCTATTCCCTGCCGTCCCTCCTGTATTTGGTGCTTTTGATCGCCAACCTGTTTACCCCGCTGGTGTTCAGGATCGACGCGAATCATGTGTACCACCGCGGCCAGCTGTTCTTTTTGTATATGGCGCTGATGTACCTGTACGGCTTTGTTTCCTTATCAATGGTGATCCGCAAGGCGCTGCAGCCCGATTCCTCCGTGGAGCGCACGGAGTTCCGCTATATGGCGCTGTTCATTCTTCCGCCGCTCCTTGGCGGCTTGCTGCAGTGGCTTTTTTACGGCCTTTCAATCATCTGGATGTGCGTGGTGCTGTCCATCGTCCTGGTATACACCAATGTGCTCAGCCGCCAGATTACCACCGATCCGCTCACGGGCCTGAACAACCGGCGCAAACTGAACCGGTACCTGGATACGATCATCAACTCCGCACAGGCGGATCAATCCACGTTTTTAATGATGCTGGACGCGGACGACTTCAAATGCATCAACGACCGGTACGGCCATTCCGCGGGCGACCGGGCGCTGGTTAGCGCCGCGGAGATTTTGAAAGGCCTCTGTCTGGGCCGCGATTTTTTCCTGGCGCGGCTGGGGGGCGACGAGTTTGTGATCCTCGGCCGTGACCAGGACGGCGTTGGGCCCGAAACGCTGGCCGAGCGGATCGAAGCCCAGACCGCCAAGTTCAACGCAACCCATACCGAGCCCTTCCGGCTCTCCATGAGCATCGGCTGGGCACACTTCCATCCCCAGAATATCCATACCGCCGATGCGCTTTTGACCGCCGCGGACCAGCATATGTACAGCATGAAGGCCCAAAGGCACGGGGGTGTGTAAGGGGGCGGGAAGTTATGGCGGGGAGGCCTCCTTTTGAAAAAGAAGGCCTCCCCGCACCCCTCCAGGAAAACTTATATGTATTGAAAATATCCCTTTTGAAGTTTTTCGGGGATGGGCTCCGGAACCGAGCGCCGCCTGTGGCGGATGA
>JAEWVC010000075.1 GCA_023459275.1 Bacillota bacterium | reverse complement strand
GAACACGGCGATGCGGTTGGACATGATCAGCGCCTCGCTCTGGTCATGGGTCACATACAGCATGGTGATCCCAAGCTCCCGCTGCAGGCGCTTGAGCTCAAAACGCATCTCGTCCCGCATCTTGGCATCCAGGTTGGACAGCGGCTCATCCAGCAAAAGCAGCTTTGGCTCCGTAACAAGGGAACGGGCCAGGGCCACCCGCTGCTGCTCGCCGCCGCTCAGCTGGCTGATCTTGCGTTTTCCATACCCGGACAGCCCCACCATGCCCATGTACCGCTCCGCCTGTTCCTTCAGGCGTTCGCGCTTCACATGCTTGATCTTCAGGCCGTAGGCCACGTTTTCAAACACCGTCATGTGCGGGAAGAGGGCATAGTTTTGAAACATCATGCCAATGCCCCGCTGCTCCGGAGGCCGGCCGCCGATCTCCCGGCCGTCCATAACGATCCTGCCCTCCGACGGGTCCTCAAAGCCGGCGATCATCCTAAGCGTGGTGGTCTTGCCGCACCCGGAGGGCCCAAGAAACGTGAAAAAGGAGCCTTCCTCGACCTGGATGTTTGCGTCGCTGACCGCCGCCACAGAACCAAAGTTCTTGGAAAGATGGATGAGTTCCAAAAATGCCATCCGCTCTGCCCCTTCCCCGCATCCGCAATTTTTTCGCCGTTTCAAGCCAGGATTAGGCTGCTCCCGTAAAGGAGCAGCCTAATCCGATTAAAATAGTTGACCGGTCAGTTTGTTTTGCTGGCGTCCACAACCTCGTCGTTGTAATACTGCAGCCACTCGGATTGCTTTTCCGTAAGCGTCTTCCAGTCCACGTTCATGGGCGGGATGTCCAGGGAGTGCATCCACTCGGGCGCCTCGGCCAAGGCCGCGGGCAGGGTGGGGATCCTGCTGAACTGTTCCGCCAGGCGAAGCTGCGTTTCCTTGCTGCCGGCGAATTCGATGAAAGCGCGGGCGTTTTCCTCATTCTTCGCGCCCTGGATCAGGGCGATGCCGTCGCTGATGACCACCGCTCCGGAGGAGGGCACCACCATGGTCAAAGGCATCTTGTTGTCGTTAACGTTGTTGGTGATACCGTCCAGCGTCCAGAAGCCCACCTGGCCCTCGCCCTTGGAGATGGCCTGGAACATGAGGTTGGAGTCGGACACGTAGTTCCTGACGTTCTTGTCCACAGCCTTCATGAAATCCCAGCCCTCGGTTTCCAGGGTCCCCTTTTGATAATACTGGTCGATCAGGGCGCTGATGGTGGCGCGGCTGGCGGCGGAGGTGGTGCTGCGCAGAACCACCTGGCCCTCAAACTTCGGGTCGGCCAGATCGCTCCAGTCCTTGGGCGCCTGGTCCGCAGACAGCAGGGTGTTGTTGTAGAACAGCAGCACGGGCGTTTGGATGGTGCCGTAGAAGTAGCCCTCCTTGTCCACAAAGGAGCTGTTCAGTTCGGATGCCCAGGTGGGCGCGGAGGTGGCCAGCAGCCCTTCCATCTTCATCTGCTCAAATACGCTGGAGGGATTGCCGTAGATGACGTCGGCCTGGGGATTGTTCTTTTCGGCGCGGATCCTGTCTACCAGCTCGCCGCCGCCCATGAACAGATATTCCACTTCCACGCCGGTTTCTTCTTCAAACCACTGGGAAATGGCATCCAGGATCTCTTCCCCGTGGGGGGAATAGATAACGACCTTGCCGGACAGCTTCGGCTTTGACTCCGCAACAGCCGATACGGCCCCGAACATCCCCATCAGCAAGGCGAGGCTCAGCACCAGGGAGATGACCTTCTTCATAGGAATCCTCCTTTTCAATTGTCGGCCTTGATACCAGTTGTTATCTGGTACGTACCTGTTGAAAAGATTATACACCCTGCCCTGTATATGCGCAATAGGCATTTGGGAATAACGGGGACAGATTTTGGTAAGAAAAGCGGCAAAAAGTGAGGGTGGGAGGGTGACAGCCTTCCCGGAATCTGATACACTTGAAGCATCCTAACACGGATATACAGAGGGACGGGAAGATGGACGCCTATGACGCAAGCCCTGGACAAAAGCGGCGAAACGCCGCTGTACCTGCAGCTTTCTGACTGCATCATTGAAAAAATACAAAAAGGCGAGATCCTCGTGGACAGGATGATCCCGTCGGAGCGCACGCTCATGAGCCAGTATGACGTTTCCAGGGCCACGGTGCGCCAGGCCCTGGACAGGCTTGCCCAGATGGGATACCTGCGCAAGCAGCACGGCAAAGGGTCGTTCATCACGCTCCCCGGGGTGCGCAGCAACCTGGGCAGCTTCGCGGATTTTGCCCAGGAGATGCAGGCTGTGGGCAAAAGCGGCACCACGGAGGTGCTCTTTTTCAGGATCATCCTGTGCGGCCCGGAACTGGCCGGCATTTTGCGCCTTATGCCCGGCAAGGATTATGTGTTCAAGCTTATCCGCCTTAACCTGGCGGACGGGGAGCCCATGCTGCTGGAGACCACCTATCTGCCCTATGGGGCATTTGAAGGCCTGAACAAGGAGGATATCAAAAAAGCCCCTTTGAACGAGATCATCACCGTGTGGTACAGGAAGCCCGTCACCCGCTCGGAGGAATCCTACGAGATCGCCAGCTTGACCGGGGAAGAGGCCGCCACCCTCCGGGCAGCCGCCGGGGACCCGGCGATGCTGAAAAAGCGGCTGTCCTACAGCGGCGAGCAGGTGATCGAATACACCCAGAGTTTGAGCCCGCAAAACAGGCTGGTCTTCCGGGTAGTCATCCAGAAGGGAAAGGACGATCAGCATCCAAAAAGCTAACGGAGCATGATGATCGAAAAAGTGGCAACGCCACTTTTTCGAGCTTTTCCCTCGCTGCACTGCAAGACCTGCGGTCTTGCGGCCGTTTGCTCGGGCAAGGCAGGAATTTCTTCGAAATTCCCGCGAAAATCACCGCACATGCCGCTGATTTTCGATTTTCAATTGGAGGACTTCGGTCCTCCAATACCTCCTGGAAATTTTGAACGGAAACAGGCCGCCCCGTTTGCCGGGCGGCCTTTAGGGAAGGAAGGATTCTATGAAATTTCTGTGGGTCACCCTGCGGG
>JAEWVC010000074.1 GCA_023459275.1 Bacillota bacterium | reverse complement strand
CGCGCCGCCGTGCTTGGCCAGCACCATGGTGATGGCCGCCGTCAGCGTCGTCTTGCCGTGGTCTACGTGACCGATGGTGCCGATGTTCACGTGCGGCTTCGTGCGTTCAAACTTTTGCTTGGCCATGAATCGTAACCCTCCTTGTACAATCATCCGGAATAGCTGCATGCATTTCAAAAATCATGCGCTTGTGTACTTAGTCGCGCCGTCCGACAACCTTTTCCGCCACGGATTTGGAGACTTCCTCATAGTGGTCGAACTCCATGGAGTACATACCGCGGCCCTGGGTGCGGGAGCGCAGGTCGGTGGCATAGCCGAACATCTCGCTCAGCGGTACAAAAGCGTGGATCGTCTGGTCGCCCAGGCGGGCTTCCATGCCCTCAATGCGGCCCCGGCGGCTGGAAATATCACCGATGACATCGCCCATGTACTGTTCGGGGACAATGACTTCCACCTTCATCACAGGCTCCAGCAGGCAGGGATCCGCCTTGCGCGTGGCTTCCTTGAAAGCCATGGAACCGGCAATCTTGAAGGCGATTTCCGAGGAGTCCACTTCGTGGTAAGAGCCGTCGATGAGCACCGCCTTGAAATCCACCACCTCAAACCCACCCAAGGGGCCGGAGGCCGCTGCTTCGCGGATGCCCGCGTCGATGGCAGGAATGTACTCCTTGGGGATCACGCCGCCGACGATCTTGTTCTCGAAAACGTACCCCTGGCCGGGCTCCTGCGGATACAGTTCGATCACGCAGTGGCCGTACTGGCCGTGGCCGCCTGTCTGCCGCACGTAACGGCCCTCAGCCTTTGCCATCTTGCGGACGGTTTCGCGGTAGGCCACTTGCGGCTTGCCGACGGTGGCTTCCACCCGGAACTCCCGCAGCATGCGGTCCACAATGATCTCCAGGTGCAATTCCCCCATGCCCGCGATAATGGTTTGGCCGGTATCCTGGTCGGTATAGGTCTTGAAAGTGGGATCCTCCTCCGCCAGGCGGATGAGTGCCATGGTCATCTTATCCTGGCCGGCCTTCGTCTTAGGCTCGATGGCCACGCGGATTACCGGATCGGGAAAGACCATGGATTCCAGTACAATCTGATTCTTTTCGTCACAGAGCGTATCGCCTGTAGTGGTTTCCTTAAGGCCCACCGCCGCGGCGATCTCCCCGGCGTAAACGGTATCCACGTCCTCCCTGTGGTTGGCGTGCATCCGCAGAATGCGGCCCATCCGCTCCCGTTTTTGCTTGGTGCTGTTCATGACATAGCTTCCGTTTTGCAAAAAGCCGGAATACACGCGGAAGAAGGCCAACTTCCCTACAAAGGGGTCTACCGCGATCTTGAAAGCCAGGGCGGAAAAGGGCTCGCTGTCTTCAGGACGGCGCTCCAGCCTTTTCTCAGGGTCGTTTACGGCGGTGCCGAACACGCTGCCTACGTCCAGAGGACTGGGCAGGTAATCCACAACGGCATCCAGCATGGGCTGTACACCCTTGTTGCGGTAGGATGTGCCACAAAGCACCGGCGTCATATGCCCGGAAATGGTGGTCTTGCGGATGGCATCCTTGATTTCCTCGGTGGAGAGTTCCTCCCCCTCGAAGAATTTTTCCATCAGGGCCTCGTCCGTTTCGGCCACGGATTCAATGAGCGCGGCGCGGTAGGCCTGGGCCTGATCGGCAAAGGAATCGGGGATCGCTTCCTCCCGCACGTCCTTGCCCTCGTCGTCGTAATAGACCTCCGCCTTCATCGTGACCAGGTCAATGATGCCTCGGAAAGTGTTTTCGCTGCCTATGGGAAGCTGGATAGGTACGGCATTTGCGTTGAGCCGGTCCTTCATCATCTTCACGACACGGAAGAAATCCGCGCCGGTAATGTCCATCTTGTTGACATAGGCGATGCGGGGAACGTGATATTTGTTGGCCTGGCGCCAAACGGTCTCGCTTTGGGGCTCGACACCGCCCTTGGCGCAGAAAACCGCCACGGCGCCATCCAATACGCGCAGGGAGCGCTCCACTTCCACCGTGAAGTCCACGTGGCCGGGGGTATCAATAATGTTGATGCGGTGTCCCCGCCACTGGCAGGTGGTGGCGGCGGAGGTGATGGTAATGCCGCGCTCCTGCTCTTGGGCCATCCAGTCCATGGTGGCGGCTCCTTCGTGGACCTCCCCCATGCGATGCACCCGACCCGTGTAGAACAGGATGCGTTCCGTCGTCGTTGTCTTGCCGGCGTCTATATGCGCCATGATGCCGATGTTGCGCACCATGTCCAAGGGGTGACTTCTAGGCATTGTGGTTCTGACTCCTTTCTATCATTATAGAAAAGCTGCGGCATGCACTTACCAGCGGTAGTGGGCAAAGGCCTTGTTGGCCTCGGCCATGCGGTGCATTTCTTCTTTGCGTTTGACGGCGTTGCCCGTGTTGTTGGCGGCGTCCATCAGTTCGGCTGCAAGGCGCTGGGCCATGGTCTTTTCGCCGCGGTTGCGGGAAAAATCAACGATCCAGCGAAGCGCCAAAGTCTGACGGCGCTCGGGCCTGATTTCGATAGGTACCTGGTAGGTAGCGCCGCCCACACGGCGGGCCTTGACCTCCAGTTGGGGCGCCACGTTGGCAACGGCCGCGGTGAACACCTCATTGGCGTCCTTGCCGGTCTTCTCGGCCATGGCGGCAAAGGCATCGTAGCAGATGGTCTGGGCTACGCCGCGCTTGCCCTGGAGCATGATCTGGTTGATAAGCTTGGTGACCACCGTCGTCCCGTACACGGGATCGGGGAGCACCTCACGCTTGGGTATAAAGCCACGACGGGGCATGAATTTCCCTCCTCATGCGTTTGCGGTCAGGATGATGGCGTAAGCATCAAACGGTATGTCAGCATCATTCCGTCCCCGCTTTGCGCGGGGCGCGGCTTGCGGAAGGGCGGACCACCGCCTCCCTCGTTCCAGGGGAGGCAGGCCGGCGCGCTTCCCAAAGACCGCGCTTTTGCCTTATATGCCGTACCTTACTTCTTGGGTCGCTTTGCGCCGTACAGGGAACGCCCCTGCATCCTCTTGGCCACGCCGGCAGTATCCAGCGCGCCGCGGATGATGTGGTAGCGAACACCGGGCAAATCCCGGACGCGGCCGCCGCGGATCAGTACCACGCTATGCTCCTGCAGGTTATGGCCGATGCCCGGTATATAGCAAGTGCCTTCGATTTGATTCGTCAGGCGGATCCTTGCGATTTTACGCAGTGCGGAATTCGGCTTCTTGGGCGTGGTTGTCTTCACGCTCAGGCAGACGCCGCGCTTTTGCGGGCAGCCCTGCAGAATGGGCGCGGTCGATTTGTTGACGACCTTTTCCCTTCCCTTGCGGATCAATTGATTGATCGTGGGCATGGAAGCACCTCCTGGAAAGATATCTATAATACTTCCGCAACCCTCGGAAGAATATAGGCAGTAATGTTTCGGCCAGGGTGGACACATAGATTGCAATTACGTGAACCCCCGGGAGGTTTGGAGGACACGCAGGTCCTCCGTGTGGGATCAAAAGTACCGGCTCTGCCGGTGCTTTTGGATTTTTCAAAGGGCGAGCTTGCCCGCCCGGCGAAAAATCAAAACCGACGGCCTGGATTCCGCTCAGAATTTTCCGCAGGGATTTTAGGAATCCGTCTGGTTATGCGTATGAACATATGTTCATGCGCAGCTTCAGCGCAATAATCCTGCGGCGGCAGTATCCACGTCCACGCGGCACGCCTGCCCCAACTGCGCCATGGTCTTGACCACTGTCACAGGCACCTTGGCCGCCTCCGCAGCCGCACGCACCCGGCGGTAGATGAATTCGTCCGCATCCTCCGCCACAAAGGCGTGGGCCACCTTTCCGTTTTCCAGCGCCCGCAGAAGCTGCTTGGTGCCTACCACCCGGCCGGCGGTGTTTTTCAGCTGCTCCAGCATGGCGAATCGCTCCTTTTTCCCGGGGTTTTTGGTCGCTTTCCACCCAAAAAGAGCATAGGAAATCTGGGTAGCGGACAACCACATAATCATATCATTCTTTTCTTTTTCTGTCAATCCATCCGTCAGAAAAAGATGCGGACGCAATGGACAAAACCGGCCCTTCCGGCGGCATCCATGGCGGCGCGCCGCTCATTTTACGCGCAAAACAGGTGGCTTGTCAAGCGGTTGACCATATCTGTTTCCAAAACCTTTCGGCGTATTTTGCGTGGCTTGCGGGGAAACTTGCCTCATGAGTCGATCAAGGAGGTTCTTCTATGCGTGCGTTTCGCGTTTGCCTGCTTTGCCTGATGTCCGTCTGTCTGCTGTCCGCCTGCGCCACCACGCCGGGCGCCCAGGCGGAACCCGCCGCCACACCTAAAACCAGCGCCCCTGGCGGGATGCAATCCGCCGCGAAGCCGCCAATGCCCAGCAAACTGACAAAGACCAATGCGGAGGGCGTGCCCGTTTTGCAGGTCTATGTCGTGGCGGACAAGGCGGCCAAGGAAATGGATCTGGAAACCTATCTCCAGGGTGTTGTGGCCGGGGAGATGAAGAACGACTGGCCCATGGAGGCGCTGCGCGCCCAAGCCATCCTGGCCCGCACTTTCGTTTTGAAATTTACCACGGAAAAAGAAAGCAAGTACAAGGGCGCGGATGTGTCCACCGACATTGAGGAAGCCCAGGCATACGCCGCCGGCGAAATCAACGACCGGGTGAAACAGGCGGTGAACAGTACCCGCGGCCTTGTGCTGGCCTCAAGCGGCGAGTTCCCCTACACCTGGTTCCACGCCCATTCCGGCGGCAAAACGGCATTGGCTAAAGAGGGGCTGGCCTATGAAAAGGAAGAACCGCCCTATACGGAAAGCGTGCCCGGCCAGGAGAGCGCGGATGCGCCCGCGGACGCCAAGGCCTGGGAGGCGTCCTTCACAGAAGCGGAATTCCTGGCTGCCTGCAAAAAAGCGGGAGGGTCCCCCGCCTCCGCGAAAGACATCAGCATCAAAACAAAAGGTGAAAGCGGCCGGGCGGTGACGCTGGCCGTGGGCGGACAGGAGATCAGCGCTCCGGAACTGCGCATCGCTCTTGGCAGCCAGCAGATGCGCTCCACGCTTCTTACAAGCATCAAATATCAGGACGGCAAGATCGTTATGTCCGGCAAGGGATATGGCCACGGCGTGGGCATGCCCCAGTGGGGTGCCTACGGCCTTGCGCAAGGCGGCATGAAGGGCGAGGAGATCGTGATGCAGTATTTCAAGGACGTGCAGGTGGTATCCATGTGGTAAACCTGAAGTACGTGATCCCGGAAGGGGCACTATGGCCCGCAGCAGGGCCGGCACATGCAGAAAAGTGGCATACCGGCCCTTTTGTGTGTGCCTTGTGGTGTAAGCGCCTCTTTGCATCCATAAGCCGGAAGCCTCCGCCGTCAATGCCCGGTCTTTGTGCGCGTATTGTCCTTGTTGCGAAGATATCTGACGCGGTATGGCGCAATAGAGAGGTTGAACATGAAGCTTCTTGCGAAATCATACCGCCTGAACGGGGCAAAAGGGGCAAGGTACGGTACGCCAAAGCTTTCGATGGAGACCAGGTTGGCCAGGAGGCAGCAGGTGAACAAGACCATCCCGTAAAAGCCCAAAAAACCGGTGCATATCAGCACGATGAACTTTAGTATCCGGAATGGGTTGATCAGCGAAAAATCCGGCATGATGAACGATGCAAGCAGGGAGGAGGAAGAAAGGATCAGCAGCAGCGGACTGAAGATCCCTGCCGCTATTGCCGCCTGGCCGATGACGATAGCGCTGACGATGCCTACCGCGGAACCGATCTGCTTGGGTACGCGCAGCAGCGCTTCCCGCAGCAGTTCTACGACGAACTCCACGGTCAGCGCACTGATAATGGGCGGGAACGGAACCTTGGCCCGCATTTCCGCCAGGCTGATCACATACCGGCTTGGCAGGGCATCCAGGTGAAAGGTGGAGATGCCCACAAAGAAACTGGTTGCATACAGGGCGACAAACAGCGACACATACCTGAGGATACGCATGAAAAAGCCAAAGTACATATTGTCATACCTGTCATCGCACGAATGGAAGAATTCGGCGAAAACCTTCGGCGCCGAGAGCGCTATGCCGCTGCCGTCCACCAGCACCAGCACCCTGCCTTCATGCAGCAGGTACTGCGCCATATCAGAGCGTTCCACCAGGCCCAATTGGGGAAACACGCTGTGCCTGCTGCTCTGCAGGAACGCTTCAAGTTCGCCGGATTCGCTGATGCTATCTATATCGATGTTCCGGATGCGCTGTTTCAGCAGCGAAACGACGCCGTTGTTTGCAATATCTTCAATATAAAAAAGGGCAACGTTTGTCTGTGTGCGCTTTCCAACCTTATACTGGCAGATTCGAAGTTTTGTATCTTTGTTTCGATACCTCATCAAGGCTAGATTGGTTTCAAGGTTTTCCACAAAACAATCACGCGGGCCGCGCAGCGTGTATTCGATTACCGGCTCCGAAACAGGCCGGTGTTCCACCTTCTTCAGGTTAACGACAAGGTATTCCCCGCCCCCCGGAAAAAGGATAACCGTCTTGCCGTCCAGGATAAAGGACTGCACTTTCCCTTCATCGGATTGGATGCAGCAATCATCTGCATACAGTACCTGCCGCGCGATGGTCTCCGTCTTCAAGCCATGCAAAGCATCCGGGCTGCGCTCCAAATAGATGGAAAGGGGCTTGATGACAAAGTCCATCAGCGATACCCGGTCGGTAAGCTGCTGGATATAAAGTATTTCTACGGACCCTCCGCGAAAAGGGATGGAGCGCCGGGAGAGCACAAAGCCTTCCTCTTCAATGGCATCAAGGATTGCTTCCGTCTTTGTTTTTTTTCTGTTCATACATTCATCCTTCCGCTATGGCGCTTCAATATCCATTTTTTCGCTGACCGAAAGGTCAACATACGTGCCGACCTCAATCTCTGCCTTCGGATATTCAGAAAGCCAGTCCATCTGATCATATACATCGGGATAAGCGATGCGGAAGGCTTCTCCAAGCCTCAGGTAGTCGCATTGAAACTGTACCTGGGATTGTTCGATTGCCATCCTGACCTCTGAGGCCAGCACTTGGTTTAGATCGCCGGAGAGCTTTTCCATGTTCTGCGCATTCATTGGGAACAGGATTGGGTCGCTGTTGTACTGGATCGTCGCCTTGAATGACAGACGGATCTGAAACCCGGTCCTCCCCGCCTGGTAGGACGGTTTGACTGTCCTGCCACTCAGTTCCACCTCAGCCGTGACGTATCCCCCGCCGCCGGGAAGCCGGTATACCCACACGGGATGCTTTGCCAGGATGTACGTCATCCCATGTGATTCTTCCATCGGGATGAACCCGGCGAGTTTCGCATCCCGAAACACAGAGTATCCGTCCAGTTTGATCTGCCTATCCGTAAGTGCGATGTGCTGAATCAAAAAGCCCCGCTTTCTCAAAATATCGTTGATGTAATCCTCTGTCGTAACCGCGCAGGTATGTCCAAGCATGGTCGCTGTGACAATGGTATTGTCGATGATGAATCCCGCGGGCTTGTCGTTTTCATTTTCATACTCTGTCAGCGCCTTCGGTTCCTCCGCAGTAATGGTGATATTCACCTTCTGCCGGTATTCCTGGTTTTCCCGCAGGCGGAACATGTACTCCGTAAAGTCGTTGGCGGCAGCCCGTTCGGTAAGGACCAGGGCGCGCACGGTGCCTAAAAAGGCCGGCTTGTCCATTTGCATATCAAGGCTGTCCCGCGCCTGGGCAAAATCCTTGCCGGTGCCAAGAAGGTACACCTGTTTCTGCGGTCCCGCGCCGCTTGCTGATTCGCCTAAAGGCGATACCTTCGCAATTTCCACGATAAACGAAAACGTATCCCCCTGCTTGTCCAGGATAACCATCGTGACCAAGTTTTGGTTGTTCACATCTGTACTGTCCCAGCAGCCGGTAAGCAGCACAAAGGCAAGCATCAGCATGGCAGGGAATTTACTGCGGTTTTTGAACAAGCCCTCTCACCTTCGCTGTCAATAATAAAGCCGCCGGAATGAAAAACGCGGAGACAAGCCCGGCCGCCGTCAGCGCCGCTTCCAGCATATCCCTGGCGGACTTCATGGATTGCGCGGCGATACCCAGGACAACGATCACCACCCCGGCACCAGCAGTTACAAAGATCCGTTTGGTTTTGGCAAACAGCCGTATCGCATACTCAACCAACGCCAGATATACGCCGCTGGTGCCTGCCACCAATCCGGCAAAGCCAACTGTAAGGTAAAGGATGTCGAAACGCTCCAAGATCGGGTTGTCAATCTGCTTGATCGCCTCAATCAGCGCAAAATTGTAATTCTCCGCCGATTTCATCCCCAGCATCATGATGCAGGTTTCCGTCACCAGGACATAGAATAGTCCAACAACCAGTACGGTCATGGCCGCGGTCAGTACGGACCGCCTGCTGTTTTTTCCGCTGAGCGGAAAGACCGTCAGAAGCTCGATCCCCAGAAAAGCAATGATCACGTCTTTGACCCCAAGGAGATACTCCCTGACTTGGGACACGCGGAACAGCGGCCGTATTTCCTCCAGTCTGCCTTGCTGGAACATGACAAGATGCGTTACAATAGCGGTTACCAGAAAGGCCACGCCGATAATCTCAAAAAACCTGGCGACGTTGGCCGCGCCACGGTAAGCGATGGTTCCAAATACGGTGACGCTTGCGGCAAGCATGACCCAGCTTGGTGTTTTAGGATAAAATTCAGCCTTCAGCACCGAGATCAGCTGGATGCTCAAATAAACCGAAACCAGGAAAAAATAGCATATGAAGTATATTCCCAGGATATAGGCAAGAAAGGGCCCGGCAATACGACGGCTGTATTCATACAGCATCATGCCCGGAAAAGCGCTGTTCAGCCTGATGAGCACCGCGGAAAAAGCGGCGAAGAAGAACGATGTAATCATAATGGACACCCATCCGCCCGACCCGGAGGTCCGTGCAATCACCCCGGGAATGCTGATGACTGTATAGGTGGTCAGCGTCAGAAACAGCAGAAAAAACATTTGGCGGTTGGTAATGCTGCTTTTCATCGTTTGCCCTCCTTTCGAACCTTTTGAGGTAATATGCCCTCATGAATGCTTGGCAATACACAGCCGGCCGCAACATATAAAAAATGCTGTAATGAAAGCAAGGCCAGCAATGTCTGTATCATAAAATTTTTGCTCGGTTTGCTCCGGGGATGCAATAATCCGCCTTCCCCGCCGTCATAAAGGTGTGGGCAAAACACGGAAAAAGCGGGATCAGGGTGGCAAAAGCATGGAAAAGGACGGCAAGAGCTGGATATTCCGGTTTTTCAGCGCCGAACGCAAGCGGTTCGAAGGTTTCGTGCGCCAAAAAATGCGGGATATCAGCGAGATGGACGCCCAGGACATGGTGGAGGAGGTCATGCTTGCGCTCCTTACCCGCGTGGATCCCGCGGGGCATGTGGAAAACCTGACCGCCTATGTGTACCGCTCCCTGGGCAACAAGGTCGCCGATCTTGCAAGGGGCCGCCACCGCACCGAATCCTTGCAGAAGCTGACGGAGGAGGAAGGAGAAGGCGCCCTGATGGCGCTTCTTCTGGATAAGAAAGCGGATGTGGCCGGTGCCATGGAAAACCGGGAATTCAAGCGTAGCCTGCGGGAAGCCCTGGACCGCCTTCCGCCCGCGCAAAGGGCGGTGTTCATTGCCACGGAGTTTGGGGGCCGCACCTTCAGGGAACTGTCCATGCGCTGGAATGAACCTGTGGGCACGCTGCTGTCCAGAAAATGCAGGGCGGTAAAAGCCCTGCGGGAAATGCTTGCGGAGTACCGTCCGTAAAGCCCCGCCGTTCCTTGCCGACATAAAGAAGGAGGGTATCCTAATGAGTGAAATGAAACGAAACTGGAACCGTATGCCAAGGGGCGTGCGGATCGTGAGCATGGTTGTTCTCGGCCTTGTCACCGCAGTCGCATTTGGCTTTGTTTTCGGCATCGTGGTCAAGGCGCTCTGGAACTGGCTGATGCCGGAGCTGTTCGGGCTGAAAGCCATCACCTACTGGCAGGCCTTCGGGCTTGTGATCCTGGGGCATCTGCTGGTGGGGTCCTCGGGAGGGGGCCACAGCGGCGACTCCGAAAAAAGCTCCCGCAAAAACAGGCGCTGCGAATCCACGGCAGGAGACGAGGATTCCCGGGACAGCTGGAAGCATTGGAAATACTACGATGAGTGGTGGCAAAGCGAGGGCAAAAAAACATTCGGCGAGTTTGTGGAAAAAAAGGAAGACGCGAATCCCGATAGCCCGGACCATCCGTAGCCTTCCGCCGCCACGAAGGCTGAAGCGCAAAAAGCCTGCTATGCCGGAGGAAATCCCCCGGCATGGCAGGCGCTTTCTTTGTTCTTATAAAAATCTTGCGCAGACGCAAAAAAACCAAACCCCGGCCTTGACAAGGTTTGGGAATCGTGATAGACTTTAAACTTGCATCAGTATCGCTACGATGCGGAAGTATGTCCTTCCGTTGCTTGTATTGTACACGGTCCCACTCAAAAATGCAACGGGGAAATGCAAAATTCCAAGAGCGCCTGCGATACTGGTTGGACAACATAAGGGGTGATGGCTTTTTATGGTGCACGAGGTTCAGATGGGGAAGCTGCGCACGCGCATGAGTTTCTCCAGGATCGACGAAGTGCTGGACATGCCCGACTTGATCGAGGTTCAGAAAAACTCGTACAGACGGTTCCTGGAGGAGGACCTGCGCGAGGTGCTGGCCGACGTATCACCGATCACCGACTACAGCGAAAACCTGGTTTTGGAATTTGTTGACTACTCCCTGGACGATACCCCCAAGCATTCCGTGGAGCGCTGCAAGGAACGCGACCTGACCTATGCGGCGCCCTTGAAAGTATTCGTAAGGCTCAAGAACCGTGAAACGGGCGAAATCAAGGAATCCGACGTTTTCATGGGCGACTTTCCCCTGATGACCAACCACGGCACCTTCATCATCAACGGCGCGGAGCGCGTCATCGTCAGCCAGCTGGTCCGTTCCCCCGGCGTTTATTTCGGCGAGACCATCGACAAGGCCGGCAAGCATCTTTTCTCCGCCACCGTGATCCCTAACCGCGGCGCCTGGCTGGAATATGAAACCGATTCCAACGACGTCCTATGGGTGCGTATCGACCGCGCCCGCAAGCTGCCCATCACCGTTATTTTGAGGGCTTTGGGATACGGCACCGACGCCGAAATCGTCAGCCTGATGGGTGAGGATGAGCGGCTGATGGCCACCATCCAGCGCGGCGACAACGCCAAGTCCCAGGAGGACGGCCTGATTGAGATCTACAAGCGGCAGAAGCCCGGCGAGCCTCCCACCCAGGAGAGCGCCAGGAATCTGCTCAATTCCCTTTTCTTTGATCCCAAGCGCTACGACCTGATGCGGGTGGGGCGCTACAAGTTCAACAAAAAGCTGTCCCTGGCCACGCGCATCAAAGGGTATGCCGCCGCAGAGGACATCATTGACCCCCAGACCGGCGAGCTGCTGGTGAAGGCCGGGGACGAGATCCCCGCCGACATCGCCAAGCAGATCCAGAACAGCGGCATCCATTCCGTGGACATCAAGCTGGACAACCGCGTCCACCGCATCATCGGCAACAATTTCGTGGACGCCTCCTGCTACCTGCCCTTCCCGCCCAAGGATGTGGGCATCCTGGAATATGTCCACCTGCCCACGCTGAAAAAAATCATGGAAAGCGTGGAGCCGGACCAGCTGAAGGAAGCCGTGCGGGAAAATGTGCACAGCCTGGTGCCCAAGCACATATTGACCGATGACATCGTGGCTTCCGTCAGCTATCTGCTGGGCCTGCCCTATGGCCTGGGCCACACCGACGATATCGACCATCTGGGCAACCGCCGCCTGCGCTCCGTGGGTGAGCTTTTGCAAAACCAGATCCGCATAGGCCTTTCCCGCCTGGAGCGCGTGGTGCGCGAGCGCATGGCCATCCAGGACGCCAACGATGTGCGCCCCGGCGAGCTGATCAATATCAGGCCCGTGAGCGCCGCCATCAAGGAGTTTTTCGGCTCCTCGCAGCTGAGCCAATTCATGGACCAGCCCAACCCCCTGGCGGAGCTGACCCACAAGCGCCGGCTTTCCGCCCTGGGCCCCGGCGGTTTGAACCGTGACCGCGCCTCCTTTGAAGTGCGCGACGTGCACTACAGCCACTATGCGCGCATCTGCCCCATTGAGACGCCTGAAGGCCCCAACATCGGCCTGATCGGTTCCCTAGCCACCTATGCCCGGATCAATGAATACGGGTTCATTGAGGCCCCCTACCGCAAGGTGGATAAAAACACCCTGAAAGTTACCGAAGAGATCGTATACATGACCGCCGACGAGGAGGACTTCTACAAGGTCGCCCAGGCCAACGAGCCGCTTGAGCCCGACGGCAGCTTCGTGCGCGACCGCATCACCGTCCGCGACCGGGCGGAGATCATCGAGGTTCCCGTCGCCCAGGTGGACTACATCGACGTCAGCCCCCGGCAGGTGGTATCCGTGGCCACGGCCATGGTCCCCTTCCTGGAAAACGACGACGCCACCCGCGCCCTGATGGGTTCCAACATGCAGCGCCAGGCCGTGCCCCTTCTGACGCCGGAAGCGCCCATCGTGGGCACCGGCATGGAGTACAAGGCGGCCCACGACTCCGGCGTGGTGGTGCTGTCCAAGGAAAGCGGCGTAGTGGAGCGCGTCGCCGCTGACGAGGTGGTTATCAAGGATGACCTGAATGAGCGCCACCGCTACCATCTGATCAAGTTTGCCCGCTCCAACCAGGGAACCTGCATCAACCAGCGCCCGGTGGTCAAGGCGGGAGAACGCATTGAAAAGGGCGATTTGCTGGCCGACGGCCCCTCCACCGAAAAGGGTGAGATCGGCCTGGGCCGCAACGTGCTCATCGGCTTTATGACCTGGGAAGGCTACAATTACGAAGACGCCGTCCTGATTTCCGAAAAGCTGGTGAAGGAAGACGTCTACACCTCCATCCACATCGAGGAATTTGAGTCCGAGGCCCGGGAAACCAAGCTGGGCCCGGAGGAGATCACCCGCGACATTCCCAGCGTCGGCGACGACGCGGTCAAAGACCTGGACGAGTTCGGCGTGGTCCGCATCGGCGCGGAGGTGCGCTCCGGCGATATCCTGGTAGGCAAGGTGACCCCCAAGGGCGAGACCGAGCTTACCGCGGAAGAACGCCTCCTGCGCGCCATCTTCGGCGAAAAGGCCCGCGAGGTCCGGGACACTTCCCTGCGCGTGCCCCACGGCGAAGGCGGCATCGTGGTGGATGTGAAGACCTTTACAAGAGAAAACAACGATGAACTGTCCCCCGGCGTCAACCAGATGGTGCGCGTGTACATTGCCCAGAAGCGCAAAATCAGCGTAGGCGACAAGATGGCCGGCCGCCACGGCAACAAGGGCGTTATCTCCCGCATTCTCAGGGAGGAAGACATGCCCTTCATGCCCGACGGCACGCCCCTGGAAATCGTACTGAACCCCCTGGGCGTCCCCTCCCGTATGAATCTGGGCCAGGTGCTGGAAGTGCACTTGGGCCTGGCCGCCAAGACCCTGGGCTGGCATATTGCCACCCCCGTGTTCGACGGCGCCACGGAGGAAGAGATTGAGGACTGCCTGAAAAGGGCGGGCAAGAGCCCCGACGGCAAGACCGTCCTGTACGACGGGCGCACCGGCGAGCCCTTTGAAAACCCCGTGACCGTGGGGTACATGTACTTCCTGAAGCTCCACCACCTGGTGGATGACAAGATGCACGCCCGCTCCACCGGCCCCTACTCCCTGGTCACCCAGCAGCCCTTGGGCGGCAAGGCCCAGTTCGGCGGCCAGCGCTTTGGCGAAATGGAGGTCTGGGCGCTGGAAGCCTACGGCGCGGCGAATACCCTGCAGGAGATCCTTACCGTCAAGTCCGACGACGTGGTGGGCCGCGTAAAGACCTACGAATCCATCGTCAAGGGCAACAACATCCCCGCCCCCGGCGTGCCGGAAAGCTTCAAGGTTCTGATCAAGGAACTGCAGTCCCTGGCTTTGGACATCAAGGTGCTGTCCGAAGACAAGCAGGAGATCATCATCCGCGAACTGGACGACGATGACCTGGAGCCGGTGGAACTCCCCACCGGGCGGCTTGACCTGGAGAACGAGGAGGAGGCCGAAAGGCCTGCCCGCCGCCTGAATGAGGACGAAGAGGAAGAAGACGCCGTGGACGACGACTTCACCATCGACGAGGAGGACCTGGAAGACTTCAACGTCGAGGACGCCCTGGGCGATATCAACCTGGATGATGACGATTTGTAATTCGATTAAATGATTGCGTCATTTGATCGAGCCTTCACGGTTTTCCTGCAAAGCCTGCTGCTTTGCGGCCGGAAAACCGTGTAAGGAATGCTTGCTCCGCAAGCCCCCGTCCCGCCGGAAACGCCGGCGGAGACGATTGCCAATGAAGGGCTCCGCAGCCGAAGCGCCGCCTGTGGCGGATGAAGCGAGGCGAAGGAGGCTGGCGAAACAAGCAATGCAAGCGAATGCGAAGCAGTGCGACGATTGAGCCAGATGGAAAGCCCCCCTTTAAGGAATTCCCCGCAAATTAGCCGGTATCATGCCGGCTTGGGTCTGGAGCATATCATCCTCCAGGCTTTCCCGGATAGATGGAAGGGAGTGGACCCTTTTGTTTGAACTGACCAATCTTGACTCCATCCAAATTGGCATGGCGTCCCCCGAACAGATCCTCGCCTGGTCCTACGGCGAAGTATCGAAGCCTGAAACCATCAATTACCGCACTTTGAAGCCCGAGCGCGACGGTCTGTTCTGCGAGCGCATCTTTGGACCGCAGAAGGACTGGGAGTGCAACTGCGGCAAGTACAAGCGCATCAAGTTCAAGGACAAGGACAAGATCTGCGACAAGTGCGGCGTGCAGGTAACAAGGGCCAAGGTGCGCCGTGAGCGCATGGGCCATATCCAGCTTGCCGCCCCCGTGAGCCATATCTGGTACTTCAAAGGCATCCCCAGCCGCATGGGCATGCTGCTGGACATCAGCCCCAGGGCGCTGGAAAAGGTGCTCTATTTTGCCTCCTTCATTGTGCTGGACCCCGGCGACAGCAATCAAACGGGCCTCAAAAAGCACGAGCTCATTTCCGACGCCCGCTACCGCGAGGTGGAGATGAAGTGCGGCAAGGGCTCCTTCAAGGCCGGCATGGGCGCGGAAGCCGTCAAGCAAATGCTGCTGGAGCTGGACCTGGACAAGATCAGCCAGCAGCTGAAGGCCGAGATCAGCGAACTCATTGAAAAGGAGCGCGACCGCGAGGGCGAAGGCCAAAAGCGCGCCCGGGCGGTAAAACGTTTGGAAGTTGTGGAAGCTTTCCGCATCAGCCACAACCGCCCCGAGTGGATGATCCTGGACGTGGTGCCGGTGATTCCCCCCGACCTGCGCCCCATGGTGCAGCTGGACGGCGGCCGGTTCGCCACCAGCGACTTAAACGACCTGTACCGCCGGGTCATCAACCGCAACAACCGGCTGAAGAGGCTGCTGGAGCTGGGCGCGCCGGACATTATCGTCCGCAATGAAAAGCGCATGCTGCAGGAGGCTGTGGACGCCCTGATCGACAACGGCCGCCGCGGCCGCGCCGTTACGGGCCCCGGCAACCGCCCGCTGAAGTCCCTGAGCGACCTGTTGCGCGGCAAGCAGGGCCGTTTTAGGCAGAACCTGCTGGGCAAGCGCGTGGACTATTCCGGCCGCAGCGTTATCGTTGTCGGTCCTGAATTGAAGCTCTACCAGTGCGGCCTACCCAAGGAAATGGCGCTGGAGCTGTTCAAGCCCTTCGTGATGGAGCGGCTGGTAACGCTCAAAATCGCCCAGAACGTAAAGAGCGCCAAGCGCATGGTGGAAAAGGTCAAGCCCGAGGTGTGGGACATCCTGGAAGGCGTCATCAAGGAGCACCCGGTGCTTTTGAACCGCGCTCCCACGCTGCACCGCCTGGGCATCCAGGCCTTTGAGCCCATCCTGGTGGAAGGCAAGGCTTTGAAGCTCCACCCCCTGGTTTGCACCGCCTACAACGCCGACTTTGACGGCGACCAGATGGCCGTGCACGTACCCCTGTCCATGGAGGCCCAGGCGGAGGCCCGTTTCCTGATGCTGGCCCACAACAACATTCTGAAGCCCCAGGACGGCAAACCCGTGGTCTCCCCCACCCAGGACATGGTAATCGGGTGCTATTACCTGACCATGGAAAAGTCTGATGGCAAGGGTGCCGGCCGCGTGTTCGCTTCCCCCGAGGAAGCGCTGATGGCCTATCAGACGGGGCAATTGGACCTGCAGTCCCCTGTCAAGGTCCGTATCAGCCGTACATACAACGGCGAAACCGAGCGCCGCATCATTGACTGCACCATGGGAAGGCTGCTGTTCAACGAAGCCATTCCCCAGGATATCGGCTTCAAGGACCGCAACAGCATGGACGACATGTTCGTGCTGGAAGTGGACGACCTGGTGAACAAAAAGGAACTGGGCCGCATTGTGGACCAGTGCTACCGCACCCACGGCGTACATCAAACCGCCCAGGTGCTGGACGCTATCAAGCGGCTGGGCTTTACCTATTCCACCCGGGGCGCAGTGACCGTGTCCGTGGGCGATATCCACGTGCCGGCCGACAAGCCGCAGAAGCTGGCGGACGCCGATCAAAAGGTGCGCAACATCAACAACCTGTTCCGCCGCGGCCTGCTCACCGAGAATGAGCGCTACAACCTGGTGGTGGATGTCTGGAATGACACCACCAGTGAGATCCGTGAAAATATACTGGAACCCCTGGATAAGTTCAACCCCATCCGCATGATGACCGACTCCGGCGCCCGCGGTTCCAAGGCGCAGGTCAGCCAGTTGGCCGGCATGCGCGGCCTGATGGCTTCGCCTTCCGGCAAAACCATCGAACTGCCTATCCGCGCCAATTTCCGCGAGGGCCTCACCGTTTTGGAATTCTTCCTCTCCAGCCACGGCAGCCGCAAATCCCTGGCCGACACCGCGCTGCGCACCGCCGACTCCGGGTACCTGACCCGCCGCCTGGTGGACGTAAGCCAGGAGGTCATCGTAAGAGAACTGGACTGCTTTGAGGCCAGGGGCGAAAAGGTGCGCGGCATTACCGTGCAGGAACTGATGAGCGGCCGCCAGTCCATTGAAAGCCTGGAGGACCGCCTGCGGGGCCGCGTGGCCGCGGAGGATATCGTCCACCCCGTAACCGGTGAAGTCCTGGTCCACCTGAATGAGGTCATTGACCACATCAAGGCCAAGGAGATTGTGAAAGCCGGTATTTTGAAAGCCTCTGTCCGCAGCGTGCTCACCTGCCGCAACGAGACGGGCGTATGCGCCCGCTGCTACGGCACCAACCTGGCCACCGGCGGCCCCGTGGACGTAGGCGAGGCGGTGGGCATCATCGCGGCCCAGGCCATCGGCGAGCCCGGCACGCAGCTTACCATGCGTACCTTCCACACCGGCGGTATCGCCTCGGGCGAGGACATCACCCAGGGCCTTCCCCGCGTGGAAGAGCTGTTTGAAGCCCGCAAGCCCAAGCGCGACGCCATTTTGAGCGAGATCAGCGGCCGCGTGTCCATCGCGGAGACCAAGAAAAAGCGCGAGCTCATCGTCACCAACGAGGAGGAGGGCCACGAGTCCAAAGCCTATCAGATCACCTACGGCTCCCGGCTGAAGGTGAACGACGGCCAGATGGTGGAGGCCGGCGACGAACTGATCGAAGGCTCCATCAACCCCCACGACCTGCTGCGCATCCTGGGCGTGAAAGCCGTGCAGGAATACCTGCTCAAGGAAGTTCTGAGCGTATACCGCCTCCAGGGCGTGGCCGTGTCCGACAAGCATATTGAGATCATCGTGCGGCAGATGCTGCGCAAGGTCCGCGTGGAGGACAGCGGCGACACCAGCCTGCTCCCCGGCAGTTTGGTGGACATCTTCCGCTTTGAGGTGGCCAACCAGCAGACCATCATGGCCGGCGGCCGGCCCGCGGTAGCCAAGCGTATCCTGCTGGGCATTACCAAGGCTTCTCTGGCCACCGAATCCTTCCTGTCCGCCGCCTCCTTCCAGGAGACCACCAGGGTATTGACCGAAGCCGCCATCAAGGGCAAGGTGGACCCGCTGGTGGGTCTGAAGGAAAACGTGATCATCGGTAAGCTGATCCCCGCCGGCACGGGCATGAAGCGCTACAAGAATATCGATATCCACGAAGCGTACTGATCCCGCGCCGCGAATATCACCTTATCCGGCAGCCTCCCTCACGGAGGCTGCCTTTTTTCAGGTTCCCGGCGAAAACCGCGCCGAGAAAAGCCGCGCCATTTCTTCCTTGACATGCCTGCTCTTTTTGCCTTATACTTTTCCTGAAAGTGGCAAATGCCCGCACGAAAACTGCATACTTCTTCCCTGCCGACCACCTACAGGAGGAACCCTATGAAAAGCAACATTGCAAGGCTGCTTTGCCTGACAGTTGCCCTGTTGGCGATTCTCTTCCTCCCCGCGGCCCTGGCGGAAACTTCATACCCCGGAGCATGGGTCTGTGTCGCAGTAGACCCCGGGACCGGGGAAAAGCTGACGGAATTCCAAGGAACAAGCGTATCGGAGCTTGCGCGGCTGAACATCCGTGAGGATGGCACGCTGACCGTGACAAGCTACGGCATGGAGATCCCCGGCACCTGGATCAAATCGGCGGACGGGATTACCGCCGCCATTGATGGAGATTCCGTCATTTTTTTCCTTCAGGACGGCCAGTTGGTAAACGAATTCGACGGTGCGCTGATGTACCTGGAAAAGGCCGGAGCGAAAACGTCCGGCGGCCTGCTCTCCCTGGTCAAGGGGAGCAAATATACGGGGCTGTGGGAAGCCGAGGCCTTTGAGACCGGCGGCGTGCGCACCACCGAATCGGAAGGCGTCCCGGTCGCAAAAATCATAGCCTTCCAGATCAACCGGGACGGCACGCTGGAATTACTCTCCATGGGTTCCTCCATGGCCGGAACATGGCAAGAAACTGACGGGGGCATCACCATCACGGTGAACGGTACGGACACCGATATGGCGTATGCCGACGGGAAGCTGGCGGGCGTCAGCGAGGGCGTCACCATTTATTTGATCCGTTCCGGCGCCGCCGGTCCCACCCCGGCGCCATCTCCCAGGGCATCCGTCTTTGCCGGGGTATGGAAGGGTGTGCGGTATGAGACGATGGGCTATTTCTTTGACGTAAGCATGCTCTTCCCTGACGGCTGCACCCTGACGCTTCGGGAGGACGGCACCGGGGAAGCCTTTATCACCAAGGACTATACGGAGAAAATCTTATGGGAGGAAAAGGACGGCGTTCTTTCCATTTCCGGCAGCTACATCTATTCCGCTCCCGCCTATGACGCGGACAAGGAGGAGCTTGCCCTCAACTATGGCTCTACCGCCGTGACCGTTTACTTTCAGCGGGAGGCCGGCGGGCAGGCAGTAATTGAGGCGCCCGCCTCTGTTCCCGCCACCGTTGCGCCCACCCCTGTCCCCGTTACCCCATCCCCTGTCCCCTCGCCCGCGCCCACGGCGGTCCCGGCCACGGAACCTCCCGCCGGCAATCAGGGGCAGGCGCTTACCACCAAGCTGTTCACCGTTCCCTCCCCCGGGGAAGGCTGGACGCTGAACGAGAGCTGGGTTACCGACAGGGCGGATTACTGCGGCGCGCAGTACGAAATGAAGGACGCCGGCGGTTATACCATCGCCAGGTTTGCGGTGTATGCCAGCCGGGAAAAGGTAAAAAACTACCGGGACAAGGTGAAGGCGCTCACCGGATATGCCGTGGCCGCAGGCAGGGCGGCGCCGAATGAAAGGGTGATCGGCGGCATGATCTTCCTCACGGAGGCGTATGAAAGCTGGGGCTGGCAGATGATCGACTACGCCGCCCGGGCGGAAAGCGCCGGCATCACCGTTACCATCAGCGTGGAGCGGCCGCAGAATATCGCAAACCTTGACGCCCTCCTGAATGGCCTCTCCTTCACGCTGCCGGTTTCGGACCCGCCCAACGTGGACCCGCCCATGCCGGAGGACGGAGAACCCTATGTGCCAAAGCCCGCCCCGGCGGATACGTCCACGGGCCGCATTCAGGCGGCGTGGCTCAAGCCCGGCGAGTCCATCCTGCTGGATGGCATCTTTGACAATTATGTCACCCTCTCGGGAAGCCGGCTGTATGTGCTCCGGAGCAGCGCCCTTTCCGCCTACACCCTGGCAGAGGGGGTGCTCACACCCGATCCCGCTTTCGCAGGCGGCACCGTAACGCTCCAGGATGATTTTGAATACCTCTCCCCCGGCAAGGACGGTTTGGTGTACGTTTCCCAGGGCATCTTCAACATCCTGACGGTAAAGGACGGGGAAATCCTGAAGGACAGCAGCGTCTCCGGCGATCTTGTGATGCATCCCGGCGGAGACTGGGGCATCAGCTTCTGGGCCAACGCTGATCCCAAAAAAGTAACCGTGGCGGACGGTGAACTCAAGGCGGAGCCGTGGGTGCTTTCGGGCCTCTCCGACGCCGGCAAACGGCAGGGCCGCTTCAGCATGATTTCCTGCGCAGCCATCTCCGGCAGCCGCATCTATGTGGCGGGCACCGATACGCAAAACGGCGACGCCCAACGGGTGGCCGTGTATGACCTTTTGGGGAACGAGCTTTTCACCTTCGGCAACAAGGACTGGACGCAGGACGACGCCTTTGGCTCCGTTACCGGCATTGCCGAAACCAAGAGCGGCATCCTGGTGCTGGACGGCAACTTCCGGACCCTGAAACTGTTCTCCCATGAAGGCGAATTCCTCTGGTCCCTTGACAGCGATCCCCTGCTGGGCACCGATTACCCCTGGCTCTTCTCCATGGTGCCCACAGAAAACGGCGTGCTGGTGGCCGCCGCCCAGGAGCGCCGGGATGAATCCGGCGATGAGCTGCTGCTCTTTGAGGTCACCGGATTCTAGGGAGACCGCAAGACGTTGTAAAAATGGGCCAAAAGGGGGCCGCGCACACTGGCGCGGCTCCGCTTTTTGTTGTAGAGTATAGGCAATGCTCTTTTTACCATTCAAAGGAGGCGCTTGCATGAAGCCTGAACGAATGATCCCGGAAACCGAGACCCGCCAGATCCTGAAGGACTGCAGCCTTGGCACCCTGAGCCTTGTCACCCCGGAAGGGCTGCCCTACGGCGTGCCCGTCAATTATCTGTATGATGAGGCCGCCAACGCCCTGTATTTCCACTGCGCAGTAAAGGGGAAAAAAATGGACTGCCTGCTGGCGAATCCCCGGGTGAGCTTTTCGGTGTACAAAAATCCCGTGATCGTGGAAGAGCGCTTCACCACCCACTACGACAGCGCCCTGGTCACCGGGACTGCCCAGGTGATTTCCGATCCCGGGGAGAAGCGCGCCGCATTGACCGCCTTTTCCATGGCCCTGGCCCCCAAGGGCGCGTACCGCCTTGCAGAGGTTGTGGACAGATCGCTCCAAGCGGTGGCCATGGTGAAAATATGCATCGAAAAGGCGGAGGGCAAGCGCAACAGGGATGTGTAGTTTTTCCATCACTGCAAAGGAGGCGCCTGCCATTTACCAGCCATTGACGGATTCCATGACAGAGCTTGTCATGCGCATGCGCATGCTCACAGGCGTGGCAGTGGCCTACGGCACAAAGGATCATTTCCGGACGGCCGCCGTGGGCAATATCCAGGAGGTGGCCCTGGAGAACGGCGCGTTCGTCCCCCATATCCGTCCCATTGCCGAAAATACGCTGTACGACCTGGCGTCGCTGACGAAGCTGTTCACCCTTGTGAGCATCATGCAGCTTCTTTCCCGCGGGCGGCTGCCGCTTTCCGCCACCCTGGGGGATGTTGATCCGCGTTTTGTGAAGCTTAGGCATACAAGCCTTCGGGATATCCTCTGCTATGAGGCCGTGCTGAAAACGCCCCAAAGGGTGGACGCGCAAACGGACCGGGAATCCGCCCTCCAGCAGGTATTCCTGACCGAAAGAAGCCCCTTGGAGCCCCAGCGGCTTTACTCCGACATGAACGCCCTGGTGCTCAAGTACGCGGTGGAGGCGGCCTCCGGCCTGCCGTTTTATGAATACCTGCGGCAGAATGTTTTGCTTCCCGCCGGGATGACGGAAACCTTTGCACAGATTCCCCCGGACCGGGTGGCAGACTGCGCCCTGTACAATTTTGAGCACCGCATCCTGGAGGGGGAATACATGCTGCGCACGGATGCCCCCCTGGGCGTGCCCCATGACCCCAAGGCACGGATCCTGTCGGACCGGGGCCGGGACCTGTGCGGCCACGCGGGGCTTTTCAGCACCCTTCACGACATGGCGCGCTTTTGCCAGGCGCTGCTTGCGGACAAATTGATCCCCCGGGAGGCCTTGCTGGAGATTGGCGTAAACCGCACGGGATATCTCCATGCGGATGGAAGCTACAGGCAGTTTCTGGGCTATCTTTGCTTTGTGAAAAGCCCAAGGCAGCGCTTTTCGGAGGTGCCGCAGTGGATGGGCGGAAACGCCTTTGGCTTGAGCGGTTTTACGGGCAACCATATCGCCATCGACCCGGAGGGCGGGGTGTTTGACCTGTTTCTGGGCAACCGCTGCCACAATCGGGTGTCGGTGATCCGGCCCGGCGAGGCAGGGGACCTTAACGGTTACGGCCTTATGCCGGACGGCTCCGGCGAAGTTACCTGGCCGGACGGCAGGAAGGTGCTTTCCAGCTATCAGTACATCCACCAAAAAGACGAAAAGCTCCACGGACCCATCCGGGAGCACATGATGGAATTGGGCTGGTTATCCCAAAAATGAAGTTTTCGGGGAGATGGGTACGGGAAGGGGCCCCTTTTTCAAAAGGGGCCCCTTCCCGCTTATACGCGCGCTTAACCGGCCTTGCTGTTATCGTAGGCCTTGATGCGCGTGAAGATCATCCGTCCGGCACTGGTCTGCAACACGGTGGTCACCACCACATCGATGGTCTCGCCCACGTGGCGGCGGGCATTGTCCACCACGATCATGGTGCCGTCGTCCAGGTACCCTACGCCCTGGCCGGGCTCCTTGCCCTCCCTTACGATCTGAACGGTCATTTCCTCGCCGGGGAGCACCACGGGCTTCACCGCGTTGGCCAACTCGTTGATATTGAGCACCCTGACCCCGGTGACGCCGGCCACCTTGTTGAGGTTGTAGTCGTTGGTGACCACGATGCCGTTCAGCTGCCGGGCCAGGCGCAGAAGCTTCACATCCACCTCGGCGACGTCGTCATAGTCCGTCTCCTCAATGCGCACGGCGATCTTGAGCTCGTTTTGAATGCGGTTCAGCACATCCAGCCCGCGGCGGCCCCGGTTGCGGCGGAGCGCGTCGCTGGAATCGGCGATGTGCCGGAGTTCCGCCAGCACGAACTGCGGGATGACCAGTTCCCCCTCCAGGAAGCCCGTCTTGCAGATATCGAAAACCCGCCCGTCAATGATCACCGATGTATCCAGGATCTTGGACGTGCCCGCATGGGCGGCGCCACGGCTGAAGCCAAAGCGCTTTTCCTTGGCCGGGACAGGCGCGTCTACCAGCGGAAGATGCATTTCCTTGCCCCGCTTGCGCCCGATGTTCAGCCCCATGTAGCCCAATACCACATAGACGATGGCGCTGAAGGCGGTGGTAGCCATGGAAGCGCCCACGAACTGCAGGATCTGCGTTACCAGCACGGCGATGACAAGCCCGGTGATCAGCCCCACGGTGCTGGCCATGACCTGGTGCATGGGCATGCTGTCAAGCTGTCTTTCCACAGCATTGCCCATTTCCGTAAACTTCCGAATGATCAGGGGAGACAGGATGAAAAAGAACAGTCCGCCGGCAACGGAACTGGCGGTGTAGATCATAAGGAGTGTTTCCATGGGAACGATCCGGGCGGGATTGTTCATCGCGCTGATCCGAAGCCCCAGCATGCAAAGCCCGATGCCGATGCCGGCGCCCAGCAGTGTCACCAGCCCCCGAAGTATCTTTTGCACCATCTTGGATTTCATAACATGCCATCACTCTTTCCGGTTTTCAATGGAAGGGGGGACCCCTTCCATACAAGCTTGTCCGAACCTTGCAGGATTATACCTGTCATTGCGGCAAAATAACCGCCAGCGCCTGGGCAAGGGTATCCACGCCGTATGTCTTCATCCCTTCCGGGATGCGGATACGCTTTGCGTTTTCCCTGGGAAGCACCACATTTAAAAATCCCAGCCGCCTGCATTCCAGCAGCCTGCGCTCCGCCTGGGGGATCGCCCGCACCTCTCCTGCCAGGCCCACTTCCCCCATCACCGCCAGATCCTGCGGCAGCGCCTGGTTGGAAAGGGAGGAGGCCACCGCCGCGCATACCGCCAGGTCCGCGGCGGGCTCGGTAAGCTCCATGCCCCCCGCGACGTTGATGTACACATCCTGGTTGAACAGCTTCTGCCCGGCCCGCTTTTCCAGCACCGCCAGCAAAAGCGCGATGCGCCCCTGATCCATGCCGTTCACGGTGCGCCTGGGCATGCCGTAATAGGTCTGGGCGGCCAGCGCCTGGATATCCACCAGCATGGGCCTGGAACCCTCCAGGCCGCAGAACACCACCGAGCCGCTGGCGCCCTTGGCCCGGTGGGAGATCAGCAGTTCGCTGGCGTTTTCCACTTCCCGCATGCCGTCCTCCATCATCTGGAAGACGCCAAGCTCGTTCACCGAGCCGAACCTGTTCTTAACCGCCCGCAGCAGCCTGTACTCCTGCCGCCTGTCCCCCTCAAAGTACAGCACCACGTCCACCATATGCTCCAGAACGCGCGGTCCGGCGATGGCGCCTTCTTTGGTGACGTGGCCTACCAGGAAGATGGCCGCGCCGCTTGTTTTGGCCAGGCGCATAAACACAGCCGCGCTTTCCCGGACCTGGCTCACGCTGCCCGGCGCGCCGCTTAGTTCCGGACGGTACATGGTCTGTATGGAGTCTGCCACCGCGTAGGCAGGCTGGATTTGGAGGAATTTCTCCTCTACAGCGTCCATGGCGTTTTCCGCCAGAATATACAGGCCCGGCGCCTTGATGCCCAGCCTTGATGCCCGGAGCTTTAATTGTTTGGCGCTTTCCTCCCCGGTGATATACAGGACCCTGGCCCCGGTCAGCGCAAGATTTGCGCTTGCCTGCAAAAGCAGCGTGCTCTTGCCGATGCCGGGATCGCCCCCCACCAGCGTTACGGAACCTTCCACCACGCCGCCGCCCAGCACCCTGTCAAACTCTCCGATGCCGGTCATCGCGCGGTTTTGCGCCTCATCGGAGATCATGTCCAGCGTCATGGGTTCACTGCCTGTGCCAGGCCTTTGCTTAAGCGGCTTCCCGGAAACGGGCGGCGGGACTGCCGCCTCCTCCAGGGTGTTCCAGGCGCCGCAGCCGGGGCATTTGCCCAGCCATTTGGATGCTTCATGGCCGCAGGCGGTGCATACGAACAGCGTTTTTTCCCTGGCCAAACACAATCCTCCCGGTGGCGCGCTGCGCGTGGTCCGCTCAGGCGTCTATGTCAGTATACCATAGGCTGGAAGCCTGTTCCATAAGAACAATCGTCGAAGATTGTCGCAGACGCGGCATTTCGTTCGCGCGCCCGTCCCCACGATCAGGTACAGTATATCAAATAACGACGCAAATTGATACCCTTGCGCAATTGCAAAGCCTGGTTTTACAGTCTATAATGGTGAAGCATGCACAGGAAAAACAGTTTCCCCTGGCGTGAAGGAGGAGGCCGCATGGGCAGACGGGAAGAGACGCTGTGCTTCGCACCGCCGCGCAGGCACAGGATGCGCGGCTGTTTGCTCTGGCTTCTGTTTTTTGCGGCTGTGTGCCTGGGAGCGGTGATGGTGGTCAACTTAAGCCAGCAAAAGCAGGTTCGGCTTATCAAGCAGCCAGTCTCCGTGCTGGGCCTGCCCCAGGAGCTGGAAGGCTTCTCCATCCTGCATATCAGCGATCTTCACGGCGCGCTGCTTGGAGAGGGCCAGGCCATGATCCAAACCGCCATCGGCACCGCCTCCTACAAGGCGGTATGCATTACCGGGGATATGGTGGGCAAGGATGGGGATTACAGGCCGTTCCTCCAGTTGCTGTCCCTCTTGAAGCAGGATGTACCCATTCTGTTCATCCCGGGGGACGAGGATCCGGACCCCGTTTTCACCGCCGCCCATGACACGCTGAATGTATTGGCCTCCTATATCACCGCGGCCCAGGCGGCGGGAGCCGTGTACCTGGACGCCCCCTATCCCCTTGCCGTGGGCAAAACCACGCTGTGGTTTTCCCCGGAGGGACTGTACACTGTCAATGCCGAAACCACCATCGCATCCTGCCAAAGCCAGCTTGACAAGCTGAACGCGCTGAACACCGCGGCGACGCCCGACGGCGAGGCGGAGCGAAAAGCCTTGGAATACAGGCTTGACGCCGCGCAGCGGCTATTGGCGGCAAGAGCGCAGATGAAGAGCACGGATCTGCACATCGCCCTTACCCACGCGCCCCTGACCTACGAATATGTGCGCAGCGTGTGGGAGTGGGATGTGGGAGAGGGCCCCGCCCTCAAGGATGTGACGCTGGCGCTGGCCGGGCATCTATGCGGCGGGCAGTACCGCCTTCCCGGCGCCGGGGCGCTGTACGTGCCGGGCTATGGCCTTTTCCCGGAGGACAGCCTGATTACGGGCTTCGCCCGCGTATCCACCATCGCGCAGTACGTAAGCCCCGGCCTGGGTTCCTCCGGCTTTTATCCCTTGGAGCCGGGCCGGCTGTTCAACCCTCCCACCATCACCCTGGTTACCCTTACGGGAAAGCCGCAATAATTTCCGTGAAAGCGATACCCCGCTTTCAAGGACTTGTACTTTTCACCTGCGAGAGCGGCACCGCCGCGCTTCGCTTTTCGCGATACCCCCTCGCTTGACAAATGTTTTTATAAGGTGTATCGTATCCAAAAAACAAACCGCGAACAAAGGGGTTGGGTGTATGAGTTTCCTTCGTTTCCAGCCGATGCTTGAAAGCAGGCCGATCCGGGAGATCGCCTACGAGGTGTTGAAGCATGCCATTATCACCGGAGAGATCCCGGCCGGGGAGCGCATTGTGGAAACGGAATACGCCGAGCGGCTGCATATCAGCCGCACCCCGCTTAGGGAAGCGCTGCGCAAACTGGAGCGGGACGGGCTGGTGGAGTACGTAATGCGCCGGGGCGTGGTGGTGCGCGCCTTTACCATCGCGGACGTAGAGGAAATTTATACCATCCGCAACGCGCTGGAGATGCTCACCCTTCCGGCCATCATCAAAAACGTGACGGAAGAAGACATCCGGTCGCTTACCGAAAAGCTTCGGCAGATGGACGAGGCACTGAAGGAAGACAGCATTGAAAAGCTGTCCCCCCTGGCCCGTGCCTTCCATACCCAGGTGATCCGCCTCTCGGGCCAGGCCAGGATCCTGCGGGTGATCGAGAGCCAGGACGAGTATATCACCAGGTTCTCCGCCATGAGCATCGCCCAGGAAAACCGCCGCCACGAGGCGCAGCAGGAACATTACGCCATTGTGGACTGTCTGCAAAAGCGCGACCTTGACCGCCTGAAAACCGTCATGCAAAAGCATATCGACAAGAGCAAGGCGAACTGCCTGGCGGCCCTGGCCAAAAAGAAATGAGCGGGAAGCGCATATTTGCTATCCAACCCTTGGGAGGTATTGGAGGGCAGCAGCCCTCCAATTGGAAATCGAAAATCAGCGACATGTGCGGTGATTTTCGGAGAATTTCGAAGAAATTCTTACCTTGCCCGAGCAAACGGCCGCAGAAACCGCAGGTTTCTGCAGTGTGGCGAGGGAAAAGCTCGACAAAGTGGCGGCATGCCACTTTGTCGATACGCAGTTCCCTCCGGTGTTTATGCCGGAGGGATTGCTTATGAAAAGGAGCGCCTTGATGAAAGCCAATTATCACACCCACACCACCAGATGCCGCCACGCCTCGGGCACCGATGAGGCATACGTGCAGGCCGCGGTTCAAGCGGGTTTTGACATCCTTGGTTTCGCGGACCACACCCCCTGGCCCTATCAAACCGGATACGTCTCCCCCATCCGTATGGACATGGACGACCTGCCCGGGTACGTGGAAAGCGTCAAGGGTCTGCGGGCACAGTATAAGGGCCGGATAACCGTGCTCCTGGGCCTGGAATGCGAGTATTTTCCCAAATATATGGACTGGCTGCGGGACGCCGTGGAAGCTTACGGCCTTGATTATCTGATCTTCGGGGCCCATTACATCGGCAGCGAGGAGGATTCCCCTTACGTGGGCTACGCCTGCCGGGACAATGCCTTCATGAACCGCTACGCGGACATGTGCGTGGCGGGGATGCAAACCGGGCTGTACGCCTACCTGGCCCACCCGGACATCTACATGCGGAGGCGGGATGCCTGGGACGCGGAAAGCCAGGCCGTTGCCAAAACCATATGCGCCTGCGCCCTGGAACGCGGCATGCCCCTGGAATACAACCTCAACGGCCACGTGCTCAAGGATGCAGCCAACGGCTTTCCCTGCCGGGAATTTTGGGAAGTTGCCGCCGCCATGGGCAACAAGGTGGTCATCGGCTACGACGCCCATCAGCCGGAGCTGTTTTCGCTCAAAGAGGTGGAGAAAGAGATCGCGGCCTGGCTGAACAGCCTGGGCCTTCACCCCCTGGACAGCATCCCTTTGCCGGCGGCTGTCCGCAACATATGAAGCCTGAAAAGGAGGAGACGTATGACTTGGGATCTTTCGGTGATCTATGAGAGCTTTCAAAGCAAACCGTTTCAGGAGGACCTTCAAAGCCTACAGCCCATGATCGGCAAAGCGGTAAAGCTGCTGGAAACGGGCGGTGAGCCGCTTCCCCTGGTGGAAGCGTGCGTCCGCCTTTTCACCGCCCTGAGTGAAAAGACGGACAGGCTGGGTACTTACACCTATTTGGTTTTTGCGGGCGACGCCACCAACGAGGAGGCGGCCGCTTTCCTGGACCAATTGATGGCCATCGGCGTTTCGGAACAGCAAATGTTCTCGGATTTCAGCCGCTACCTGGGGGGGCTTACCGATCTGGAATCTCTCATCGCCGCGAGCCCGCTGCTAAAGGCCCATGGCTTCATGCTCCGGGAAGCGCGGGAAAACGCCTCCCACCGTATGGATAAGGCCATCGAAAGCTGGGTTTTGCGCATGTCCCTAAATGGCGGGGAAGCTTTCTCCCAGCTCCGGGAAAAGCTGGCGGCCACACTGACCGCCAATTTCAGGGGCGAGGAAATTCCCCTTTCCGCCGTTCGCGCCAAAGCATACGACCCCGACCCCACGGTGCGCAAAGAAGCTTATGAAGCGGAATTGGCCGCCTATCCCAAGACAGAGCTGGCTTTGGCCGCCTGCCTAAACGGCATCAAGGGCGAAGCCCGCATCCAGGCGGAAGCAAGACACTATGAAAATGTACTGGACTGGACGGTTCAGGAATCCCGTATGGACGGGAAAACCCTTGACGCCCTGTGGACCGCGGTCAAGGAATACCTGCCCCATTTCAGGCGCTACCTTCGGGCCAAAGGAAAGCTGCTGGGCCATCCGGACGGCATCCCCTTTTATGACATCATGGCCCCGGTAGGCAAGGGGCTTAAAACCTATACGCCGGAAGACGCGGAGGCGCTTTTAGCCGGCAAGCTTGGCACCTTCTCTCCGGCCATGGGCGGTTTTATCCATGAGGCATTCCAAAACCGCTGGATTGACCTGTATCCAAGGGCGGGCAAGCAGGGGGGCGCCTTCTGTTCCGGGGTGCACACCATGGACATCAGCCGGATTCTGACCAACTTTGCCGGCAGCTTTGGCGATGTGAGCACCCTGGCCCATGAACTGGGCCACGCCTGGCACAACCGTTGCATGGCGGGGCTGCCCATTCTTTTGACCGGCCACCCCATGCCCCTGGCGGAGACGGCCTCCATTTTCAACGAAACGCTGCTGAGCCATGCGGTTCTTGAAACCGCCGCTCCCGAGGAGGCTTTCACCATTCTGGAGGCGGAGCTGATGGAAGCCACGCAAACCATTGTGGATATCTATGGCCGTTTCCTGTTCGAATCGGAAGTCATTGAAACCAGGGCGGACCATGCCATGAGTGTGGCGGAATTGAAGGACGCCATGCTCAGAGCCCAGGAAGCAAGCTATGGCGACGGGCTTTCCAAGGATGTGCGCCATCCCTACATGTGGGCCTGCAAGGGGCACTATTACAGCCCCACCCTGAACTTCTACAATTTCCCTTACGCCTTCGGGCTGCTGTTTGCCAAGGGCGTGTTTGCCCAGTATCTTGAAAAAGGCGAAAGCTTTGTGCCCACCTATAACCAGCTTTTGCGTTCCTGCGGCAACGGCACGGTGCGGGAGGTTGCGTCGAGCGTGGGCATCGACGTTGGGAGCGCGGATTTCTGGCGCAGCTCCCTGAATATCCTGCGGGAATCCATTGACCGGTTCGTGGACTTGTGTGAAAAGCAGTAGTGCGTTTGCTGCATTGAAAGGGCATCGCTTTAAGGCGTTTCTTAGAGAAAAAATATCAATGAAGTTTTTGAGGGATGGGTGCGGGAAGGGGACTTTTTGTAAAAAGTCCCCTTCCCGCCATTTTTCCGATTATTCTTGTTCCTCCGTGCCCCTTGCTTGCGCAATGGGCGGTCTTTCGTTATAATGGGTCTTACGTACACAAGACACGAAAGGCAGTGACCCTATGGCATCCGATCTTGAAATCGCGAGAGCAGCCACCCCCAAGCCCATTTCCGCCATTGCAGAAACCGCCGGGTTTGATCCTGAAACACTGTCCCCCTACGGCCGGCTGATTGCCAAGGTGGACCCGGCCCCGTATTTGAAACGGGACGCAAAGGCGCGCCTCGTTTTGGTGACCGCCATTTCCCCCACCCCCGCGGGCGAAGGAAAGACCACCGTCAGCGTGGGGCTGGCGGACGGCCTTACATATACGGGCCGCAAGGCCATGCTGGCTTTGCGGGAGCCGTCCCTGGGTCCGGTTTTCGGCATGAAGGGTGGGGCCACCGGGGGCGGGTACGCCCAGGTGCTGCCCATGGAAGCCATCAACCTGCATTTTACCGGGGACCTGCACGCCATCACCGCGGCCAATAACCTGCTGGCCGCCATGATCGACAACCACATCTATCAGGGAAACCAGCTGGGTATCGATCCCAGGCAGATCACCTGGCGCCGCTGCATGGACATGAACGACAGGCAGCTCCGCTTTACCGTAACCGGTCTGGGAGGCAAGCCCAACGGCACGCCCAGGGAGGACGGCTTTGACATTACCGCCGCCAGTGAGGTGATGGCGGTATTCTGCCTGGCCCAGGATTTGAGCGACCTCAAGGACCGGCTCAGCCGCCTGGTGGTGGCCAGGACCTACGCCGGGGCGCCTGTCACCGCCGGGGACCTGCATGCCCAGGGAGCCATGGCCGCGCTTTTGCGTGACGCGCTGATGCCCAACCTGGTCCAGACCATGGAGGGCACGCCCTGCCTGATGCACGGCGGGCCGTTTGCCAACATCGCCCACGGCTGCAACAGCGTCATCGCCACAAAGACGGCCATGCGCATGGCGGACTACGTGGTGACGGAGGCGGGCTTCGGGGCCGACCTGGGCGCGGAGAAGTTCCTGGATATCAAGTGCCGCTTTACCGGCATCTGGCCGGATGCCATTGTGGTGGTGGCCACCGTCCGGGCACTCAAGCACCACGGCGGCTGCCCGAAGGAGGACCTTTCCAAAGAAAACCTCCCCGCTCTTTCAAGCGGGCTGGACAATCTGCGCGCCCACCTTAGCCATATCCAAAACGTATGGCGCCGCCCCGCGGTGGTGGCCGTCAACCGCTTCCTCACCGATACGCAGGCGGAACTGGAGCTGCTCCAAGGCGCCATGGCGGATGCGGGGGTTCCCTGCGAACTGTGTGAAGCCTGGGGAAAGGGCGGGGCCGGCGCGGCCGCGCTGGCGGACGCCGTGGTCAGGGCCTGCGGGGATGCTTCGCTGCCCGCCCCCAGCTATACCTACCCGGACACGCTGCCCCTTGCGGACAAAATCCGTGCCATTGCCCAAAAGATCTACGGGGCGGCGGGGGTGGAGTTTGCCCCCGGGGTACTTACGCAGCTTGGCAAATGGGAGCAGGAGGGATACGGCGCGTATCCTGTGTGCATCGCCAAAACGCAATATTCCCTGTCGGACAACCCCAAGCTGTTAGGTGCTCCCAAGGGCTTCACCCTGACGGTGCGCAGCGTGCGGCTGTCGGCGGGCGCGGGCTTTGTGGTGGCCTTTGCCGGGGAGATCATCGCCATGCCGGGGCTAAACAAGGCGCCGGCAGCCTTAGGTATCGACGTGGACGGGGACGGGAATATCACCGGCCTATTTTGAGAAGGAGGGTCGCCGTATGCAGGGCCTTCAAATGCAGCTGCTGGAAATCTTGCGGGAGGATTGCCGCATCCCTTTGGAGAAGCTGGCCGTGATGACAGGGGCCACAGCGGCGGAGGTGGCAGGCGCCATTGAGGATATGGAAAAACGCCGCATCATCCTGCGCTATGCCCCCATCATCAACTGGGACATGACCGACCGGGAACGGGTGGAGGCCATGATCGAGGTGCGGGTCACACCCCAAAGGGACATGGGTTTTGATGCCGTGGCCGCGCGCATCTATAAGTTTGAGGAAGTCAAGAGCGTGTACCTGATGAGCGGGGCCTACGATCTTTTGCTGCTGGTGGAAGCGCCCACCTTGAAGGAACTGGCCTTCTTCGTAAGCGAAAAGCTGAGCCCCCTGGAAATGGTTACAGGGACGGCCACCCATTTTGTGCTCAAGCGGTACAAGTCGGAAGGCGTCGTGTTTGATTCCGACAGGGCCGACCGCAGATTGGTGGTTTCTCCGTGAGCACCGATTTTTCCAGATACATCCACCCCGGCGTGGCTGCCGTGCAGCCCAGCGGCATCCGCAAGTTTTTTGATATTGTGGCCAGCATGCCCGATGCCATTTCCCTGGGCGTGGGCGAGCCGGATTTCATTACCCCCTACCCCATCCGCAACGCGGCCATCAACAGCATCCTGGACGGGGAAACGCAGTACACCTCCAATTGGGGCCTGCTTCCCTTGCGCCGGGAAATTGCCTATTATCTGAAAACGCGCTATGGCGTTGCCTATGACCCGGAGGGCGAGGTCCTGGTGACGGTGGGGGCCAGCGAGGCCATCGACCTGGCGCTCAGGGCGCTGATCGGCCCAGGCGACCAGGTGCTGGTGCCGGAACCCAGCTATGTAAGCTACAGCCCCGGCGTACTCTTTTGCGGCGGCGTGCCCGTGGCGGTACGTACCGACGCCGGGAAGGCTTTCAAGCTGACGGCGGAGGCGCTTCTTGAAAAGATCACCCCTCGCGTAAAGGCGCTGATCCTGCCCTACCCCAACAATCCCACCGGCGCCGTGATGACCAAAGAGGACCTGCTTGAAGTGGCGCAGGTGGCTGCCAGGCACGATTTGATTGTGATAAGCGATGAGATCTACAGCGAGCTGACCTACGGCGATATGCCCCACGTGAGCTTCGCCAGCCTTCCCGGCATGTGGGAACGGACCATTACCGTAAACGGCTTCAGCAAGGCCTTTGCCATGACCGGCTGGCGCATGGGGTATGTCTGCGGCCCCGCGCCGTTGGCCGCCGCAATGTTCAAGATCCACCAGTACACCATCATGTGCGCGCCCCGGCAGGGGCAGGTGGCGGCCCTGGAGGCGCTGCGGACCGGCCGGGAAAACGGCTACGAAGAGGTGCTGGCCATGCGCCGCAGCTATGACCGCCGCCGCAGGCTGATGGTGGATTCCTTTCAAAAAATGGGACTTGATTGCTTCACGCCCCTGGGCGCGTTTTACGTGTTCCCCTCCATCGCAAAGACCGGGCTGCAAAGCGAGGAGTTTTGCACAAGGCTTCTCCATACGCAGAAGGTGGCCTGCGTGCCCGGCACGGCTTTCGGCGCAAGCGGCGAGGGGCATATCCGCTGCTGCTATGCCACGGCCCTTGACAAGCTTGGCGAAGCCCTGTCGCGCATCGAAGCGTTTCTGAACACGCTTTGATGCAGGTTTTTCGGCTTTTCAATCGTTAAATTGGGTATCCTATCCATGCTTCGGAGGTGCTTTCCATGCGGCGACTTCTTTCCGGACTGCTGATCCTTATGATGTTTTTCACCCTTGGCGCATTGGCCGAGGATGATGAAGTATCTTACCTGGACCTGATCGGAGGCAGCCAGGAGACAGGGGACCCGGGCAGCACTGTGACGGAGCCTGAACCAACCGCTGCGCCCCTTCAGGATGGGTCCGTCGTGCTAACCCTTAGCTTTACCGGGGATGTAACCATCGGCGGGGACGTGCGTAAGAGCGGAAAATCGATTTTTGACAAGGAACTGGACAAGCAGAAGGGCGATTTGACCTTTCCCTTCCGCAATGTGAAGGATATCTTCGCCCAGGACGATATGACGCTGGTGAATTTTGAGGGCACGCTGACCACAGCGCCCATCAACCCCGATAAGCGCGGCAACCAGTTTTTGTTCTCCGCGCCGCCGGAATATGTAGAAATCCTGACTTCCGGCAACATTGAGGCGGTTTCCCTGGAAAACAACCACGTGTACGACCACGGCGCGGCGGGGTATGCCCAGACCCAGGAGACGATGAAAAACGCCGGCATTGTCTATTCCGGCGGCGGGGAAATCGGCGTATATGAAGCCAAAGGCGTAAAAATCGCCATGCTGGCCTACCAGACCTTCGACCAGTACGACGTGCTTTTTAGCCAGGTGCCACAAGACATTGCAGCCTTAAAGGCGCAGTATCCCCTGGTGATCGTCAGCTTCCACTGGGGCGCGGAGCTGGATTACAAGCCCAACGATAACCAGCAGAAGCTGGGCAAGATGGCCATTGACGCCGGGGCCGACCTGGTGATCGGCCATCACAGCCACCGCATCAACCCCATTGAGCTGTACAACGGCAAATACATCTGCTATTCCCTGGGCAATTTTTCCTTCGCGGGGAACACAAAGCCCAGCGACATGAGCACCTTCATCTTCCAGACGCGTTTCAAGGTAAATGACGGCACCGCCACTCCCTACGGTTTCCGCATCATCCCCTGCCGCATCTCCTCCCGGACAGACTATAACGACTTCGCCCCCACCCCCTACACCAGCGAAAGCAGCATTCAAAGCGTACTGAGCGTACTTGCGACCAACGGAAAATCCCTGGTCAACCCCGTTCCCAGCTATCCGCTGGAATGGGAGAACTAAAGCGGCAAATGCCGGCAGCTTCGCCCGGGCCATGCAAAAACAGGCATGGGCCGGGCGAAATAGCATGCGATAGAAAAGGAGAGGTTTTATGCGAGCCAGGATCGCCTGCCTGCCCGGGGGCGGCGCCGGCCCGGAGGTGATGGCGGAGGCGGTGCGGGTATTGACCAGCGTGGCCTGCGCTTTCGGCCACAGCTTTGTGTTTGTGGAGGAAAAAATCGGCCTGCCCGCGTTTGCCGCCTATGGCACGCCCCTTTCCGAAAAAGCGCTGGAAGCATGCAAAAGCGCCGACGCGGTGCTGCTGGGCGCTTTCCCGCAGCCCTTTTCTGAGGGCGGAGAGGCCGCGCAGGGCTTTCCCCTGCTGGTGGAGCGCCTGGGGCTCTACGCCGGGCTGCAGCGCTGTGTGATCCCCCCGGCTTCCGCAGGGCTGTCACCGCTGAAAGAACAGGCGGGATCCGCCGATTTGCTGCTTGTGCGGCTTTTGCCGCCCTCACCCGCACCGATGGCGGAAGGAGAAGCGCCGCTTGACACGGTGTCCCTCCCGGCGCCGCCCACAGAGCAGGCCGTGCGGCTTGCCTTCCGCAAAGCCAGGGAGCGGCACCGCCGCCTGGCCTGCGTCCTGCTCCCGGAGCTTGGCATCACCGCGCGCATTTTTGAAGAAACCGTCCTGCGCGCCGCCAAGGATTTCCCGGATGTGCTTTGCTCCTTCCAGCCGGCCGGCCGGTGCGCAGCCGAGCTTATCCAATCCCCGGAAAAATTGGATGTGGTGCTTTGCGGCCCGCTGGCGGGCGATCCGCTTTCGGGGCTCCTAGCGGGGTTGGCAGGCGGCCTTGGCCTGGCCCATATGCAGCTTTGCGGGGATCAGAAGCCCGCCCTGTACCTGCCCATCCAAGGGGAGGAAGCCCATCTGGCAGGCAGGGACACGGCCAACCCCATCGGCATGATCCTGTGCGCCGCGGAGATGCTCAAAGCGTCGCTGCACCTGAACCGCGAGGCGGATTGCCTAGAAATGGCCGTGAAAAACGTGCTGGACTCCGGGTGGCGCACGGCGGATATGGCGCGGGGCGGTGCGCCCAGAGTGGGCACGGAGGCCATCGGCAAGCTGATCGCCGAACAGGTGGACACCGCGGGCGCCATCATGGGCGCGCTGAGGGGATGACGGGGGGAGAAGGCGGGGAGGCGCTTTTTGAAAAAAGCGCCTCCCCGCACACCACCTGAAAAACTTCATCTCTAAAAAACCGAGTCTGCTGTATCCAGTCCATGCATTATATGCTTACGGCTGAAGGCCGGGGAACAGTTCTTCCAGGCGTTTGAGGATCCGCAGGTCGCCCTTGGTTTTCACCTGGCCCTTCAAAAGCGCCATGGCCGGGCTCTTGCGGCCACCGATCAGGTCCGCAAACACGGGATAGGCCGTTTCCGCCCGCGCGGTGAAAGGCAGAAACGCCTCCGTGAGCACGGTACAGCCGGTGGGGCCCAAAGCGAGCTGGTAGGTTTTGCACAAGTCCGTGAAATACACCTCCAGCACCGTGTCCGGAATGCCGGGCTGGGGCACATAGCAGGATGCCGCCCTCTGAAGAAAAAGAAGGGCGGCGTTTTCCATTTCCGAAAGGTCCGGTCGTTCTGTTCCCATCAGGCGGCATTGCCCTCCCGTTTTTCTTTTGCACCCATATTTCCCTTTATCGCGGCGGATCATCCAGCCGGATATGGGGCAGGAGGACCTGAAGCTTCTTTTCCCCGATGCCGGAAACGGCCAGCAGCTCCCCGGGGAAATGAAAGGGGCCGTTTTGCGCCCGCTCCGCAAGGATCCGCCGGGCGAGAACCTCGCCCACGCCCGGGAGCTGCGTCAGGGCCTGCGCATCCGCCGTGTTCACATTGATCTCCCCGGTAAGCTCCGGCACCTGCGGCCAGGCGAAGGCGGCCCGCCGGCTTGTGTATGCGTCCTGGGCGGCACTCCCGCCATCCAAAACGGCAACCAGAAGAACACAAAGCAAAAAAACCACCAAACCCGCCATTAGGGCGGTATAAAGACGGGAGGGAACGCTATGCATCGCGCTTCCCTCCTTTCAAAAAACTATACGCCTTTGCGCACCTTTTGTCCCTGGGGGGTATCCTCCAGAATGTAGCCCAAGGCCTTGATGGCCTCCCGCAATTCATCGCTCTTTTTCCAGTCCCTGGCCTTGCGGGCGGCGGCGCGGTCATCCACCAGCTTTTGCACCTCCGCAGGCAGGCCATCCTCCTTTTTGTTCAGCAAGCCCAGGATGTCGGCCAGGGAGGTCAATGTATCCAGCGCGGTTTGGATAGCGGCCTTGGGGCTTGCGGCGTCCAGGGTGACGTTGGCGTCCCGCACCAGCTCGAACAGCGCGGCCAGCGCGTCGGCGGTGTTCAGGTCGTCATCCATGGCCTGGTCGAATTTCTCCCCGGCTTCCCTGGCACGCTGGGCAAAGGCCGCTTCCTCCGGGACAAGCTCCCGCTCGGGAGCGGTTTTCATAAGGAAAAGCAGGTGGTCCCTGGCAGTGTACAGCCGGGTCAGGGAGGACGCGGCCTGCTCCACCATTTCCCGGCTAAAGTTGACCGGGCTGCGGTAATGGGCCGAGAGCATGAACATGCGCACGGATTCCGGGTCGTAGAGCTTTAAAATGTCATGGACAGTGAAGAAGTTGTTCAGGGATTTGCTCATCTTCTCATTGTCCACATTGATAAAGCCGTTGTGCATCCAGTACCGCACGAAGGGCTTTCCCGTGGCCCCCACCGATTGGGCGATCTCATTTTCGTGGTGGGGAAACAGCAGGTCCTTGCCGCCGGTGTGGATATCGATGGTCTCCCCAAGATAGGTCATGGACATGGCCGAGCACTCGATGTGCCAGCCGGGCCGGCCCATGCCCCAGGGGCTTTCCCAGGCGGGCTCGCCGGGCTTCTGCGCCTTCCACAGCGCGAAATCCACGGGGTCTTCCTTGCCGTTTTCCAGGTCCACCCGCTGGGAGGCTCCTGCCTCCAGATCGTCAAGATCCTGGCCGCAGAGGCAGCCGTAATCCGAAAAAGCTTTCACCCGGTAGTATACGTCCCCGTTCACCGCGTAGGCATAACCCTTGGCGACGAGCTTTTCGATGAGGGCGATGATCTGGGGGATATGCTCCGTAGCCCTGGGATGCACCGTGGCCGGACGGATGCCCAGCGCCTTGGCATCCTCAAAATAGGCCGCGATATACTTTTCCGCCACCTGGGCGACGGTCACGCCCTCTTCGTTGGCCTTTTTGATCATCTTATCGTCGATATCGGTAAAGTTCTGCACAAAGGTGACTTCCAGCCCCTTGTGCTCCAAATACCGCCGCAGCACATCAAAAAGGATGAATGGCCTTGCGTTGCCAATATGGAAATAATTGTATACCGTAGGGCCGCAGGCATAAATGCCCACCTTCCCCTCATGGAGGGGGACAAAGGGCTCCTTTTTTCTTGTTTGGCTGTTGTAAATCTGCATAGGCTCCTCCTCAAGCGCGGTGTGTTTTTATCATTTCGTCATGGGTCCGCCGGGTTCCTCCCTACATCGGTCGGCCTCCGCGGGACAGTCGGGGGTGTTTTTGTTGATGCAATCATCGCAGCCCAAGGCTTGCGCATGGTCCCGCAGACATTTTTCCAGATGGGTCAGACGCAAAAACAGGCTCTCCATCCGGTCCAGCATGGGGTCGGGCAGGTTCACCTGGTCCAGGTCCACCTCTCCCTTGTTTGCGGGCTCCTTCTTCTTTACCACCCGGCCGGGATTGCCCACCACGGTGCAGTTGGACGGCACATCCTTCAGCACAATGGCCCCGGCACCCACCTTGCTGTTATCGCCGATGGTGATGGGGCCCAGCACCTTGGCTCCGGCGCCGATGGTGACGCCATTGCCGATGTTGGGATGGCGCTTGCCCGTTTCCTTGCCGGTGCCCCCCAGCGTGACGCCCTGATAGATGGTGACATTGTCCCCGATCACAGCCGTCTCGCCCACCACCACGCCGTCGCCGTGGTCGATAAACAGCCCTTCGCCGATTTGCGCTCCGGGATGGATCTCGATCCCCGTCCTGTTCCTTGCATGCTGGCTGATAAGCCTGGCCAGGAGCAGGCGGCCCTTCAGGTAGTGCCTGTGCGCCCTGCGGTGGGCCCGGATGGCCCGCAGGCCGGGATAGCACAAAAATACCTCCAGGCGGCTTTTGGCCGCCGGATCCCTGGTGAGCACCGCGTCAATATCTTTCTTCAACCGCTGAAACATATGCTTTTCGGAGGGCGTGCCCGCCCCTCTCCTTCCGTTCCATGGATGCTTTCTCTATACGCCGTCCGGGAAAAAAGATTCCTGATTTTCAGGGATCAGCGCCTCCTGGCTGTTGAAACGCTCCTCCCCCCGGGCAGGCATCACCCGCTCATACATGCCGTCCGGCTTCAAAAGCCAAGCCTTGGCCGTGTCCCGCCTTTGCAATTCCATCACCCGCAGGATCTTTTCCCTAATCTCCCCGTCAAGGACAGGGAACATCAGTTCCACGCGCCTGTCCAGGTTCCGGGGCATCCAGTCGGCGGAAGAAAGATACATTTCCGGCTCCCCCGCGTTTTCAAAGCGGTAGATGCGGGCATGCTCCAGAAATCTGCCCACGATGGAGCGCACGGCGATATTTTCGCTCACGCCCTCCATCCCGGGCCGCAGACAGCAGATCCCCCGGACGGTGAGATCGATTTTCACGCCGGCGCGGCCGGCCCCGTACAGCGCCCGGATAATATCCGGGTCCACCAGAGAGTTCATTTTGGCGTCGATGCGGGCTGGCAGCCCCTTTTGCGCGTTGTCCCGCTCCCTGGCGATCAACCGAAGGAATTCCGCCCGGAGCATGCCCGGCGCAGGGATCAAAAAGTGCATGGGCGGCGTTTCGGAAAAGCCTGTGACCAGGTTGAAAAACCGGCCGGCATCCTCCCCCAGTTCGGGATCGGCGGTAAAAATCCCCATGTCGGTGTACAGCCGCGCGGTGATCTCGTTGTAATTCCCGGTGGCCAGGTGCACATACCGCCGGGGAACACCGTTTTCCCGGCGCACAATGAGCAGAATCTTGCTGTGGGTTTTCAATCGGGGCAGGCCGTAGACCACATGGCAGCCGGCTTTTTCCAGATATTTGCCCCAGTGGATGTTGTTTTCTTCGTCAAAGCGGGCCTTGACCTCGAAGAGCGCCGTCACCTGCTTGCCGTTTTGAGCGGCCCTGGCCAGGGATTCCACAATGGCGCTGTGGTCGCTGACGCGGTACAGCGTCTGCTTGATGGCCAGCACGCTTTCATCCATAGCCGCCTCTTCCACCAGGCGGTTGATGGGCGCGAAGCTGTCGTAAGGGTGGTAAAGATAGATATCCCCACGGGCGATGGTGTCAAACATCGGGCCATCGGCCAGCTCTTTCGGCATCCGGGGTTCAAAAGACGCATACTTCCATGGATCGAAACCCGGCAGAAAGTAAAGCTGCTTGAGCAGAAAATCCAAATTGATGGGTCCCGGCACACGGTAGATTTCCGCCTCCTTCACCTCGAAAGCTTTCCTCAAAAGGGCCAGCATGCCCTCGTCCATTTGGGGGTCGATCTCCAGGCGGACTACCGCGCCCCACTTGCGCTTCTTGAGGCTCTTTTCGATCATGGCCAGCAGGTCGCAGGCTTCCTCCTCGTCAAACTCCAAATCGGCGTTGCGGGTAATGCGGAAGGGGTGGCATGCGGCGATCTCCCACCCGGTGAACACCTGGTCAAGGAAGGCCTTGACCACCTCCTCCAGCAAGATGAAGCATGCGCCCGGCCCGCCGGGGAGCCGCAAAGCCCTGGGGAACGCCGCGGGCACCTGCAGCGTGGCGAACTCCGCCTTTCTTCCCTCTTTTTTGTGAAGAAGCACGCCAAGATGCAGGGCACGGCCCGGAAGCCGCGGAAAAACGCGGTTCCCCTGGATGCGCATGGGCGTGAGCACGGGGAAAAGATCATCCATGAAGAACTGCCTGGCCCATGCCGCCTGCTCCATGTCCAGGTCCTTCCACGACAGCAGGGTAAGGCCTGCCTTGGCAAGATCCGGCATCAGCGATTCCCTGAAAATGCGGTACTGCTCCCCAACCATCCGCCTTGTGTGAAGCGCGATCTGCTTGAGCTGGGCCTTGGGCTTCAGGCCCGACGGATCCGCAAGCCGCCAGTCCGCCCGCACCTGATCCCAAAGAGAAGCCACGCGGATCATGAAAAATTCGTCCAGGTTCGTGGACACGATGGACAGGAACTTCATCCGCTCAAAAACGGGGTTGTCCAAATTCACCGCCTCCGCCAGCACTCTGCTGTTGAAGGCGAGCCAGCTCAGCTCCCGGTTGATATACAGTTCCGGAGAATCCTGCGATACCCCGCCGTCGGCCATGTTCCCGTCCCTTTCCATGATTTTGTAACAGTATACCATAGATGCCATAGATAACAAAAGGCGGGCGGAGCTTTTTCTCCCCGCCCGCCGCACGCCCTTCCGCTAAAAAGAAGCCTTTCCTTCCACGCGGATCATGCGCCAGTTCGCCACGATGGCGGGGTCCAGTTCGCCCAAGGAAGCAAGCATCGCCTGCTCCCTGGCCTTGTGCGTGATGAAGATCAGAGGCACGTGCCCATTCTCCTCCGCATCCTTCTGAAGCATGGATGCAATGGAAACCCCATGCCGCGCAAAACAGCCGGAGACCTGGCTCAGCACACCAGGAGCGTCGCTGGCGGACATGCGGATGAAATATTCGCTCTCCCAGTTATCGCTAAAAACGATCTCCCCGGAAGGCTGGTCCCTGTTTACGAAGGTGGGATGGGAATGGATGCCATGGGTGGCCGCATGGATCAGGTCACTCACCACCGCGCTGGCGGTGGGCATATCCCCCGCCCCACGGCCCTGGAACATCAGCTCCCGGCAGGCATGGCCGTAGAGCCACACCGCGTTGAAGGAGCCGCCGACGGAAGCCAGGGGATGCGTTTTAGAAATAAAGGTGGGATGCACCCTGGCCTCCACCGTGTTCCCCTCCTTCTTGGCGATGGCCAGCAGCTTCAAAACAAGCCCCATTTCCTTGCCGCAGGCGATGTCCATGGCGGTGATTTCCGTAATGCCCTGACAGTATACCTTTTGGAAAGGCACCCTGGCGTGGAAAGCCAGGGAAGCCATGATGGACAGCTTGTAGGCGGCATCCAGCCCCTCCACGTCGGCGGCGGGGTCGGGCTCCGCCAGGCCCAGGCGCTGGGCGTCGTAGAGCACTGCCTCATAGTTTTCGCCGTTGTCCGTCATGCGGCTCAAAATATAGTTGGTGGTGCCGTTGATGATTCCCATCAGGGAGGTGATGCGGTTGGCCTGGAGCGACTCGGTGAGAGTGTGGATGATGGGGATGGCCCCGCAGACGCTGGCCTCATAATACAGCCCCACGCCATTTTCCTGGGCCGCGCTCTGCATTTCCGGCCAATGGAGCGCCACGGCCACCTTGTTGGCGGTGACTACCGTCTTTTTGTTGTTCAGCGCCCGGATCATATATTCCGCCGCAGGCTGCTCCCCGCCCATGAACTCCACCACGATGCTGATCTCCGGATCGGAAAGCACTTCCTCCGGGTCCGTGGTCAGGATCGCCTTGGGCACGTCGGCGTTGCGGCGCTTGTTGACATCCCGCACCAGCACCTTCTTGATGATGATTTTCAGGTCGTTGCGGTGGATGAGCTCATGGGAAAAGCCCGAAAGCAGCTCCCACACGCCGCAGCCCACGTTCCCGCAGCCCAGAAAACCCACCGTCACCGTCTTCATACACAAATCCCCTATACGTTTCTTTCATAGATCAGGCGCAGGCCCTTCAGGGTCAGCAGCCCGTCCAGCTTGTCAATTTCCTTGGATTCCGGGGAAATCAGCCTGGCCAGGCCGCCTGTGGCCACCACGTAGGCCTTGCTGTCGCCGATCTCCTGCTTCATTTTATGAATGATATAGTTCACCTGGCCCACATAGCCATAGAACAGGCCCGCCTGCAGGTTGTGCACCGTGGTGCGGCCGATGACCGTATCCGGGCGGACAAGCTCGAACCTGGGCAGCTTGGCCGCGCCGGACACCAGCGCCTCGCTGGCCAGCTTGATCCCCGGGCAGATGCATCCGCCCAGGAACGCCCCTTTCTCATTGACGACCCCAAAGGTGGTGGCGGTGCCGAAATCAATGAAGATGCAAGGCCCGCCGTACTGGTCGTAGGCCGCCACCGCGTTGGCGATGCGGTCGCTGCCCAATTCACGGGGGTTCTCATACTTGATGTTGATCCCCGTGCGGATGCCCGGCACCACGGTCATGGGCTCCTTGTGGAAGTAATTCTGGCACATATGTTCCAAGGTGAAATTGATGGTGGGCACCACACTGGAGATGACGACGCCCTCCACATCCTCCATGTTAAGCCCCGCGTGGGCAAACAGGTTGTTAAGCAGGATGCCGTACTCATCGCTGGTATACGTCTTGCTGGTGGACACGCGCCAATACTTCACCAATTCCGCCCCCTCAAAAAGGGCGGTCTTGATGTTGGTATTGCCTACGTCCATGGTAAAAATCATGGATAAAAACTCCTTTACCTTGTATCATGCCTGCTTAGGTTTTTTCCAGGACGATTTTACCGCTTTGCATACGGCGGAAGAAGCTACCGCGCTTACGATTGCCTCCGGAATACCGCTGGTCAATATGGTAAAACCGATTATGTACAAAACCGTCTGACCTGCGATAGAGGCATACTGATTGCCGAAAAAAATCCAAATGCCGCCCAGGACGCCAAAGGTATTTATTAAGCTGCCCAAGGCTGCGCTGACGGAAAAGCAAAGCACATTTTTGTTGGGAAACGCTTTTGACATCGCCTGATACGAAAGGCCCGCCACAGTCCCCACCAAAATACGCGGCACAAAGCAAATCAGTATGCTGCCAAAGTTGCCGGTAAACTCGCCCAAGGTATAAAAGGGGGTAAATAAAAAAGCAACAACAGGCGAAGGCGGTGCGAATGTCCAGACAAGAAAACTGAATAACCCTGCGAACGCCCCCATGGCTGTGCCTGCTTTTGTACCCAGCAGCAAAGCGGTAATAATGACGGGTATCATGGCAAGCGTAGCTACAATCGGGCCTATTGCGGGGAGCGATCCAAGCGGAGTGAAACAAAAAATCGCTTCAATTGCCAGTAAAATGCTGAACTGCACGAGCAAAAGTGTTTTCTTTTCCTTTGCCGTCCGACCGGCCTTCTTTTGTTCACCGGAAAGGTTTTTGCTTCCAGGATTTGTCATGAGAGTCCCTCCGTTCAAGTTCGCTTTGGATACCTGACGAATAGATGCATCCCCCGATTTTGGGGCCAGTCCGCCTCCTTGGATGACGGCTGAAGCGGCCCCCGCCGGTGGTATATGCCATTATACGCAAGAAACGGCGCGTTGTAAAGGATCCGGCGCAACGGCGCATTAATATTTGGAATTAGTATTGTCCCCTTTTCCCGCTTTCTTTCAGCTTGCGGATGGCCTTCAGCGCTTTCCGGATATACCATGCACCCAGCAGCAGCAGTACCGCGCCCAGCGCCGCTCCTGGAATATCCAGGCCCAGGAAATGGAATATATGCCCGCTAATCAGGCCGGCTGCTAAAAGCAGCCCGCCCAGGAGCGCCATGAACACCGCCATGGCCAGGACCGTTCTGGCAATCGCCAGCCTTCTTGTCTTTTCCGGATCGTACCGCATTGCCGCCATAACTTCTCTCCTCGCTTTTAAAAAAGACGCTTCCGGCATGCCGGCAGCGCCGCCAGATTCTGCTGTTCAGCTACAGCTTCTGATGAATTTTTGAAAGCAGTCCGATGATCTCCGCAACGGCAAGCAGCCCCATGCCGCCGGCAAACGCCCCGGCCCAGACCGGCAACGCCAGAACGAACTGAAAGTCTCCTCCATAGCGGCTGGCAGAGGCCCCCGTTACAATGCCTGCGATAAACCCGCCGATAAACACAATCCAAGCGAATACCTTGTAAACGACTGAGACGCCGTTGGACGAATATGCCTCCGTCACCGGGCAGGCGCAGATTTCGGCATACTCCTCCTCCGTGACCTGAATCGCTTTCTTCCTGTAATACTTCTGCTGTTCCAGGTCATACAGGGTGAACTTCAGCGTGTCGGCGCCATACTCTTTTTCCCAAAGGCCAAGGTCGATCAAGTGCTGCTCTTTCTTTTTTTCCTGTTCCATCTTCCGGGCGGAAATGTATTCCATGACTTTCTCCTGCATACCGGCCCCTCCCTTTTTATCCAGAAGTATACAATTTGCGCATCCTTCCGTCAATATCCTTCCATACCCAGACCGCTTTGCGCAGGAAGCGCAGGAGCAGTCCGGCCATAAGGCAAGGTGCTGGCAAGCACAGGCAGTGCGACGCCGGTTGCAGGGGTCTTTCTCTCCCGGATTCCGCAATAGCTTGAAGCGGTCCCGGCCTGTCAGCCGAAACCGCTCCTCTTTTTTTTGCAGCCTATTCGTTCTCGTCCTCGTCGTCCGGCTCATACTCCGGGAAAACGGGCTTTTTGCAGGCGGGGCACAGGACATCTTCATCAAAGTCCACATCGGCGGCGTTGAACTCCATCTCGTGGCCGCAGTGGGGGCAGGTGTAGGAGATGGTTTCCCCATCGCCGTCCTCATCGTCCGCAGCGTCGCCGTCCTCGTCCTCGTCGTCCTCCTCCTCGCCGAAAATGGCTTCCTCCATGTCGGCCAGGTCGTCGTCGATGGACTCCACATACTCGTTCAGCTCGTCGTGGGCTTCCTGCAGCTTTTCCATCTCCTTGGCCATCTCGCCAAGGACCTCGATGATCTCCGAAAGCAGTTTGCCCTCGTTGCTATCCTTGCTCAATTGCATCCCCTGGGCAAGGCCCTTTAAAAAAGAGGCGCGGTCCGTCAGATTGCTCATGGTTTTCTCCCTTTCCCGCTATGCGCGGCCGCCCTTAGGCGCGTTCCATGTATTCGCCCGTCCGGGTGTCGATGCGGATCATGTCGCCATTGTTGATGAACAGAGGCACCTGCAGGGAATATCCAGTTTCCACCGTGGCGGGCTTATAGGTGGTGGAGGCGGTGTCGCCCTTGAAGCCGGGCTCGGTGTCGGTGATAAGCAGCTCCACAAAGTTGGGCGCTTCCACGGAGAAGGCGGCGCCCTTGAAGAAACGCACGGTGACGTTGGTGTTTTCCTTTACGAAGGGGATGGCGTCCTCCACCTGGTCCTTGTTCATGGGGAGCTGCTCGTAGGTCTCCAGGTCCATGAAATAGTACAGGTCGCCGTCCTTGTACAGGTACTGCATTTCCTTGGTCTCGATGATGGCCCTGGGCATCTTGTCGGTAGGATTGAAGGTACGCTCCACCACGGCGCCGGTCATGACATTCTTGATCTTGCAGCGCACAAAGGCCGCGCCCTTGCCGGGCTTCACGTGCTGGAAATCCACAATGTTCCACACGCCCCCGTCGAATTCAATGGTAATGTTCTTGCGGAATTCCCCAGCCGTAATCATATTGCATTCCTCCATCTTAAGTTGCCCAGATTTATCTTGTGAAAGCTTGAACCGTCCTATTACAGGATGATCAATTCCTTGGGCGCTGTGGTAAGGGAATAACAGCCGTCCGCCGTCACCACGCAGCTGTTTTCAATGCGCACGCCGCCAACGCCCGGCAGGTATACGCCGGGCTCCACGGTGAGCACCTGGTTTTCCCGCGTGAGATCGGTGCACAGCATAGAAAGCCTGGGGCTTTCATGAATATCGATGCCTACCGCGTGCCCCAGCCCGTGGCCGAAATGGTCTCCAAAGCCCTGGGAGGCGATATAATCCCGGGCCACGGCGTCGATCTCCCGGCAGACCTTGCCCGCGGCCAAAGCCTCCTGGGCCATGCGCTGGGCTTCAAAAACGACACCGTACACATGGCGCATCTTTTCGCCGGGCTCGCCCAGGGCCACGGTGCGGGTCATATCGGCGCAATAGCCGTCCACCTTTGCGCCAAAGTCCATGGTGATCATGTCGCCCTTGCGCACCTTGCGCTCCCCGGGGATGGCGTGGGGCAGCGATCCGTTTTCGCCGGAGGCAACGATGGTGTTGAAGGCTGTGGCCTGGGCGCCATGGGTGAGCATGTAATTTTCCAGTTCCCGGGCGATCTCCCGCTCGGTCATGCCTTCCCTGATCACCCCGACAATATAGGAAAACGCCTCGTTGGTGATTTTGCAGGCCCTCGCCAGGGCGTCTATCTCGGCCGCGTCCTTGATTTCCCGCAGCTTTTCCGGCACGCCGTCCACCGGAACAAAAGCCAGGCCTTCCATCACCTTTTCCATTTTTCTAAAATCCTTCACGGTGATGAAATCGTCTTCATAGTAGACCTTGGCCACCTGCTGCTCCCGCATCAGCTTCAAAGCCGTCTGCTCGTGGTCGCAGTCCTTGGTGGTCATGGCGACACGGTACCCCGGCGCCTGTTTTTCCGCCTGCTCGGTGTAACGGAAATCCGTAATAATGGCTTTTGTTTCCGCGGTGAGCAGCACCAACCCTTCGCCGGTATATCCGCTCACATAAAACATGTTGGAGGGCTTGTGCAAAAGCACAGCCTCCCCCGGGCCAACGTGCATCGCGCCGACTATTTTTGAGGAACGGTCCAAGTTTGGTTCACGTCCTTCCATACTTACCCATGGAGAAACAAGGCATATCCTTTGGTATTTTACCACATGCCGCGCGCCGTTGCCAGTATTTTTTTCAAAATGCGGCCATTTTGGCCGCTGTCCTTACAATCTTGTAACGATCAGATTTCCGGACTCGTACCTGCGCAGCCCCCGGTAGAAAAACCAACCGGCGAACAGGCAGTACAAAATTGCCGCCGCGAGCCAGATCAGCAGCCAGCCGGGAGAAAACCCTCTTGCCAGCTTTAAGGGCACATGCACGATGAACGCCGCCGGGATCAGCGTATACATCAAAAGCTGCACGGCCCTGGGATAGATCCCCGCGGGATAGATGCAGAAGTTGATCACAAACTCCAGGCTCATGCTTCCGGCCATGGAGGCATCCCCCAAATAAAAGGTCAGGGTATGGGCCGTGAGGCCGATGGCCGTAAAGAGCAGCGCCCCCACAGGCACCGCCAAAGCGAAAAACAGCCAGGCATGCCCATCGCCGCCCTGAGTGAGGGCCAGCAGAACGACGCCGTACAGCAGGTCGCCGTACGCCGACAGGGAGGTGCGGGCGCAGCACACATTGAGCAGCAGGTTGCAGGGCTGCAAAAGAAAGGTGTCCAATTCCCCCGTCACGATAAGCCGTGTCAGCTGGCCGGCGTTGGCGAACAGCACGTGGGCGAGCCCGAAAGCGGAACTGCACAGCGCCCAGATGAACATCACATCCCTGAATTCGTATCCTCCGATGCGCCCGCCCACCTGGGAAAAAGCCACCCACCAGAAGAAAACGAACGCGGCGTTGGACAGCGCCATGCCGAAAGCCTGCGTGAGGAAACTGGCCCTGTACTCCATGGCCGAGGCCAGGTTGACCTTGAAATAGCATAAGGCGATCTTCAAATGGCGTTTCATCTTATATCATCCCCCATTGGCCTGCAGATTCCGCGTACCGCCGCGGTACATAAGCATAGAAATCCCCACCGCCGCGGCGGTCCACATAAGCTGCATGGGCGCCACCCTAAAAAACAGCGGCCAGGAAAAATCCACAAACAGCTTGGCAGGAGCCCAGGCCACATACGAAAACGGCAGCGCCTTGGCAATCCCCTGCAGCCAGCCGGGCAGGAACTCCACCGGCAGGAACATGCCCAGCATGAACACCAACTTTTGAAAGATCAGGTACACGGCGCTGTTGTCCTCCAGGCGGAATGCGGTCAGCCCGATGGCCACCAGGGAAAAGAACTGCAGGGAAACACCCATCAGGCCGCTTAGCAGCATGCAGGGGATCCCCTCCCAGTGAAAGCCCGGGATGGGCCCCACAAAAAGCAGTCCCAAGGTAACGGCCAGCATGCCGAAAAACGTCAGATTCACCACCACGGTCCCCAGCGCCGCCGCCGCCTGATAGGCGATGTAATGCACAGGCCGGTTCATCAAATACGCCATGGCCCCTGTCTTGACATCCTCGTTGATCTGCCCCACCACGGGGATGCGGCAGCCGAACACCACCAATTCCGTAACAATCAGGTACCACACCACCTGGGTATGGGTGTAACCGCTCACCGCGCCCTCCTGGTAGATGGCCCGCCAGAGGCTGAAAAACACAAAGATGAACAGCGTATAGAACAACAGCCCGCTTACCACGTTGGCGCGGTAATTGAAGGCGTTCTGCACATGGACGCGGGCGATCACCGCATATTTTCGCAGCCTGCTCACGCTCTCCCCTCCCCGGATTTGAAGATGGAGGTGATAATCTCCTCCATGGGCGGATCGTTCACCGTGATATCGGCAACGCCGCCGTGGGCCGTCACCGCCTGCATCACCTCGCCGATGGGCCGTATGCCGGTATCCACCGTCAATACCGCCTGGGTCCCGCTTGTTTGGACCCGCACCCCAGTCAGTTCGGGCAGTATCCCTGGTTCGAAAAACTTCACGGTAACCACCTTGCGGCGCAGGTAGGTGGCCTTCATATGCTCCACGCTTTGGTCCAGCACCACCCGGCCGTGGTCGATGACCATAGCCCTTTTGCAGATGCGCTCCACATCGCCGGGGTCATGGCTGGTGAGAAACACGGTGGTGCCCTTCTCCCTGTTCCATTCCAGGATCAGTTCGCGGATGGCCTGCTTTACCACCACATCCAGCCCGATGGTGGGCTCATCCAGAAACAGGATGTCCGGCTCATACAAAAGCGACGCGGCGATCTCGCAGCGGATGCGCTGCCCCAGGGACAGTTTTCTTACCGGCGTATGCAGGAATTCCGTCAATTGGAACCTATCCGCCAGCACGTCCACCCGCCTGCGCCGCTCGCTGTCGCCGATGTCATAAATGGCGCCCAGCATGGCAAAGCTGTCCACCGGCGGCAGGTGCAGCCACAATTGCGACCGCTGTCCGAACACCGTGCCGATGCGGGCGCACAGCGCGCGCCGCTCCCGCACGGGGTCGAGCCCCAGCACCCGCATGCTCCCCGCGCTTGGGTGCAGGATGCCGGTAAGCATCTTGATGGTGGTGGATTTCCCCGCGCCGTTGGGGCCGATAAAGGCCAGCATCTCGCCCCGCTGAACGGTAAAGGAGACGTCCCGGACAGCCTCCACCTCTTTGTACTCAGGCGCAAACAGCGCCTTCACGCCGGCCTTCAGCCCCTCCGCCTTCACCCGTGTGCGGTACCGTTTGGACAAATGTTCCACCGCAATCGCTTCCCGTTCCATCCTGCTCCAACTCCAAAATACAAAAAACCGCGGTTTGCACCGCGGTCTGCCAAAGGGCCCGCCGGTGCGTAAGCTTGCGCCTGCACCGGCAAAAGCCGCTACACGCGCGTATCGTAAATGACGAACATGCCTTGCTGACAAGGGTGCATACGCGTAAGCTTCATGGCAAAGTTCCCTCCCGGATAAATTTTATGCAGGATACCACAATCCGGAGGCGCTGTCAACCCCATCCTGCAAAATTTTGCAGGAAAAATTTCATCAGGGCAAGACAGTGACAAGAATACAGAATGAGGTATCTTTCCCTCCCATTGGAAGCCATGTCCATATATGGATGGGCTTCCTGAAAAGCCATATATACCGGGCGTTTGGCGATCAAAAAAATACTGCCCTTTTCCTGTTCTTTCGGGGAAATCTCCTTGACGAAACAGGTCAAATGATGTAAAATGCTGGCAAACGGAAGGAACGCCTTCCGCGCTTTTTCCGTGTCATTTTTGCGGCGTAAATTCAAGCCCAAATATCCTTGTTATCATGTGCACAGGTTGGAGGGAACCGGCGGCGCCGGGATGCTGTATCTTGGCGCATGCGATCATTTTTGAAGGGAGTTCCTTATGAAAATGAAGACCGGCAGGAAATCCATCGCCCTTATAGCAGCGGCGCTTTTGATGGTGTTAACGGGCGCCTTATGGACAAGCGCCTCCGCCAATAATGAGGCGGCGGTGGATCTGGTGATCGTGCTGGACCAGAGCGGCTCCATGAAAAGCGCCCGCCCCTTTTCCGACCCGGAAGGGTACAGGTACGATGCGGCGGCCGTGATGCTGAACATGTGCGAGGTGGAGAGTTCCCGCGCGGCGGTGATCACCTTCAGCAGCAAAACCACCGTATTGAGCCTGAAAAACGTGAAGCCGGTCACCCTGCCGCAGCCCATCGCGCTGCTTGAAGCCAGCGGCGCCATCAACAGCCTGGGCAGCGACAACCGCCAGGACTATACCAAGCAGCTGACGGACCTGGCAAAAAGCAACCCCTCCCAGGGGAGCACCTACCTGGGCACCGCCATGCAGCAGGCGGTGCAGCTTCTGAACAATGGAAGTGCGACCCGCCAGGGCAACCAGCCCATTATTCTGGTGCTTGCGGACGGCAACAACGAGGCCGTGGATTCCGAAAAAATGGACCAGGCGGTGAAGGACTGCAGGGACAATGGCTACAAGGTCTATACCGTCATGCTCATGAACAGCCAGAATACCGATGTCCAGCTGGACGACAGCGCCTACAACAAATTCAAGGAGATGGCCACCACCACGGGAGGACGGCATTTCGAACTGCAGGACCCCACCCAGATGCCCACCATCTTCAGCACGATCTTCGCCGACCAGATCGGTTCCAACCTGACCCTTATCGAAAAGAAAGCCGTGAGAAACAGCGACGGCACGTACAGCATTGAGGTGGCGATCCCCAACCGTTCCGTGGTGGAGGCCAACGTGCTGATACAGCTCCAAGGCCTGAGCAACATCCGGCTGCAGACCCAGGACGGCAAGGAAGCGCCGGTCAACAACAGGGATCTGTTCCGTTTTGAAACGGCCAAGTTCCTGCAGTACAAGATCGTCAAGCCGCAAAACCCGGGTGTTTGGAAGCTTACCTTCAACAAAGATGATGATGTGAACGATAACATCAGCGTAAATGTGCTGTTCAACTACGGCGTGGACCTCCAGGGCCGCGCAGAGAGCGCCGGCCCGGTCTACAAAAGCACGCCGGTGAAGCTTAAGGCCGAGTTCACGGAGAGCGGCTCGCCTTCCACGGATGATCTGCTCTATTCAAGCCCCAACATGTCCGCCAAGGTTTACCTGATCAAAAAGGGCGGGCAGGTGGCCTCCGACAGCCCCAGCCTGACGCTGGACCCGGCCGGCCTCCGGTTTGAAAAGACCGTGACGCTCAAGGATTTCGGCGTAACCCTGAGCGGCGAATATGAGCTTGTATTTACGGCGGAGGGGGACGGCCTGGTACGCTCCTCCGCACCCGTCGCCTTCACCATTATGAACCAGGCCCCCGAGGCGCAGGCCTACAACGTGCCCGCCTCCATCGACCTGATCATAGAGGACCCCAACGCGGCGGATTTCAACGCGGATGATACCTATACGCTCAACGCCTCCGCTTTTGTGGCGGACGCCGACAATGACGCCCTGTCCGGAAGGATCACCTGCGACGATCCGGGGCTGATCGATCTTACGAGCACGGATGAAAAAGGGATGACGGCACAGCTCACCACCCGCGCGCGCACGGGCGCGGCCACGGTGACCGTAAAAGCGGAGGACACGGAGGCAGCCCCCCTGGCCTCCCCCGTGAAAATACCCGTTACGGTGACCTCCGTGACGGAGGAGCTGCGCAGCGCCTACAAGCCTGTGATCACCGTCGTATCCAGCGTCAACGCCTACGGCTATTACGATATGGAGGACACCATTTCCTTCCACGTCAATATCGAGCCGGCCGGCACCTCCGCCTTTGATATCGCCAACTACGCGCCCGGCATGCGGGCGGTCTACGTGAAGGGCGATTCGATGACCGGTCAGGATATCGAGATCCCCCTGAAGCAGGCCGGTGCCGGCGCATGGACCGGCGAGTTCCAGATCACCGGCAATCTAAGCCAATACGTGATCCGGGCGGAACTGACCGCAGGCGCCGGGATTATCGTGAACAGCGACGAGGTCACGCTCCAGACCAAGAACTTCCCGCCCGTTCCCGTTTTGAACCCGGTCCAGCGTGATGCCAATATCAATGCCGTGAACTTCCTGCTGATCCAGCAGACAAACACAGCACCCTGGGATGAGGATCTCAAGGCGCTGTTCACCGACGAAAACCCCAACGACGTGCTGACCTTCACGGTGACGGATGACCTTGGCGGCCTGGTGGCGTATGCCCTGCAGGAGGATGGCTCCACCCTGCGGGTGACGCCGCTTTCAAGCGGCACCGAGAAGCTGACCGTTACCGCCACCGATACCTCCGGCGAAACGGCCTCCCTGACGTATGAGGTCCATATTGTTTCCCTCAGCGAAATTGTGAAGAACGAGGCCATCAAATATGGCCTGATTGCCCTGGCTGCCCTGATCCTGTTCCTGATCGTCAAGCGCATCCTCAAGCCCAGCTTCAGGGGCATGCATCTGATCAGGCTCAAAGATGACCTTCTGTACATGGATACCACCCTGCCCTCGGTCAAACGGAAGCTGCCCCTGGGCCAGTACGCGGACCAGGTCATGCTGGACACCGTGGGGCTTGGCAAGCAGCAGTTGATGGCCGTCAAGCTCAAGGCCGGCCGGCGCTGCATTTGGGTACTGCGCGGCAAGGCGCCGCTGAGCAACGCTGTGATAACGGTCGGGGGCCAGCCTGTCACAAAAAAGAAGGCCAAGCTGGCGCCTACCCGCGAACTTCGTATTGAGAACAACAAGCGTTCCATCGGCTGGAAGCTGGAAATGAAAACGGCCGGCAAAGGCAAGACCAGGCCCACCCCGGCAAAGCCCGCGGCCAAAACACTCAAGCCCTGGCAATGACCTGCAACAGAAAAAGTTCCATCCAAATACGAAAGGGGTATGCACATGGCGAATTTCCACGTGGAAAGCAAGCGGGTACCCAAGATTGACGATCCGCTGCTTGTCATCGGCCTGGGCGGCACGGGCACCGACGCGCTTTTGCACATCATGCGCAAGTTCAAGGACCGGTTCATCCTGCCGGAGGTCAACGGCGAAACGCTGGACAAGCCGGCCCGCACAGCCTACCTGGCGGTGGATACGGACCTTGGCCACCTGAACACCGCGGGCATCGGGGACCTCCATTTCAGCATGAGCGACAAACTGGAGCTGAACATGCCCCACATGGCCGAACTGATCCAGAACCCTGCCGGACTGATGGCCTGGGAAAATGCCTGGTGGGATACGTCGATCCCCCCCTTCAAGGCCGGAAACGGCGCGGGCGGCTTCCGCCAGATCGGCCGCCTGCTGCTGTTCCGTAACGCCGCCCTGATTGTGGAGCGCCTCCGGGATGTGATCAAAAAACTTATGGAGGTAGACCGCCATGAGGAAAGTGGAAATCTGACGGTCGTGCTTGCCACGGGTATCGGCGGCGGCACGGGTTCCGGCATTTTTCTGGACATGGCCTACCTGATCCGCTATGTCATCGGCAAGTATAAAAAAGGTGTGGATGTAAAGCTTATGGCCTACATCATCATGCCGGAAGTGAACCTATCCCATATGGACAGGCCGACGCCCGCGCTGACGGAGTGCCTGAAGAAGAACGCCTTTGCCGCCCTGAAGGAAATGGATTTCTGGATGAACTGGGACCAACACAAGTATGTGCTGGAGCAGACCTACGCCACAGGCATCTCCCACACCTGGGAAACACCCCCTTTCAATGATGTGGTGCTCCTGAGCGAGGGAAAGGAGGGCGGCACAGACATCAAGAACGCCTACAGCGTAGTCATGGACATACTGGCCGAATCCCTGCTGAACTTCTTCGCTGCGGAGCAGAACACTGATACCAGCGGCTCCTTCAGTTACCGCTCCCATGGCGTGAACGTTACCAATGAGTCCAATGCCATGAATAAAAACTACCCCGTCAACTATGCCTACATGTCCGTAGGCGCTGCCAGCTCCGAGGCCCAGCAGGACAACATGGTGGTCTATGAGGCCAAGATCACCTTCGACAAGGTAATGGAGCTCCAAAAGGTGCCGTCCCTTGTGGGCACGCGGAAGGCCGATGATTTCCTGGAGGAGATCCTCCCGCAGGACGAGAACCTGTACACGCTGTTTGACGCCGTCTGCCCGCTTCCGCCGTACTTCCACGGCGAGCCTGGCTTTGACCTTGCCACGGTGATCAACATGCTGGGCGACGACGCCATCCATTGCCAGCCCTACCGCGCCTTCGTCTACGATGCTGAGATGTCCGTAAGGGATTTCGCCAAGGAGCGCGCGGATACCATCTACCAGCGCTTTGAGGCGGCGGTGCGCAAGTATGCCAACGATCCCGCCTATGGGCCTTTCGCCGTTTCAGAGATGCTTCAAAACCCGGAAAACGGCTTTGCCACCAAATTCAACAAGTTTGTCGCCTGGTGGCTGGCCCAGAAGGACAATGCCGAAAACACCGCTTCCGCACAGATGAGCCATATCTCCAACACGCTTTTCCCGGACATGGCCAACATCAGCGCGCTGGCCAAGGCCCTGAAGATGCTGGGCAAGGCGGACAGCTACATCCAGGGCTGCGAACAGCTGTACATCAACAAGCGCGATTCCCTGCTGGCCAAGTATGTGGCGGAAGAACTGAAGAAAATAAAGGTGAAGATCACCGATTACAGCAGCGTGATCCTGCCCACCTTCTGCGACCTTGTAAGGCAGGTATCAACGGATCTGAATCAAAGTGTGGACAAGCTGACCCATGCGCAGTCCGTGGCCGGCGCCAACATGATCACCTTCAGCGGGCTGAAAGCCTATGTGGATCAGCAAATGGAGGCCTTGAGCGCGGCCGGAAGCATGAATGCCACCACCATCAGCATTCTTCAGAAGATGACGGACGCAAGCTTCTCCGTTTCCTTGGACACGGGCGGACAACTGGAGGGCTGGGAGGATCTTCGGGAGCAGTTCCTCGCCACTGCGGACGCCTTTATCAACGATATGGGAGCGGAAATCAACGGCGTTACCATGGATCAGATCCTGAACATGACCATGCCCAACACCACCATGCAGCAGAAAATCGATTACATGACGGAGCACCTGATGCCCGATCTGTCCAGAGCGGCGCAGACCATGCTCAAACTTGTTGCCAACGACGACGGCATTGTGAAATATTCCTATGTCTCCGTTCCCGAGGATGCGCCCATCGTCAGGGCGGGCCTGAAGGAATACGGCGAGGCGAACCACATCACCCCCAAATATTCCAAGATCAACGACCGCATCTACTGGCTGAACACCTACAACTGCCTGCCTCTGTACCGCTACGCCAACCTTTCCGATTTGGAAACGGCATATGAGCGGGCGCTGGCAAACAATACGGCCATGGGCATCCACCTGGTGCGCACCCAACAGGGTGAATCCTCGCTGCGCAACGACTGGAGCCAGCTTCCCTCCCCCATCCCCCATCTGCTGCTGGGCTACAAGCCCAGTGACCGCTTGAAGCACGCCGACGACCAGGTGAGCAATATGCTGGAGGAAGCGCTGAAAACAAAGTTCGCAACGCTTATCTCCCAGCCCACGGGAGATGTGCTGTACGTACGCATCAAAAAGAACACCGACGGAACCATTATGGAGCCGGAAGTGCTTCGGGAAAGGGCGGACGCAATTGTACGCGATCCCAAGCTGACAGACCTGGAACGGGCTGATGCGCTGGAAGCGCTTCGCAATGACGGCGATCCCGTGCCGGTGAAATACCGCAATTTTGCCGACATCTTCGCCAATGTCATGCACCTTGGCATAACCCCCAACGATGGCACCAGTGCGGAGAAGGAGCGCGCCTCCAAGGCGCTCCTGGCGGCTCACATTGCCGTTGCCAAATATGTGCTGGCCACCCAGCATCCCGATCTTGTGGAGCAGATGAACAAGCAGCTTGTGATGTATAGCTACATCGAGCAGGTGCTTACGCCTATCAGAAGGCGGATTGAGGAACAAAACTCCGTTTTGGATTTCGTAAAGCCCTTTATGCACATGTGCCTGTTCGGCTTCTTCAGCTGGGGCAGGACCACCATCGAATTTGTGAACGTGCACGGGCTGAAGGTAAAGCTGCTGGGCACCAACATGCTCAAAGCCACCGAAATGGACCTGTACGGCTTCTGCAAAGAACTGGTGCTGATGCAGATCCTTTCCGGGGACGATGGCCGCGTGGACAGCAATGACCGCCGCTATCTGATGGACAGGGTGCAGAAGCTGATGGAGGAGATCGAGGCGCTGCCGGAGGAGGAATACCAGGCAGCGCAGCAGCAGGCAAAGGATTTCCGGGACAAGTACCTGGCCACGCCCGATAAGATCCTCTATGACAAGAGCGGCGTCAGCCGTGCCGTGCGGGAGCAGGGCGCCGAGCTGATGACAGCCATGCTTCAGGAAGCCAAGGTCTTCCTGATTTGATCCCGGCCCGGGGTGCCGCGGAGGGGCCGGATTCATGCCGGGCTCTCCGCGGTCCCAGGTGTGCGCCCAAGGGCTGACCGCAGCGTTTATACCAAAGGAGAATCCCTATGTTTACGCCTAAAATGCCTTCTTTGATCGTTCTTGTGGGCGATGGTGCCGCCAAAGAAGCGGAGCACATGATTTCCTCCCTGAAGGATCATGTGGACAAGGACTACCTGCCTTTGATGCAGGCGGTCTGCCTGATAAGCGATGAAAACAGGCCGGCGTTCCGGGAGGACGATCTGCTGCAGCCCGCCTACACGCTTGACAGCATCGGGGACCGCCAGTTTGCCGCCATCGTGCGGGACAGGCACAAGGATATTATGAACCGCGCCGCGGCGCTTATGGGCCGCGGCATACAATATGGGCAGATGTACATTGCCTTTGTGGTGCGGGGCAGCCAGGTGCCCGCGCAGACGGTGATCCGCTTCCTGCGGGAGGCAAGGGAATACTTGGCCGTGGTCAATTGTGCCCTAAAAAGCGTACTGTGCTACCTGACGGAGGAGGATGCCGCCCGGCATTCCGCGCAGGCCAGCTGGCTGCGGGAACCGGATCAGCCGGAGCAAGTCAAGGCCGGTTTTCTGGAATTTGACCATTTTTTGATACTGTCCGAGCGCCATGAAAACGGCATGCAATCCTACGAAACCAAAAATCAGCAGCAGGAAGCTTTTCCCCTGGGCCTGCTGGCAGCATACGACACCCACTTGATCGAGCGAAAACTGTACACCATGCGCTTTGGCAAGATCAACGGCTCCACCTATGAAATCAACCGGCTGCTGCGCCACGCGGTGGCGGATGCGCTGGAAAACTGGGCATCCAGGCCTATCAGCATAGCGGAAGGCTGGGAAGCCCTCAGCACGCGGGATATGCGTTTGGAAAGCGTCACCGGCGAGGAATCCCTGCTTGACGCCTTGCGCAAAGGCATGGAGGCGGAATTGCCCCAGCTTGGCGACCTGGCGGCGGTAGGCCTTGAAAAAAGCGAGCTTTCCATGGAACAGCTTGTCCTTTGCTTCGATCAGGTGAACAAGGACCGCATGTTTACAAGGGACGAAAGCGGCCTATGGGCAGACCGCTGGGCGGCGGGCGTCCGCAGCCGTTTGAAAAGCTATCCCCAGTTGGACGGCCTGATCCAGCTGCTTCAGGCAGACGGTTCCATCGGCAAGGCGGTCCACAGCACCTGGGTTGGCGCGGACAAGCGCTTAAAGGACATCGACAGCCCTGAGGAATGGCTGGCCCGCCGGTGGCGGAACGCTTACCTGCCGGACGGGCCCAAGTTTCTGGAAAGCAAGGCAAGCTATAACCTGCGGTGCCTGAAGGCGCTGCTGCCGGACTATCAGGAGCTCTGTCTCATAAGGGGCATGGCCGCAAGGCTCAAACTGCTCAGGGAGCAGTGCGCCGTACTTATGGCGGAGATGGCCCGCCTCACGGCGCGCAGAAAGGCGCTGCTGGGCAGGCACCGCCTGGCGGAGGCGGAGGAAGCGGTGCTGACAAACCTTTGCCAAAGGTATTGCGAGGAGATCAGCAGCCGCACCCACCGCCAGCAAGTGAACGAGCTTACCTGCTATCACGATGCCGAGCAGACGATCTACGATCCGGAATTGACGGAGAAAAGCTGGCAGGCGCTGTATGATGAAATGCTCCGCCGCGCCATGCCGGACCGCGAGAGCTTTGCGCGAGCTTTCATCACAGGCACGAAGCCCATGGCGCTAAAAGAAAAAATCGTTGACCACACGGCTTACAACGACGGCACGCTGCTGGCCGAATTGCCTATGAATATCGCCCCCCAGACGCCACGGCACGTTTTCCTTGTCCCCCAGGAGGTGTTGGACGCGCTTCCCGACGGCGGCGGCGCAGGTTTTGCCGCCATCCCGGGCGACCTGATCGAGCGTGTTACCTTTGTACCCTTGGGGGAGGTCAGTGATCTGCTCACGCTGAAGATGTTCAAGCCCTATGAGATGAGAGAACTGCCCGACATCCAATCCGTCAAGAGCCCGGAGGCTGCCGCTGCCAAAGAACCCCAAAAAGCCACAACCACTGAAAATCCCTGGAATGTCAGCCTGGTAGAGGGGGAGGGCAGATGGTGGCTTTACTGGAAATGGATGGGGAGCCATGAGCAGCGGACGGAAATACGCTACGAAGACAAACGGGAATTGGTTTCCTTCAGCACCTGGATGCAGCACGGCGCGCGCCATCCCCTGGACGAATCCAGCATCCCTTACGGGAGGTTCCCCATCGCCTTGGACTGCGGCGGCGTGACAGCCACGGTGCTTGTGACGGGAAAAAAACTGCGTCTGGACGTGGATTTGCGCAAAGACCGCCGAAAAGTAAGGCTGCCGCTTAATGAGGGTGTGCTGCAGGCCAGGTTTTGCAAGCTGTCCGGAAGCGGCCTGACGGCCGCAAAGGAAAGCAGTATCCTGCTGCAGATCACCAAAGGGCGCAGGACGTTTGTTTACGATCTATTTGGCATTCTTTCCATGGATCACGACTATGCCTTGGGCCCCGTCTATGTGGACGAGGACGCGGCAATCACCCTGGAAGGCCGGGGAGCCCTGGAAGGATACGTTGAAATTTGCATGACGGGGGATTGCTAAACGTGTTTTGGAAAAGGGAAAAGAAACCACAAGAGATTTGCTGCCCTTACTGCGGCAAGCCTTTCCGGCCGGAAGAATTGCTGTTTTGCGATTTTGACGGCGACCGTGTGATGGACGATCAGCAGTATGATCCTGTATACGCCAAATTTATTTCCGGTATGATCCCCTTTGACAGGGTGGCTTTGAAGTCGGGCGATTTCATTGAAATGGCCAGGCGCCCCAAGTATTTCTTTCATCCCTGGCATAAGGATTATTCCAAAGAAAAGCCTTTCACCAAGCCCATCAAGATCGAAAACAGCACTGAACATGATCTATATCCCAGCACAATTACCGTATACAGGAAAAACGGGCTGACACCTGCCATGCTGGAAACCGGCGGCGCCGCTGCGGAGCAGGCCCAAGCGGAAGGAAAGCTGTCAGGCGAAGGGAAGAACGGCCTCTTTGACCGCGAACAGGAGCACGCCACAAGCGATAGGCCCACCTTTTCCGGTGATGCCACAAGCCGCCTTCGGACAAAGGCCTGCCCCCACTGCCACTGCATGCTGCCGGAAAACGTGGGCCTGTACCCCATGCACCGGGTAGTGATGCTGGGCAGCACCCGCGCAGGGAAAACCACCTACATGACGCTTGCGGCGCATCAGCTGGCTTCCGGCGTCGGCATGCCGGCAGGACTGGTCAGCGACTGCGTTATCGGCGAGGAAAGCGCGCGGTATTTCGACTATCTCGTCAACTGCCTGAAAGCCAATGTGGTGCCGGCTACGCTCCTGATGAAAAAGGACATGATCCAGGTGGTGTTCCCCATCGTGGTCACCGTCCGCCCAAAAGGGGGGTATGCCCCTTTCTTCCTGGTGATCAACGACTGCCCGGGCGAGGCAATGAACGACGGCCATTTCCTGGACGACTTTACCGCACTGCGGGATGCCATAGGCGCGATCCTGATGATGGACCCTTGCCAGTTTACCGGCGTGCTTAAGGAAGATGTGCACAAGGTTGAGGAGCAGGGCCTGCATATGGATGTTTGCGACCAGCAGTTTAACAGGACGCTGGACAAAATCAAGCCGCGCCTGTCCGAATTCAAAAAACTGTGCCAGATCGCAATGACGCTTACCAAGCTGGACCTTATTTACGGAGAGGGGCCGGACTACCGGATCCAAAGAGGGATGTACCCTTACATGGATAAGGAAGACCTTCGTGAGCAGCATGCGAATGCCATCGATCTGGAATGGATCAACCAGCTCAGCCTGCAGGTAAGCGGGGCTATTACCAGGCAGCTGAATTACGAAGCTTACGCGCCCAGCCTGGATTCCGTGCTGGATCACGCAAGGGAAGTAAACATTACGACGCTGTGCTGTTCCATCCGCACCTGGAACAACGCTGAAAGAAAGTTCATCATGCCCTCGGGGATACAGGGGGAAAACCAGAACGTGAATATGCTGGGATACCGGCTGCTGGAGCCGCTGCTTTGCATCCTGGGCCAGTGCGGCCTGCTGCCGGCAAAAGACGCCTGAACCAGCGCGCATGCGGCAAAGAAAAGGGCTCGCCGTCCATCCATTGAAACAGGAGGAGGCTATTCATGAAAGCCTATCCGCTCATTGTTGGCAGAGGGAAATACGCGGGGTACGCCTTTACCGCGACGGCGCCCAACGCTCCCTTCAGCGCCACCTGGATCGGCGGCCACCGTGCTTCCGATACGCTGGAGCACCGCCCGATCCTGGAGATGCAATGCGTTAAGTACGGCCAGCCGGTATTGATATCCTCCCAGTGGGTGGTGGAAGGCCGCCCCTTTGGGTATACGGAATACCTGGAGCTGAAACTGCCCGACAGCTCCGGGGAGCTGGAGCGGTACCTTGAGGCCCCCGGACGGATGCTGTACCTGGATTTCATGGACGCGGCCACCTTTCTGAGCCTGGACCGGGAAAACGGTTCCGGCCATGAGACGCTGGATGTGATGGAGGTCACGCTTCCAGAACCCGATAGCTGCGAACCGCCGGAACTGCCGGAGGACATGCTGGCGGCGCTGCTGGCCGACGTGTGGTACAACAGCTTCAGAAAGCTGCTGGGAAACAGTTACACACCCCTGCGGCTGGAACTGGCCATGCAGATGCAGGGGGCCGCCACGCTGGACACCGGGCGCGCGTTTCTAAACAAGGCGCTGCTGCCGCTACTCCCGCCATCGGTGCGGCATACTGTTTCGGTGAGCATCGGCAGCTTCTATGACAGCGGGATCAAACTGAGCGGCAGCGCGGCCCTGATCATTTCCCTGCCGGACGGCCGGGATTTCAGCATGAAGGGCGGATATCATCCCGGCGCGGGCAGCTATCAGATGCTGGGAGACACCCAGTGGCGGGACCTGGGCCAGGCGCTTAAAAACGACCGGGAAGGCCATCTGTCCTACTATTGGAAGCTTCACAGCGCAAAGCCGTATACGCTCCTGGCCGCGGATTTTGAGGTGGCCTGGCTGCTGTTCCATGCACACCGGCTGATCCACGCGCAGCCGCTGACTGCCCGGGAGCTTTCGGAAGCGCTCAAGGACTGGCAGCGCCTGGATCAGGTGATCGGGCAGAGCTATCCCGGGATCGACGCCAGGGAACGGCGCATGCTGCTTGCCCCCCTGGAAACCGACCTGATAGGCGCCTGGGCGCGCTTAGAAGAAAAGTCCCTGGTGCAGCCGGGTACATACGAAATGCCGGCCCGCAAGGCGTTCTCCCTCGTGCAGGAGGCCGCCGGCGATTCTACGGAGCTGAAAAACGATTATACGCAGGTCCTGGCGCTGCCAGCCGGCGGGGAAAAGAGCGGTTCCTTTCCGCTGTACGGCCTATGGACGGACCTTGCGCTGTTGCGATCTTTAGGCGGCAGCGACCCGGAGCTTTTTCTGGATTGCACCGCGGCCGGCCTTGGGGAACCATCCTATGGCCAGCCCTTCTGGGCCGAGCCGGTCTCCGCGCTGCTAAAGCTGTACGCCGACCCTGCCGGCACGGCATGGAAGCAGCGCCTGGGCGCCCTTCTTAGCGGGTATGTGGCGGGCTGGCTGGGAAAGCAGGGCGATGCGGAAAGCATCTACCCTATGCGGGAGGCGATTCGCTCCGCCCCGCAAAGGGAAGAATTGAATGCGCTGCTCACAGGTGCCTTCAACAGGGCGGCAAGGGATCAGCAGGAGGAAAAGATCCTGCCCCTTAGCCGGTTTCTTCAGGCCTGCGGGTATTTCGGCTGGCCGGTGAGCGGGGAGACGCGGGAAACGGTTCTGCTCCTTTTGAAAGCGCGGGGCCAAAGAGGCGTATGCACCCTTGAGGAAATTGAGCAGAAAACGCTCACTGACATGCTTCAAACAGATGACAAGCGACTCAAAAACAGCGTATTTGCCGCCCTGAACCCCATGGCCCGCATCGCCAGGGAAGGCGCGGTAACGGACGCCCTCACCGGCTTTTTGCCCCTGCTGTGGGCCGATGCCCCCGGGGACATGCCGGAGGGGGGCTGGCTGATTGCCTGGCGGAGGAACTTGGAAAATACGCTGTCCGGCGTGTTCCAGGAAGCCAGCCGGAAAAACAGCGTGCTCCTTGCTCCGGAGGAAGCCTGGGAAAGAATCTGTCCCTTCAGGCGGCTCAAAATACGAAGCCTGGATGAGCTGTCCTGGCTCTACCTATCCAAGGAAGAACTGACAGACCGATCCAGGGCACCCCTTCAGGGGCTGCTCCGCGCATACGATCTTACCGCCCTGTTGGCGGGGATACAGCCCTTGCCCCTGAGCGGCGGATGGTTTGGCAGCCTGCTTAAGGAATGCATGGGTAGCCTTCTCCGTTCCGGCAGGATGGAGGAACTGCTGAAAGAGTGCTCCGTCTATGATGAGATGGCGGCGCTTGAACGGCTATGCAATGCTTTCCTCGGACAGGAAGAGCTTGCCGGCCCGCGCGGCGCATTATCCTTTGTGACACACCGCCCCGCTGCGGGTGCCAGGGCGATTCTGGCCGCCTTTCGGGAACTGCCCCGCCGGGATCTGGCCTGCATGCTTCTGGAGCCGCTGCTCCATGAAAGGGTGCACTCCGCCATGAGCCCTTGGGACCCCGGAAGGTGGGAGGACAGGGTATTGATGGCTTGCCTAGGTACTTTCGAAATGGATGGAAGGACCGATGCCCGCGCCGCGGATTTCCTTTTGGCCCTGGGGGTGGACCTGGGGAGGCTGGATGATCTGGACCCATGGGATGCGTTGGACGGCGGCAAAGCTTTCGGGACCATTCTGTACGCCTTCCGCTGGCTGAAGGAAACAGGCCTTGACGCTTATACCGATGGCCTTGCGGCGGAGCTCCAGGCGCACAGGCGCTTTACCGGCCGGGCATGCCGCGGCCGGAAGGCGCGCGCCGCTCTCGCGCCGCTTTTCAGGGACAGGGATCACGCGGGGGATGAGGTATTTCCCCCGGCCCTGCGCCAATGGCTGTCCGTGTAAAATATTCCGGCGAAAGCCGGCAAGCTTCGCTTTGCACACATGACGATGAGGAGGGCAATGGCATGTCTCACAAACCAAACCTGATCCTTCTGCTGGCGGCGATCCTCTCCCTGGTTTTTTATCTGGCTGCCCCCATCATGCGCCTGGCCTTCATACTGGGCGTCAACGGCATGAACGCCATCCGCTGGCTCAGCCCCTGGTTTCTCCTGCCCGTCATTGCCCTGGTGGTGGCGGCGGCAGCCTCGCTGACGGGCCATAAAGGATTTTGCCTGGGGTCTGCGGGCGCCGTTACCCTGATGATGCTGATCCTGCTGCTGACGGTAAAGGATATCGCCGCCGCGGGAAACCTGGGGCTTTTGACCCAGAATCTGGGTGGCAACGCGGGCAGTGTGCTGGGCTCCGCGGATACAGGTACGTTTTATGCCAATGTCATTACCCAAATTTTGGTAAATCCCGCCTGGGGGTTCTTTGTATCCTTTGCCGTGATCCTTCTTGGGCTGGTAGGCTCGCTCTTTGCCGCGGAGGGAAGCCCGCGCCGCAACGCGCCCGGCGGCAGCGCCCGGTCCTATTCCTCCCGGCAGCAGGACTATCAAAAGCTTTACCGCAAATAATGGCGGGACGCGGAAGCTCTTTTGCAAACCGCAAAAATATGTTCCTGAAGGCAGGGTGGTAAAATGGACCGAATCATCAAGGGCTTGCTGTGCGCCGTGCTTTGCGCCGCGCTCCTTTTTGCGTTGCCCTGCTTGAAACCCGTCGTCCGCGCGGAAACAGCCGGGGAAGCGGCCTCGCAGCCGGCGCCGGGAGAGCAGTTGATCCTGGTTCCCTTAAGGAACGCCACCCTGGACGTGCTGGACCGGGAGGGCCTGATCCTCAATGAAATGATATACAGCCTGGAGCTTTTGCGGTATGACCCGGTATCCGTATCCGTCGTCCCGCTTCTGGCCGACAAGCAGGACGAGCCTGTTGACCGCGTGGCCCTTCCGGAGGGCATGACGAAGATCAAGAGCCTGCTGGCCAAAATGCCCGTCAACCGCAAGCTGAGCCCAGCGGCTATGAGCGGTGCCATTGACGCGTCCCTGGACAAGGCCATAGCGTTAGCCACATCAGGCGGCCATGCCACGGTGGTCATACTTCAAGCGCAAAAGATTGATCCCGCAGACAAAACCTACCATCAGTGGGCAAAACTCAAAGAGTTGCTGGAAACCGGGAATGCGGACCTTGTCCTGCTGGGCGTGGAAAGCACCGGCATGCCGGACCTGACGGGTTTTTCCCAAGGGCTGGGGCTTATGGAGCCGCCTGCCGCCCGGGAAAGCAGCCTCTTTTCCACCCTTGGAGACCATGTGCAGGCGGCGCTGATCCCCGCCGGCCGCCTGGAAAGCACCTATGACCTGATGGCCGAGGTTCTCCTTGGTATAACTTCCCGGCCAAAGCTTACGCTTTCCAGGCAGGAGGGTTATTCTTCCGCCATATTGCCCGCCCAATGCGTATCCAATCTGCTCCTTGCCTTGCGGAATATTCCGGCGGATGCAACCCTCCTGGCAACGGATGCCCAGGGCAACCCGCTCACCATTTCCCAAGAGGAGAAAAGCATCCGCAGCGAGCGGCTTCTTCAGGTGGAGAGCACCGGCGGAGAGATACGCATCATGGCCGCAAAAAGCGGAGCGGACGCCGGTGATACCGGGGACTCCGCCGCCTCTTACGAAGCGGTGGACGGCGTCGCGATCTTTGATTTTCACTGCGAAGCGTCGCTTCAGCTTCTTGTGGACACTGCCCAGCCACTGTACAAAAAGCAGGGTATCCGCTTTCATGCGGAGTTGTCCGGGCAGGAACTGAAGGAAGTCCTTCAAACGTACCCGGGCGCAGCCATTGAACTGATCATAACGGACCAGGCGGGAGCGGAAACCGCAGTGCCCCTTCTGGCCGACGGCACCGGCCCCATGCTGTTTACGGCGGACAAAGCCTTTGAGCATGCAGGCACATACTCTGTAAAGGCCCAGGCGCGGCTGGGCGATTTCTACCTGCTGGAAAGCGGGCAGGAAAGCCTGGCGGTCAATAATCATCCGCCGGCAGGTATGGATCAAAAAGCGGTTTTGTGGACGGACGACCCCTTCGGCCAACTGAAGCCTGCCCCCTATTCGCTGGATGCGCTCTTTTCGGATGCGGACGGGGATACCCTCCGCTTCGGCATCGCGGCCGCAGGCGGCACGGATTTTAGCGATGGGATCACGGCGCCGGGCCTCGGCCGCCTGTCGGTGGCCGGACCGCAGCTTCTTATCGCGTCCACGGCGCTTTCCGGTCATGTCTCCATGGATGTGCTGGCCTCGGACGAGGACGGCTACCAGGCGAAAGCCAGGTTGGAGCTATCCCTTTTCTCCCTGTACGCAGAGATGGGAAAAATAGCCCTGGAAGCGCCCGTGATCGGGGATGCCGGCCCGGGCCAGGCTGTGCACCTTGACAAGGGCGCGAAAACCACCGTAACCGTAAGGCCCGTTTATCAGGGCGCGGCGGATGGAACGCCCTTGGACGTTTTCCTTGCCCATGCAGCCGTTACCTGCGAACTTACGGACACGCTGGACGCCTCTGCGGAACCTGTGCTGCTGCCCATGCTGTACGATAACCAGGCGGGGGTGTACCGGTGCGATCTGGCCATGGAAAACAGGGAGCAGCATTTTGATGTGGCGGCGGTGGGCATGCTTTCGCTGGCGGGCACATCCCCTGCCTACGGGGATTTGGCCCTCCGCTCCGAAACGGTTTCTATTGAGACCTCCAACATGGCGCCCCAATGGGTTCCGTCAAGCGGGGAGGGCCAGACGCAGCCCGTGCAGGCGGAGGCCGGCAAAAATGCCATGGGTCTTGGCACCCAAAAACTGACGGACAACGGAACCGGCAAAGAGCGCTACACGCTTTCGCTGAACCTGGCGGAACGGTTCAAAGACGGCGACAATACTGTTTCCGGTGAAGGGCAGGACATCACCTATCTCCTGCGCGCCACGGAGAAAGGGCGCGGGGAATCCCAATGGACGCTTCTTGAGGATGGCGGCTACCTTGTGTCGTCTCCCGCCGCCTCCAAACAAGAGGCGCTCCCTTCGGATGCCATGGCGGAGGTAAGGCTTCACAAGGTCTCCGACGTAACGCTCGTCTTTGAAACCAAGGGAGAGTATACGCTGACCCTTACCGCCGTTGACCCCGATGGCAAGCAGGATCAAGGCTCTATTGCGCTGCGCCTGGTAAGCCAGCGGGAGGAGCAATTGATCCTTGCGGCTCTCATTGCCTTGGCCGTACTTGCCCTGCTGGCAGCCATACTGCTGGTCATCCGCCTGATGAAGCCTGCCTTCCATGAGACGGCACTGCATGTAAAGGTGAGTACCCCCGCCTTCTCCGGAGAGTGGGCCACGCGGCTGGATGCCTGGGGCAAGGCAAAGGTGCAGCTTCGCTGGGTGCTCCTCAACGGCGGTGTCCCGCCGGTGGAAGAGTTATATGCCATCGCGGCGGCCACCTATATCAAGCCTTCCAGAAAAGGCGTGCGGTTCCTGAGCACCGGCAAGAAAAATGAATGGCGGCGCGGGCGCGAGCAGCTTCCCGGGAGCTTTATCCAACGCGTGGATGATCCTCCTGTCATCTTTGCCCGGGAGGATGGCATCCGGATCGACCTGACAATCACGGGCACGGCAGGTGTGCGCAGCATGGATTGGAGAGAAAGCGTATGAGGAAATACTGGCTTGCTGCCTGTCTGCTGCTGGCATTGGTGCTGGCGGCGTCCCCTGCGCATACGGCGCTGGCGCAGGGGATCAGGGTACCCAGGGTGATTTCCGTGGTGTACGATGATTCCGGGTCCATGGACAGCTACGATGGCAGCCTGGGCAAGGCGGGGTACGCCAATTATGCCATGAAGGCTTTCATCGCGCTGCTGGACAGGCAGGATGTCCTCTATGTCACCTTTATGACCAGGCCCTCCACCCCGTACCGCCTGGACCTTTCCCAGGGGGCGGAGGCAGCCATCAGGGAGCTGGACCTGCTTCACATGGGCAGTGCAGAGACGCCTATCGAAACCGTCCGCACAGCCATTGATACCCTAAAATCCCAGCCGGCGCCAAACGACGCTTCCTTGTACTGGCTGGTGATTTTCACGGACGGCGTTTTCGGCAGCAGCACTTCCTTCGTCGCCAATCCCGATATAGACGCCGAGCTTGGAAAGCTCTTGGGGCATGCCATGCCCAACGGCACGCTCCCCCAGGCATGTTATGTTGCCATCGGCGGGGATGCGCTGCGTCCCCAACAGATGGCCGACGGACTGACGGTCTACCCGGAGACAGGCTTTATCGACAACAGCGAAGGCATCCTGGATGTGATGCGCACCATGGCCGACAAAATCAGCGGCCGTGCCAGGATCGGCGCCGGAAAGATACAGGAAAGCGGCACAACGGTGCGCTTTACCACGGATCTCCCCTCCTTTTCCATCGCCGTCCTCCAGCAGAAGGATGTCCAGCCATGGCTCCGGATGACGGACGCAGCCGGCGCGGAGGTTGCGGGAAGCCAAGTGGCTGTCAGGGTTACCGGCTTCACCGGGGAGCTGGTGGGCTGGGCCGGCAATTTCACCGGCAGCCAGGACGGCGTATTGCCGGCCGGCACCTATGAACTCACCTTCAGCGCGCCGCCCAGCGACCTGGTAATCATGACCGAGCCCGCGCTGGTGCTGGATCTGACGGTAACGGCTGCAAACGGCGGAACGGATGACCTGTCCCTGGTGGAAGCGGGCAAAGCCGATATCCAGGGCGTTCTCCATCTGTGGAATGATACGGCGCCGGTGGACCCCGCGCTTCTCCCCGCCGGGACGGCCTATTCCCTTGCCGTCAAGCGGGACGGAAAGACTGTGTCCGAAACAGGCGATGCCGCCATGCGCCTTACGGATGTGGACATTTCTGGGGCGGAAACAGCGGTTTTAGGGTCTGTGGAGCTGCCGGGCGTCGGCACGGTGATGGCCAGCCGTACCATTCATATCCCCGAATACAGCCTGGACCTTGCAAGGGAGGACGGCGGCCGCTTTACCCTCAGGGAGCTTGTGGGCAACACCAAGGGGATCGTCGCCACCATTCTTCGGGACGGGGCGCCGGTTTCCAAAGAAGACGCGGAAAAGCTGAATATTCAAGCCACAAGCCCCCTGCCCATCTCCGTTACGCGCATGGATACGGGCAGCTTTCTGCTGGTTCCAAGCCTTGCAAAGCTTCAGCCGCTTACAAGCTATGGTGACGTGGCGGCAACCCTTGCCATCACGGGTGCCGCGGGCAAGACGAAAAACGCCACCGTAAGCTGGCATATTCAAACGCCCATCCTCCTTGCGGAGGGGGCCTCCCTAGGCCCGAATACCATGGCAAGGACGGAGCTTTGGAAGAACGCCGTCCTGATGGACAGCATTCAGACCTTGGACGATGCAAAAACCGCGGCCCAAGCACAAATCGTCGGCGCCTTCCGCATCCTGCTGGACGGCCTGCAGCTGACTGCTCAGGAACTAGACGAATGGGGCCGGGTAACGGTCATCATCACGGGGGACGCCCGGGAGCATTATCTGTGCGGCATAAAGATCCTTCCCGATGGGACGGTCCTCTCCGCTCCCTATTCTCCCCTGACGGGCGCGCTTTCAAGCCCGTGGCTGCGCTGGCTGGACAGCTGGCGCCTGTGGCCGGCGGACGGGATCATCCAATGTACCCTGGAAAACGGAGCCTCCGCCAGCCTAATGTTCCGCATTACGCTGGAACCCTGGTATCTTATCCTGCTGAACATGGTGCTGCCGCTGCTGCTCTTGGTGCTCCTGCTGGGCTACCTCTTCAAGCGTCGCTTTGCAAGGGGTGCTGCAGTGCGCTTTGTAAGCATATCCAAGGCAGGCGAAAGCCTCACCTCCGGCGCCGAAACCTGGCGGGAGGAGAAGCTTGGCCGCTTAAACGGCTGGTCCTTTGTCCCCTATGCCAGGGCCAGGGCCAAGGCGGGCGGGCTGACCTTTTACGCCGGGCGCACCGACTTTGTGCTGGTCAGGCAGGAGCAATTGCTGAAGGAAAGCGGCCTGATCGCCCAGAAGTTTTGTACCCACCGCGGCGGCTTCGCCATGCAGCTGGACAGCGAGAACCGGCGCCCCATCGGCACTCCGGAAGAGAACGCAGTGCCGGGCCGCTTCAGCGTCCTGGCAAAAAACGATGTGCTGATCCTGACTGGCGACAACCGGGGCGGAAGGGCATATATCTATCAATAGAGCAATAATGGGGTTTTTCAAGAATAGGCGCGGGAAGGGAGATTTTTTCAAAAAGTTCTCTTCCCGCTTTTTTCGTCTCCCTATTCCTCCCCCGCGTCCAGCCAGTCCCGCAGGCGCTGGATGGCGTGCTTCTCCACCCTGGACACATAGGACCTGGAGATGTTCAGGTACCCGGCGATCTCGTGCTGGTGATGGGCCCGGCCATCCAGGATGCCATAGCGCAGTTCCAGCACCACCCGCTCCCGCTGGGGCAGACGGCGCAAAAGGCACCGCACGCGGCCCATGGTGACGCGCTTGTGCACTTCCTCCTCCACCACGTCGCAGGGGGTGCCCAGGATGTCCATAAAGGAAATGTCGTTGCCTTCCCCATCGGTGCCGATGGGCTCGTTCAGGGAAATATCGCCCCGGCGCTTTCTGGCCGCCCGGAGCGCCATCAAAATCTCATTTTCCACACACCTTGCGGCATAGGTAGCCAAAGCCGTGCCGCTGCCCAGGCGGTAGGTCTCGATGGCCTTGATCAGTCCCATGGCCCCGATGTGGGTAAGGTCCTCCTGGGTGCATCCGGGCACGGTATACTTGCGGGCCACGTGCACCACCAGGCGCATATTGT
>JAEWVC010000073.1 GCA_023459275.1 Bacillota bacterium | reverse complement strand
GGAGCCCCCGCACCCCACCCCAAAAACTTCATATGGGGGATCAGATCTATTGCGGTAAAGCGGTGCGCTTATAGGCGAGGGGCTTGGGGGCCACCTCCTCCTAGGGAGGCATAAGGAAACCCGCCGCTTACTTACCGTCACATCCAAAAATCATAGAAATGGGGATTCTAAAGGGGCTTTGTCCCTTTAGCGGGGGTTCGGGGGCTCCGTAGCCGAGTGCCGCCTGTGGCGGAATAAACGAGACAAAGGAGGCCGGCGAAACGAGCCGTAGGAGCGGCAGCAAACCACGGCGACGATTGAGCCGGTTAACAGGCCCCCGGGAAAGCGTAGAGCGCCTCGCCCACGCCCTGCAGGTTGAGCGGCGGGTGATTGGCGGGCAACAGCACGGAATCTCCCTTTGCAAGCTCGATTCCGTCACCCTCCCAGCTTAACAGCAGGGAGCTTAACGCAGTCAGGAAGGCGAAGCGGCGGGGATCGGGCAGAATGGGCATTTCCCCAGAGACATTGAGCCTGCAAAGCTCAAAAATCTTGTTTTTCAAAAGCGGCTGGACGCCTGTGCCCGGGGTGCGGTGGAGAAGGTCCGGATGAAAGGACAGGTCCGTGGCATCCACCGCATCACGGATTTGCAAGGGACGCTTTTTCCCATCCGGGCCGACCCGGTCCCAGTCGTAAAAGCGGTAGGTTACGTCGCTGGACTGCTGGATCTCGTACAGCAGGATCCCCGCGCCGATGGCGTGGACGCAGCCGGCGGGGATCTCACACACATCCCCCTGCGCAACCTGCACCCGGCGCAGGTATTTTTCCACCGCCGCCCCCTGAAGCGCGGCGCTTTCCAGTTCTTCCTTTGTTGTGCCCGGGACAATACCGTAAATCAGCTCCGCGCCGGGGTCCGCCTGGAGGATGACCCAGGCCTCCGTCTTGCCCAGCTTGCCATTTTCATGCACGGCGGCATAAGCGTCATCGGGATGCACCTGAACGCTCAAAATATCCCTGGCGTCCAGCAGTTTGAGCAGCAGGGGGAAAGGCCCGTTAACCGCCGTGCCCACAAACTTTTTCCCGTAGGCGGCGATAAGCTCGGGAAGCCCCTCGCCGCTTTCCGCGCGGCTTTCCTTGCCGGGGATCACGCTGATCTCCAGGCTTTCCCCCGTCTTGTCGCTGGGGATGTCCTTGTGAAACAGCCTTCGAAGCTTGTCCCCGCCCCAGGGCAGCTCCGGTGCGCAGCGGTAATAGGGGCGCATCCGCATGGGCAGTAGGGGGCAGTCCTCCGCAAGGGGCATCTCGTAGCACTGGAAAAGCGTTTCCCGCTCGTCAAACTGCACCTGCCCCACCTTGCGCATGCCCAGCCCTTCGTACAGCGCCATGGCCCGCAGGTTTTTGAGGTATGTGTCCAGGCGCAGGCAGTCGTGCCCCATCTCCTTGGCCAGGCGGATCACCTGGGCCATGGCCTCACGCCCCAGGCCCCGGTGCTGATGGCCGGGACTGACCACCAGGCGGTGCAAAACCGCCGGGTTCACGCCGAAATGCCAGTACAGCGTCGCGTACAGGGGGTGCTGCTCCTCATTGATGGTGAAGGCCGCCAATATTTGGCCCTCCTCCTCCATCACATACAGCGTCTTTGCTTCCACATCCTCCATCAACACCGTTTCGTTGGGATACACTTCCCAGCGCCACTGGTCCAAGCCCTTTTCGTCCATGTCCCGGATGCTGGACTCAAAGAGGGCGCACAGGGCCTGAACATCCTTTCCCTTGGCTTTGCGCACGGACATGCTCATGATACCGCCTCCGTATACATGTGGTAGAGATTGTAATACACGCCCTTCCTGGCCATCAGTTCCGCGTGGGTGCCCTGCTCCTCGACGCCCTTTTCGGTGAGCACCCAGATAACCGTGGCGTTGCGGATGGTGGTCAGGCGGTGGGCGATGGTGAAGGTGGTGCGTCCCTTGGCCAGGGTTTCCAGGGATTTTTGAACAATGCGCTCACTTTCGTTGTCCAGCGCGGAGGTAGCCTCGTCCAGGATCAGGATGGGCGGGTTCTTCAGAAAAACACGGGCAATGGAGATGCGCTGCTTCTGTCCGCCGGAAAGCTTCACACCCCGCTCGCCCACAAAGGTGTCGTAGCCGTTGGGAAGCTGCAGGATGAAATCGTGGGCGCCGGCCTGCTTGGCGGCGCTTTCGATCTCGTCCCTTGTGGCGCCGGGCTTGCCGTAGGCAATGTTTTCAAGCACCGAGCCGGAGAACAGGTAGACCTCCTGCTGCACCATGCCGATGTTTTCCCGGAGGCTTTTTTGGGTAAGGCCGCGGATATCCTTGCCATCCACGGTGATCACGCCGGAGGTCACATCGTAAAACCTGGGGATCAGGTTGCACAGCGTCGTCTTTCCGCTGCCGGAGGGGCCCACCAGCGCCACGTTCTCCCCTGCCTTCACCTGAAGGTTCAGGTTGGCAAGCACGCTTTGCCCGCCGTCGGAATAGGCGAAGCTGACATTCTCAAAGCCGATGCCGCCCTTCACGTTCGTGAGTTCCACGGCGTCCTTCGCATCGGTGATTTCCTTGGGCGCGTCCATGATCTGTATAAAGCGCTCAATGCCCGTCATGCCCCGCTGGAACTGCTCGGTAAACTCCACGATGCGGCGGATGGAGGTCAACAGCATGGATACGTACAAAAGGTAGGCGATGTAATCACCCGGGCGGATCTGGCCATTAATGATCAGCAGCGCGCCCACGACCACCACCAGGACGTACATCAGCCCGTCAAACACCCGTGTGGTGGTGTGAAAGCCGGCCATGGCCTTGTAGGCCGCCCGTTTCGTCTCCAGAAAGAGCTGGTTGCCCTCCTGAAACTTTTCCTCCTCCATGGGCTCGTTGGCAAAGGATTTTACCACGCGGATGCCCAGCAGGCTGTCTTCCACCTGGGCGTTCAATTCGCCCACCTGGGTGCGGGAATCCATGAACGCCTTGCGCATGCGCTTGTTAAAGAGCCTGGTGGCCACCAGCATCAGGGGCAGCAGCAAAAATACCGCCAGGGTGAACCAGAAGTTGATGCCGGAAAGGATAATGAAGGAAGCGACGATCTTGATAAAAGCAATGAAAAATTCCTCGGGGCAGTGGTGGGCAAATTCCGTCACCTCAAACAGATCGCCGGTGATACGGGCCATGATCTGCCCCACCTTGGTATTGCTGTAGTAGGAAAAGGACAGCTGCTGCAAGTGGGCAAACAGGTCGCGCCGCATATCGGTCTCAATGCGGCTGCCCATGATGTGCCCCACGGAGGCCATGTAATAGGCGGCGGCGGCATCCATGAGCCGCAGCGCCACATACAGCCCGCCCACCTTCAGCACATAGCCCACCGTCAGCAGCGCCAGGCTGTCGTCGGCCAGGTTGGTGATGCTGCGGATAATTTGCGGCAGCACGATTTCGCATACCGTGGTCAGCGCGGCGCACAGAAGGTCAAAAGCCACAGTGCGCCAGTAATTTTTGTAATAAGGAAGGAACCGTTCGATCAGTTTGCCCGTTTTCATGCCTGTTTTCGGGTTGTGCATGGGCGTACGTTCATCCTTTCGTGGTCAGTCAAGACAGCCGGCCTGTTCATGGCACCAGCAAAAGCGCCTGCCGGGAGATCAGCGAAAGCTGCTCTTCCCCCATCAACGGGGCAGTCATGGCGTACAGGGCGCTTTCGCCCCGCACGTGCAGGCGGACTTCACTGCCGTTTTCCATGCGCACGGCGGTCATGCCGGCCAGGGAAGCGGTCAGGGCGTCCTGTAAAACATATCCGCTGCCGGGCAGAAGGACAAAGGCGTCCGCGGGATAAATGCTGTACAGCGTCAATTTTTCCCCGGCGGGGGTATGATAGGACAGGGTAATCATCCGGGCGAAGGAGCCCTCATACGCCAGATCGTTGACCAAGCCTTCGTCAAAGATCAGCGCATCGCCCATCTGAAAAACCAGGGCAGGCGCCGGAAAATTTGCTGTTAGGGTGGTCAAATCCCCAAGGGAAGCGATGCGCCAGGGCTGCTCCGGGGAAAGGGTAATCGAAGGCGCGGCGGTTGCCTCGGGCACCTGCTGGTCCGCGGGTATCTCCGCCAGAATCACGGCGACATAGAACACCCCGATGCAGATAAGCACCAGAACGATCAGGAGCACCCGCCCCAGCGCTTTGCTCAAAAATTCGGCCAGCCGGTTCTTTTTTTTTGTTGGTCTTGGCATCGGGCTCTCCTATCACTCCGCCAGGCGGCTTTTTTGCGCCCCCAGCTTTTCGTCAAGCCAGCCAGTCTCCCCGTCCATCGTCCGGGCAAAGGCTTCATAGAAGGCACGGGCCAGGGTTTCCCGCTGATCCTGTGCCAGCGTCTGCTCCGCAAGCATGTGGGAAAGGATGGCCGATGCAGGCTCCGCCAGCAGCCGGGCCGGTTTGCCGCCCAGGGAAAGGCCGAACAGCGGCTTCATGTGGCGGCTGCTGCCCATGAGGAACAGGCTGATATAATCCGCGGAAAGCGCGGTGAGGTATTCCTTCAAAAATGCTTCCGGGTCCGGCGCCATGGCCATGGCCTTTTGAAGCCTGTCCTCCGAAAAGAGCTGCGCAAGCTTTTCCTCCCGCCGGGCAGGGGAATAGGCTTCCGGTTCTTCAAAAATGTGCAAAAGATAGCACTTGATGATGGAGAAGTCCGCCTTGCGCTTATCCCGCTCGTGCAGCCTGCCGTGGAGCAGCAGCGCTTTTTGCACCCGCAGGTCTCCGGGCGCGGCTTCCTCCGCATTTTTTAGCAGCGCGTACCGCTTTACTGGATCGCTTTCCGCCTGGGCACTTTGCAAAAGCGCGATGGCTTCTTCCGCTGTTTTTTGCGTAGGCTTGCGCATGGATACAGGCCCCGCCTTCAAAACCACCGCCTGGCCGTTCTTCTGCGGCGTAAGCGCCGCGGCGCAATAAGGGCAGGAAAAAGGGACAAGCTCCCGGTCCTGCTCAATATCCATCCGGCCGCCGCAGCCGGGGCAGATGAGCGGCATCATGGCCTGCGGCCTCCTTTTTTCAGGCGATCATGAGATAGTATATCACAAAAAATGCCTTGAAGGAACGCCGGGGGGTGCCTTTTGAGGACACGCTCTTGAAAATGGCGGGAAGGGAACTTTTTGTAAAAAGTTCCCTTCCCTTCCATCTGGCTCAATCATCGCATTACTCGCATCCCAGAAGCTCAATAGTCGGCCCGGTACGCTGCCGCTTCCGGCCCTCCTTTTCGCTTCCCGCTTCCACCTGTCCCTTTTCCGCCACAGGCGGAGGGCCAGGTTCCAGCGCCGCTCGTACTGCTCGTTTCGCCAGCCTCCTCCGCCTCGCCTATCGCCCCCACAGGGGGCGGCTTCGGCTGCGGAGCCCTTCCCTCAAAAATTTTATTTCTTTTTGGGGGCAGACTTCTTTTTGTACGCGGCCATCCTGCTTTTGAGCACCTTGTCCCCAGCCACCGAGTAGCCGAAAAACCCCAGCACGTCGCCCAGCGCCTGATAGACGCCGTGGTTATAGGCTGCAAGGCCCGCCAAATCCAGGCGCAGGGAGCCCTTTTCATCAATAAGGGATGTTTTGGCGGCAACACCTACGATGCGGCCCAGGAACATATCATGGCTGCCCAGGGAGATCACCTGCTCCACCCGGCAGCAAAGATAGGCCGGGGCTTCCTTCAGAGCCGGAGCGTGGTCAAGGGGCGGCGCGGGAATGGGGGTCAGGCCGCAGGCCTCAAATTTGTTCATGTCCCGCCCGCTCTTCACACCGCAATAATCCGCCGCGCGCAGCAGATTTGTATCCACCAGATTGACCACGAACTCCCCCGTGGCCTCGATCAGACCATGGGAATGGCGGCTTTTGCGCACGCTGATGGAGACCATGGGCGGATCGGAGTTGACGGTACCGGCCCAGGCCAGAGTGATCAGATTGGGATTTCCCTCCGTACCTTGGCTGCTCACCAGCACCACGGGCACAGGAGCCAGAAGCGGACAGGGATCGATGGCCGTAAAATCGGGATGCATAGGCAACTCCTTTCCATTCGCGGTTTTGTATGCTTTTTCGTTTGGTTTTGCTTCCAAAATAGTGTACAATGGAAACCGTAAAGATGTCAATGTTCGGTTAGGAGTTTGTTTATGCAGGTAGTTTCCCAGGTGACAGTTTTATTTTTATTGATGGCGCTGGGGTATTTGGCCGCCCGGGGGCGTATTCTTAACAAAAGCGCATTTGAGGGAATCAACAAGCTGGTACTATTCTTCACCCTTCCCTGCCTGACCTTTGCCAAGCTGCAGCACGAGGCGGCGCCCGGCCAAATGGTGGAGTTGCTGGAAACCTTTCTGCTGGCCACCGTCTTCATGCTGCTGTGCCTCGCCGTGGGATTCTTGTACACCCGCGGACAGCCCGAAAAGCGCCGGGCCGTTTTTTTGAACATGGCCATGTTCTCCAACTGCGGCTTTATGGGGTATCCGGTGATCATCGCGGCCTTCGGCGAGGATAAGCTGATCTACGCGGTGATGTACTCGGCCTCCTTCAATCTGCTCACCTGGACGGCGGGTGTATATCTGTACGCGGGCAGGGCTGGGCTGTCGCTGAAAAAGCTGGTGTTCAACCCCACGCTCATCTCGGTGGTGCTGGGCTTCCTGTGCTTTGGGCTGGCCATCCGCGTTCCTAAAATCCCGCTGGACGCCATGACGCTGCTGGGAGACACCACCACGCCCCTGGCCATGGTGATCATCGGCGGGTTGCTGGTCGGATTGAAGCTCAGCGATATCCGGGATGGCATGCTGCTTCTTTCCTGCCTGATGCGCCTGATCGTATTTCCCCTGGCGGTGCTGGGCATCCTGCTGGCATTGCGGGTGCCCCGAGGGGTTTTGGAAGGCGTATTTGCCTGCACCGCCATGCCCGCCTCCACTGCCACGGCCATGCAGGCGGAATTTTTCAAAGGGGATGGCCCGCTGGCCTCCCGGGGTGTGGCGCTGAGCACCGCCCTTTCGGTGATTACGATTCCTTTGATGCTGCAGCTTGTATAGCGGGGAGGGATAGGTTTGGCCCGTGGAAAACACAGGCGGGGCGGATGCCTTGGCCGGCTGATCACCCTGGCGGTGCTGCTTTTTGTGCTGGTCTATCCTTTCTACCAGGGCAGGATGCTGTACACGGTCCGGGACACGCTGGAGGTGAGCGGCCTTGATCCGGCCTTTGACGGGCTGACCATTGTCTATGTGTCGGATATTCACCGGGGCCCCTATTTCTCCAAAGGCCGGGTGGATGATCTGATCTACCGGATCAATGCCGAGGGCGCGGACCTGGTGCTCCTGGGAGGCGACTATGCCAACGATTCCGACGGGGCCATTGCTTTCTTCCGGGACCTGCCCAAGATATATGCCAGGCGCCTGGTAGCCGGTGTGGTGGGGAACCATGACCGCACCGTGCCCGAAAGCAACCTGGAAACCTTGAAAAGCGCTATGCTGAATGCCGGGGTGCTGCCTCTGGTGAACGCCACAAGGGAGGTGCGGGTGGGCGATTCCGCGCTGTACCTGTGCGGCGTGGATGATTACAACAACGGCCACCCGCAGATTGCGAAGGTGGCGGAAGAAATGCGGGAAAGCGATTTTGTAATCTTTTTGACCCATTCCCCGGATAACCTGCCCGCAGCCCTCGCCACGCAGAACGCCCAGGGCAGCGCCAATTGGTTCGACCTGGCCCTGTGCGGGCACACCCACGGCGGGCAGGTCACCTTCTTCGGCCGTCCCCTGTTCAAAACCTACACCAACGTATCTGACGACTATCTTTCCGGCTGGGTGCACATCGCCCGGACCAGCGTGCTTGTCTCCAACGGCGTGGGCACCATCGGGCTTCCCGTCCGGCTGTTCGCCCCGGCTCAGATGCACGTGATCACGCTGAAACGGAAGTAGGTCACAGAATATTTCCAAGGCGCAGCGCGTCCCTGTGATAGATGTGGCGCAGCGATTCGCTCAGTTCCGCCGCGGCCCAAAGGCTCAGGGCCGTGTCCTGCGCCTCCAGGGCGGCCTGCAGCCGTTCCAGGCCCAGGTTCACCTCATCCGTGTCGTAGTGGTTGACCCAAAGCTGCAGCCAAGCGCAGGTGGCCTCCCACTCCTTGGCCATATCCTTCACGGCGGCCCCGGCCTCTTCCCATCCCCCGCTGCGGATGCTTTCCTCCGCGTCCTGAAGGTCGCTTGTAAAATCCTTGGAGATCCCCGCGCTGACGGCGGCGGAAGTGATGCCGATGGCAACGATCAGGATAAAAAGTATGACCACAGTCCATACGGTTGCTTTCATGCTTCACCATCCGATCCCGCCGGGAGGCAAGGCGTCCACAATCATCGACTGGTCCGCATGCCGGCCCTGCAAAAAAAGCTTGCCGTTGGTACTTAGGCTGCACAGAAACACATCCTTGTAGGCGGGAAAGCCGTGCTGCGTCAGTACTTCCCGCAGCCAATCCTCCGGGATGCCGCCTGCGCCCAGATTTTTCCCCTGCAGCTCCCCGTCCAGGATCAGCGTCAGGGGCATACCCTCGTATCCGGTTTGAAGGGCCATGTCCTCCGGCGTCAATGGGCGCTTTTGCGCCTTGGGGAACACGGATACCTTGCCGCTGGTTTCCATGATGGCGTCACCCACATCCGACGGGTTCATGATCCCGCCGGTGCGGATCTCCTCCAGCAGGTCGCTTAAGGTGAAGCATAGCTTTTCCAGCTCCTTCACCTGGATGACGCCGTTTTTGATCAGTACCGTGGGCGTGCCGCTGAACAGGTCGCGCAGCTTCTGGCTTTTCATGGAGATGATGGTGAACAGCCCGTGGAGCAGCGTAAGCCCCATCATGGGTACGATGCCGTACAGTAGCGGCGTCCCCACATCCGCCATGGGCGTCACAGCCAGGTTGGCGATAAGGATGGCCACCACCAGCTCAAAAGGCTGGAGCTGTCCCACCTGACGCTTGCCCATGATCCGCATGAAGATCACCGCCAGCAGAAAAAGGATCACCGAACGCAGAAATACGGTAAGCATGGCGCCCCTCCCAGGCAGTTGTTTACCCCTAGTATCTGCCTTCCGGGGAAAAGCCATGCGGGAAAGGAAGGGGATTTCCATGGTTTCCCGTTTATTGCCTCCGTCCCTCAAGCCCGGCGCGCGGGTGGGGCTCATCGCGCCCTCCAGCCCCGTTTACGAGGAGGAGAACCGGCAAAAGGCCGTGGCGCTCCTTGAAGACATGGGCTTTGCAGTCACCGTGGGTGAAAGCTGCAACGCCCGGCGGGGATACCTCTCCGGTACGGACGAGATGCGCGCGGATGATATCAACCGCATGTTTTCGGACCCCGGGATCGGGGGCATCGTCTGCCTCCGGGGAGGGTACGGCGCGGCCAGGCTGCTGCCCATGCTCCGGTATGATATGATCAGGAAAAACCCGAAACCCTTCGTGGGGTACAGCGATATTACGGCGCTGCACTGCGCTTTTCAGAAAATGTGCGGGCTTGTGACCTTCCATGGGCCCATGCCGGGCTTCCCCTGGCCGGAAAGCTACAAAGCCGGGTGGCTGAAGGCGCTTTGCGGCACGGAACCCCTTAGCAGCCTTCACAACCCGGACGGCACGCCCTTTGTAGCCTTCCGGGAGGGTGAGGCGCGGGGAGTTTTGACCGGCGGGAACCTGTCGGTGTTCGTCGACCTGCTGGGCACACCCTACATGCCAAGCCTGAAGGGGAAACTGCTTTTGCTGGAAGATGTGGGCGAGAAGCCCTACCGCGTGGATGCCATGCTCACCCACCTACGTAACGCGGCTGCCTTTGACGACTGCGCCGGGATTATCCTGGGCGACTATACCGATTGCGACCCGGAGCCGGGGAAGCCCTCCCTGGCCCTTGCGGAAATTTTCGCGGATCTCCTGCCCGCGGACAAGCCCGTTTTGATGAACGTCCACGCCGGCCACGGCCCGGACAAACTTACCCTGCCTATGAACATCCCCTACCGTATCAGCGGCAGCAACCTCACAGCCCTTTCCAGGGGCGCTGCCCCTGGACCCCGCTAAAGGGACAAAGCCCCTTTAGAATCCCCATATGGGGGAGACAGAAGCTTTTGCTGCCAAGGTGGCCACAGGAGGCCATGAAACCTCCCTGGAAGGGAGGCGCTGCCCCTGGACCCCGCTAAAGGGACAAAGCCCCTTTAGAATCCCCATATGGGGGAGACAGAAGCTTTTGCTGCCAAGGCGGCCACAGGAGGCCATGAAACCTCCCTGGAAGGGAGGCGCCGCCCCTGGACCCCGCTAAAGGGACAAAGCCCCTTTAGAATCCCCCTATGGGGAGGAAAGAAATGCAGAGACGGCTGACCGGCAAGCAGTGCGGTGACAAGGACGCCGCAGTGTCATTTTGAGGGGGCGCGGCGATCAAGGAATCCTCATGCTCTACCTGCATCGACAAGATAAAAGCGCGCCTATCTGTGTGCAGGCGCGCTTTTGCATTAGGTGCTCATGCCCAAGGGATGAAAAACGAAGCCCAAAGCCTCCCTGGAAGGGAGGTGCCGCCCGCAGGCGGCGGAAGGAGGCCACTCTCCTTGCATTTTATCCAATATCCTGTACATTCAAAGCAGCGGCAATAGCCCGTCATCCCCGCCCGTTCCACAGCGCGGCCTTCCGCTCCATCATTTCCCCGATCCTTTTTGTGTAATCGTCAATGTTGCTTACGTTGGGCGCGCGCTCAATGCGCCCCTCCCCGCCGAACACCCGCTTGGAGATGGCCCCTGCGCCAATGGCCAGGATGCTTGTGGTCTCCTCCATGATGTCCACATTGTACAGGCATTCATGGCCGGCCTTCGCGTAACCTACGTTTTCCTGGTTCCCGGCCATGTACTTCTGGCGGTACAGGTAATATGGGCGCAGACCCATCTCCCCGGCGGCCTGCGCGCCCAAACGCACCATGTGGGCGGTCTGCTCCCCGTCGGGCAGGGGTGTTTCCCACAATCGAAGAAGGCTGGCACGTTTTAGGGCCAGGGTATGGACGGTAAGGCTTTCCGGGGCAAGCTTTTTAGCCCAGGCAAGGGTCTGCTCAAAATCATCCACCGTTTCGCCGGGCAGCCCGGCGATAATATCCATGTTGATGGATCCAAAGCCCAGTGCCCTGGCCAGCGCATAGGCCTCCACCGTCTGCGCGGGGGTATGGTCCCTTCCGATATGCCGGAGCGTCGCCTCGTTCATGGACTGGGGATTGATGGAGATGCGCCCAACCCCCGCGTCCTTAATGGCTTTCAGTTTGCCCTCCGTAATGGAATCCGGCCGCCCGGCCTCCACCGTGTACTCCAAAGCGCCCGGAAAATGCGCAGCCATGGCGTCCATCACCCGCCGGAAATCCGCCTCCTCAAGGGCCGTAGGCGTGCCGCCGCCCATGTACACTGCCCGCAGGCGCAGGCCGCGGTCCTTCATCAGCCGGGCGGTAAAGGCCATCTCCTGAAAAAGCGCGTCCAGGTAAGGCTTCACCTGCAGCCCCTTGCCCAGTTCCCCGCTCAAAAAGGAACAATAAGCGCACCTGGTGCGGCAAAAGGGGATGCCGATGTACACATCCGCGTCCCGGGGTCCGGGCGGGGGCAGCGTTGCCTGCGTTTCAACAACTGTTGAAAGCAGCGCCGCCTTGCCGGGATCAAGATCAAAGGTTTCCCTGACCGATTGGGCGGCCTCAAGGAGAGACAGCCCCTTCCCCATGGCCTCGTACATAAGCCGCGTGGGGCGGATGCCCGTAAGCGACCCCCAGGGGGGATGGAACCCCGTCTGCTCCTTCATCAGCTCATACAGCGTCTGCTTGCACAGGCGCTTGCGTATCCGCTTGTATAAAAGGGGCTGCTCCGGCGGGGGAATGGCGCCGCTCCCATGCATGGAAGCCGATAAAAGCTGCGTCTGGCCCCCAAAGGTGCCCCTTTGGCCCAGGGCCGGCCCTTTCATGGAAAACGCGCAATCCCATATCCCATCCCGGACGGAAAGCTCATGGCGCAGGCAGATATCCGCCTCCGCCTCCCCTTCGTTTACCGTAAACCCGATCTCCCCATAAAACAGCCGCAGGACATCGGCCAATTCCGCCGCCAGCTTGGGAACGGGCGTATACAATGCGATGTTCATGCCATGGACCCCTGCTCCAGACCGATGGTGGTGACATCCTCATGGCCGGGGTAGACCTTGACATCCTTTTGCATAGCCAGCAGGCGTTTCATGGAGCTGTACAGGTCCTCCCAGCTTCCGCCGGGAAAGTCCGTGCGGCCATAGCCGCCATGGAACATGGTATCCCCCGTGAACAGCGCGCTGCCCGCCTGATAACATACGCCGCCCGGCGTATGGCCCGGTGTGTGCAGCACGGTAAAACCGATGCCCGCGGCGCTGATCACATCGCCTTCGTTGGCGGGCTCCGTTTTTACCTGCACGCAAAGCGTTGCGCGCATCAGCACCGCCATATTTCTCTGGGGGTCTGTAAGCATGGGCGCGTCCAGGGGATGGATATACACCCTGGTATCGGGGTCAAGAACGCCGGGGACGCCGCCGATGTGGTCAAAATGCCCGTGGGTCAGCAAAACGGCGGCGATTTTCTTTCCGTTTGCAGCCGCCAGGATTTTTTCCGGTTCCCCGCCGGGATCGATCAATACACAGTCCTCCCTGCCCGGCAGGGAGACGATATAGCAATTGGCCCGGACCGGCCCCACAGCCAGCGGCCGGATTTGCAGCTCCTGTTCCATAACTCTCTCTTTCCAACAATCAAAACGTTTTCCGGCTGTCCAGCAGGATGGTCACCGGCCCGTCGTTCACAAGGGACACGGCCATTTCAGCCTGGAATACGCCGGTTTCCACCGTGACGCCGCTTTCCCGGATGCGGCGCACCACCTCTTCATACAGGGGATTGGCAATTTCCGGCCTGGCCGCCTCAATAAAGCTGGGCCTCCGTCCTCCCCTAGCATCCCCCATCAGGGTAAACTGGCTCACCGCCAGGATACTCCCTCCCGCGTCCTTCAGGGAAAGGTTCATCTTGCCCTGCTCATCCTCAAAGATGCGCAGGTTCGGCAGCTTGTCCGCCATGTAGGCAACATCCTTCTCTCCGTCTCCCTGGCAAACGCCCAGCAGGACCATCAGGCCCTTGCCAATCTGCCCGACAGTTTTGCCTTCCACCGCCACGGAGGCGGATAATACCCTTTGTACCACACAGCGCATAAAAAAGACGCCTCGCTTAAAAAAATAATCAATGAAGTTTTTTGGGTGGGCGCGGGGGGGGGGGTTTTTTTTAAAAAAAAAACCCCCCCCCGCAAAACCGTGGCGTGCCCTCTTAGCTCGCGCCCCGGTAGACCTCCACGATGTCAGAGCGTTTTTGCAGCTGCTTGATGACCTTGTCCAGCTGCTGGCGGCTTGTGACCTGAATGACCAGGGTGATGGTGCTGGTCTTGCTCTTGGTGTTAAACTTGGCGCTCACGGCGCTGATGGGCACATTCATCTCCCCGATGTAGGTGGCCAGCTCGCCCAGAAGACCCACATGATCGTAGGCGATAATTTGAATCCCCGCGTCGAAGGTGCCGGCGTTTTCTTCGGCCCAGCTTACCTCCACCATGCGCTCCTGCTCGCTCTGCCCCACATTGACGCAGTCCGCCTTATGGATGGTCACGCCCCGGCCCCTGGTGATATAGCCTATGATATCGTCGCCGGGCACGGGGTTGCAGCACTTGGCGAAGCGCACCAGCATGCCGGACTCACCCTTGACGTAGATGCCGTGGGTGGGCTTGCCCAGGTTTTGCTTTTGCAGTTCCTGGGGCGTTGTATCCGGCAGCTTGGGGGCGGGGGGCGCTTCACGGAGGTGCTGCTCCTCAATCAGCTTTGTCACCACGTAAGTGGATGCCATGCCGCCGTAGCCCACGGCGCCATAGATGTCATCCAGCTCGAAAAAGCCGTATTTTTTCAGGATGCCCTCATAATATTCGGGCTTGGTGAGAAGGCCCAGGGATACGCCGCGGCGCTTGGCCTCCTTCTCCACCATGTCCTTGCCCTTTTCCACGTTCTCCCCGCGCAGTTCGCGCTTGAAGAACTGGCGGATCTTGGCCTTGGCCTGCTGGGTCTTGACCACCTTCAGCCAGTCCATGCTGGGGCCCTTGGAGGCCGAGGAGGTGATGATGTCCACCCGGTCGCCCGTTTCCAGGGTGGTGTCCAGAGGCACGATGCGGCCGTTGACCTTGGCACCCACGCAGCTGTTGCCCACGGCGCTGTGGATGCGGTAGGCAAAGTCCAGGGGCGTGGCACCCTTCTGCATGCTGACGATGTCGCCCTTGGGCGTGAAAAGGAAAACCTCCTCGCTGAACAGGTCGGTCTTCAGCGAATCGATAAACTCCCGGCTGTCCCGGGTCTCGTTCTGCCAGTCCAGTATTTGGCGCAGCCAGTAGAGCTTGTTGTCCAGATCCGCGTCGCTCTGGCCGCCCTCCTTGTAGCGCCAGTGGGCCGCGATGCCGAACTCCGCCACACGGTGCATTTCCCAGGTTCTGATTTGCACCTCAAAGGGAAAGGGCATCTTGCGCCCGCCCACCACGGTGGTGTGCAGGCTTTGGTACATGTTGGCCTTGGGCACGGAGATATAATCCTTGAACCGGCCCGGCATCTGGTTCCACAGGGTATGCACAATGCCCAGCACCGCGTAGCAGTCGGGCACGGTGTCCACCAGCACCCGGATGGCGATCAAGTCGTAGATCTGGTCAAAGGGCCGGTTTTGCAGCACCATTTTGCGGTAGATGCTGTACAGGTGCTTGGGCCGCCCGTCGATGTCGTAATGGATGTGCTGCTCGTCCAGCTTGGCGGAGAGCTCATAGATCACCAGGCGGATGTTCTCCTCCCGCTCGGCCCGCTTCATGCCCACCTTTTGAACGACGTCCTGATAGCCCACGGGATCGATGTAGCGCAGGGACAGATCTTCCAGCTCCTGTTTGATGGCGAACACGCCCAGCCTGTGCGCCAATGGCGCGTAAATGTCCAGCGTCTCCCGGGCGATGGCTACCTGCCGTGCTTCCGGCTGGTAACGCAGGGTGCGCATGTTGTGCAACCGGTCCGCCAGCTTGATAAGCACCACCCTGATGTCCTTGGACATGGCCAGGATCATCTTGCGCAGGCTTTCGGCCTGCTGCTCCTCCCGGTCGGCAAAGTCCAGCTTGCTAAGTTTCGTGACGCCGTCCACCAACCGCGCCACTTCCTCGCCGAACTCCTTTTCCACATTGGGCAGGCATACGCTCTGGCAGTCCTCCACCACATCGTGCAAAAGCCCCGCGGCAATGGTGGGGGCGTCCATCATCAGCTCGGTCAAGATGCTGGCCACGAAGGCCGGATGGGTAAAGTAGGGCTCCCCGCTCTTGCGAAATTGGCCGGCATGGGCGGCTTCCGCATATTTGTATGCCTTTTCCACCAGCAGATAGCTGTCGCCCGGGTGATATTTCTGGACACGCGCCAGAATCTGATCCAAGGGCATACATTCCCGGCTGATATACGCGTACATGCCCGGCCCTCCTTTCGCTAAAAATCCGCCGCCGTCCGAAGCATCCGCAAAATGCGGCTGTCTTCCAGGTTCCGCTTCACCGGCGGGAGTACGGCCAGGAAGAAGGGCTCCTGCTCCCAAGCCGCCAAGGACAGTTCTGAAAAAACATGCAGCCCGGCCTTTACCTGAACAGGGCTTAACCCCGTTTGCTCCGCCAGCCTGTCAAGCCGCGGGGCGGCAAGGCCTCTCAGCACCCTGTACAGGCCGCGAAGCTCCCCATCGGAAAGCGCCAGGGTTTTCAGCAGCTCCCTTGTCTCCCCGCTCTTTTCCAGGGCATAAACCCTGGCCTTGGGGCAGCACGCTGCAATCAAAGCTGCTTCCCCGGGAAGCAGTTCGCCGTCCGCCAAAACCACCGCGCGCCAGTCTCCGTGAAGTGCTTGCAGCCGGGCCGGAAAGAGCAGCGTGTGAAAGCAGCGTTTGTCGTCAAGCCCTTGAGACATTTGCAGTCTTTCCCCATACATCTCCACGATGCGGGCTGCGGTTCCCGGCGCCCGGGCCAGGATCAATGTGCCCTGGGCACCCGCGAGCACCCCGGAAAGCACGGATTCATCCGATACCTGCGCATCAGGATGAATTTCGTTATTATTCGCCGCCATGGCCGCGATATCCTGCAACGCGGCCTCCCGCGCCATCTCCGCCGCCTCCGTTGGCAGCGCCCCCTCCGTGCCTTTGATTGCCTTGATATTGCACTGTACGGAAACGGTGCCGTTCCATTCGTTCAGCTCCGGAGAAAACAGCACGTCCGCCCGCGGGGGCATGCTCATGGCCATGGGGCCCATCTGAAAGGCGATGGCGGAGCGCAGCACGCCATCCTTGTACAGGCTGCACTTCAGGTGTGCGCCGTCCCGGCCCACGGGGCGCATGTCCTGGACCTGCCCGCCCTCCAGCAAAAAGACGGGCCCGGGGTTCCCAAGGCCTGTGGGCTCCAGTTCCGCAAGCTTTCGGGCCATGGTTTCCGTCACCTGGTGAAGGGGCAGGGAAAGATCGTACTCCCTGACGGGGATGTATGCCTCCGGATCGCAGGCCTGCCAAATGGCCGCGCTCAGGCGCCGCTTCAATTCCGGCACATCCTTGCGAAGAATGGTCAGGCCCGCAGCCTGCTCATGGCCGCCGAAGCGCAAAAACAGGTCCCGGCAGGTGCTGAGCATTTCAAAGAGGTTCACCCCGGGGATGGACCTGGCGCTGCCTACGCACTCCCCGCCGGTTTGGGACAGCACGATGGCGGGATAGTGGAACCGCTCGGTGAGGCGGCCGGCTGCCAGGCCGATGACGCCGCTGTTCCAGCCCTCCCCCACCGCGATGAGCACCCGGTCGGAAAGGAAGTCGGTTTCCTCCTCCACCTGCTTTAGCGCCAGGGAAAAGACCTCTGCTTCCAGCTTCTGGCGCAGGGCGTTCTCCTGGCTCAAAATTTCCGCCAATTCCCGGGCCTTTGCCTCTTCCGCAGTGGTCAAAAGCTCCACGCCCAGGGAGGCACTTTTCAGCCTTCCACCGGCGTTCAGGCGCGGCGCCAGCTGAAAGGCCACCTGCCCGGCTCCGACCGGCTTTCCCCCCACGCCGACGCCCGCCGCCTCCTTGAGCGCCCGCAGGCCCACACGTTCTGTATGCGCCATCCGCTCAAGGCCCAGGGCGGCGATCACCCGGTTTTCCCCGGTTAGTGGCACAAGGTCCGCGATGGTGGCCAGGGCGGCCAGATCAAGGTATTCCGCTGCGCCAGCCTTGTCCAGCGCCTGCATGAGCTTGAAGGCTACGCCGGCGCCGCACAGGCGGCGGAAGGGATAATCGCCCATCAGGGGATTTAATACGGCGTCCGCCGGGGGCAGCTCCGGCCCCAACTGGTGGTGGTCGGTGACGATCACCCGCATGCCCAGGGATTTGGCCAGCGCCACCTCCTTCACGGAGGTGATCCCGCAGTCCACCGTTACAAGCAGCCCATGCGATCCGGCCAGCGTCCTGACAGCCTGGGCATTGAGCCCATATCCTTCCTGATGGCGGCTGGGGATATAGTAGGATGCCTCCGCTCCCAGGCCCTTGAGCGCCGTTACAAGCATGGCGGTGGAACAGACCCCGTCCACATCGTAATCGCCATAGACCACCATGGGCACCCGGCTGTTTATGCACTGCCTGACCAGGGATACCGCGGCGTCCATCCCCTGCAACAGCAAGGGATCGTGAAGCTGGTCCGGGGAGGGATGCAAAAAGAGCTCCGCCTTTTCCGCCGTGTCCGCGCCCCGGGCAGCAAGCAGCCCGGACAGCCAGCCGGGCACTCCAGCTATTTTGACAGGCTCCGGCGCGGCCCGCTTCACGAAGCGCAGCATGATTTTCCTCCTTAGTAATGGATAAGGGCGTTCTCCCGGTTTTGCCGGGAGAACGCCCTTCTTTTGATGAAGTGGTTACGCCTTCTTGGGCTTCATCTTCCGGCGGGGCCGGGTGGCCTCCAGGATCGCCCATACGTAGCCGTTGATCATGTTGGAGCTGTACAGGCCGGAGAGCAGGCCCATGATGATGGGCAGCGCGAATTCCTTGATAGCGCTCACACCCAGGATGTACAGGGTCACGATGGTGATCAGCGTGGTTAGCGAGGTGTTGATGGTGCGCCCCAGGGACTGCTTGATAGATTTGGTCACCAACGCCTTGCGGGTGGTTTCCGTAAAGTCCGCGCCCTTGGCGTTCTCACGGATACGGTCGAAGATCACGATGGTGTTGTTGATGGAGTAGCCCACGATGGTGAGCATAGCCGCAATGAAGGAACTGTTCATCTGGATGAAGGAGCGGAACAGCACCATGAAGGAAACCATGATCAGCACGTCGTGAATCAGGCCGGCGATGGCCGCCACGCCGGAGTTGAAATCAAACCGGATGGCGATGTAGCCCAGCATCAGCGCGGAGGCCAGCAGCACGCTCAGGAAAGCGTTTTTCAGCAGCGTGCGTCCGGCTACAGGGCCCACATAGCCAACTTCCGCGTTGGAGGCATCCATCTGCGGGTATTTTTCCAGCAGGTTGGCTTCCAGCCCGGCGCGCAGCGCCTGCACACCCTCGTCGCTGATTTCCTTGATACGGATTTGAAGCTCGCTCTGGTCCGTGCCGGCCTTGGCGATCTGGAATTCGGAAATGCCCTGGCCCCTAAGCGCCGCTTCCACGTCCGCCTGGTCAAAGGCGGTGTTCATTTTGTACTTGATGGACAGGCCGCCGGCAAAGTCAATGCCGTAGTTGATGCCAAAGCCCGCCAGGGAGAGCACCAGCGCCAGCGCCATGATGCCCAGGGAAATCATGATACAGATCTTGGCGCTGCCTTTCATTGTCGGTTTCATGGTTTCACCTCCGTCTCAGGTTTCACCGAGGTGAACAGGCCCGGCCTGTTCCCGGTGAGCACGGCCGTTCTGGTGAGCAGGAAACGCGTCACCACCACGGCGGTAAGCATGCTGGTAGCCACGGACAGGAACAGCGTCCTGGCAAAGCCCTGGATGGTGCCTGTACCGAACATCAGCAGCACCAGCGCGGCGATCAGCGTGGTGACGTTGCCGTCGATGATGGCCGACATGGCGTTCTTGAAGCCCTGCTTCACGGAGCCCTTCACCGTGCGTCCGCGGCGGATCTCCTCCTTGAAGCGCTCAAAGATGATGACGTTGGCGTCCACGGCCATGCCGATGCCCAGCACAATGCCGGCGATGCCGGGCAGGGTGAGCTGGATGCCGGGAATCACGGCCAGGAAGAAGAACAGCAGGATCAGGTAAATGCACAGCGCCCAGGAGGCCAGGATGCCGCACAGGCGGTAGCGCACGATCAGCAGCAGCATCACCAGCAGCAAACCGATGATGGCGGCCTTCACGGAGGTGGACAGCGCATCGATGCCCAGCGTTGCGGAAATGGTATCCACCTTCTGCTGGGTAATCACCAGGGGCAGCGCACCGGACTGGATCTTTACCGCGGAGTTTTCAGCCGTCTCCTTGGTGTAGTTGCCCTTGATGATGCCGGAACCGCCGGTGATGGGCGTATCTACCGTAGGCGACATCAGTTCCACGCCGTCCAAGTAGATAGCGATCTCTTTCCCGACGCTTTTTGTGGTCATATCGGCAAAGAGCTTGGAGCCTTCGGCCGTCAGCGTGAAATAGATCACGTAGCCGCCCTCGTTCGGGTCATATCCGGCTTTGGCCGTTTGTACGTCCTTGCCTTCCATGAACACGTTGCCGTCCGGATCCAGGAACTCCAGCTTGGCGGGGGAGCCGATCAGGTCCAGGATGGCGTTGGGATCGCTGACATCCGGAATCTCCACACGGATGCCGTCGGTGCCGATGCGGGTTACCGTACTTTCGGGATATCCCTTGTCGGTAAGGCGCTGCTGAATGATGGAAATGGTCCCGTCGATGAGGTCCCCGAAGTCAGCCTCCGAACCCTCCGGGCGGGCGGCTGAGTATTCCACATACACTCCACCCCGAAGGTCCAGGCCCAAGGCGATGGCCGAGGGCCACTTGGCCACATCGGTGGTGGGCAGCCAAGACTTGATCTTGTACAGCCCTCTTGCGTCCAGGGGCATGCCGTCAAGGGCGATGATGCCCACCCCTATGGTAAGCGCCAGCACGATGGCCAGGGCGATGATGGCCTTGGTGGTCACGCTCAGCCGCTTGCGCACCTTGAATGCTTTTTTCATAAAACGTTCTTCCTTCCGTCAAATAAATGCGGGAGCATGCGCGTCAAGGGGGGCCTATCCCGATTTGTCCTCCAGCCTGAAAGCCTGGTAGACTGCCTCAATATATATTTTGGTGCCGATAGGATGACCGTTGGCGTCCGCCGTCACATTGGGAAGCGCGGCAGGCTGGCTGCATGAAAGCACGGGCCGCTCCGGGCGGTCCATGCGTATGGCTGAGGCTTGGCTGCCGCCCTGCTGCTCCGGAACGCCCAAGGCGCTGAAAAACGCAGCGGCGGCAGGCTTTTCCTCACTGCTCGGCGGGTCTTGCACCGGCTTGTCCACCAGCGCGGGCACCAGCAAAAAAAAGGCGAGCACGCCAAGCGCCCACAATGCCAGCCTGAGCAATTTGCGCATAAGCCCGCCCCCTTCCGTGATTTCTCCCTTGCCGCCGCATGTGCGGTCCCGCCGGCTATGATGCCCGTGCAGAACCGGATATGGCGCTATTATACTGTAGGTCAGCGCTTCACGTCAAGGAGATGCTTTCTCTTCTTCTATATGGAAAAAATCGCAGTCCGCCTCCCGTTTTCTGTTTTCATTTATGAAAAATTATGGTATGATTGCTATCAGTAAAGGGAGCCGGAAAGGCGCCCTTAAAATGCATACGCATTTGTCCAAATTTAAAGGAGGAGCGCAGCATGACCGAAAAACCCCGCAGCAGCCAGAAGACCTTGGGTATCCTTATGAGCATTGTTCTCATTGCCGCACTGGTTCTCAGCTTCAGTCTTTATCTGCAAAAGAACAACCTGTCCAAAGACCTGGCAGCGGCCAAGGAGACTGCCGTAACACTGCAAACAAATTTGGACACCGCAAAAGATGATTTGACAAAGGCGCAGGACGACCTGACAGCCGCACAGAAAACTGCTGATGACGCCACGGCTGGCACCGCCGCGCTGCAAGCCGAGCTGGAGTCTCTGAAGGCCGCTGCCGGCGCCAAGGAGGCAGAGCTTAGTACCGCCAAGGAAGATCTGGCCAAGGCGCAAAGCGATCTGGAAGCCGCCAAGACGGACGCTGCCGCCAAGGAAACCGAGCTGAGTGCCGCCAAGGAAGATTTGGCCAAGGCGCAGAGCGATTTCGCTGCTGCCAAAACGGAATCTGATGCGGCCCTGTCCGCACTGCAGTCTGATTTGGCCGCCGCCCAGAAGGCAGCCGCTGAAGCTGCCGCCAAGGTAAGCGCTCTGGAAACGGAAAAAGCCGGTATTTCCGCCCAGGTGGATGCGCTGACTGCCGAAAAAACCACGCTGGAAGCCGCCGCTGCGGATGCGCAGACGCAGATCGCCCAACTGAACGAAAAAGTCACCGGGCTGGAAGCGGATATCGCCGGCCTGAAGGCCGCCACTCCGGGTGTGAAGGAAGTCAAGCTCTATACCGCCGCTGTGGTAGCCCAGGGCGCCGCAGGCCCCATCCAAGTGGTTGTCACCGCGGATGAGTCCGGTGCGGTTTTGAGCCTTGCGGTAGGCGGAAACGCCGATTTCGCCGAAGTGGACGCCGCCGCCAAGGTCAAGGCGGAAGCCTTCACCAGCCAGTTTATCGGCAAGACCGGGCCCTTCAAAGTGGGCGGGGGCATTGTGGCTGTGGCGGATGCCGCCGAGGTTTCCAAGACTGTGGTGGATGCCGTCAACGCGGCGCTGGCCCTGCTGGGGAAATAAGCTGTTTACATTCCAATATATCAAAACCGGGGGCGTTCCCTTACGGGGCGCTCCCGGTTTTTTGTGGCCCATTATTTTGATTGCATGGTTTGGATCAGGTCATCCATGGTGTAGCAACCGGCAGGCTTGTCCTTCAAAAAGAGCGCCGCCTTCAGCGCCCCCTGGGCGAACACCGCCCTGCTCTGGGCATCATGGGTGATGGTCAGCGTCTCCTCCGGCCCGTAAAAGCCTACCTCATGGCTACCGGCCAGCGTCCCGCCCCGTACTGCGTGGACGCCGATCTCCCGCTTGTCCCGCATCTGGGTCCGGGACTCCCTGCCGCAGACCATTTCCCTGCCGCCGGGGTAGCATCCGTTCAGCGTATCAAAAAGCATCAGCGCCGTGCCGCTGGGGGCATCGATCTTGCGGTTATGGTGGCGTTCCACGATCTCCGCGTCAAAATCCTCCCCAAGAACAGCGGCAGCCTGCCGGATCAGGGATTTCAGCAAATTGATCCCCAGGCTCATGTTGGCGCTTTGAAAAATGGGGATCTCCGCCGCCGCCTTCCGGATGCGGTCTTTGTCCGCCTGATTGTATCCCGTGGTGGCCAGGACAACGGGAAGCTTTTCCCCAAGGGCGTACTGCAAAAGCTCCGGCAGCGTTTCCGGCCTGGTAAAGTCAATGATCACATCGGCTTTCATCTTGCATACATCAAAGGTGGGGAATACGGGAAAACCCGGTTCCGCCCCGGTGGCCACATCCACCCCGGCCGCCACGGTCACGCCCCGCTCCCGGCATAGTTCCGCCACGGCGCGGCCCATGCGCCCCAGGGCGCCGCTCAACAGGATCCGCATTTGCATTCCCCCGATATCAATTGAAAATCAGTCCCAGCGCCTTCATTTCCCTGACAAGCTTTCCCCTGTTTTCCGCAAGCATGGGGACCAGCGGCAGCCGCACATCCTCCAGGCAGCGGCCCATCAGGGCAAGCGCCGCCTTGACGGGCACAGGGCTCACCTCGCAGAACAGGGCGTTCACCAGAGGCATCACCTTGAACTGATGGCGAAGGGCTTCGCGCCAGTCTCCCGCGAAAAAGGCCGCCGTCAGTTCATGCATGAGCCTGGGCACCACGTTGGCCGCCACGGAGATCACACCCTCAAACCCCAGGGACAGCAAAGGCGCCACATTCTCGTCGCTCCCACTGTAGAAGGCGATGTCCTCCCCGCACAGGCGCACCATTTCCAGCATCTGCGCGATATCGCCGCTGGCTTCCTTCATGGCAATGATGTTTTCGTGCCCGGAAAGGGTGGCCAGGGTTTCCGGCTTCATATTCAGCCCTGTCCTTGCGGGCACGTTGTATACGATCACCGGCAGGCTGCCATCCTCCGCGATGGCGGTGTAATGGGCGATGAGCCCATGCTGCGTCGTTTTGTTGTAGTAGGGCGTTACGCAGAGCTGCGCGTCGGCTCCAAGCGCTTTGGCCCTTTTGGCCGCGGCGATGGTCTTTGCCGTATTGTTGCCGCCGGTGCCGGCGATGACGGGCACCCGGCCATGAACGCGCTCCGCCACCCGGGCGATCACCGCGTCCTTTTCAGCCTCCGTCATGGTGGAGGGCTCCCCTGTGGTGCCGCAGGCGATGATGGCCGCGGTGCCGTTTTCAAGCTGGAAGTCCACCAAAGCGTCCAGGGCGTCACCATCGACGCCATCCTTGGCAAAGGGCGTGACGATGGCAACGCCGCTGCCCCGAAAAAGCACGGTTTTCATGGTTCCTCCTTTTAGAAGCGGCGGGGAGGAGCGCTACTTCCGTGGGATATATCCTTTTGCGCACAGCATTTCCGCCGTCAGGACGCCGCCTCCCGCGGCCCCCCGGAGCGTGTTGTGGGACAGGCAGACAAACTTGTAGTCAAACAGCGGATCGGGCCGCAAACGGCCGATGCTTACGCCCATCCCATTTTGGAAATCCCTGTCCAGCCTGGTTTGCGGGCGGGAGGGGTCGGAAAAATACTGCAAAAACGGATCAGGTGCGCTGGGAAGGCCAAGGCGCTGCGCCTCGGTCTTGAAATGGGTCCAGCGGCCGATGATCTCCTCCATCCCCGGCTTGTTTTGGAAAGAGACCGATACCGCCGCCAGATGCCCGTCGGTCACCGGCACGCGGATGCACTGGGCGCTGATCACCGGCGCCGAAGCCGGCGCAACTACCGGGCCAAGTTCCGTTTCCGCAAGGCTGCCCCAGATCTTCAGCGGTTCCTGCTCGCTCTTTTCGTCCTCGCCGCCGATGTAGGGGATCACGTTGTCCACCATCTCGGGCCAGGTGGCAAACGTCTTGCCCGCGCCGCTGATGGCCTGGTAGGTGCAGGCCGATACCTTTGTCACGCCCAAATCCAGCAGGGGCGTCAGGGCGGGCACGTAGCTTTGGATGGAGCAGTTGGGCTTGACGGCGATGAAGCCTGTCTTCGTTCCCAAACGCCTGCGCTGGGTATCGATCACCGCCGCATGGGCAAAATTGATCTCCGGCACCATCATGGGCACATCCTGAAGAAGCCTGCAGGCGCTGTTGTTGCTGATCACGGGCGTTTCCGTCTTGGCGTAGGCCTCCTCCAGGGCGCGTGTCTCCGCCTTGCCCATAACCACGGCGCAGAAAATAAAATCCACCAGAGACGCCACTTCATCGACGTTTGCGGCATCAAGAACAGTCATCCCCGCCACATAGGAGGGAATTTTACCTTCGAAAGCCCATCTTCCCTCCACCGCCTCGGCGTAGGCCCTGCCCGCGCTCCTTGCGCTGGCCGCCACCGCCGTTACGGTAAACCAGGGATGTCCTTCCAAAAGCTTCACAAACCGCTGCCCCACCATGCCCGTCGCGCCCACGATCCCCACCCGGAATTTTTCCATGCCCAGCACCTCCATGCTATCCTATGCGTTTTGGGAAAAAAGAAAACCTGGTGAAAAAAACACACCCTTGGGCAGTCGGCCTGCGGGTGCGTCCATGCATGTGCAAACAATCGCCGGCCAACAGGCCGTCATGCTGTATCAGCGCTCCGCCGGGTGCTGCCCACCCGATGACAGTTGCGTGCTTGTTCACCACGCACCCAAGGCCGCCCGGTTGGGGTCCGGGCTCCTTTCGGCATTTTTCCCTTTCCGCAGGCGGGATCGAGCCCCGGCTCCCCGCATGCCTACTGATGAAAAACGCACCTCTGACACGAAAAAATATGCAATTACCGGGAATGTTGGTAATCATACCATTAACGCAAAGGCATTGTCAACCCGGCGGCGGAAATTTCCGGAGGGGAGCACGAAAGAAATGGCGGGAAGGGGACTTTTTGAAAAAATTCCCCTTCCCGCACCTATCCTTGAAAAACCTCATTTTGGAGGAGATAAGAGGATCCTTGCTGCTGGAGCGGTTACGTGTTCAGGATGCCCATGAACTCCTCGCCGGTGATGGTCTCTTTTTCGTAGAGGAACTTGGCGATCTCGTCCAGCTTGGCCCTGTTTTCCGCCAGGATCTTTTTGGCCTTCTCGTGCTGTTCGCGGATCACTTCCACCACTTTCCTGTCCACCTCCCGCTGGGAAGCCATGGAGCAGGCGGAGGCGGCATCCCCGCCCAGATAGGGGTTGGCGACGCTCTCCAGGGCGGTCATATCGAACTCCTTGGTCATGCCGTAGCGGGCCACCATGGCCCTGGCCATCTTGGTGGCCTGCTCGATATCGTTGGCGGCCCCGGTGGTGATGGTGTTGAAGGCAACTTCCTCCGCGGCCCGGCCGGCGGTCAATACGGCGATCCTGTTCTCCAGTTCCTCTTTGGTAAGCAGGTATTTGTCGGCCTGCTCCACCTGCATGGTGTAGCCCAGCGCCCCGGAAGTCCTGGGGATGATGGTGATCTTCTGCACCGGCGCGGAATGCGTCTGCTTCGCGGCCACCAGGGCGTGGCCCACCTCATGGTAGGCCACCGTCCGCTTCTCCGTGTCGGACATGATGGCATTCTTCTTCTGATAGCCGGCGATGACTACCTCCACGCTCTCCTCCAGATCGGCCTGGGTAGCGGCGTCGCGGCCAGCGCGCACCGCCCGCAGCGCGGCCTCGTTGATGATGTTGGCCAGCTCCGCGCCGGAGGCGCCGGAGGCCATCCGGGCAACGGCCTGAAAATCAATATCTTCCGCCAGCTTGATCTTTTTGGCGTGGACCTTCAAAATTTCCACCCGTCCCTGAAGGTCGGGCAGTTCCACCGGTACCCGGCGGTCAAAGCGCCCGGGCCGAAGCAGCGCGGGGTCCAGGGATTCCGGACGGTTGGTGGCCGCCAGGATGATGACGCCGTTGTTCTCCATAAAGCCGTCCATCTCGGTCAGAAGCTGGTTCAGCGTCTGCTCCCGCTCGTCGTTGCCGCCGATGCGCCCGTCGCGCCGCTGCCCGATGGCGTCGATCTCGTCGATGAACACAATGCAGGGGGCCTTCTCCTTGGCCTGCTTGAACAGGTCACGCACCTTGGAGGCGCCAAGGCCCACGAACATCTCCACGAACTCCGAACCGGACATGGAGAAGAAGGGCACGCTGGCCTCGCCGGCCACCGCTTTGGCCAGCATGGTCTTGCCTGTGCCCGGAGGGCCCACCAGCAGCACGCCCTTGGGCATCATGGCGCCAATTTGAGCGTACCTGCCCGGGTTGTGCAGGTATTCCACAATCTCCTGCAGATTTTCCTTGGCCTCGTCCTCCCCTGCCACATCGCTGAAGCGGATGCCCTTGGTGGACTGCACATACAGTTTGGCATTGCTCTTGCCCATGCCGAACATCAGCGCGTTCCCGCCGCCGGCCCTGTCCATCAGCCGCTTGGACATGATCTGCCCGATGATCACAAAGATGGCGATAGGCAGCAGCCATGACAGCAGCGGCGAGGTGGGCTCCACGATTTGCGAGGAAAAAGTCACCCCGGCTGCATAGAGCCGCTCGGTTAAGTTTTGATCCGGCATGATGCCGGTTTTATAAATTTTGGATTTGTCCGTGCTGGTAAAGATGATTTGATTGGCCTCCACCTGCACCTGCCCGATGGACCTGTCATCAATCATCTTCATGAAGGTGCCGTAGTCCACCTCCGTCACGCTGGCGTTGAACAAAAGCGGCCCGATCACGGCGTTGGCCAGGATCAGGATCAGGAACACGATCCCGTAATAATAGGCCATCGGCTTTTTTGGCTGTTTGACTTCCTTCATTTATTTCCCTCCTGTACTTTGCCAGGCAAAGGCGGCACCGGGCGGCATCCTGCAAGCTACCCCAGATTTTCCGGGGAAATGCGCCGTTTCGCATAATATCGCCCGCGGCGTATGTAATTTGCCAAAGTAAGTGTAATTTCCAAAGGCCGAATTGTCAACGCCTGATGCCCATACACCTGAAAAAACGGTCCGTACGCATCCGAAAGGCATCCGCCCTAAGGGACGGAAAAAGCAGAAGCGGGGAAAACCCCGCCCCTGTTGCCGCCGCAACGCCATTATTCCTCGATCCAGCGCAGCGCTCTTTCCACCGCCCGGTGCCAGCCCCGGAGGGTTTCCTCCCGCCGGGCCCTGTCCATTTGCGGGTCATATTGCAGGTCCTGCTTAAAAGCCCCGGCTGTCTCCTCCACGGAGCCGTATATTCCCACCGCCAGCCCGGCCAGCAGCGCCGCGCCCAGGGCGGTGGTCTCCATCACCCGGGGGCGCACCACGGGGATGTTCATGATATCCGCCTGGAACTGCATCAAAAAGCCGTTGGCGCTGGCCCCGCCATCCACCTGCATCCGGTCCGGTTCAAAGCCGCAGTCGGCGGCCATGGCCGTCAGGAGATCGGCGGACTGGTAGGCAATGGCCTCCAGCGCGGCACGGACGATGTGGGCTTTCCCCGCACCGCGGGTGAGCCCCACGATGGTGCCCCGGCTGTACATGTCCCACCAGGGCGCGCCCAGCCCCGTAAAGGCGGGCACAAGGTACACGCCGCCCGTGTCCTGTATGGATTTTGCCAGGCCCTCGCTTTCCGCGGCGCAAGCGATGAGCTTTAATTCATCCCGAAGCCACTGGATGGCCGCCCCGCCCACGAACACGCTGCCCTCCAGCGCGTAAAAAGGCTTTCCGTCCACGCGCCAGGCCATGGTGGTCAGGAGCCCGTGGCTGGATCTGACCGGCACTTCCCCCGTGTTCATCAGCATGAAGCAGCCGGTGCCGTAAGTGTTTTTCACCATGCCCGCCCGGTGGCAGGCCTGGCCGAAAAGCGCGGCATGCTGGTCGCCGGCCATGGCCGCCACGGGGATGGGCCGCCCCAGGATGGCCGTATCCAGCATGCCCACCACCTGCGCGCTGTCCACCACCGTGGGCAGGACTTTTTCGGGGATATTCAGCATGGAAAGAAGCTCGCCGTCCCAGGACTGGGTATGCAGGTTGAACAGCATGGTGCGGCTGGCGTTGGTGGCATCGGTGACATGGGGCCGCCCGTCCGCAAGATGCCAGCACAGGAAGCTGTCCACCGTGCCGAAGCACAGCTCCCCGCGTTCCGCGCGTTCATGCAGCTGATAGGTATCCAGGATCCAGGCCAGCTTCGTGCCGGAGAAATAGGCGTCCACCACCAGGCCCGTCTTGTCCCGGATGGCCTGCTCTCTGCCCGCGGCCTTCAACCGCTCCACATAAGGCGCGGTGCGGCGGCACTGCCACACGATGGCATTGCACACGCATTCGCCTGTTTTCCTGTCCCAGACAAGGGTGGTTTCCCTTTGGTTGGTGATGCCGATGGCTGCGATATCCGTAACCGCCACGCCGGAGAGTTTCACCGCGGTGCGCAGCGCCTGGATCTGGGTGTTCAGGATGCTTTCAGGGTCATGCTCCACCCAGCCCGGCTTGGGATAGATCTGCGGAAACTCGATGCCGTGGGCAGCCAGCACGTGCCCTGATTCGTCAAACACCACCGCCCTGGAACTGGTCGTCCCCTGGTCCAGCGCCACCAGAACCCGTTTTGCCATATGCGACGCCCCCTGCACAAAAATAAACAAAGGCAGACCATCCCCGCGGGCAGCCTATGCCTGCCGCCATGCGGGAATGGTCCGCCATACCGTTACTTGACCTTGATGCCGTAAACCTTGCTTACGTTCTTGCCGCTGGTAGCCACCACCACCATGTTGTTGTACGCGGCGGGCGAGCCTGTAATGGAGCCGTCCAGCTGGATGCTGTCCATCACCACGCCGGTCTGGCCGTCCATAAGCATCATCACGCCCTGGCTGTCGCCCTGCAGGATCCAGGCTTCGCCGCTTTCGTTGTACACGGCCACGGGGGAGCTCCAGCTGAAGTTGGACATGTTCTGCTGCCATGCAACGTGGCCCGTCTTTTTGTCAAAGGCGATCACGGCGCCGCCCTCAGGTGTCTTGGCCACGGTGAAGATCACCAGGTTGCCGATGCTCTGCTGGCCTACCACGGGGGAAGCCATCGCGCCCCCTGTTTCATCCTTGTCATAGTCCACTTTCACCGTGTAGGACCATTCCTGCTCGCCGGTCAGGGCATTCAGGCGCCGGATGGTGCATACGCCGTTCTTGCCCTGCTCCTTGACGGTGTTGCCGGTATACAGCGCCAGCGAACCGTCCTCGTCAAAGTCCAGGGCGATGGTGGCATCCGTGTTGTCGTCGGTGTCCACGGCCCACACAGCGGTCATACTGGTGGTGTCCACGCACTGCAGGATGCCCGTGGCGTCCGCAAAATAGGCGTACTGGCCGTACATGGCCACGCTGCCCTCAATACCGGTCTGGGTATCCTTTTGCTTGGAAGTCTTGGGCGCGTAGGATACTACCTGCGGGTTGATGGAAAGCGTGCCCTTGGTGTAGTCGAAATCCGTGTTCAGCTGGACGGTGTACAGCAGGCCATTCTCGCCGCCTACAATCATCGTGTCGCTGTTGCGGTCCAGAAGCGAGGTGCCGTCGAAAGCGCCGTTGGTGCCATAGGCGTTTTTATCCCGGCCGTTGAGGAAGTAAAGCTGCTTCTGATCCAGCAGGCTGAACAGGTAGAAACCGATGGCCCCCGTCTTCCCGCCGATCTTGCTGATGCCCTGGCCCACCGACAGTATGGGGGTGCCCCTGGGGTCGATGGAAACGGAGCCTTTCAAAGGATAGCCGACGCTGATGGGATCACGGGTGGCCACGCCGTCCGACAGGTCCAGGAAATAGATCTTTCCGTCCTGTGCGGCGAGGATAACTTCTTTGAGGGCGGAAACAGCCTTCTTCTCGTCGTTAATGTTCATCATCTCGCGGATCTCCAGCGGCCATTTGACAATGGCCGGCTGGCCGGTCCAGCCTGCGCCGTAGTAGGTGCTGATCCCGCCGATGGGCGTGTTCCAAACGATCTCCAGCTTGTTTTCCGTAACGTTCGCCGTGCCGTAAGCGGCGTTCTGCCGGAAGGGGCCGGCCCGGAAGGTGAGTACTGCGCCGGGCCAGGCGGCGTAGTCCGACTGGCTGCTCATCTTGATGGCGTTTGTCCGGGTGAATTCGCTTACGCTCTTGCTGTTATTGAAGATCTTGCCGTTAAGCTTTAATTGCTCGGGGCTTGTCCCCTCCACCGCGCCTGCCGTCATATAGGGCATGGGGGTAAAGGTGGGCTCCGGCGCAGAGGTAGGCTCCGGCGTTGGGGTGGGTGTCGGCGTGGGGGTAGCTTCCGGGGTGGGAGTAGGGCTCATGGTGGGCTCCGGCGTCGGGGAGGCGGTAGGCTCCTGGGCGGGCTGCTCCGTGGCGGAAGCCTCGGGCGTTGGCGTGGGGGGAATGGGCGTGAAGGTCGCAAGATCCGGCGTTGCCGTGGATATGGCGATGGGCGCGGCAACGTTCACCTGCACCGTTTTGCCGCTGTCCATCCAATTGCCTTCGTACATCATCCACGCTGTCAGCGGGCCGGAATACGCCTCGGTCATGGTGGCCTTCAGAGACCAGATTTTCATTTTTCCCGTTTCATCATCCACGGCGGCGATTTCTGTTTCCACCAGCATGTTGGCCGCGCTGTCCGTGACCCGGACCCCTTCCACCGTCTTGTTGGTGGTTACGGTAAAAGCCAGCTCCACAGGCGCGCTGCCGGAGGAGGGCATCACCTTAAAGTCCTGCACGGCGGGTTCTTCCTTGACCTCGGGGGCCAAGACGCCCTTCACGCTCTTTACGAACAGGCCGACCTCCTGCGAAAGGGTGGTCCGTATATCGCCAAGGGACATCAGCAACCCGTTGTTCCCCTGGGAGAGTTCATCATCGGCGGGCAGCACAAAGTACAGCCCCGCCAGAAACAGCCCGGCCACCAACACCAGGGACAGGAGCACCATAAGCCCAACATGGCGGCGGCGGGGCTCCTCCTCTTCCTCCTCCAGATAGGCGGGCACCGGCTGGGGCTGCCTGGCCCTTGCGGGGGCGAAGTCGGCCGGCCTTTGCTGCCTGGCGTAGTTCGCGCCGGGGGCCATGGGCCTTCCCTGCCCCACAAACGGGTCATCCTCCATACGCGGCGGCCTGTTCGCGGGCACCGCCTCGCGGGGGGGCGGGGGCACACCGCGGGATCCCTGTTCCCCGGCCGCATCCGCTTGGCCCGCAGCGTACCGCTCCGAGCGGCGGCGGCGGACATACGGGCCGGAAGAAGCCGCCTGCGCCGCCGGGGAAGCATCTTCGGGCGCCCGGCTGACCCGCTTGCTTACATACTGGGGTTGGGCGGGCACATACCGCCTTGCCGGCTCGGCGTCCGCCGGCATCTGCACACGGTCGCCGCGCCTTGTCAGGTCCCGCCTGCCATCCGGCTGCTGGGCCTGGCCCGCTTCTTCATACATCGCCCTGGCCGGAATACGGCCCTGGGAACGATTCTGTTCACGATCGCTCAAAACACGGCACCCCTTTTTTTCACTTCGAAACAATCCACCAACCTATTATACAGAATGTTCCGTATATCCACAAGCAAAATTCTTTCTTACTTGTAAATAATGAGCCTCTCCGGGGTTGGAAGGTATTCCCTCGAAAGCCTGTTTTTCCGCGGCTACAGCCGCACCGGCACGCCTTCCCCACGCAAATATTCCTTCAGGGCACGGATTTGGAGAATGCCGAAATGGAACAGCGTGGCGGCCAGCGCGGCGTCCGCGCCGCCCAGGGTAAGCGCGTCTTTGAAGTGCGCCATGGTTCCCGCGCCGCCGGAGGCGATCACCGGCACAGGCACGGTGTCCGCCACCGCTTTTGTCACAGGCAGGTCAAAGCCTTTGCCCACGCCGTCGGTATCCATGCTGGTAAGCAGGATCTCCCCGGCGCCGCGGCGCACGCCTTCCGCAGCCCATTCCAGGGCATCCCTGCCGGTATTCACCCGGCCGCCGTTGACATATACATCCCAGCCGCCGCCGGGCCTTTTTTTCACATCCATGGCCAGCACAATACATTGGCTGCCAAAGCGCAGCGCCGCTTCGGTGATAAAATCCGGATTCCTGACCGCGGGGCTGTTGACGGACACCTTGTCCGCCCCCAGGCGCAGCAGATCCCTGATTTGATGAAGCTCCGATATCCCGCCCCCCACCGTGAAGGGGATGAACACCTGCTCCGCCACCCGGGAGGTGACGTCCAGCATGGTGCCCCGGCCCTCGTGGGAGGCGTTGATGTCCAAAAGCACCAGCTCATCCGCGCCGGCCTCGTTGTATTGCACCGCAGCCTCCACAGGGTCCCCGGCGTCGCGGATGTTCACAAAATTGATGCCCTTCACCACCCGGCCGTCCCGGATGTCCAGGCAGGGAATGATGCGCTTGAGCAGCATGGCCTACACCTCCTTGGAAGGGGTCCAGGCGGCGAAGCGGCGGAGCATGGAAAGCCCGTCCGCGCCGCTTTTTTCGGGGTGGAACTGGGCGGCCATCACCGTTCCCTTTTGCACCACGGCGGTGAAGGGGATGCCGTATTCGCAGGTCCCCACCGTCCATTCCGGGGAAATGTCCGCCATCAGGTAGGAATGCACAAAGTAGACACAGGGGTGCTTTCCCCCGTCAAAGAGCACACAGTCCCTGGTATCCAGCGTGTTCCAGCCCATGTGGGGGATCTTGAGGCCCATTTCCGGAAAGCGGGTGATGACGCCGGGAAAGAGGCCCAGCCCTTCGTAATGCCCGTTTTCCTCGCTGCTTTCAAACATCAGTTGCATTCCCAGACAGATGCCTAGGAAGGGGATGCGGCGCCTGGCCACCTCCAGGGAGGCTTCATACAGCCCGGTTTCCCGAAGGCGGGCCATGGCGTCCCGAAACGCCCCAACCCCGGGCAGTACCACATGGTCCGCCGCAAGCACCTTTTCCGGGTCCTCGGTGACCTGCGCCTCAACCCCCAGGAACTCAAAGGCCTTCTGTACGCTGCGAAGGTTGCCCATGCCGTAATCCATGATGGCGATCATGTTTCCGCCTCCTTTAGTCCAAGCAGGCTTGCCCCGTTTCCCCAGAGCATCTTTTCCATGTCCTCCCGGGAGAAGCCCAGCGCCCGCAATTTTTGCAGTTCCTCCCCCGGCGTCCACATGGGGTAGTCCGTGCCGAAAAGCACCCGGTCCACGCCGTAATGCAAAATGATCTCCCGCGCCCTGTCCACGGGGACGGCGTACAGGCTGGAGGAAGTGTCCACCCATACGTTGGGCCGCCCCGCCAGGACCTTGTGGGCATCCTCCCATACCGACCAGCCGCCCAGGTGGGCGCAAACCGCCTGCATCCGGGGAAACCTGTCAAGCACACGGGCCATGCGCTCCGGCCGGCTGAACTCGTAGCGCCTGTCCCCGGTGTGGACCAAAAGCGGCACGCGGCCCTCCACGGCTTCGTAGATGGGGAACGCCTTTTCATCGTCAATGTTGAAATGCTGAAAATCGGGGTGCAGCTTGACCCCTTGAAGCCCCAGGGAAATAGCCCGGTCGATTTCCTCGGCGATGTGGGGATGACCGGGATGGATGGTGGCAAAGCCGTACAGCGTAGGGTGCGCGGCTGCGCAGGAAGCGATGAAATCGTTGATTCTGGACGCCTTTTCCCAGGCGACTGCCACGGAGCAGACAAGGGCGTGGGTGATCCCGGCCTGGGCATCCAGGTCCAGCATCCTTTGCAGCGTGCCGTCATGGCGCATGGGAATATCATAAAATTCCCCGATGGAGGCCGCCGCCTTGCAGGCGATGGCGTCGGGATAGATATGGGCGTGAAAATCCAGGATGGGCATAAGCGCCTCCAATTGACAAAGGGCGCCGGCTTGCCGGCACCTCTAGGCTGTCGGCAAAGTAGCAAGCCACTTTGCCGAGCTTTTCCCTCGCTTCACTGCACAATGGCTGCGCCATTGTGCGGCCGTTTGCTCGGGCAAGGAAGGAATTTCCTCGAAATCCCAACGAAAATCACCGCGCGTGCCGCTGATTTTCGATTTCCATTGAAGGGCTGCGGCCCTCCAATGCCTCCCGGGGGTTTATTGATAGTATGAAGGGGGCCGGGTTGGCCGGCACCCCTTTGTGCTATGCTTGCCGATATAAGATTTCTTCCCGTCTGGGCCCGTTGGATACCATGCGGATGGGCGCCTGAAGCTGTTTTTCCAGGAAAGCCACGTACCGTTTGCAGTTGTCGGGCAGGTCATAGTAACTCTTGGCCGAACGGATATCGCTCTCCCAGCCGGGCAGCATGGTATAGATGGGCTTGGCCTTCATCAGGCTGGGGGTGGTGGGGAACTGCTCCACCCGCTCCCCGCCGATTTCGTAGGCCACGCACACGGGAATCTCCTTCAAATAACTCAGGACATCCAGGTTGGTGAGCACAACTTCCGTGCCCCCCTGCACCATCACGCCGTAGCGGGTGGCCACCGCGTCAAACCAGCCCACCCGGCGGGGCCGGCCGGTGGTGGCGCCGTATTCCCCGGCATCACCGCCGCGCTTGCGCAATTCCTCCGCTTCATCGCCGAAAAGCTCCGTCACAAAGGGGCCCGCGCCCACGCAGCTGGAATAGGCCTTGGTCACGCAGTAGATGTCCTTCATGTCCCAGGGCGGCACGCCCGCGCCCACAGCGCCGAAGCCCGCCAGGGGCGAGGAGGAGGTGGTGTAGGGATAGATGCCGTGATCCGGGTCACGCAGGGAGCCCAATTGCCCCTCCAGCAGAATGGTTTTGCCTTCCTTCACCGCCTGATGCAGGAACAGCGTGGTATCGCACACCATGGGCTTGATGAGCGCGGCCAGCGCCGTGTAGGTTTCCACCAGCGATTCCACATCGATAAGCGGCTTATGGTACAGGTTAACAAGCAGTGTGTTTTTCAGCATTGCCACATTTTGCAGCTTTTCCCGAAGAAGCTCCGCGTCGTACAGCTGGCAGACCTGGAGGCCGATCTTCATGTATTTGTCGCCGTAGAAGGGCGCGATGCCGGACTTGGTGCTCCCGAAGGACTTGCCCCCCAGCCGCTCCTCCTCGTACTTGTCAAAATCCACATGGTAGGGCATCATGACCTGCGCTCTGTCGGAAATGAGCAGCTTGGGCTTGGGTACGCCCCGGGCCACCAGGGTGTTCAGCTCATGCAGCAGAAATTCGATGTTGAGGGCCACGCCCGGCCCGATGACGTTTACGGTATGCTGATGGAATACGCCGGACGGCAGCAGATGCAGCGCGAACTTGCCGTATTCGTTGATGATGGTATGCCCGGCGTTGGCCCCGCCCTGAAAGCGGACCACGATGTCGCTCTTTTCCGCCAGCACGTCCGTCACTTTACCTTTGCCTTCGTCTCCCCAGTTGGCGCCAACGATGGTACGGATCATGACGCTCCCCCTTCCGTTTCCGGCATCCTTGCCGGCAAGCGCAGGCGTGCGCAAAAACGCCCTTTCCAGTTATACAATACCGGGGCGCTTATGTCAAGACGCATGCCTGTTTCAAGAAATGACGCCGGACAGAAAATAAATTGCAACGCCGTCAGCGGAAATTCACATCGATCTCGTTGATCATGCGGTCCGCATACCAATACTGCCCGGATGCCCAGACCGGCTTTTCGATGCTTTCAAATTGCCCGTACAGCGCGTTGCCTTCCCGCACAAGCTCCCTCCCGGCGCTTGCCATGGCGCTTGTGTCCTTTTGGGACATGGTATCCGCGGCCGCGTCAAAAGCGTCCGCTGTCCGTTCATACGCGGCATCGAACGCATCCAGCGCCTCTTTTTGCCCGGCGCTCATGGAGGCCGCGTACCTATCGCCGATTTCTTCCCGCAGGCGCTTGGCGGCGGCCAGATATCTGACAATTTTGAAGCCGTCCGCCATCAGCCATTTTGTATAGGCATAGGAGACGTACTTCAGTTCGGGAACATCCACGCCGTAAACGTCCTTGATAACGGCCTTGCGGTTATCCTGGTCCGTGAAGGTAAAATTCCAGTTGGCCAAAGCGGTAAGGTATCTTCCGGTGATCACATGGGAACCAACCGCGGACAAATCCGTCTTGGTTGCGGTCTGGGCGATGGACAGCATATCCGCCATGCTGGCGTTGGTGAAAAATCCGTCCTCAATATCAAGAACGGCATCCAGCGCGCTGTTGATGCAGCGCTTGTCTGTCATCACCTTTTCAATAAGGGCTGTGATCAGCTCCCGCTGCCGGGATGTGCGCCCCAGATCGTTGGAATTGGCCGAAGCGTTTTTTCTGGCGCGCAGATAATCCACGATGCCGTGTCCGTCAAGATGCTGCATGCCCTTTCCATATTTGCCAAAGGTGCCTGTGTAGCTCATCTCCAGCTCGAAATCCACGCCGCCGATGGCATCGCCGATGGCCGCCATGGCGTTCATGTCCACGGCGAAGTAATTGTCGATCCTGATCCCCCCAAGCACCCAGGACGCCGCCTCGCACGCCTTTGCAAACCCTTCCTCCGTTTTTCCGCCCCCGCAGTTGATGGCGGCGTTCAGCTTATAGATCCCTTTGATGCCGGGAACATAGGTAAGGGTATCCCGGGGCAGGGAAACAAGGTCGATCTTGTCCTCATCAAAGTCCACCGCAATCACAAGAACGGCATCGGTATGATAATCGCTCCCTTTTTCCGCGGCTGCATCACTTTTATCGATCCCGAGCAAAAGAAAGTTCTTGATATTCTTTTCCAAAGGGATATACGATGCCATGGGCTGGGGGTCGATCAGGGGATTATGGTACGCCGTGCCCTCCGCAAGCACGGAAACAGGCGCAGCCATGCATGCCATTGCAGCCGCGGCCAGCATGCTCGCCCACTTCCGCAAAAAACCTTTCTTCATTTTATATTCCTCATGATTGGCGGGGCCGCGCGGTCCTGCGCGTTTTTGCTGGGAACGGCCACTATTTCAGCGAAGCAAGCCGCTGCGTGGCCGCGATGGTGTTCTCCCTGGTGTTGAAGGCGGTCAGGCGGAAATACCCTTCCCCGCTGGGGCCAAAACCGGTGCCCGGCGTGCCCACCAGGTGGAGATTATGAAGCAGCAGGTCGAAAAATTCCCAGGAAGTCTTGCCGGCCGGCACCTTCAGCCAGATATAGGGGGCGTCCACGCCGCCGTGCACCGTGAAGCCCTGCTTCACCAGCGCATCCCGGATGATCTTTGCGTTTTCCATGTAATAGGCGATGGTTTCCCTGATCTGCTCCTGGCCTTCCTTTGTATATACCGCCGCGGCGCCCGCCTGCACGGGATAGCTGACGCCGTTGAACTTGGTGGCCATCCGCCGCTTCCACAGGCTGTTCAATGAGACCGCTTCCCCGTTTGCCCCCATTCCCTTTACGGCATGGGGCACCACGGTATAGGCGCAGCGCACGCCGGTAAACCCGGCGGTCTTGGAAAAGGAGTTGCACTCAACGGCCACCTCCCTGGCGCCCTCCACCTCGTAGATGGACAGGGGGATGCCGGGGCGCGTCACATAGGCCCGGTAGGCGGCGTCGTATACGATCAGGCTGCCGTGCTCCCTTGCGTAGTCCACGAACACCTTGAGCTGTTCCCTGGTCAGGGTGGTGCCGGTGGGGTTGTTGGGATAGCACAGGTAGATCACGTCCACCGGCTCTTTGGGCAGCTGTGGCACAAAGCCGTTTTCCTCATTGCAGGGCAGGTACACAAGGTTTGTCCATTTCCCGTCCGGCCCGAACTCCCCGGCCCGGCCCGCCATGGCGTTGCTGTCCACATACACGGGATATACGGGATCGGTGACCGCCACTTTGCAGTCCAGGGAAAACAATTCCTGCAGATTGCCCACGTCGCACTTGGCTCCGTCGGAAATGAACACCTCGTCGTAGGCAAGGTCAATGCCCCGCGCGGCGTAGTCATTTTCCCGAATGGCATTCACCAGAAAATCATAGCCGAAGTCCGGGCCGTAGCCCCTAAAGGTCTTGGCGTCGGCCATTTCATTCACCGCCCGGTGCATGGCCGAGATGACCGCGGGGCACAGGGGCTGGGTCACGTCGCCGATGCCCAGGCTGATAATTTGGGCCTCGGGATGCTCCGCCTTGTACGCCTTTACCCGGCGGGCGATCTCCGCAAACAGGTATGATCCGGGCAGCTTCTGATAATTTTCATTGATCCGCAGCATATGTTTTCCTCCTTGTGCCGATTGTCTCTGTGAAGTGCCCCTAATAAAATTTTCCCGGGTGGGGTCCGGGGAGGGATTCCTTTTTTAAAAGGAGTCCCTCCCCGGCAGCCATTCCCCGTCAAACACGAACTCCGCTGGCCCCTCCTGATAAACGTGGTTATCCTCGGCGGACCACTCCACCGTAAGGCTTCCGCCGGGTAGTTTCACCGTGGCGCATCTTAAGGCTTTCCCCCGCAGGACGGCGGCCACCAGGGCCGCGCAGGCGCCGGTGCCGCAGGCCAGCGTCTCCCCGACGCCGCGCTCCCACACCCGCATCTGCAATACATCGCGCCGCGCCACCTTGACAAATTCCACATTGGTACGCTGGGGAAAGAGGGGGTGGTTCTCCAGCAGCGGGCCCAACACCGGCAGGTTTATAACCTCCGGGTCTTCCACAAACAGCACGGCGTGGGGATTGCCCATGCTGACACAGGTGATCTGATAGGTGTGTCCGGCCGCCTGGATGCGGTGATCCAGCACCATTTCCCCCTGCAGGTCCACGGGGATCAGCCGGGGGCTTAATTCCGGCGTGCCCATGTCCACCCGCACTTTTGCGACCTTTCCATTCTCCACGGTCAGCGCAAGAGGGTGCAGCCCGCTAAGGGTGCGCAGCAGGATCTCCGTTTTGCCTGTCATGCCGCGCTCGTACACGTATTTTCCCACACACCGGGCCGCGTTGCCGCACATCTGCGCTTCGCTCCCGTCCGGGTTAAAAATGCGCATGGAAAAATCCGCCGTGTCGCTGGGCTCCAGGAGCACAAGCCCGTCCGACCCCACGCCGAAATGGGCCCGGCTCATGCGCACCGCCAGCGCCGCGGGTTCCATAACGATCTCCTCAAAGCAGTTCACATAGATATAATCATTGCCGATGCCTTGCATCTTGGTAAACCGCACGCCTTCCGCCCCCTTCCATGCGGCCTTACAGGAGGAATAAACATTATTATATGGGAAAGGCAGAAAAACTTCCACTACAAACGGAAAAGATGTAAAAACGTCATCCTTCCGCAACATTTCTGCCGGGGATTGTTGACGAACGCCTGGCTGGACCCTATAATAAGGAACAGCCTAATACACGCTTTCATGGGGAGGTGACAGGCCATGCGGAAATCCCTCAAAATCATTGCATTTGTGGCGGCACTGATGCTGTTTTTGCCCGTAAAACCCGCGCTGGTGGAGGACACCCGCGCATTACCCACGGAGGAACCCGCTTTTGACCCCGCGGAAGGCGGCTACCTGCCGGAGGGGATGGCACCGTATATCCAAAACGACTGGGAAAATGGAAAGTGGCTGTATGTGACCCAGGACCTGCGGGTGGAGATCACCCGCTATCAGCGTACGGCCCCTGCCAAGCTGGTATGGTGCGTGGCGGACATCCGCAGCGAGAACGAGGCCATGCGCACCGTCAGCTTCAATCAGGAGCGGCCCGGCCGCACCAACGGTTTGCCGGAGGACATAGCGCAAGGGTCCAAGGCGGTCTATGCCCAGAGCGGGGACTTCTATTCCTATCGCGTTGCCAACGATAAGCGCACCGGTATCATTATCCGCAACGGCAAGATCCTGTACAGCAAAACCTATTCCAAAGCGGTGCTGGCGCTGCCCAGCCTGGATACCGCCGCCTTCTTCCCCAACGGGGATATGAAGGTGTATGATTCCTACGCCCTGTCCGCCCAGGAGTACCTTGACATGGGTGCCACGGAGGTGCTTTCCTTCGGACCTATCCTGATCAGGGACGGCGTCGTCAATCCGGTGCTGTCCACCAACTTCACCTATGAAGAACCGCGCAACGCTATCGGCATCATCTCTTCAGGCCATTATGTGGGCCTCCTGGTGGAGGGGCGCACCGACCTTTCCGATGGCTGTGATCTGAAATTTCTGGCGGAAACGCTGCTGGATCTCGGGTGCACCGATGCGCTGAACTTGGATGGCGGAGGCACCTCCGCCATGCTGTTTATGGGGCAGAGCGTGGAACTGGGCAACGGCAGCGCCGCCCCCGAAGACGGCCGGGCCATTCCTGATATTCTAGCCATCGGCACCTACGAATAATTTTTGAAGGCGGCGCGAACATGATCCTTTTTTGCAGTGATTACCAGGAGGGAGCCCATCCGGCCATTTTGGAAAGGCTGGCTGCCACCAATTTCAAACAGCACCCAGGCTACGGTACGGACGAGGTATGCGGCGCGGCGGCGGAACTGATCCGGGAAAAATGCGCCTGCCCCGAAGCGGACGTGCATTTTCTGGTGGGGGGCACGCAGACCAACACCGTGGTGATCTCCGCCGCGCTGCGCCCCCACCAGGGCGTGCTGTGCGCGAACACCGGGCACATCAGCGTCCATGAGACCGGGGCCATCGAAGCCGCCGGCCACAAGGTGCTGGGGGTAAGCAGCCCCAACGGCAAGATCACCGCCGGGCAAGTGGAACATGAGGTGCTTCTCCAGGCCGATTTTGAGCATACCGTCAAGCCCGGCATGGTGTACATCTCTTTCTCCACGGAGCTGGGAACCCTCTATTCCCTGGCCGAACTGACCGCGCTCAGGCAGGTCTGCGATACATATCATCTTTACCTGTTCCTGGACGGCGCGCGCCTGGGCTACGGCCTGTGCGGCGAGGGCAACGATGTGGCCCTTGCTGATATCGCGCGGCTGTGCGATGTGTTTTACATTGGCGGTACCAAGGCGGGCGCGCTTTTCGGCGAGGCGGTTGTGATCGTGAACCCCGCCCTGAAGCCGGATTTCCGCTATTTCATCAAGCAGCGGGGCGGCTTGCTGGCAAAGGGATGGCTGCTGGGCCTGCAGTTTGAAGCCCTGCTTCAGGAGGGCCGCTATCTTGCCATCGCCGGCCATGCCCAGCGCCTGGCCATGCAGATACGGGACGCGCTGCGCGCCATGGGCATCCCTTTCCTTATTGAGTCTCCCACCAACCAGCAGTTTCCCATCCTGCCCGACAAAGTTATCGAAGCGCTGTCGGACAGGTATGCTTTCTCCTTTCAGGAAAAAGTGGACGGTACCCATACCGCCGTGCGCATCTGCACCTCCTGGGCCACCAGGGAGGAGGATGTGCTTGCCCTGATCCGGGACTTAGGGGACGCTGTCCCCTAAGAACCCCTGTTCAAGGGATATATCCCTTGAAAATCCCTGTTTTGGGGTCATGGGGGATAACGCCGGGCGTGCGTTGGAAGGGGCTATGCGTGCGCTGCTTCCCCATGCAAAAGCAGGGACGATGCCATCCAAACAATTTCATCGTCCTATTCGTTCCATTTGTACCCCTGATATACCGTAATCCTCTCTTGGGGTACGTTGGGGACGATGGGGACGGTATGTATGTATCATGGCCTGCGTACCCTATTTTGGATTGAAAACAACCTGACCGCCGCCTTTGTTCCAAACGATCCTACGGGGGAGGCTTCTACATGGACGAACCCAATATGCAGGGCACCAAACACATGCATCTGGCCATCGGCTGCCCCCAGCGCCTGTGACGGGGGGCTATTGCGCATAGGCTATCATATGAAAGAAACGGTACCGAATAAAATCTGAATATTTTGTACGATTATAGAGAGTTGCTTTCTTTCCAAACAGCTTCCATGGAACAAATCTGTATCTATTGACAGGCGCGCGCTACCAATGATATGCTGCGTTCATACAAGGGCGGCGCTTTTTTTGCGTGGTTTTCTGAAAGGCCGGAAGGAGGGAATTTTTTCCCTGCACGCCGAATTTATCCAATGAACTTGTATGAAATAAAAGCGATGGAAGCCCAGGGTGAGAGGAAGGTAGCTATGCCAGACTTTGATAAAATCCCCAGGCCGGAGCATCCCCGTCCCGATTTTATGCGGGATACTTTTTTGAACCTGAACGGCACTTGGCAGTTTGCTTTTGACGACGCGGACGGAGGGCTGAAGGCCCGCTGGTATGAGCCCGGCCATGCGCTGCCCATGCGCATCACGGTTCCCTTCTGTTATCAAGCCAAGGCCAGCGGCATCGGTTCGGAGGAGATCCACCCCATCCTGTGGTACCGCCGCAGTTTTGCCGTACCTGCTGAGATGGCGGGCCGGCGGGTTTTTCTGCGCTTTGGCGCGGTGGATTTTGCCTGCCGGGTATTTGTAAACGGGCAGCAGGCCGGCCAGCACCGGGGCGGCTATACCCCCTTTACGGTGGAGGCCACCCATCTTTTGAAGGACGGCGAAAACGATCTGTGCCTTCGGGTGGAAGACTTTCCCGACTGCACCCAGCCCCGGGGCAAGCAGTATTGGGACAAAGGCCTGATGGGCTGCTGGTATACGCCGGTCAGCGGTATCTGGCAGACTGTTTATCTGGAAGCCGCGGGGGATTACGCCCTGACCCAGATCCATGTGACCCCGGATGTGGACAGGGGCCAGGCCCAGATCGAACTGGCGCTGGACCGCTTTCCCAAGTCGCCGCTTGATGCGGAGGTGGAAATCACCTTTCAGGGCAAGCCCGTCAAGCGGTTGCGCGTATCCGCCGCGGACAGGCAGCTGCGCATTCCGGTGGATATGACGGCAAAAGGGGATCTGAATCCCGTCAAGCTTTGGCGGCCAGGCGAGCCCAACCTGTATGACCTGTCGGTGCGCATCCTGGGGGACGGCCGGGAGCACGACCATGTGTCCACATACTTTGGCATGCGCAAGGTGCAGGTAACAAACGGCCAGGTGCTTTTGAACAATTCCCCGGTGTATCAGCGGCTGGTGCTGGACCAGGGCTATTGGCCGGACACCCTGCTCACGCCCCCCAGCGAAGAAGACATCCGCAAGGATGTCGAGCTGACACTGGCGTTGGGCTTCAACGGCGCCCGAAAGCACCAAAAGCTGGAGGACCCCAGGTATTACTACTGGGCGGACAAACTGGGCCTGCTGGTGTGGGGCGAGGTCCCTTCCGCCTATGATTTCACCGACGAAACCGTGCGCAACCTGTCGGAAACCTTCCTGGGCTTTATTGACCGGGACTTCAACCACCCCTGCATCATTGCCTGGGTGCCCCTCAACGAAAGCTGGGGCGTACGGCAGATCTATACCGACAGCCGCCAGCAGGCGGCGGGCCGGATGCTCTACCATACGGGGAAGGCGGCGGACGGCACAAGGCTGATTTCCTCCAACGACGGGTGGGAGCAGGTGACTACCGACATCTGTGCCCTGCACGACTACGCGTCGGAAAAGGAAATCATGGCAAAGCATTTTGAAGGCCGGGAGGCGGTGGAGAAAACCGCCTGCGACTGGCGCATGGCCTTTGCCAAGGGCGAAACGCCCACGGGGAAGGAAGCCTTTTTGGTCACCGAGTACGGCGGTATCGCCTTTTCCACCATCAGCGCCCAGGGAAAGATGGGGGGCATGGAAACCTGGGGCTACCATGACAAGGTGACGGACGAGGCGGAGTTTTTGAACCGCTTTCAGGGCGTGACGGACGCTGTGCGCGGGCTTGGCTACTGCCAGGGCTACTGCTACACCCAGCTCACCGATGTCATGCAGGAGATCAACGGCCTGCTCATGCCTGACCGTACCCCCAAGGTGGCCGTGGGAAAAATCAGGGCGCTTGTGCGCAACGCTCCCGGCCGCAACGGATAGTCATTAAAACAGACCCGTAGGACGGCGCGCTCGCGAATGGACGGAAGGAAGACCTGTGCGGACAAGCGGCGGCTGTCATGGGCTTTTTGAATAAATTCCCTAATGAAGTTTTTAGGGATGGGTGCGGGAAGGGACTTTTTGTAAAAAGTCCCTTCCCGTCATTTCTGAAAGTTTCTGTCCCCGTAAGGACGGACGGTTGACAGCCGGCCCTGTGCCGGATACAATGAACCTGCCCGGCAAGTCAAACATTGGAAAGGAACACGCGTTGGATGCGGCGTATCGCACTGGTTCTATGGACCGTACTTCTTCTGCATTTCTCCATTCCCGCTTTGGCGCAGGGACCGGACGGCGAGCTGCTGACCATTTCCCTGCTGGGGGACTTAAGCATCGGAGATTCCTTCAAAGTCAGGACCTATCAGGAAAGCTACGCGACCGCGATCAAGAAAAATGGGCTGGAGTGGCCCTTTTCGCTGGTCAGGTCCATTCTTGACGCGGACGATGTTACCGTGGCCAATCTGGAAGTGGTGTTCACCACCAAAAGAAAGCAGGCGGAAAAAAGCACGAACCTGATCGCCGCCCCCGAAAACGCGCAGGCGCTGCTTTATTCCGGGGTTGAGGTGCTGAACACCGCCAACAACCACAGTTATGATTTTAACGACGTGGGTTATTGGCAGAGCATGGAAACTCTGGACGGGCTGGGGATCGCCCATTTTGGCTCGCCTGATCCCTACGGCAACGAAATAGAAGACAAGCTGCTGGTCTACGAGGTAAAAGGGATCAAAATCGGCTTTGTAGGCTTTTCTTATCCTGACGCCAGGGACATCGGGCTTATTGCGGACCGGATCAAGCTGCTTCGGGAACAGGGGTGCAGCCTGGTGATCGCCAGCCTCCACTGGGGGCGCGAACTGCAAACGGCGCCCGCGAGCAGCCAGTACGACTATGCGAAGGAAATACTGGATGCGGGTGCCGATGTGCTGTACGGCCATCATCCCCATGTGCTGCAGCCGGTTCAGTTTTATAATGGCAAGCCTGTTTTTTACAGCCTTGGGAACTTCACCTTCGGGGCCATCGGCACGGCGGACCGGCTAAGCGGGATTTTCCAGCTTCAGTACCGCCTCACGGAGGACGGGCCCGTGCTTCAAAATTTCAGCGTGGTGCCAACCAGCTATTACGGTTCCAAGGATTACCGCGCCTACCTGCTCACGGACGAGGCGGCCAAGCTTTCCGTCTACAAGCGGCTTGTTTTCAAAAAGGAGACGAAGGGCATGCAAAACTTGCCTGCTTCCTTTGCGCAAACAGGCAGCGTGGATTTTGTGAACGGGGAAATGGTGCCGTAACGGATGATTTCCGTGTCCGCCAACGGCGCCGCATGCTTTGCCAATGCAAAAAAGGGGGGTATGCCATGGCCTGCAAAGCGGGAGAAATGGGCTGCGGCGGATGCCCTTTGATGGGCATACCCTACCAGGAACAGCTGAAAAAGAAACAGGCGCTGGTGAAAAAGCACCTGTCTGTATTTGGGAAGCCCCGGCCTATCCTGGGGATGGCGGACCCATATCATTACCGCAACAAAGCCATCGCCACCTTTGCCACGGATAAAGGGCGGCTTATTTCCGGTATTTACCGGGAAGGGACCCACCGCGTGGTTCCCGTGGACCAATGCCTGCTCCACGCACCGGGGATGGACGAAATTCTTGCCGCCTTTTTGGAAACCGCCAGGGAGTTCGGCCTTGCCGCCTATGACGAGGATAGGCGCACAGGCTTTTTGCGCCACGCGCTGGTGCGCAGGGGCCATGCTTCCGGGCAGATTTTGCTGGTCATCGTCACAGCCGCAGCGCCCTTCCCCGGCAAGGCGGCTTTTATGGCCCGGCTGCTTTCCAAATGCCCCGGCATTACCTCCGTTGTACAGAACGTAAACCCCCGAAAGACAAGCGCCGTGCTGGGTTTTTCGGAGCATGTGCTCTATGGCCCCGGCAAGATAACGGATACCCTGTGCGGCCTTACGTTTTCCATTTCGCCCCGTTCCTTTTATCAGGTGAACAGTGCGCAAACCGAAGTTTTATACCGCGAGGCCATCCGTCTGGCGGAGCTTTGCGGCGGCGAAACCGCTATCGACGCCTATTGCGGCATCGGCACCCTGACCCTTGCCGCTGCGGGAAGCGTGGGAAAGATCACCGGCATTGAACTGAACCCCGCCGCCGTATCGGATGCCACCGCCAACGCCAAGGCCAACAATGTGAAAAACGCTTTCTTTTTGAAGGGCGACGCGGGCCGGGTGATGGCCGCCATGGCGGAAGCGGGCGAAACCGCGGATGCCGTGTTCCTGGACCCGCCCAGGGCAGGAGCCAGCGAAGAATTCCTGGCCGCCTTGGCTTCTCTCGCCCCCAAGAAGGTGGTATATATCTCCTGCAACGTGGAAACCCAAAGCCGGGATGTGCAGTTTTTGAAGGAACGGGGATACAGGGTTCGGGCCATCCAGCCGGTGGACATGTTCCCCCATACGGAGCATGTGGAGTGCGTGGTCATGATGGTGAAAATAGAAAGGTGAATATGCGGAAGCAGCTTGAAATGGGGTAATTTGTGTGAATGCTGGTTCACGCATACAATTGCAGAGGGAAGGATATCGTTGCTTTGACGAAGTGAAGGGACATGAAATTGCGTGAAATCCTGCAATATGAAAAAGACAACATGAATAAAATCCGGTTCGTTATGAATTACAGAATTGTACCGGCATACGTAATTGCCGCTATTGTTTGCCTGGCTTTTATATGTGTGATGATGAGTATAGATGAAACAAAGTATACGCCGGCGGCGATAGCGCTTTTTGTCTTCATTGGCCTTTTGTCAGCCCTGCTATTATCGTCTGGGCCCTATGTAAGAAAGCGGGAAATCGCGGAAGAAATGAAGCGCTATGATTTCGAAACGGTTGGGGAAAAGTCAAATGGAACATATGACTTTTCAGACAATGAGCTATCCGTTCATTTGGACGCCAATGGCATGACCATCAATGGTTTGTTTTTCTGGTACAATCACTTGCGCATTTTTCTACATACAGGAAACAAGCTGAATCGGATTCAAATTGCAGTCGTCTTTTGCATGGATGAACAGAATTCCGTCGAAATTCCTCTGAATGGCGATACAATAGATATGATCAGGAAGTTTCACATCCAATTGGAAAATCCGGATGACCTTATGTACATTGTAAGCCATAAGAAGGATGCTTTTAACAAAATATATAAGACGGGCCATGTATGAGGCTTGCCGCGGCAAAAATCCGCATCATCTTGTTCTCCCCGGGCAGTTGCCGCTATAATGATATTGCGGTGACGGATGACAAGGAATGAGGGAGGTTTTCATGAAAAGCGTTGTGATAACGGGCAGTACCCGGGGTATCGGCCTGGCCATGGCGGAGGCGTTTTTTCGGGCCGGATGCAGCGTTACGCTGTCGGGCAGGGGAGACGCCCTGGCACCGGCCATTTGTGCCGGGTTTATGCCGTTTGCGGAGAAATACTGCTATGTCTCCTGCAACGTACAGGAAAAAGCAAGCCTGCAAAACCTCTGGGATGCTTCCGTGGCCAAATGGGGCGGGATTGATATATGGATCAATAACGCGGGGCAAAACACTCCGCACCTGTCTTCCTGGGAAACCGGCGAGGTGTACACAGAAAACGTTATTCAAACCAATATCACCGGCACGGTCTACGGTTCGCAGATTGCGGCGGCAGGAATGCTCAAGCAGGGGTATGGCGCGGTCTACAGCATGGAGGGTCTTGGTTCCAATGGCTTGATACAGCCCAAAACAATCCTCTACGGTACGACCAAGTGTGCGCTCACCTACTTTATGAAAGGGCTGGCCAAGGAACTGGAGGGCACAGGTGTCGTTGCAGGACGGTTGTCCCCCGGCATGATGCTGACCGACTTCATTACAAAAACGCCCGGCGGCGGGATGCCTGCTGTCGTTTCGGACCGGCAGTTCAAAAGGGTGTTCAATATATTGGCCGATAGGCCCGAAACGGTGGCGGCCTTTTTTATCCCCAAAATACTTTCCAACACCCATAATGGCGTTCAGATTGCCTGGCTCACCAACAGAAAAGCCGCCTGGCGTTTTATGACGGCGGGCTTGCGCAAAGACAGATTGGTTTAGAACCGAAAAGCGGATATTGCACGGAGGATTTAGTATGTATATTTCCAAAAATGACGCGCTGATATGGTTTGATTATTTCGCGCAGTTGCCGGAGGATGAGGAACTCACCGTAAAACAGCAGGAGATCGTGTATGCCACCTTCGCGCAGATTGAGGCGGCGGTGGATCAGCGGAACGATGCGCTGATGGCGCAGATCAAAGGGCTGAAAACGCTCAAGGGCAGAACCTTTTATGTGGGGGACGACCGCAGGTTTCCCGATGGGTGCCGGTCCTGCCTGCTGGGCACGGGCCTTTCCGCCATCCGCAAAACAAACAAGTGTAACCTCAACTGTAAATTCTGCTACAATTACGGCCAGATAGACGATATCCCGCCGGTGGGGGAAGGCATGTGGGAAATCGGAGGCACCAGGTTTTACGAAAAGGACGTGGATCTGCTTCTTTCCATCCAGCAAAAGCCCACCGGCATCTCCTATGTGTATTTGGAGCCCTTCATGGAAATTGAAAAATACTATCCGGTGATCAAAAAATTCAGGGCCGCGGGCATCCACCAGCATATGTACACCAACGGCACCCTGGCCACGGAGGAAAATCTTCGGGCGTTGGGGGAGGCCGGGCTTGACGAGCTGCGTTTCAATCTGGGTGCTTCCAACTGCGCCGACCGGGTGATCGCAAGCATGGGCACGGCAAAGAAATATATCGGACAGGTGGGCATTGAAACGCCCATGACCCCCGAATTTTATGACGGCTTTTTCAAAAAAAGGCAGGCCATCTTCCAAAGGGGGCTGGATTTTATCAACTGCGCGGAGCTGCATCTGAATGAAAACAACATCGGCAATTATTTCGGGGAAAACATGTACATCTCCAGGCATGGCTATATCTCGCCGGTGTGGAGCAGGGAGCTCACGCTGAAATTCATGAAGGCCGCCGATGATGAGCGGTGGGATTTCGTGGTCCATGACTGTTCCAACTACACCAAGTTTGCCAGGGGCCTGAACCTGAGCGGCAAGGAGGGCAAGTGGTTCGGCGCCAACGACTATGCCTGCGAGTTTGCACGCATCCCCTACGAAGCGTTTTTACCGGTATTGAATGATGATGATTTTCCGTTTTTATACGAGGAACCGCTGCCGGAAGGGTACCGGCCGGAACAGATTGAAATATGACCGCCTGCCCAAGCTCCCACCCAAACGGGCTTTTTTGCTTGTTCTCCTTCCGCGGCAGGCGGCGGTAAGCGCCCGGCAGATAAAAATAGTTCGGGGATGCCCTGACGAAAAGTGATCTCTGCGGAAAGAATAGGAAAATCAGGGGGACCGGTCTGAAAAGAACCGGTCTCCCTCACTTTGTTCCGCCTGAATTTTTGAAAATGCTTGCAGGACTGATTTTAATCATATCGCCCCGCGATCACTTGGCGTAGTCAAACCCCGTGGTGTTCATATTTGCGTCAATATTGTGGGTGATGTTGATGGTATCGGCAACGATCCCCGTGGACGCCACGCCATCCTTGGAGGTCAGGGTAATGGCTGTGCCCATGGGTGAGGCGGCCACGGCAAAGGTCCCCTCCTCCTGGTATTCGGACGCGCCGGTGACCGCAATCGCGTAGGTGCCGTTGGGGTTCAGCGTCAGGCTGCTTTCGTAGGCCTTGCCGCCCTCGTCGGTGGTGGAGGCGGTGAACACGCCCTGTACGCGGCCGCTGTACATCGCGATCTCTGTGGACATGGGCACGTCGGGGCTGATGCGCATCTTTGCGGTGAGCACGTCATCGGCCAATGTCCCTTCCACAGCCGCGGCGCCCTCGGCGGCGCTTTGCAGGGTGATCACCCCGTCCGCCGCGGTGAAGGAGCCTTCTTCCGTATAATCCGTTTCACCCTCGATTTGGGCAAGGTAGGTATATCCGCCCACGGCGTCAAGGGTCAGGGTGGCGTTGGCCACAAAACCCATGGCGCTCATGTCCTTAACCCCCGTGTAGGTGCCCGCCGCCTCGGCGGTGGTGGCCTTTTGAAGGGTGATGGTCCTGGGCGTGGAGCCTTGGGCGGAGAGGTAGGCGCCAATCTCCATCTTGCCTTCCGCCAGCGTGCCGGCTTGTTCACCCTTCTCCGGGCTTGCCAGGGTCAGGCTGCCGCCGTCATAGAGGAAAGTGCCATACTGAATGTACTGCTGCATTTCGCCCATCATGGAGAAGCTGCTGACAAGCGTGTATTCGGCGCCGTAGGAAAGGGTCAATTCGCAATCGTAGGTGACGGACGTACCCATGGCGGGGACATCCACCTGCAGGCTGCCCACGTACAGGCCCAAAAGATCCTCATACACCATTTTCTTGGCTATGGGATACACAGGACTGCTCTCATTTTCCGTATTGGGGGAAAAGCCGCTGCTGCCATAGGGCACGCGGGTGGAGAACAGAAGTGTTTCGCCCGCCACGGTGAAGGTGGCGGTCTTCATGGCCTCGGCGGTGGAATCGCTGTAGAGCATCATATAGACACCCTGCTCGCTGCCGATCATGCCGCTGCCCTTGTCCGCGCCGTTTGTCAGGCTGTTGGTCCAATGGAAGTTTCCGCTTTCGTCAATGATCAGGTACACCTGCAGGGGCATGCCCAGCGGGGAGGCGTCCAGGATATAGGTGCCCGCCAGCGCGGCAGGAACTTCCTGGGCCATGGCGGTGCCCAGCCCCAGAGTGAGGCAGAATGCCAGCAGCATCGTGAGGATCTTTTTCATGATGATTTCACTCCTGTTCGCATTTTCGATATGTTCCGAAAGGCGCCATCCATAGGGATGGTACCAATATAGAACGGCACGGGCCGCTTGTCAACAGGGCATGGGAAAAAAAGGATCGAATTTTCATAGGAGCGTGGCTTCAGATGCAAAACAAGCGGAAATTCCGGCGTGCCATCTGCGGAATTGCAGGATCAAAGGGGGACGCCGCCATTTTTTTAAAAGTACGGCGCGGCCCGTAATTTTGTTTTTTTCGTGTGCGGACTACATGATTTCCCTTTTATGGAAGGGATACCATGTGTTATACTGCCTATATACATATGGGGGAGGGATGCGTCCATGAAATCCGCGGAAAGTTTTTTCAAATGGGCTTTCAATACCCGGGCCGAGTCGGTGCTCAAGCTGCATGCCGGAGAAATGGTATCGCCTGAAAAGATGTTTCTGAGCTTCTGTTCCCACGACCCCGCCTTCGTATCCATGGGCCCTGCCGGGCTCAACGCCAGCATCAAAGGCATCGGCTTCCTGCCCAGGGACGAATACCTGGAGGAAACCCTGGCTGCGTACATCGCCCATATCAAGACCTTTGATAAAGAGGACAAGGAATACAGCATGCGCGGGCTTGCCGTGCTGGTCAAGTACATGTACGGCGAGGAAGCCCGCAGCCGCGTGGATTTTTCCAAGGTAGGCAGCCTGGAACTGGCCAAGAAGCACAGCTACGAAAACTATAAGGCCAATCCCCAGGCCACGCTGCTTTTTTACCAGCCGCCGGCCATCTCCTACGAGCTGAGGGGCCAAATGGAGATCCATGACGAATGCGACAGCGGCAAACGGGAGATCTACCAGCAGTTTATAAACGCCCAGCATGACGTGTACCACCATCCCGACATGAGCCGCTGGCTCACGCGCCCCGCCTATATCTTCCGCATAGAGGAGATCTACGACAACTGCGTCAGCAAGGACGGCTTCGGCGAAAAGATGCAGTACCCTTACTGAATTGATCCCATGCTTTGAAGGAAGGGGGCAGGGCTTATGCGCCGCACGCTTACATGCCTGGCGCTGCTGGCCGCGCTGGCGCTGGCGCTTTCCGGCTGTTCCTCTTCCTACGAACGTCAGGGCGGCGATTCCGGCACCCTGTACGTAGGCGAGGTGGCCTCCTCCTTTCCCGCGTCCTATATGCCTTGGCTTTCCAGAGACGGCGTGGCCCCCACCATCTCCAGCATGGTCTATTCCACGCTGCTTGACTACGACGAAAATACCGATACCTACCAGCCCAAGCTGGCCCGGGAATGGGCCTATCTGGACAGGCAGGGGAAGCCGCTTATCACCGCGGGCGGCGGCATCGACTATCGCCGCCTGGAAGCCGAGTATTCGGGGAGCGATACGTCGTATATTCCCGTGCGCTTTGTGCTCAACGAAAACGCCCGCTGGTCGGACGGCCGGCCCGTGACGGTGAAAGACATCTACTTTACCTTTGACCTGGCCGCCAACCAGAAGCTGTCCAACCACGCCGGGGCGCTGGTCTGGGTGAACGATCTTAAGCACAAGTACGACAACAATACCGGCAAGCTCCGCCGCCAGGGCATCTACACCTACGATACCGGGGCAAACGAAAGAGGGTATCCCGTTTCCCGGGCGGAGCGGGACACCGTGTTCTACTTTGAGGTATCCAAGGTGCTGGGGGCCATCACGCCCCTGGTGTCCACGGTGCTCATCCTGCCCGAGCATATCTACGGCCCCCTCATCTCCCTGGACTGTCCCGTCAACAACACCTCGCCCACCAGAGAACTGAGCGATGCGTACGCGAATCCCGTGGGCTGCGGGCCCTACAGCCTGGACTCCGCCCAGAGCAGCGGCCAGGAGATCGTCCTTCGGCGCCGGGCGGATTATTTCCTCACGGACGCGGACGGCAGCCCGCTGTACAAGGTGGACACGCTGAAATTTGTGCTTTACCAGGAGATTAACGTGGCCGTCTACGCCCTGAAAAAGGGGCATATCGATGTGCTGGACACTTCCGTAAGCGCCAACTACGCCTCCCTTTTCAAGCAGGAAAAGGACGTGTTTGTGACCTCCTCCCCCGGAATCTTTACCCTTTGCCTGGTTTTGAACGTCAACGCGCCCACAGACCGGATGACCGCCGCCCGGCGGCAGCTTGGCGACATTCTGGTGCGGGAGGCCATCGCCCTGGCCATTGATCAGGAATCGCTGATCCAATATGTGCTGGACGGCCACGGCGCCGCGGTGCCGGCGGGGCTGGTGCCCGACGGCGACCTGTACGCCCCGGAGGCGGACATCCTCTTAGGCCCCATCGCGGATCGGCTGGCAAAGGCCAACGGGATTCTTAACGCTCTGTATCCCGGTAAGGACGCGGAGGGATACCGCCTGGACGGCGGCAGGCGTCTGTCCTATCAGGTGCTGGGCTCCCCCGCCGAGCAGGATGTGGTAAGCTATCTCCAGGTGCTACTGCAGAAGATCGGCGTGGAACTGCGCTACGCCGCCAAGGGCAGCGCCCCGGAGAACACGTATCTGTACGGCGGCAACTTTGATATGACGCTGCAAAACGTAACCTTCACCCCGGCCAATGCGGACATCATGTTCAAGGCGCATTTTGTGAACCTGAGCCGCTCCTCCAACTACGGACGGCTGACGGACGAAGCCCTCAGTCAGGGGATCGACGCCATGCGCCTGACCTTGAACCGCAATGCGAAGTATGATTTGATCCGGGCGCTGGAGGTTCAAATTGCCGGGCAGTATTACAAGCTTCCCCTGTTTTGCCAGGACGTTATCTCCGTTGCGCGCACGGATCGCTTCACGGGGTGGACGGCGGGCAAGGGGGAAACCGCGTTCAATATGGATTCCCTGACCAGGCTCAAGGCCGCCGGAACGGAAGGAAGGTGAAAAGGTGGACAAAGGATATGTGGCAAAGCGCATCCTGTATACGCTGTTCATTTTCCTGATCGTTACGACACTGAATTTTTTTATTCCCCGCATCGGCGTTACGGACCCGGCGGAGCGGTACTATCCGCCCCAGGGCAGCATGAGCGACCTGGAGTATACCATTATCAAGCAGATGACCCGCAAGCAGTACGGCTTTGACGTAAGCACCTGGCAGCAGTACCTGCGCTATCTTGACGGCCTTGTCCACGGGGACCTTGGCACCTCCCTGCAGGCGGGCTCGCCCAAGGTGTTGGACCTGATCGCCGGCCGCCTGCCCTGGACCTTGGTGCTCTCTTTGACAAATCTGCTGATCAGCGTTACCCTGGGGCTTTTCCTGGGCACCTATGCCGCCTGGCACCGGGGCAAATGGGCCGACCGGCTGCTGCTCAACGCTTCCACCGTTACCGTGGCGCTGCCCTCCTTTTTCCTGGCGCTGCTGTTTTCCCTCTACATGGGCTTTGAGTGGGGCTGGTTCCCGGCGTATACCGATCCCGGCCTTGTCTCCTCCTTCGACTGGAGCGGGGCGGCCATCCTGCGGGTGGTTAAAAACGCGGCGCTGCCGGTGATGGCCATGTCGGTGGGCGGCATCGTTTCCTACGCCCAGAGCACCCGCAACAGCGTGATCGCCGTTTCCAACGAGGATTTTGTATTGACCGCCCGGGCCAAGGGCTTGCCTGTCCGCCGGGTGATGTACCGCCATGTGCTGCGCAACGCGCTTCTGCCCATCGTCACAAACCTTGGCATGAGCGTATCGGGGCTGCTGGGCGGCGCGGTGGTCATTGAACAGATCTTCAACTGGCACGGCATGGGCACGCTTTTTTTGACGGCCAACAACACCAACGATTACCCGCTGATGATGGGCATCATGCTGTTTCTGTCCGGCTTTGCGCTGGCGGCCAACCTGGTGACGGATCTGTGCTACTCCCTGCTGGATCCCAGGGTCAGGATGGGGGGCGGCAGCCGGTGAAAAAGCAGAATCTTCTTGTCAGGGTATGGCGCCATCCCCAGGGGCGGACAGGGCTGATCCTGGCGGCGCTGCTGATTCTGTGCGCCGTGTTCGCGCCGCTGCTTGCGCCCTTTGACCCCTATGACGTGACGCAGCGGGCCGAAAAGGGCCTGGCGCCCTCCCTCCTGCATCCTTTGGGAACCACCATCAGCACGGGGCAGGACATCTTTTCCATGCTGATCTACGGGGCAAGGGTCTCCCTGATGGTGGGCATCATCACGGGCATTGCCACGGCGGTCATCGGCGCGTGCCTGGGCATCCTGGCCGGGTATGCCGGGGGATTCCTGGATATGCTCATCATGCGGGTGGTGGATGTGCTGCTGGTGATCCCCACCCTGCCGCTGACCATTGTGCTCACCAATTTGTTCGGCAAGAGCTACTTGATGATTATTTTGATCTTTACCCTTTTTGGCTGGACGGGGATGGCAAGGGTGATCCGCTCCCAGGTGCTAGTTTTGAAGGGCAGCAACTATGTGAAGGCCGCGGAGCTTGCCGGCGCGGGCCGCGGGTACATCATGCTCCGGCACATTTTGCCCGGCGTTTCCCACCTGCTGATCATGAGCACGGCGCTGACCAGCGCGGGGATCATGGTGGCGGAGGCGGGGCTTTCCTTCCTGGGCCTGGGCGACCCCACGGCGGTAAGCTGGGGCAAGATGCTGGCGGAGGCCCAGAGCGGCGGCGCGCTGCTGTTTGGCCACTGGTGGTGGATTCTGGCGCCGGGCATCGGCATCTTTCTGTCCGTATTCTCCTTCATGCGCATCGGCCTGGCGCTGGAGGAAATTTTCAATCCCAGGATGAAGCGGTCCAGCTCGCTGATGAAATTGTTCCGCAGCATGAACAACGCCTATATCCAGGATGTGTTCATCAAGATGAACGAAGCCGCGGAAGCCCCGGTTCCGGAACCCGCGGAAGGAGGCGTAGAGGCATGAGCGAAAACACGCCGCTCCTTTCCATACGCAACCTCAAGGTGATCTTCCCCACGGACGCGGGGATCGTGCGGGCGGTGGAGGGCATCGACCTTGCGGTGATGCCCGGGGAATGCGCTGCCATCGTGGGGGAATCCGGCTGCGGCAAATCCGTGACCGGCCTTGCCGCCATGCGGCTTTTGAATTCGCCTCCCGCGCTTTTCCAGGCGGATGAAATGCGCTTTGACGGCCGCGACATGCTCTTGATGGACGAGGCGGAACTGAACGAACTTCGGGGCCGGGACATGTGCATGGTCTTCCAGGACGCGCTCACCGCCCTGAACCCCGTGATGAGCGTGGGCCGCCAGATGGACGAAATTTTTCTTAGGCATACCGGCATGCGCAAAAGCCAGGCGAAGGCCGCTTCCATCGCCGCGCTTACGGCGGTGGGCGTGCCTGATCCCAAGCGCCGCTATCACGACTTTCCCCACCAGCTCTCGGGGGGGATGCGCCAGCGGGTGCTCATCGCCATGGCCTTTGCCGTAAAGCCCAAGCTGATCATTGCCGACGAGCCCACCACCGCGCTGGATGTAACCATCCAGGCCCAGGTGCTGGACCTTTTGAAGACGCTTCAGCGGGAGCACGGCACGGCGCTGATTTTGATCACCCATGACCTGAGCGTGGTGGCCCACATGGCCGATACCGTGCATGTGATGTACAGCGGCAAGATGGTGGAGCGCGCCCCCTTGCGGGACCTCTTTTTAAACCCGCGCCATCCCTATACCCGGGGCCTGCTGGCCTCCGTGCCCAGCCTGGACCGCTGCGGCGCGCGGTTCGTGCAGATCAGGGACCAGGTGCCCAACCCCATGCACAAGCCCGGAGGCTGCTATTTCCATCCCCGGTGCGACCGGTGCGGCGAGGGCTGCGCGGAGCGGATGCCCGCCTTAACGGACATGGGCGGCGGTGTTCTTGTCCGCTGCCATTATCCCTGGCTTCCTGAAAAGGAGGGGGCGTAAATGGAACCTTTGGTGCAAATCGACCGCCTGAGCGTGCATTTTCCCGTAAAGGGCCGCCTGCCCTTCCAAAAAAAGAAGTTTGTGCGGGCGGTCTCCGATGTATCCCTTGCCATCAGTCCGGGGGAGGCCTTTGGCCTGGTGGGGGAGTCGGGCTGCGGGAAAAGCACCCTGGCCAACGCCGTACTGGGCATGCTCAGGCCCACGGGCGGCCGGGTGCTGTTCAAGGGCAGGGATTTAAGTACCCTGAAGCCCGGGGGCTTCAAGGCGCTTCGGCGGGATATGCAGATGATCTTTCAGGACCCCTTTTCCTCCCTGAACCCGCGCTTTACGGCGTATGAGATCATCGCCGAGCCCATGCGCATAAGAGGCGGGATGACGGCTGCCCAAAGGGAAGCAAGGGTGGCGGAGCTTTTGCATCTGGTGGGCCTGTCCAGGGAGGACATGTGCCGCTACCCTTCGGATTTTTCCGGCGGGCAGCGCCAGCGCATCGGCATCGCCCGGGCTATCGCGTTAAACCCGGAGTTTCTGGTGTGCGACGAGCCTGTCTCCGCCCTGGATGTATCGGTGCACGCCCAGATACTGAACCTTTTGATGGATCTTCAGCGGGATCTGCATATAACGTACCTGTTCATTTCCCACAACCTGGCGGTAGTCAAGGATATCTGCGCCTCCGTGGCGGTGATGTACCTGGGTGCCATCATGGAAACAGGGCCCACGGAGCAGGTGTTTTCAAAGCCCCTGCACCCCTACACCCGCTCCCTGCTTTCCGCGGTGCTGACCATCGACCTTACCCATCCGCCGGAACGGGTCCTGCTCAAAGGCGATATCCCCAGCCCCATCCATGTGCCGGAGGGTTGTCCTTTCTGCACCCGCTGCCCCTTTGCCAAAGAGCGCTGCCATAAGGAAAAACCCCTCCTGCGGGAGGGGGAGCCCGGGCACTTTGCGGCCTGCCATTTTGCCGGGTGACCCGGAAAACGCCTGTCCTTCCGGGGGTGCACAGCAAACAGCAAATGGGGATTCGCCGTTTTGCCCGGACGAATCATTTCAGAACCATATCGCTTTGATCACCAAACATGCGGCCAGCAGCCACAGCAGTACAATGGGCAAGGCGTAATACCATTTCTTTGGCTTTCCGTCCGCCCAAAGGTTCTCCGCTTCCTTCCGGCATTGGTCAAAGATTTCCGGCGGTATCAGCCGTATGGCAAGGGCCGCCAGCAGCGGCAGCAGAAGGATGTCGTCCAGATAGCCCAGCACCGGTATAAAATCCGGTATCAGGTCGATGGGAGACAAAGCATAAGCGACCGTCAGCCCGGCGATGATCTTTGCCGCGGCAGGCGTTTCTTTCTTCTTCATGGCAAGAAATACCGCCGGGATATCCGCTTTTAGCTTTTTGGCCCGCGCCTTAAGACTCATTCTTTATGCTCCAAACATCAGCATGTATGCGCCTGCAACGCAGAGCAAAGCGGCGGCATACTTCTGGAATTTTCTTTTTTCTATATTCTTTAGGATGCGGTTTGCCCAAAACGTTCCGGCGGTCATTGCCGTACCCATGGCGAGCCCTGTAAGCAGGGAAGAGGCGTCAAGCCCCACCAGCCTGCTGTATATGGCGGTTTTCAGGATGTGCATGGCTACGGCGGTTGTGGCCTCGCTGGCAATATAGGCAACGGGCGGGAGCCCAAGGGTCATGAATGCCGCCGCTCCCATGGGCCCGCCGCTTCCCGCAAGCCCGGAAAGCAAACCGGTGGCTGCGCCGCCGGCAAGCATGGCCCGCTTTCCGTTTTTGAACTCCAATTTCCCAAGCATCTTTATCAAAACAAGAATCAGCAAAACCCCGCCGATGAAGCGGGTAACAAGATCCTTTGGAAGCACGGAAAATCCAAACGCTCCCAGGGCGGCCAGCGGAAGCGCCGCCGCGCAAAACAGGCCGACCGATTTCCAGTCAATCTGCCGGTATCCGAACGCCATGCGGGCGATATTTCCTATCAGCTGGGCCAGGGTCAGTACCGGCACGGAGGCTGCTGTGCCGATACAGGCAGTTGCCACAGGCAGCAGCAAAAGCGCGCCGCCAAAACCAGCCAGGCCTGAAATAAAAGCGGCGGCAAAGCTTACGAGAACGAGAACTGAATAGATCCACACACAGCATCATCCATTCATGGCTGCGAAGACAAGGGTCCTTGTCTGTGTCACGCTTCCGGCGCAAAGGGGCTCAGGCGGATGCCATAGGTGAACTCCGTTTCGCTGAAGGCGTATTTCTCCAGAAGTTTGGGACCGCAGCTGTTGGAGCCGATGCCGTTTTGCTTGTAGTCCGCGCACAGCACGGGGCCCGGCGCTTTTTCCAGCTCGTAATTGTGGGCCTTTGCCGTCAGCTCCTCCTGGGTATAGGGCGAAAGCTGGAAGGAAAAGTCTTCTTCGCTTTCAAGGCGCAGGCCGAACCCATCAGCGGCAGTAACTTCCGCCCACCGCGTGCCGAAATGGCTGCCGTTCTCCTGGGGCCGCAAATAATCCTCATGATTCCCGGCCGCCGTGGTTTCGAACAGGCCCAGATAAGAGGCGCGGCGCTTGTCCGTATAGCTTTCATAGGGGCCGAAGCCAAAGTAGCGGGCGTCTGTAAGCCCGGCGGGCAGGTGCAGCCGCAAGCCAAACCTTGGCAGTTGCGGCAGGGCGCCGTCCTTGACGCAGGCAAAACGGCAATCGATGGCCCCGCCGGCGCCGATCACGTACGTTGCTTCCACCTGCAATATGGGCTGTAGATACACCGGGGCCAGGGACAGGCGGCAGGTGATGAGGCCCTGCCCGTTTTGTATTTCCCCGGCAGCCGTATACGCCCGCTGGCCTGCCCGGCTGTATCCCGCGCGAAGCCAGTCCGCCTTCAGGTTCCGGTCATTGTCCGTGGGCGCGCGCCAAATATTCAGCAGCATGGGCGCGGTGATCAGGCTGCGGTTTTGATATACCAACTCATCAAAGGCCCCCAGGCGGACGTCGAACCGGTAGCGGAAGTCCTTCCCGGTGACGGTGATATACCTGTGATCCTGCGCCACCTCCACGTTTCCTGCGGAAAGGGCGGGCAGGCGGCGGTCCGATTTCCTGAGCACAATTTGATCCGTGCCCAGCAGCGTTCCCGCCGGCACCAGGGGATGGCTGCCCGCGGCCTTGTAAAAAATATTCAGGAAGCAGCCGCCCGCCCCGGGCACCTTGAAACCTGCCAAAACGGCCTTTTCGCTCCTGGCGGGCAGGGAGAAGGGAGGCACATCGCCTTCCTGCACCGTCTTTCCGTCCTGCGTCACCTGCCAGGAGACCAAGAGCACTTCCCGGGCATCCGAAAAGTCCAGGGTACTCCTAAAAAGGATTTCGCCCTTTTCCAAATCCCCGGCGCTTGCGCGCACCGGGCGGATCACGTTTTGGTATTCCTTCAGGCCCGTGTGGGGCGCGCGGCCTGGATACGTAAGCCCGTCCATGCAGAAGTTGCCGTCATGGGGAAATTCGCCGAAATCCCCGCCATAGGCGTATTTTTTCCTGCCGTCCTTTGTTTTGCCCATGTACACGGCATGGTCGCACCATTCCCACACAAAGCCGCCGCAAAGGCCGGGATGCTTTTCCATGGCTTCCCAGTAGTCCTCCGCGTCGCCGGGGCCATTGCCCATGGCGTGGATGTATTCGCACAGCACATACGGTTTTTTGTCCTGCCCGCCGGCAAAGTAGTCTTCAATTTCCTGAACGGAGGGGTACATGCGGCTGTATACGTCCAGCGCCTGCTGGCCGGCCTTATCACCCTTGGGCTGGTGCACGGCACCCTCGTAATGGGTGAGCCTGGTGGGGTCATAGGATTTGACCCAGCGGGCGGCCTCCTCAAAATTAACGCCGTAGCCCGCCTCGTTGCCCAGGGACCAAAAGAGCACCGCGGGGCAGTTCTTGTCGCGGATCACATTGCGCTGCACCCGGTCAAGGATCGCCTGCTTGAAGCGCGGGTCCCGGGCCAGGAAGCCGTAGTTGTAGTCAAAATCGCCGCCCAGCCTTTCCGCGCAGCCGTGGCTCTCCACATCGGACTCCGCGATCATGTAAAAGCCGTATTGGGCACACAGCAGGGGGAACCAGGGAGCGTTGGGGTAATGGCTGGTGCGGATGGCGTTGATGTTGTGCCTTTTCATCAGCGTCAGATCCCGCATGGCCTGCTCTATGGAAATGGTATAGCCCGTTTCCGGGTCGCTGTCGTGGCGGTTGACGCCCTTGAGCCGGACCCGCCTGCCGTTGAGCAGCACGATCCCGTTTTCAATTTCAATTTTGCGGATACCCACCGGGAGGGTGATGGCCTCGCCGCCGCCCGCCAGGGTCAAAGTATACAGCACCGGTGTCTCCGCCGTCCACAAGGCGGCCGTTTCCAGGCTGAAGTGAGCGGCCCCGGTTCCTTGCTTCCGGGCGGTTTCGTTCCCCGAGGGGTCCCTGAGTGTAAACGCCAGGGGGAAGGGCTCCCCGGCATAGGTAAGCTTCACGCCGATTTCCGCGCCCTTGAAGGCGGCGTCGGGGGCGGCGGTCACCGTGATATCCCACACATGGCTTTGGGGGCGCAAAAGCAGGGACACATCCCGGAAGATACCGGACATGCGCAGTTTGTCCTGGTCCTCCAGATAGCTGCCGTCGCACCATTTCAGCACGGCGGCGGTCAGGGTGTTTTCACCCTGGCGCACAAAGGACGTGATCTCGAATTCCGACGGGGAATGGGAAACCTGGCTGTAGCCCGCAAACTGCCCGTTGACCCACACATACAGGCAGGAATCCACGCCGTCAAAGGTCAGGTAGCTACGCATGGCCGTGTTGGCAAGGGTGAAACGCCGGCGGTACACGCCGCAGGGGTTTTCCCTGGGCACATAGGGCGGGTCTAGGGGAAAAGGATAGCGCACGTTGGTGTATTGATGGCGATCATACCCGTGGTTCTGCCACACGGAGGGCACGGGGATCGTTTTCTCGCCCAGAGGGAAATCCTCCCGGCCGATATCCTCCGGCACATCTTCCACGCTTTCAAAATAGCGGAAGGTCCAGTCGCCGTTTAAAAGGGTCCGCCGCACGTCCCCCGGCTTTTCGCCGCAGGGCAGGTAATAGGCGCGCGGGGAGGCGGTGCCAATATGCAGGGCACTGGGGTCTTCATAAAATTTTTCAAGCATGGCTGTATTTCCTTTCGTTATCCTCCGTCCTCCATTGTATCCACAGGCCGTTTTTTGTCAACAAAAACCCTTTCCAGGGAAACCCTTATCAAGGGATATGCATAGAAGAATCCCAAGAAAAGGGTCTCATTGGAGAAATGCTTGCATCCCGGTGGGAAATTGGATACAATAATACGGATATGGAGGGATGAACACCGCCTCAGGCTGTTTGCCCAGCCTTATCGGTTCTGATAACGCATGATATGCACTGCCCGCGCGCATGCGGGAGATAAAACATGGCATCACCATCTATCGGGAAGGGGAGAACATCATGTCCGACCAGGAGAATCAAGCCGGGAACCCCATCTTTACCATCACCCTGGAAAACGGCGGCGAGCTTCGGGGGGAACTGTATCCCGACCTCGCGCCCCAGTCGGTGGGCAACTTCATTGCCCTTTGCAACAGCGGGTTTTACGACGGGCTCACTTTTCACCGGGTGATCCCCGGGTTCATGATCCAGGGGGGCTGCCCCAACGGCACGGGTACAGGCGGCCCCGGATACCACATCAAAGGCGAGTTTGTGAGGAACGGCGTCGCCAACAATCTGAAACACACCTATGGCGTGCTGAGCATGGCCAGGAGCAGCCTGCCCGATTCCGCGGGATCGCAGTTCTTTGTCATGACCAGCGATTCGCCGCACCTGGACGGCTCCTATGCGGCCTTCGGCAAGGTGCTTTCCGGCATGGAGCATGCCGACGCCATTGTCTCCGTGCCCAGGGACAGGCAGGATAAGCCCCTTGCCCCCCAGGTGATCAAGACCATCCGGGTGGATACGTTTGGGAAAACATATCCCTTTGATCAGCTGTAAGCCGGCCTTCTGAAAAATGGAAGTTTTCTTGGGTGGGGCGGGGGGGGGGGGGGGGGGGGGGTTTTTTAAAAAAAGCCCCCCCG
>JAEWVC010000072.1 GCA_023459275.1 Bacillota bacterium | reverse complement strand
CCAGGCGGGCCCGGGGGGGATGCCTTTTTCAAACGGCATCCCCCCGGCATCCTCCCCCGGCCTTATATGTTATGCTTCACCCGGTCGTGCTCCTCGGCGCGCTTGGCGTTGTTGAAGCGGTCCAAGGTACCCACCAGGTAGCCGGTGATGCGGCGGATGCGCTCAAAGGCGCGGCCATTCTCCTCCCGGCCGCAGCTTGGGCAGGAGTCGCCGATGATGCCGTTGTAGCCGCACACGGGGTCCCGGTCTATGGGGTGGTTAATGGAGCCGTAGCCGATACCCTTGTCGTGCATGAACCTGACGATCTTTTCAAAGGCATCCAGGTTCTGCAGCGGGTCGCCGTCCATTTCCACATAACTGATGTGCCCGGCATTGGTCAGGGCGTGGTAGGGCGCCTCAATGCTGATCTTGTCAAAGGCGCTGATGGGATAGTACACCGGCACATGGAAGCTGTTGGTGTAATAGTCCCTGTCCGTAACGCCCGGAATCACCCCAAAGCGTTCCTTGTCCAGGCGCACGAAGCGGCCAGACAGCCCCTCCGCGGGCGTGGCGATAACCGTATAGTTCATCTTGCGTTCCTGGCTCAATTTGTCCATGTAGGCACGCATGGCCCCCACGATCTCCAGGCCCAGGTTTTGGCTTTCCTCGCTTTCGCCGTGGTGCGCGCCCCTTAGCGCCTTGAGTGCCTCAGCAAGGCCGATAAAGCCCACGGTGAGGGTGCCGTGCTTTAAAACCTCCCGCACCTCGTCGTCCCAGTCCAGCTTTTCGGAATCGATCCATACGCCCTCCCCCATCAGGAAGGGGAAGTTGCGCACCTTTTTGCGGGCAACGATCTCAAACCGTTCGTCCAGCTGATCCACCACCAGGGCCAGCTTGCGCTCCAGCTCCTCAAAGAACCATTGCACATCGCCGTTTGCGTTGATGGCGATCCTGGGCAGGTTGATGGAGGTGAAGGACAGGTTGCCCCGGCGCGGGGATACCTCCCGGGTGGGATCGTACACGTTGCCCATCACCCTGGTGCGGCAGCCCATGTAGGCCACCTCCGTCTCAGGATAGCCTTCCTTATAATATTTCTTGTTGAAGGGCGCGTCCAGGAACGAGAAGTTGGGGAAAAGACGCTTGGCGCTTGTGCGGATGGCCAGGCGGTACAGGTCGTAATTGGGGTCGCCGGGGTTGTAGGACACGCCCTCCTTGACCCGGAAAATCTGGATGGGGAAAATGGGCGTCTCCCCGTGGCCCAGCCCGGCCTCCGTGGCCAGAAGCAGGTTGCGCATCACCATACGCCCCTCCGGGGAAGTGTCCGTGCCGTAATTGATGGAGGAGAAAGGCACCTGTGCCCCGGCCCGGCTGTTCATGGTGTTCAGGTTGTGGATCAGGGCCTCCATGGCCTGATAGGTGGCCTTGTCCGTTTCCTTTTCGGCCTTTTGCTGGGCAAAGAACAAAACCTGCTCCAATGTCTTTTCGTCGGCAGCGTCCTTCAGCTTTTCCTTGAGGGCGGCGCGGAATTCCGTGTTTTCCACCAGGGAAGGCGTCAAATCCTGCTCTTTGAGCGCGTCCAAAAGCGCCCGGGCCTTTCCCTCGGCGTCCTCCATGCCGCAAAGCAGCTCCAGCGCCCTTGCGAGGTTGTCCCGGTAACGCTTGACGAACGTCTTTTTCACGCCGGGGGCCATACCGTAATCAAAGTTCACCACGCTCTGCCCGCCGTGCTGGTCGTTCTGGTTGGCCTGGATGGCGATGCAGGCCAGGGCGGAATAGCTGTAGATGTCGTTGGGCTCCCGCAAGACACCGTGGCCCGTGCTGAACCCATCGTGAAACAGGCTCAAAAGGTCGATCTGGCAGCAGGTGGTAGTGAGGGTATAAAAATCCATGTCATGGATATGGATGTCCCCCTCCCGGTGCGCCTTGGCGTGCCTGGGGTTGAGCACATACATATCGTAGAACTGCTTGGCGCCCTCGGAGCCGAACTTGAGCATGGCACCCATGGCGGTATCGCCGTTGATGTTGGCGTTCTCCCGCTTGATGTCCGAATCGACGGCATCCTTGTAAGCGATATCCTCAAAAATCTTCATCAGGCGGGTGTTCATCTCCCGCACACGGCTGCGCTCTGCCCGGTAAAGGATGTATGCCTTGGCGGAGCGCACAAACCCCTTTTCGATCAGCACGCGCTCCACCACGTCCTGCACTTCCTCCACCGTGGGAATGCCGGAAATGGCTTCGTTCCCATCAATCTCCTCCACCACCTGCCGGGCCAGTGCCTTCGCCGCGTCGATCCCCTTGGCGCTGCCGCTGGCGGCAAACGCTTTCAGGATCGCCTGTTCAATTTTTGCCTCGTCAAAGGGTACCGTCCGCCCGTCCCGTTTCTTGATGGAAGTGATCATGCGCAAACCCCTCCTGCCTTTCCTTCTTCCGTGTACGCCGCGATTTCGGAACAAAAAGCCAGCCCCCGTCTTCTGTTGGCGGGATGGCATAAAGATAGCAAAGCACAAGCCCGTGTTGGAAGGCTTGAAGCATCCGTCATTCCGAAAAACCGACAAATTTCTCTGCCGGGAAAGCAGTCCTGTCGAAAGAGCAGTGTCATTATAGTGCGTCCAGTTCCTCCTGTCAATACCATATATGGTCAACTTTCCGCCCCCGATATCAACATATTGTGTGCATTTTTGGAGCAGTCAAGCCACTTTGCGCACTTCCAAGAAAGGAAAATTTTTTGCCGCGCGCGTTGACAGAACCGCCGTCAGGGATTATGATAGGAAAGCGGAAGCCCCGGGCGAAATGCCTGGCCGCCGTAAGAAAGGAGAGGACCGCCGTGGAAGGCGACCCGTACAGTCCCAACAAGGCACGTTCCCACGCACGCATGCGGTCTGTTTCCAAGGCGGTATAATATAGCGCCGGACAAGTGATCGCCTGCCTTTGCGTGTGCGTGCCGCACAGAAAGGCAGGTTTTTTTGATGAGGAGGATCTTCAAAACCGTAGAAGACCACCTGGTGGAGTGCACCACCCTGGAAAAGGGCTGCTGGGTGCACCTGCAGGCGCCCACCAAGGAGGAGATCAACGGGCTGAACGCCAGGTTCGCCCTGGACCCCACGTACCTGATGGCTGCATTGGACGAGGAAGAGAGCGCCCGTATCGAGCACGACAACGATCAGACCCTGATCATTGTGGACATCCCCTATGTGGAGGTGGAGGGCAGCGGCTATATCTACAGCACCATCCCCATGGGCATCATTTTGGTGGATGACATCATCATCACCGTGTCCACCAGGGAAACGCCCATTATTGCCGACTTCACAGAGGAGCGCGTCCGCGGCTTCTGGACCCACAAGCGCACCAGGTTCATTCTGCAATTGCTGCACCGCAACGCATCCCGCTTCCTGGCGTACCTGAAGCAGATCGACAAGGCCAGCGTCCATGTGCAGGATAAATTGGAAAAATCCCTGCGCAACCGCGAGCTCTTGCAGATGATGAAGCTGGAAAAATCCCTGGTGTTCTTCAGCACTTCCTTAAAGGGCAACGAAATGGTCATGGAAAAAATGCTCCGCCTGGACGCGCTGAAAAAGTTCCCCGATGATACCGACCTGCTGGAGGACGTGATCATCGAGAACAAACAGGCCATCGAGATGTGCGCCATCTACCGCGACATCATGTCCGGCACCATGGACGCCTTCGCCTCCATCATCAGCAACAACCTGAACATTGTCATGAAGGTGCTGACCAGCATCACCCTGGTGATGGCCATCCCCACCCTGGTGGCCTCCCTCTGGGGCATGAACGTGGCCGTTCCCTTTGCCAATACCCCCTTCGGCTTCTGGCTGGTGTCGGGCATTTCCCTGACAGGCGCGCTGCTGGCGGCCTTCCTGCTCTGGCGCAAAAAGATGTTTTAGCAGGAGGCTTTGCCTCCTGCACCTCCACTAAAGGGGCACGCCCCTTTTGAATCCCCGTATCAAATATATACAAGAAAGGCTTGCCACCTCCAAGACAATGAATGGAGGCAGCAAGCATTTTCTTTATACGCAATATAGGGATTCTAAAGGGACTAGGTCCCTTTAGCGGGGGCGCGGGGGGGGGGGCCCCCGGCGACCGGAGGCCCGGG
>JAEWVC010000071.1 GCA_023459275.1 Bacillota bacterium | reverse complement strand
TCATTCGCCCGGCCCGTTTTCACGATGAAGGCCTGAGGAAAAGTATGGAAGAACGAATGAATTTTCCAAGAAAGTTTTTGAGAGATGGGTGCGGGAAGGGAGCTTTTTTCAAAAAGTTCCCTTCCCGCCAAACCTTCCGTTACTTGTTCCCCACGATCATGTCGATCCAGTCGCCCAGATCAAAGGAGACCTGCGCGCAGTAAGCGGGGTCTTCAACCACCAGCTGGCCACCCTGGGCGGAAGTCCACCAGTCATAGCCGCGGTCGTTCTTGGCGGGGAATTTGTCCGCGCCGTCCACGATGCCGTCCTTGGAGTGGTCCTGGTTGCAGGCGGGATTGGCGCTGTAGCCGCCCATGTCCTTGCCCCAGGCGGAGAAGCCTTCCTGGGTGGTGGTCATGTAGGAGATGAAGGCGCAGGCGGTCCAGGGCAGGGGAGAGGTCTTGACCACCTGCAGGTAATGCTTGTAGGCGTAGCCGCCGATGCCCTTGTAGCCATCCTGGTAGGCGGCGATGGTGATGTTGTTGACGGAGGCTTCCGCGGACTCTTCCACGGAGCGCAGCTTGGAGTACACCAGCAGGCCCGTCTGGCCGGCTGCGGAGGTGGTGACCAGGGTGTTGCAGATGGGGCCGTCATCGGTCTGCTCGTTGTACTGCAGGCACCAGAGCTTGATGAAAGCCAGGGCGTATTTCGCGTTTTCCGCGGTGAGACCCAAGGGCTCCACATCGGCAGCCACTTCGTCTATGGTTGTCTGGAAATAGGCCTGCTGGTCGGCGGGCAGGGCGTCAAAGGCGTCCTTCAGGTAGTTGGCGTAGGTGTCCTTGGTGAGCATGTACAGGAAGTTCTTGCCCACCAGCTCGGAGTTGACGCCCATGAACAGGGGCGCCTGCCCCTGGGCGACGAAATCCCAGCAGTTAAGGAAGGACGCGCCGGTGGTATTGTTGAACATGAACACCTTGTTCAGCGTCTGCAGCGCCAGGGGATGGCCGTTGGCTGCCTCGTCAACGCCGGCGGCTTCCACCCAATCCTTGGGGATGAAGTTCAGCAGGTTGCCGGTGTCCAGCATCTTGCTCTGGATCTGGTTGCCGTCCTGGATGAGCGTCATGGAATAGATGTGCTGGGCGCTCTTGATGTCGGCGTTCAGGGTGGTGAAGATGGAGTTATTTTTCGGCTGGGACCATTCGATGGTGCCTGTATAGCTGGGATCGATGGTCTTGAGCATGTCTACGAAGCTGGCGCCGGCGGTCTTGCCGCGGCTGGAGTTGCCGATGCCGTAAAGCACCTTGCCGTTGGATTCCTCAATGGCTTTTTGGAACAGTTCGGCGTTGGTCATGGTTTGCGCCTGGGCGATGATTTCTTCCACGCTCATGGCTGTGTCAGCCAGGGCGCTCACGGTAAAGGCCGTCATCAACAGGGCCAGGGCGAGCAGGGTTGCCAATGCTTTTTTCATGGTTCCGTCTCCTTTTGATATATTTGGTTGTTTACAACAAACCTTTATATCTATTATAGGGAGATATAAACCATAATCAAACTGGACAAAGCTGCTATTATCCCTACATTCCTGCTCTTTTATCCTCCGCACCTGTCCTGATACTCCGAGGGGGACATACCGGAAAGTTTTTTAAAGATGCTGCCGAAGTAGGTGACATCCCGGTATCCCACCCTTTGGGCGACCTCATACACCTTCAGCCGGCAGTCCTTTAAAAGCCGCATGGCCATGTGGATGCGGTACTGGGTCAGGTAACCGGTGACGGTATAGTTGGTTTCTTTTTTGAAGACATGGCTCAGATACCCTTCGCTGACCATCAGGTGCTCCGCCACGGCGGTGATGCCGATGTCGCTGTCCCCATAATGCCCGGCGATGTAATTCATGGCTTCCATCACATATTTGCTTTTTCCCGCAGATTCGGGGGACGGTACGGCCTCCGGCACCGGCATGTCTCCGGCCTGCGCCTTTTGCAGGATCTTCGCAACGGTGCTTTCCAGCTCCTGATTCCGGAAAGGCTTCAAAAGGTAGTCATCGGCCTTTAGCTTCAGGGCGTCCCTGGCATAGGCAAAATCGCTGTAAGCCGTGAGCACGATCACGTGGGCGTCGCAGCCCCTTGCCCTCAGCGCTGTGAGCATGGCGATGCCGTCCATCCTGGGCATGCGGATGTCGGTGATGATCAGATTGGGGCGGCATTGCTCCGCCAGCGCAAGCCCCTCTTCACCGTTCTCCGCCTCCCCGACTACCGCGCAGCCGATCTTCGCCCAGTCCACACCCAGAACGATGCCCCGGCGCACTACAGCCTCATCATCTATCACCAGTACCTTCAGCATGGGCCTCCTCCTTTCTTACAAGCGGCAGCCGGACGGATACGCAGCTTCCCTTTCCCCGGTCCGACCGCGCGGAAATGCCGTATTCCCCGCCGAAATGCAGCCGGATGATGCTGTCCACGTTGTACAACCCCAGATGCCCGCCTTGGATGCGCTTATCGGGGCTGTTAAGCTTTTCCACCAGTTCCTCCGGCATGCCGCAGCCGTTGTCCGATACGGAAAGCACCAGCGCTTCACCATCCCGCTCCGCCCAGAGCTTGACATAGCCGTCCTCCCGGCCGCTTACGCCGTGGAGGATGGCGTTTTCCACCAAGGGCTGCAGCACCAGCTTGGGTACCAGGCAGTTTTGGAATTCCTCCTTGACATCGATTTCACAGGTGAACCTGTCTTCAAACCGGATGGACTGGATATTGATATAGTGGTCGATCAGGGCCAGCTCCGCCTCCAGGGTCACCATTTCTTCCCGGGAGATGCTGGTGCGCAGGATGGTGGCCAGGTCCGTGGCCAAAGCGGCCACCTTGGGCACATGGTGGGTGACCCCCAGCCACTTCATGGCGTCCAGCGTATTATACAGAAAATGCGGGTTGAGCTGCGCCTGCATCAGCCGCAATTGCACGTCATTGAGTTCTTTTTGGCGCTTGACAGAGCGGTCAAGGTTCAGGCGGTATTCCTGCACCATGCTGTTAAAGCCCTTGGAAAGCGTTCCCAATTCATCCAGGCGGTCGGTTTCGATCCGCACGGAAAAATCGCCGCGCTCCACTTGGCCCATGGCGAAGCTCAATTCCTTGACAGGCCGGGAAAGATGGCGGCTCAGCAGCCAGGCGCCCCACAGACAAAGCAGCAGGCAAAGAAGCCCAAGGGCCGCGCTGATGGCGTAAAAGGCGCCTACCACCGCGGCGGTAAAGGTTTTGGGCTTTTGCAGCAACAAATACAGGCCCGTGCGCTCCTCCCTGGCCAGATAGAAATTGAATTCGCTGCTGCCGCCGTCAAGGCTCTTGCCGCTTAAAAGCTGCTGGCGCAGGACGGCTACCATGGCATCGCCTTGGGCGGGCTGGGAGCGGTATACAGGCCGCCAGAAAGCATCCAGCAGAATCACGTTGGAGGCAGTGTTTATCAAGCCGGAAAACAGCGCGTCCAGTTGGATGTCCGTCATGGAGAGCACGGCATATCCCGCAAGCTGCCCGTTTTCCCCGGTCACAGCCATGGCGCCGTTCAGTTCCGCCCCGCCTTGGCCGGAATAGACCATGCCGGAAGCCTCCGCCGCCGCCCGCAAAAGCCCCCAATCCGTATCTAGCCTGCTCCCCACCGCCATGCCCTGAATGCCATAACGGCATACCCCATCCGGGGTATACAGCCCCAGCCGGGCATAGGGCTGGATCTTTTCCGCGCCTTGGAACAGCACCCGGTACACCTGCGCATCGGGCACGCCGCCCTGAAGAAGCGCCTGCCTGATTTCGCTGCTTGCGCAAAGCGCCCGGGCCGTATCATCGAAGGCGGTAAAGACGGACTGCATCGTTTGAAGCTGCGCGTCAAGCTGCTCTCCTGCTTCCATAGCCAGCCGGCTTTCGCTGTGGCGGATCAGAAGCGGCAGCATGACCACGTCCAGGATCAATAGCGGAAGCATGGAAACCATCAGTACGGTTAAAAAGATACGGGCTTTGAAGGAACGGCGGATCCATCCTCTCATGGCTCCGCCTCCTGTGCAAGCCCGCTCCAGCGATTAAGGATCGCGCTTTTTTGGCTGCTTGCCCATAAAATGTCATAATCGATTGTTTTCATGTCCGTGCTGGGGGACTGCTCGGCGGTCAGGTCCGCCCGGACCGAGCGCCTGGAATAATTACCGATCAGCCGCTTCTGCACATCCCGGCCCAGGATGAAGGAGATGAACGCTTCCGCGTTTTGAGGGTGGGCGCAGCCCTTCAAAACCGCTACGCCGTCCGGCACATCGCTGGTGCCCTCCACGGGATAGGCCATGGCGATGTCCTCCCCGGCGGCAATGCCCTTTTTCGCGGTTTCTTCCAACGTAATGCCTACCAGGCAGCTTCCGTCCGACACGGCGCCCACCACCTCGCCCGAGCCGCTTAGTATATTCCCGTCCAGGTTTTCAAAAAAGCGACGCAACAGAGCATCGTCATCCCCGGGCAGCACCTGCAAAAGCGTGGCCAGCGCCGTATAGCTGGAGCCGGACACATCGGGCCGCGCGAAGGCGATCCTGCCACGGTATACGGGATCCAGCAGGCTTGCCCAGCCGGCGGGGACGCTGTCCCCGATGAGCTTTGGGTTATAGATCAGCACCTCAGGCAGGGAGGAAAAGGGCAGCCATTTGCTGCCGGGCAGGCGGTATTTGTCCGCAATGGCATCCGCCTCCTTGATATCCACGGCGGCAAAATGCTGGCTGAAGGCCTCCAGGCTTTCCACGCCGCCGCCGAACATCAAATCCGCCTGGGGAAAATCGCTCTCCAAAGCGATCTGTTCCAGCATCTCATTGGTACCGCCGCTTTGCACCTGCACCCATATGCCCGTGCGGTCCTCAAATTCCCGAATGATGGGCTTGTAGATTTCCTCCTTGTGGGAGGTGTAGACCACCAGGCGGTTTTCCTCTCCGGGTGCGAAGCCGGGCGCCCCCCGGCTTGCTTCCGGGGTGCAGCCTGAAAGCATCAAAGCGCACAAGAGGAGCATGAAAAGATAGCGCTTCACGCCGTTCCTCCCTCCCGGTACATGGTTTTGATGGCATCGTAATGCATCCCGGCCCGCTTGTCAAGCAAGAGACGGACGGCTGGACGAAAAGCAGGAAGGGAACTTTTTGTAAAAAGTTCCCTTCCCGTGCCCATCCTTCAAAAACTTCATCAGGGAGGCATCATCGGCAAGTTCTTCATAAAAGGTGATTGATCCACAAACCTGTTTGTATGGATCAGGCGGGCAATACCGGCATATTCAGCATGCAGTCAAGGTAATGGCGCACATACTCCTTGGGGTCGCAGGCGGAAGCCACCTGGGACACGGGGAGGTCCTCGTAGCGGGGATAGCCGGGAAGCAGTTTGGTTTGTGTATAAAAGGGCCTGGCAAGAAAGGTCATGCCCCGGGTAAATTCGCCCCGGGTCTCCACCAAAACGCGCTCATCCCGGTAGGTGATGCGCTCCTTGTCAAACACCGCGGTAATGGTCAGCGGGTCAAAAAGGATGGGCATGCGCTTGCATTTTTTGAGGAAGTCGGCGATCATGCCGCTCACGAATTTGTTCAGCGGTTCGCGGCTTAGGGCCAGCTCTTCCACTTGCTCCCTAGTCATCTCACAGGGCTCGCATACGTCCCTGCTGATGAAGGAGATGGGCACGCCGGATTCCGCCACCACCCGCAGCGCATCCGGGTCGCACAGCGCGTTCCAGGTAAGGAACTGGTAGTAGAACGCGCCGCCCATCCATACGATGCGGCGGATCTTTTCCTTGATGGCGGGGCACTTCAAAAGGGCTATGGCGATGTTGGTCATGGCGCCGATGGGGACCAGGGTGATATCCCCGTCGCTTTTTTTCAGTGTGTCGATGATGAAGTCCACCGCGTGCACGGATGTGTCGTATGCAGCGCTGTCCATGCTTTTGTCATAGTGGGAAAGATGGTCGAATACGGGGATCTGGTTCATAAGCAGCAGGCCGTTGCCCGCGTAGACGGGGATGTCTGTGCGGCCGGCGATCTCCAATAAGCGCTTGGCCATACGGGCCCTGGCCTCCACGGGCCCGAAAACCGTGGTGATGCCAAGGATTTGAAGCTCCGGGCGGCGAAGGGCGTACGCCAGGGCCATGGCGTCGTCGATGTCGTCGCCGATGTCGGTGTCGATAATGACCTTGTATTTTTCCGGCATGTACATTCTCCTTACACAAATAATGGGATTTTTCAAGGGATGTTTGTGGAACTTGCCCTTGATGGGTCTATTGATACAGCTTGCGATAAGCTATGGGCGTCATACCTGTTACCTGCTTGAACAGCTTGATGAAGCTGGACATATCGATGTACCCGATCTGCTCCACGATCTCCGTCAGATTGAGATCCGTGGTCACCAGCAGCCTGCGGGCCTGGGCGATGCGCTGCTCCTGGACGTATTTGTTGAGGGTGGTGCCTGTCATGCTCTTGAAATACTTGCCCAGGTAGGGGTAGGATACGCTGAAATGCTCCGCGATGACCTGCACGGAAAAGTCGCTGCGGAAGCCGTTCTGGTTGATGAACGCAAAAATCTCCTGGATCTCCGGCAGGGAGGAGGGTGCCGCGTCCTCCGGGGAGTTGAGGGCGTCGAAGGAGGCTTCCAGCGCCTCGTTCATCAATTGCTGAATCTCCTCCAGCGTCTCCGAGCGGGTAACCTGCACAATATCCGGCAGAAGGCCTTCAATATGGTACAGCGGGATGCTGCTGTGGGTCAGATGGCGCATGAGCTCCCCCAGCACCTCGAAGCAGATGCAGTAGACGGTCTCCAGGGAAAAGCTGGAGGACTGCATATAGGAAAACAGGGCGTTCAGCGCTTTCTGACAGGCGCCTTCATTTTTGGCGCTCAATTCCAGGCTGATCCTGTTGAGCAGGGTATGGGGATATCCGGCAGTGGATTTTTGGGATTCCTCATAGACGTACACATGGTTGTACCCCGAGAAGAAGCGCTGCTGCAGCGCAATTTGCGCCTGGATGAAGGAAGGGGCCAGGTTGAACAGCTCCCCGGTCTGCCGGGAAATGCTGATGGCTGCGGGGGAAGGCAGTGAAAGGCGCACCGCCTCCATCTGCTCTTTCAGCTCCATGGCCGGAATGGGCGCCAGGGAAAAAAGCCCGATGTACAGCCGGGAGGGATGGTATTCCATAAAATAAGCGTCCCATTTGTGGGGCATGCAGGATTGCAGCCATCCGATCCAGCCGCCTTCCTTGCGGATGATATCCGCGTTGTGAGGCGCGAAGAGGGCAATGACGTAGTTCTCGCTGCGCAGGTTCAACCCGTCCTCCCGCAGGCGGGCGGAATCCGCTTCGGCATAGCGGTTGTTGATCAGATTCAAAAGATGCTGCGCCATCACCGCGGGCCGGCTGTCTTCCAGACGGGCCTTCAGGGTGCTGCTGCTGGACACCATGCTGCGCACGCCCTGCTCAATGGTCTTCAGGTCGTCCGCACCTGCTTTGCCGGGCGCGTTGTCCAGAGGCAGGTTGCGGCTAAGCCGCAAAATGGGGCGGTAATTCCAGAAGGACAGCATAAACGCCAGCAGCAGGCCAAATCCGGTTACGGCGATGAAGTACAATACAAACTGCGCCTGCCGAAGGCCCACCTCATGCGTCAAGAGGGTACTGGGGATTAGGTAAAGAAGACGCCAGCCGTGCTGCAAAGTGGCGGAGGCGGCATAATATCCGCCGCTCTCTAAAGAAACTTCACCGAACTCCCCGCCGCTAAGCTGCGCGAAAACCCCGTCGAGCTGCTCCTTTGACATGGCCAATTGTTCGCTTGCGCAAAGCGGCGCTCCCGTGTCATCCGTCAAGTAGGCGTGGCCGCTTGGCATGTAGATGGCCAGCATATCCGCAAGCTTGTCCGCGCTGATGTCAAAAAGCAAAAGCGCATACTTGCCAACGGAACTGGGGGGAAGGGAATATACAGCCGATACCACACGCTTTTTTGCCCCATCTCCAAGCACGGTGTCGGCCACATCGTCCAGGTAGGCAAACTGCTGGGTATTGCGTTGGGAAAGCAGCTCCTCAAGGCGGTCAAGGGTCAAAAGGCTGCGCCTATAGAGCCTGGAGAAGGTATCCAGCGTATAGGTGGAATTTCCGCTCATCAGGTAGGGGCCGCGCACGGGAATGTAGAAGATATCGGAGATCATGCTGTTGAAGCTTTGGTACTGCCGAAGGGACCGGATGAGCTTTGTACGCTCTGTGGCCATGGTGGCGATATGGTAATTGTTGATCAGCACCGTGGAGCCCATGGTGGCGGAAATGGCGTCCATGTTGGTAAGAAGCTGGTTGACATAAAAAGCGGACTGGCTGACGGAGGCGGCGCTGCTGCTCTCCAAGTTGTTTTTGGCGGAATTGAAAACCATGCCCCGCATCAGCGAGGAAAACGCGATGGCCAGCAGCACCAAAATAAGGCAGAACGAAAAAAGGAACTTCTGGTATGTTCTGGACCGCCAAACAGGCCGCATGCTGCCGCCTCCACGCATATTCTATCAACGAACACGAGAATCTTTGTAATAGTAGCACAATTTGGGCTGTGTTTCAATCGATGCGCAAAATCACCAGCCGTTTCTTTTTCGCCAGTGGGACAATAAAGGTTTGACCAACGGCATTTGATTTCACCGATTTACAAAGGCGGACAGGGGCTGTATGGTGATGCCGTGGAACTTGTCCGGCCCACGGGCGTTGTGCGACCGGAAGAAAGGAGAATTCTATTTGCAGGCGCAATGCGCCGGAAACAAAAATTCTTTTCTGCCCGGAGGATGGGCATCCGTCCTTTTCATGGAAAAACGAATGCACTATAAGGAGGAAACCCGGAATGAAGAAAAAGACCTTTGTTGTGCTGCTGCTTGCCCTGGCGCTGCTCTGCGCGCAAGTCCCCGCCCTGGCGGCCTTCCACGCGGAAGGCTTTCCCGTGGTGGATGATCTGACAACCTTCAATATCATTTGCACCGCCAGCGTGCTCAACGCCCCCTATAATGACATGCCGCTGTTCCAGGAGCTGGAGGCAAAGACCAACGTGCACGTGGAATGGGAGGAAGTCACCTCCGGCTATGCCGAGCGCAAAAACCTGGTGTTTGCCAGCGGCCAGCTTCCGGATGCCTTCTTCGGCAAGGACTGCCTGACCGACACCGATGTGATCCGTTATGCCGCCCAGGGCTATTTGACGCCCATGGAAGGGCTGATCGAACAGTATTGCCCCAACCTGCAGGCGATTCTTGAGGCCCGGCCCTCGCTGCGGTCTTTCCTCACCGCTCCGGATGGCCACATCTATACGCTGCCCTGCGTGGAGGAACAGACCTACCTGGAGGCCGGGTCCCACTTCTTCATCAACAAAACCTGGCTGGAAAAGGTGAACATGGACGTTCCCGCCACCACGGAGGAGTTCTACCAGGTATTGAAGGCCTTCAAGGAGGCCGGCGACTTGAACGGCAACGGCAAGGCGGACGAGATCCCCTTCAGCTTCCGTTTCAGCGACTGGTGCGACGGCATCATGTGCATGTACGGCGCCTTTGGGATCCCGGACGACCTGCGCAGCACCGCGCGGCATTTTGCCGTGGCGGAAGACGGCAAGACGGTTGTATTCGTGCCTACCCTGGACAGCTACAAGGAAGGCGTGGAATGGTTTAACAAGCTCTTCAGCGAAGGGCTCATCGACGCCGAGGCCATGACCCAGGACAACGGGCAGTACGTGGCCAAGGGCATGGGGGAGGACCTGGTGTACGGCGCGTTCATGAAGTGGGCCGACTTCCAGACGGTGGGATGGGACAAAGCCCGCAACGACTACACGTACCTTCTGCCGCTCAAAGGCCCCGAAGGCAAACAATATTGGACCTACAACGACCAGATGTGGGTGCGCAACACCTTCGCCATCACATCGGCCTGCAAGGAGCCCGAAGTGCTCATGCGCTGGGTGGACGATATGTTCGATCCCACCAAGAGCGTGGAATGGGTCTACGGCAAGGACGGGGAATGCATCTCCATCACACCTGAAAAAATTTCCTGGCTGCCCTCGCCCGAAGGCATGAACCAGCAGGATTGGCGCTTCAAGCAGACGCCCGGCAACGGCCCGGCCGCCGTGCTGAAGGAAACCACTGCCATCATGGACCGCAGCGCAGAGGAGGGCGTGGTACGCCGCACCGCCCGTACCACCGCTTACAGGCCCTACCTGTACATGAACTACTATCCCCAGGTGTATCTGACGGAGGAGCAGAACAGCGTCATCGACCAGCTCTCCATTGATATCCAGAGCTATACCGACCAGACCATCGCCGACTGGATCGTAAACGGCGGCGTGGAAACGGGCTGGGACAGCTACGTAAAGAGCCTTGACAACATGGGTCTTCAGGAGATGCTGGCCGTGTACCAGGCCGCTTACGATACGTATCTTTCCAATCAGTAGTCCGGTTTAATATACCGTGGGGGCTGTCCGGAATGCGCGAATTTCGTACAAGGGGACAGCCCCCCTTTTCGGTACATGATGTTTTTCCATGCCATGATTCTATGCAGGATCGGAGGAAGGACCCGTGCACAAAAAAGCGGTCCTTGAACAGATACGCGGGCGCTGGCAGCTTATGGTATTGGTGCTGCCCACCGTGGCGTATTTTGTCTTGTTCCATTACGTACCCATGTACGGGGTACAGCTTGCTTTCAAGAACTTTCTATCCTCCAAGGGCATCTGGGGCAGCCCTTGGATCGGCCTTACGAATTTCACGCGGTTTTTCGCATCGCCTACCTCCTGGAATATCATTGCCAACACCATTATTTTGAGCGCCTACCAGACCGTGGTGAACTTCTTTCTGCCCATTCTTTTGGCGCTGATGCTGAATATGATGACGCACCAAAGGGTAAAGCGCCTGATCCAGACCGTTACCTACGCGCCGCACTTTCTGTCGGTGGTGGTGGTGGTGGGCATGATCCTGATCTTCTTTTCGCCCTACAACGGATTGGTCAACGGTGTCATCGGCCTGTTAGGGCATAAGCCCGTGGCCTTTATGAACGAGGCGAAATATTTCCGGCACATCTATGTATGGACGGGCGCATGGCAAAGCACCGGCTGGGGCGCCATCATCTATCTCTCCGCACTGTCCGGCATCGACCCCGCGCTTCACGAGGCCGCGGTGGTGGACGGAGCCAGCCGCTTGAAGCGCGTGTGGCACATCGACATCCCCGGCATCCTGCCAACGGCCATGCTGCTTTTGATCCTGAGCGTGGGCAACATCATGACCTTGGGGTTTGAGAAGGTGTACCTGATGCAGAATTCCCTGAATATGAGCGTTTCGGAGGTCATCTCCACCTATGTGTACAAGCGCGGCCTGCTGAATGTACAGTACGGTTTTTCCACAGCGGTGGGTCTTTTCAATTCCGTGGTGAATATGGTGCTGCTCTTCAGCGTGAACGCCATTGTCGGCAGGGTGTCCGGCAACAGCATGTTTTAGGCGGTGGGAAGGATGAGCAAGTCGTCAAAGATACTGGAATCCCGCTCCGACAGGGTGTTCCTTGCCGTTAATTATTTATTTCTCCTGATCGCCTTCGCGGTGGTTGCCTACCCGCTGTATTATGTGGTGATTTCCTCCTTCAGCGAGATCGGCTCCATCCGCTCCGCGGTGCCGCTGCTGCCGGGCAAGATCACCCTGGACGGCTACCGCCGGGTATTTATGGATAACGGCATCTGGCGGGGGTACCTGAATTCCGTCGTATACACCGCGGTGGGCACCGCCATCAACCTGCTGCTGACGCTCACGGGCGCCTACGCCATGTCCCGGTCCGACCTGCCCTTTCGGCGGACCATCAACATGCTGGTGATCATCACCATGTTCGTCAACAGCGGCCTGATCCCGCGCTTCCTGCTGGTGAACAGCCTGGGAATGATGGACAGCCTGTGGGCGCTGGTGCTGCCCAACGCTATCACAGTGTACAATCTGCTGGTGGCAAGGTCTTTCTTCCGCTCCACGCTGCCGGGGGAACTGCTGGAAGCCTCGCAAATCGACGGCTGCAGCGACTTTCGGTTTTTTGTATCCATTGCGCTGCCCTTGTCGAAAGCCATCATCGCGGTTTTGACCATCTATTACGGCGTGATGCACTGGAACGCCTACTTCAATGCCCTGATCTACTTAAGGTCTAAGCAAAAGGCCCCTCTTCAGCTTGTTTTGCGCAATATCCTGGTGTTGAATGAAACCCTGGCCAGCATCACCGACGGCGATACCGTGGCCGTTTTGCAGAAGCTGATGGAGAGCATCAAGTACAGCGTCATCATTCTGGCGTCGCTTCCCATGATGATCCTGTACCCTTATATGCAGAAGTTTTTTGTAAAAGGCGTCATGCTGGGGTCGGTGAAGGGGTAACGGCGTCCGCCCGTACTTTTTTGCGCATATGCAGGAAAATGGCCACCTGGCCTATTCCTGTCAATGCCCAGGTGACCGGGTAACAGGCAAACAGCACGATCACCGTCGGGAACCAGGCAAAGACGGTGGCAAGCCAAACGATCCGCATGAGGCAGGCACCCAAAAGGGTGCACAGCATGGGCATCATGGAGCTGCCCATGGCCCGGGTCAGGCCCGGGAAAACGTTCATGATGCCGCAGGTGAAATAGGCGGCCATCATCACCTTCAGGCGCAGCATGCCAATCCCGATCACTTCGCTGTCCTCGGTATAAAGGCCCAGCAGCGGCCTGCCGAAAAGCAGTGTCAAGCTGCCCAAAAGGATCCATGTGGCAAAGATCAGCACCGTGCAGATCTTTGCCGTCAGATCAATCCGGTCATATTTCCCGGCGCCCATGTTCTGCCCGACAGAGGTGATGGCCGCGTTGTAATAGGCGTTTATGGAGGTGCCGACGAGGCCTTCCACATTGCTGGCGGCAGCGCTGGCAGCCACCATTACGGACCCGAAGGAATTGACGGCCGACTGGATCAGCACGTTGGAGACGGAAAAAAGAAGCCCCTGCAAACCGGCGGGAAGACCGATCTTTACGATGGCCTTCAGCTTTTCAAGGTCTATGGAGAGCTTGGACGGGATAAACCGGATAGCCCCGTCACACCGGTACAGGCAAATCATAATCAGCACCAGAGACAGATACTGGGAAATCACCGTGGCCCAGGCCACGCCATCAACGCTCATATGCAATACGATCACAAAGAACAGGTTCAAAACCACGTTCACGATACCTGTGATGATCAGGTAATACATGGGATGGCGGCTGTCGCCCACCGCGCGCAGGATGGCCGAACCGAAATTGTAAATCATGCTGGCGGGGACGCCCACAAAATAGATCTTCAGGTAGAGCGCGGACAGGCTGACGATGTCTTCCGGCGTGCCCATCATATCAAGCAGCGGCCGGCAGAACAGCAGGCCGGCCGCCATCACAAAAAGCCCGCCGATGGCGCTTAAAACAATGGAGGTGTGGACGGCACGGCTGACAGCGGCAGGCTGGTTCGCGCCGTAGTCCTGGGCAACGATCACGCTGGTACCCACCGACAAGCCCATAAACAGCGTTACGATCAGGTTGATCAGAGAGCCTGTGGCGCCTACCGCCGCCAGCGCCTCCTTGCTGGCAAAGCGCCCCACGACAATCATGTCGGCGGCGTTAAACAGCAGCTGCAGAAGATTCATGGCCATGATCGGCAGCGCGAAGAGGATAATTTTGCCGAACAGCGGCCCGGTGCACATATCCGTGTCATGATTCCGTGAAGCCATTAGGATACTCGCTTTCTTTGCGTTTATGGGAACGGGCGGATAAAAACCCGGACAAGGAGCAGGCTTTTCCATGGTTTGTGTGACAGATTCCGTCAAGCATACGGGGTGCCCGTGCGCCATAACAGGATGCATTATATCACAAAAGGCGCAGGAAAGTGAACCACGGTATGCCGCGAACAGAGCACACTTTGCAAAATGATCCAAAAGATTTTGGGGGAAGGGCGCGGGAAGGGGGCTTTTTCAAAAAGCCCCCTTCTCTTCATCTCTCTGAAACGTATCCCTATATCAGCGGCATGAACACGCCACCCTGGACGCTGCGGGCGATGAAGTGGAGATAGTCGCCCGTTTCCGTGTCATACCAGTCGCCGAAGGGAATGCGGGTCTTGGATTCCCTCAAATATTTGGCAACGGGGGCGATGAGCTTTAGGAAGGTGTCCGCGTCCTGGGCCATGGCGGCTGTCCATAGGATCCAGTCGGACTTGGTGTAAGCGCGCCGGGAATCCAAGGGAAGGCCGTAAGCGTTGATCCTTGGCAGGTAGCTTTCGGTTTCCCGCTTGTAAAAGCTGTCCTCCATCAGATTCAATTTCAGCACCCGGTCCCAGGCCAGGTTGTATTTCATACTCCAGCCCTGGCCTTCAAAGGTGAGAGGAGTTACGCCGCTAACCGCGGCGCGGCTGAGCCAGCTTTGCGCCATGCGCCTGGCTTCCGCGGTGTAAAAAGCCGCGGCTTTCTCCTCCCCGCGCCGCCTGAGGATGCCGGCGTAGCAGGCCACACCCACCAGCGCCTTGGCGGAAAGGTTGACATTGCGGTTGAGATGCCCCGCGAAGTCATCGGTGCAGAGCTGGTCGCCGGGGTCCTCGCCATAGGCCAAAAGATAGCCCACCCATTTTTCAAGCAGCGCAAGCTCCGCCTCCGTGAAGGAGAAGCCGCCGTCAAAGAACGCGGCGGCGTAGAGCATGATGAGCATGTTGCCGCATTCCTCCACCGGCATTTGTCGCGCCAGGTCAAAGCAATCGCAATTGGCGGGGTATAGATAGTAACAGGGATGCAAATCGCCGTTGCGGACCTCCCCGCCGGTGAGCGGGCGCTTCTTGGCACCGTATACCTGGCCCGTGGCCTGGGGATACCGGCCCACGTCGTGAGGAGCAAAATCGTACGTCCATACAGGCATCTGGGCGAACCGCAAAACCGGTCGGCACATGGCACGCACCAGTTCCGGATTGTACTTCAAAAACAGCGGCGCGGAAGGATAACTGACATCCACCGTGCCAATGCAGCCGTTGGAGTCGTTTTCCTTGCTGAGAAGCACCATTTTTCCGTTCTCATCGGCGATGAGCTTGTGGGCGGCAATGCACTGGCGGTAGGCGGCGGCGCAAATGAGCTGGTAATCCTCTCCGCCCTTTTGGGCGGCTTCCGCCATCAGGCTTTGGTCAAAGGCGGAGCAGCGGCCAAGGATCTCCCCGCGGGACGCTTGGAACTCCTTCAGGGCGTCCAGCATCGTTTTGCCGCTGCGGAAGCACCAGGCCTTGGCGGGCATGCCAAAGTAATTGATGGAGGCCACGTCGTCATAACCGATCAGGAGGGCTACGTCCCTGGCCGCACCCGGCGCAAGCGCTGCGCTGAAGCCGGCCGCCAGGCCATCCTCGGTGACGGAGAGGCTTTCCTGCCCCGCCAGATAGAGATAGCCCCAATCGATGGTGATATGGTCCCCGGAATGGCACAGTAGCTTTTGTCTGCGCTGACCCATGTAGGCCACGGACAGCCCATCCGTCTCAAACACATCTTGCAGCATATGAGGGCGGTCCTTGCCGTCGTAGCACAATTCATCAAAGGCCGTGAAGGAGAAGGATACCTCATGGCCCGCGCCGTCCGCGGCCTCCAGGCGGGCATCGATCAGGGTGATAGGCGTGGACATCAGGTCGGGGTCGGCAAGCAGCAGCGGGGTGGTAAAGGAAAGGGTAAGCCGCACTCCGGCCGCCTCCATAACGGAGGTGGTGGCAGTGGGCGTTACGGCCAGGGAAACGGTTTCCATGGCCGCGCCTTCGCCCCGGCCCAGGAAACGGAAGACCTTGCCATCGATGACAAGCCTGCCCCGCAGGCGCTTTCTGTCCCCTGCCCAGTGGGTGGTGTCCGCGTCCGTCAGTCTGTCCGCGGCGCACCAGATGGAAAAATAGGGGTCGTTGGTTACCAGGGGAAGCGCCGGAAGCCTTGTCATGGTTTGCATAAAGCCATCCTCCATATTATTGCACAGATTTGGCCGCAGGCGGCTGTCTTCAGGATCAGCCGGTCCTTGACCCAATGATCTTCATAGCAGGAAGTTTGTTCAAAGCGGTCCCCGGTCAGGGCCATCCTGGCCAGCATTTTTTCCTTCAGGCCGCTTTTGAGCCTTTCACAGGCGGGATCATCCGCCTGGCTATGCATTTGATACGGGCCGGCAGTATGGTCAAACAGCAGTTCCTGCCCGTCTTGCCGGTAGCCCTTGGAGTGCGCTGCAGGGGCGGGGAGGCAAGCACTATCCACCCGCCCGGGCACAGGGCGCCCCCTGCGGTTTTATTTGAGAACATGCTTCAAATACGGATAGATAACTTCCGCCATCCGCATAAAGCCAAGGTCATTGGGGTGGCATCCGTCAACGGTGCATTCCGGCCTGTCCGCCTCCCCGAAGAAGGTCTGCCCGTCCAGGAACACAACATGCTTATCCCCGGCCTCTACCGCGTGAAGATAGGTCTTGCGGATGATATCCCTGCGGGCCGAGGCGTCGGCCGGGGAGGAATCGAAATCGGGTTTGGACAGGATCAAAATGGGCAAGTCCGGATTCATTTTCCGGATAATCCTGAAAAACGGTTCGTGGGTATCGCGGAGGTGGTCCGCGGAAGGCGCGTTGTGGTCGTAATCATACACGAAGGCGCTCATCTCAAGCCCGGCGATATACCGGGCCATAGCGGGTTCGCCCCTGGCGGCGCCTGAAAAACCGAGGTTTATATAGTCAGAAAAGAGCCATTTGGACAATAGGGCCGGATAGGCGTTCGTCACGCGGCTGGAGCAGCCTCCCTCGGTGATGGACGACCCATAAAACACGATGGGCTTCCCAATGCTGTATGGCGTGGGCGCCTCCACTTTCGCGTGGTCATCCACCTCAATTTCCACTGAGCGGAGGATCTCGTTGCGCGGGAGAAAAACCGTCACATCCTCCATGGAAGCCGTTTTTTTGAAACTGAACACAAGGGACTTTTGATCGTAGCTCCGGGGAGAGACGGGCCCTGCATACCGCATGTCCCTTCCTGTGCCCACGGCGGCCACCGCTCCCGCGGACCCGCATAGCGCGATCGCCCAATCAACCGTCAGTGTTTCAAGCTCCATCCTTACCGTGACTTCCGCGGCATCGGTCCTGAACCGGACACGTCCGCCCACAGGGCTCTTTCCCCGGACCGCCAGCTTTTCGGGCAGCTCATTGTCCAGGCTTGGCGGGAGCCTGTAAAAATGCTGCGGTAAAAGGGTACGCAGCAGACCAAAGGTTTGGATAGGCGCATCCGCGCAGGTCAACCGCTTCATGCAGGCCATCTCCCTGTTTTCATTTGCCCTGGAAGAATTTGATTTGAGTATACAGCATTGTATTTTCTTGTCAAGACGTGCCGGCTTAAAAGGCAGGTGGTCTCATTTGGATTTACGTCTAGGTATAAATAGCGAAAATAGAATAAACTGTGTACCCGAAGGCCTGGGGATTTCCGGTTGCCCTGGATTTTCGGATGCATCCTCTCTTTTGCCGGAAAATTTCAAATTGAGACTGCCCTGCTTTAAAAGGGCAGGGATGCTAACGCTGTTTGGCAGGTGCCGCAGCTGCTTAATCCGGCACGGACATCCCTGAAAAGCAGGCGCGGTACCGCCGCGGCGGTATGCCGAACGCGAGCAGAAAATGCCGGTTAAAGCCGGATACGTCCGCATATCCGACCGATTGCGCGATCTGCGTGATTGGCTCATCTGTCAGCAGCAGCAGTTGCTGCGCTTTTTTCATCTGGCAGGTACGGACGTACTGCCGGGGAGACTGCCCCATCACCTGATGAAAAGCCCGCCGGAAGGGGGCGGGGCTCAGCGCGCAGGCGCTTGACAGGCTGGAAATTGCCGGGGCTTCACAAAGCTCCAGCGAACGCTGCACCGCTTTGAGCGCGGGTTCCAGCCGCAAAAAGTGCCGGCTGGGCCGCAACGCCAGCGGCGGCATGCCCTCCAATTCTCCGGCCAGTTCTTCTATCAGTGCGCAGAGGCAGGTTAACCGCCTGTTTTCTTCACCGGGCAGCGTTACCCGGGCGGTCAAATCCGCGATGAGCGGATACCGTTCGCGGTCAATGATTCCGCATAGCCCCATTTTCGTATACAGCAGCTTCTCCAGCCGCGGCAGATCAGGGGCACCCCATTGGCTGAGCAAATGCATGGGATCGATGCTCAGCCATAGCCATTGGCTGTAAGCGCCGCCTTCGCTTCGGGAAAGGTGGTGCTGAAAGGGGAAGATGATCTGTACATCCCCTGCTGAAAAGGGGTATTCCTTTCCTTCCACAATACAGCAGCCCCGGCCTGCGAAGCAGACACCCAGTTCCAGAAGGGAATGAAAATGAAGGTAGGTGATATCGAATACCTCCAGGGGCCCGGGCTTGCCTTCCCGATTATCCAGCCTGGAGGGCGCCGCAGAGACATAGAAAGACGGCAAACCAGAAATTGAGCGATTCCGCATGGTTTTTTACCTGCTTCACATAGATGAGACTCAATGAAAGCATTATAGTAAAGACAGTTCCGGTACGCAAGAGGAGGAGCCTATATGATTCAATTCTCCCGGGAATACCTGCGCGGCCGCATCTACGCCTGCTGGATTGGCAAAAACATTGGCGGCACGCTGGGCACACCGTATGAAGGGAAACAGGAAATGCAGGACATCCACGGCTTTGCGTCCAAGATGGGGGAGCCGCTGCCCAACGACGATCTGGATCTGCAGCTGGTGTGGCTGCGGGCTGTGAACGAATTGGGCCCGGAGGCCATCAACAGCAAGGTGCTGGGTGAATACTGGCTGAGCTACATCACGCCCAACTGGAACGAATACGGCGTGGGGAAGGCCAACATGCGGGACGGCGTGCTCCCGCCCATGAGCGGAGAAATCAACAACGAAGAATGGAAACATTCCAACGGCGCGTGGATCCGCACAGAGGTCTGGGCCTGCCTCTATCCGGCGCTGCCGGATAAGGCCATCCGCCTGGCCTTTGAGGATGCAAGTGTGGATCACGGCTTTGGCGAAGGCACCTATGCCGCCATCTTTGTGGCTGCCATGGAGAGCGCCGCGTTTGTCATTCATGATGCCCATCACCTGCTGGAGATCGGCCTTTCCAAAATTCCGGAAAACTGCCGGGTGGCCCGCAGCGCAAAACTGGTCATGAAGGCCTATGCCGACGGCGTTTCCTGGAAGGAATGCCGGGAAATGCTGGTCAAGGACAGCGGGGATTTGGGCTGGTTCCAGGCTCCAGCCAACGTAGGGTATGTGGTGCTGGGCCTGCTTTATGGCGAAGGCGATTTCAAGCAGTCGCTGATTTATGCTGTCGACTGCGGTGACGACACTGACTGCACCGGTGCCACCCTGGGCTCCCTGCTGGGCATCATGGGCGGCATGGCCGCGATTCCGAAGGACTGGATGGCGTATATCGGCGATGACATCAAGAGCATCTGCCTGACGAACGGGCACGGCCGTTTTCCGCTCAACTGCACGGAACTGACCGACTGTGTCTTCAACCTGCTGCCGGTCACGCTGCGGCAGGATCAGCAGGAGATTTTTGGCGGCAGAAAAGCGGCCGTTTGCATCGGCGAAACGGCGGATACGGAAGGTGTGAAAGCCGAAGACTTTTTCGGCCGCAATTTTATGGATGCCATCGGAAAACGGAAACCCTACTCCTTTACCATCGAAGGCATCTATGCGGACGCGCTGATTGAGTTTGACAGCAAGCCTGTGCTTGCCCCGGGCGGTGAATTGACCGGCACGGTCACGATGATCCAGCACACGCTGCCGGAGCAGAAGCATTACCGTTTGAACTTCCTATGCCCCGAAGGCTGGCAGGTGGAATGCGGGAAAAGCCTCTTTACCCCGGCGCTTGGCAGCAAGCGGCGGGAGCACGCCTCCGCGCCCTTTACCATCCGCGCCGGTGAACAGGTGGATGCAGTCAATTCCATCATATTGGAGATCACAACGCCCGGGCGGCCTTCATCGATCCTGGTGCCCATCCGGGTCATGGGGTGATAACACGGCAGCGGGAACGGGCGATGTAATCGGCACATACGCTGTGGCCCCAAGGTTAGCAGTTCTGATCCTTGATACTTTGCCCATAAAGCAGCTTTGAAACTATCCGGTTTCAAGGCTGTTTTATGGGCATACGGCATATACCTTTAACTTGTGGGAGGCACTCACCAAAATGCGCCCCGGAGTCCTGGCCTCCTCCCGGACAGCGGCAGCCGCAAGGCTGGCGAATTCAGAACCGGCACCGCTGTGACCATCATCAAATACGGCAGTGAATGGTGTGAAATTGAAGTGGGCGGCATCCGGGGATTTGTCATGACGGCATACCTGGTGAAAAGCTGATCGGGCTGATAGGTTGCCAGGGTAACTGGCAAGCACAACGTGCGGTATCAAAAAGGGCTGGTATCCGAAGCTTGCAAACGGGCAGCGGATACCAGCCTTTTTAGCACTTTTATATTTTTAACCTGCTTGATAGCGTGCCGAGGAAGCGGAGTCAATCGCTGAAACATGGTATGGCAAGCCTGAAATCCGTACCCGCAAAAAAGCAAACGTGTACTTTTTTGTGTTTTTGGCAAAATCAAAAAAGCCCGCAACCCGTTGAGATTGCTGGCTCTTTTCATGGTCTGGGTGAGAGGATTTGAACCTCCGGCCTCTTGAACCCCATTCAAGCACGCTACCAAACTGCGCTACACCCAGACGGCGTTGTTTATGATAGCATCTGACCGACAAAAAGTCAACAGTGTGAACGCCGAATCCGGAGCGAATCTGATCGATCGGATTGCCGGAAAGAAAGACAAACAAAAGCGGCTATGCTATAATCGAACAGATTGAAAATGCTCATAATTTTGTTTAAAAAGGAACTATGAAATGAAATTCTTTTCTTTAACGCCCGCGGGTCAGGTCGCCGCGATTATGCGCCGCATTTACGCGCGCGGACTCACGACCGCAACCGGCGGAAACATCTCAATGCGAACGGAAAATGGCGATATTTGGAT
>JAEWVC010000070.1 GCA_023459275.1 Bacillota bacterium | reverse complement strand
CGCCCCCCCACCCCCCGCCCCCACTTAGGCAGCATGATTTGATTTTATTATTGTCCCCTGGCCCCTACCGGATCAGGAGCGTAAAAACGGGGATGGTAGCCAGAGACAGGAGGGTGGAAGCAAAGATGGCCTTGGAGGCAAAGGGCGCATCGCCGCCATACTTGTCGGCCAGGATCGCCGTGGTGCTGCCGGCGGGCATGGCCGTGAGCAGTACCAGCACGCCCACCAGGATCCCATCCACATGGAAAAGCGACAGTATGCCGAGGACCGCCAGGGGCAGCAAAAGCAGCCGGACCGCGGAATAGAACAAGATATCCAGGGAAAGCACGGAGCGGATGCGGATATCCGCCAAAAAGCCGCCGATAATCAGCATGGACACGGCGGTGGCGCAGTTGCCGATGCTTGTAATCGCGCCCGACAGGAAATCCGGCAGCTTTCCCGGGATCAGCAAAACCACAAACCCAATGAGTACCGCGATGTTGCAGGGATGGACCAGCAGCTTGAAAAACGCCGATTTCGCGTCGGTTTTGGTGAAGAGCGAAAGGCCGGCGGACCACATGAAAATCCTGATGGGGATGAGGGCGATGGAGGCGTACAGCGCGGCTTCCGTGCCCATGGCCGCCCGCACGATGGGCAGGCCCATGAACCCCGCGTTGGAAACCACCGTGGCATAGCGCAAAACCGCCTGCCTGGCGGGCTCCGCCCGCCGGTAGAGCAGGCGGCTTGCCAGATAGCAAAAGCCCTGCGCCAAAAAGGCCAGGGCCAAGGCCAAGGCCGCCCTTTTCAGCACTTCCCCATCCAACTGCATATCAAAGGAAGAAATGATGTTCATGGGCAGGATGATTTCGATGAGGAGATCGGACAGGTGGGACCTGGCATCCGGCGGGATGATGTTCCGCTTCCTTGCGTAGACGCCCGCCAGCGTAAGGAGGAACAGCATCCCCTGGAGCCTGAGCATCACCTGTACATCCATTTCATCGCCGCTTTCAAGAGAGAGTGATGGCTTTTATATTCAAAGCCCGGCCACAAACTCCTGCATGCGATTAAGCCCGCGCCGGATATTTTCCAGGGAAGTGGCGAAGGAAAGGCGCACGAAATCCTCACAGCCCACCCCCAGCGCGGCGCCGGGCACCGTGGCCACCAGCTTTTCGCAAAGCAGCCGTTCCGCAAATTCATCCCCGCCAAGCCCTGTTTCCCGGACGTTTACAAACACGTAGAACGCGCCCTCCGGCGGCGCAAAGCGCAGCCCCGGAATGTCTTTCAGCCCGGCCGCCATCGCGTCCCGGCGCTTTTGAAACTCCGATACCATCTCCGCAACCGCCCGCCTGGTGCCGGGGGTATTCAGCGCATCCGCCAGCCCTTCCTGGACGAAGGTGGGAGAGCAGGTGGTGGCGTATTGATGGATTTTCAGCAGGGCGGGGACCATCCGCCTGTCCGCCGCCAAATACCCCAGCCTCCAGCCCGTCATGGCGTAGGTCTTGGAAAAGCCGTTCATCAGCACGGTGCGCTCCCGCATGCGGGGCAGAAAGGCCATGGAGCAAAACCCGCCGTTATAGGTGAGCCTGTTGTAAATTTCGTCCGAGAACACAATCAAATCGTGCTTCAGGGCCAGCGCCGAAAGCTCTTCCAGCGTTTCCCGCGCGTATACGGCGCCGGTAGGGTTGCAGGGATTGTTGATGACGATCATCCGCGTCCTGGGCGTGATCCGTTTTTCCACTTCCCGGACATCCAACTGAAACCCGTCCTTCAGCGAAAGAGGCACGGGAACGGGCTCCGCGCCGCACATGTACGCCATATTTTCATAGCTGACGAAGGCCGGGGTGGGGATGATCACCTCGTCCCCCGGATCAAGCAGCGCCAGGAACGCGTTGTTGATGGCCTCCGCCCCGCCGGTAGTGACAATGATTTCCGTCTCCGGGTCATAGTCCACGCCGCACTCCTCCGCCAAAATCCCGGCGATGGCCTGTCGCAGCCGTAAAAGGCCGCGGTTGGAGCCGTAGCGGGTATGGTTGTTCCGTATGGCGCGGACCGCCGCCTCCTTGATATCCTCCGGCGTATGGAAATCCGGCTCCCCTGCCAGGAACCGGATCACATCAAGCCCTTTGTCTTCCATCGCCTTGGCTTTATCCAGCATGGTGCGGATGGGCGAGATATACATTCTGGAAAGCCTTTCCGCACCGGTAAAGAGACCGTCCCCGGACCGCATACGATTTCCCCCATTCCTTGTGCTTGGGCGCGTGCTGTATCAGGCGAACATCGCCTGCAGGAGGGTATTTACCGGCCGGGTGGGCGCCTGACCGCTCAGCACCTCGTGGATGCCCGTGGCCGCGTACAGCGACATGCGGGCCACCGACTGCTCCGTAAAAGCCGCCGCGTGGGGGGTCAGGATCACATTGTCAAGCGTCAGCAGCGGGTCGTTTGGATCGGGGATCTCCCCGGGGAACACATCCAGCGCCGCGCCGGCGATCTTCCGGTCCCGCAGCGCCTCGTACAGGGCACGGTGATCCGCCACCTCACCCCTTGCGGTGTTGATCAGAAAAGCGCCGGGCTTCATCAGGGAAAGCTCCCGCCTGCCGATCAATTGCTTTGTTTCCGGCGTAGCCGGCACGTGCAGGCTCACAAAATCGGCTTCCGCCATTACATCATCCAGATTCTGCGTATAGCTGACACCCGCCATGGGCTTTGCCCCGGCAATGCTCCGCTTATGGGCGATCACCTGCATCTCCAGCCCGAAAACCGCCTTGTGGGCCACCAGGGACCCAATGGCGCCCATGCCAACGATGCCCAGCGTGCGGCCCATAAGGTCCATGCCCAGGGTGCGGCGCACCTGCCAGTTGCCCTTGCGCAGCTCCCTGTCGTAAAGAAGCATATTCCGGGACAGGGCAATAACCAGCCCGATGGTAAACTCCGCCACCGCCAGCTTGTTGGAATCTTTGGCGTTCACCACCTGGATCCCAAGCCTGGTGGCTGCGTCCACATCGATCAGGTCCACGCCCACACCGTGCATGGCCACTACCTTCAGCTGTTGGGAAGCTCGCATCACCCGCTCAGAAATGACAGCATTCCTTGTCAAAATTGCATCGCACCCCTGTGCTTCACGGATGAGCGTCTCCTCTCCGATGCCGGAGCCCTGCCGTATCTCATACCCGTTTTCCAATAAAAAAGCCATACCCCTTGGATGAATGGCTTCTGGAATCAATATTTTATAGCACATAAGCGTGTCCTCCCCCGCCCGCTTTGGCTTTGCCCGCCCAAGATTCCCCACCGGGGCGGCGCCGTATGCACGGGCCCTGCATTCCGGAAAAATGCATTTCCCGGAAAAAATCCTGCATATGGTATTATTTTATCCGCCCCCGGTACAATTGGCAATCTTCAAAGTGGACAGAAAAGAAACGCGCAGTTGGACAAAATGTCCATTCACCTTGCCCGGCCCTATTGACAAAAAGGCATCAAAGCAGGTAAGATGCTTATGACAAAGGCGTCCGGCGAAGGTGTGTTACCTTGGCGGGACGCCTGTATGCTATCAGCGGTACGAAAAGGGGAACGGATATGAGCCTTTTTGTCCAGGATATCATGGATTTGAACCTGCTGGACGGCGCGCACATGGCTGCGGGCGGGCGCGGCGCGCTTAGCGCCGTGCGCTGGGTGAATATCATGGAGATCCTTGATGCGCCCGATTCCGTACAGGCGCATGAGCTGCTGGTGACCACGGGCTATCAAATGGAAGACGAGGAGCGCCACAGAAATCTGATCGCAAGCCTGAAGGCGCGGGGCGCCTGCGGCATTGCCATCCAGCCAGGCTACTACATCCCGGCCATTCCGCCATATATCCTTGCGGAGGCCAACCGCCTGGATTTCCCGGTGATCGAGCTGCCCAAGGAACTCACCTTTTCCCATATCACCCACGTGCTGCTGGACCTGATCAGAAGCCGGGAAGCCGCGGCGTTTTCTCCGGATCCCTCCTCCCTGCAGCGCGCTCTGGCCGTCTGGGATAAAGCGGCGGGCGAAGGCGGCCCCGGCCAGGAGCAGCTTCGCTGCCTGATCTGGCTGGCGCCCTCCGGCGACGCGGACAGCGGCAAGCTCCGCCAAGCTCTCGGCAAAATCGGGCAGGCGCTCAGGCAGTGGAGCGGGCGTGTGCTTTCCCACACGGAAGGCCCGGGCACCCTGCTTTTCCTTCAGGGGATCAAACCGGAAGCGGCCTCACCTATGCTGACAGGCATCCATACGCTGCTCTGCGAGACAGGCAGAAACGAGGATGTGCACCTGCTGGGCGGCGCCAGCATCCTGTCCTCCGGCCAAAGCCTCTCCTCCGGGCTGGAGGAGGCGCTGCGGGCGGCGGAGACCATGGCATCCATCGGCGCGCGGCGCGGCCTGTGCCCCTATGACAGCCTGGGGCTTTTTGATCTGCTGGCCCCCCTTAAAGCTTCCAGGGCGGAAGGGATCGCCGCCCAAGGCCCGCTGAACAGGCTGCTTGCCTATGACAAGGAGCACAACACCGCGTATGTGAAAACCCTACGCGCCTACCTCGCGGACCAGGGCAATTTATGCGCCTGCGCCCAAAAATTGTATATTCACCGGCACACCCTGAACAATCGGCTGGAAAAAATCGACAGCCTATGCAGCATCCGCCTGAACGATTCTTTCACACGGCTGCACCTGTCTTTGGAACTGCTGATCTACGACCTGTTCTCGCTATAAACGGCCAGCCTCCCCAGGGCCTGTACCAGGATGCGCAAGGGATAAACTCCCTTGCGCATCCCGGTATGGATTTGCTGTTTTCCGCTCACTTCTGTCCGCATTCTTCTATCCCGGCCGCCTCACGCACGCCGGCTTTTTGCGTCATCCGGTCATACACATTGGTCAGGACCGTGTCGATGCCAAGCTGCCTGTACGCCGCCGCCTCGCCGGGGTCGTCACACCAGAACAGGTTGCACAGAAGGCCGTGGGCCTTTGCTTTGTCTATCATGGCCTTCGTCAGGAACAGCTTGCAGAACTGCACCCGGCTGCAGCCAAAGCTCAGCGCGTTTTCCACAATAGAATAGTTCATGTGCCCCTCCAGGCAGCAGCGGGGAAGCTCCGGCGCCAGGTGAAGGGCGGTGAGCAGCACATCCTTCTCCCCGGTGACATACACGCTGCCCAGGGCATTGTAGCGGGCGAGCGATTCCAATATCTTCTTAAAAACCTGGGGCGGGTACGGGGTCACAGGGCGCCCCTCCACCAGCGGCAGCACCTTTTCCGTCCCCTGGGGAAGCGGCGGAAACAGCGTCTCCCTCCCGCGGTAGGCAAGCCCCAGCAGATGTGAGCGCTCTCTCATGCCGGGGTCTGAAACCGGCGGCTGTCCGGCTGATTTGATGTGCAGGTTGATGACCGCCCGGCCGCCGAAGGCTTCCAGCACCTCCTCAAAGCGGGGCAGCGGCGTAAAGCGGAATCCGCCCGGGAACTTCGCGCCCGCGTTTAGCCGGGACAGAGCTGCCCAGTCTGCCTGGGCGATGGGGCCGCTGCCGTCGGTGGTGCGCTCCAAGGTGGGATCGTGGCAGACCACCAGGGTACCGTCCCTGGCCGGCCATACATCCAGCTCAATTTCCTCTGCGCCTGAATCAACCGCCGCCTGAAAAGCCGGGAGTGTGTTTTCCGGTGCGGAAAGGTTCAGGCCCCGGTGGGCACATAAAAAAGCGGGGATCCCGTTCTTGGGCGCCGCTGCATGCATAACAATATGCTTCCTTTCTTTTACGCCTTGCTTTGAAGTTTGGGGTCCAGCTTATCCCGCAGCCAGTCGCCTATCAGGGAAATCTGCAGGATCAAAAGCACAATCACGACTCCAGGGAGGATGGCCAGCCACCATTGGTTGATCATATAGGTGCGGCCGCCGCTTACCAGCACGCCCAGGGAGGTGTTGGGGGGCTGGATGCCAAGGCCCATAAAGGACAAGGCGCTTTCCAGCAGGATGAAGGCGCTCATGGACAGTGTGGCCTGAACGATCACAGGCGAGGCGATATTGGGCAGCAGGTGCTCTATCAGGATCCTAAGCGGCGACGCGCCGATAGCCCGGCTGCACTCAATGAAGCTGGCGTTTTTCAACTGAAGGATCTGTCCCCTGATCAGCCTTGCGAAGCCGGACCAGCCGGTAATACCGATGACGAAGATCAGCGTGGCCCGGGATGTACCCATCACACAGGCGCAGATGATGCCGATGATGGTGGAAGGCACGGACAACCTTGCATCCACTAGCATCATGCACAGCGCATCCACCTTGCCGCCGAAAAGGCCTCCCGCCACCCCCAGGGCGATGCCCACCACCAGAGCGATGACCATGCCGGTAAAGGAGATGCCCAGGGACGTGCGCATGCCGTATACCAGCCGCACCGCCAGGTCGCGGCCCAGCTCATCCGTGCCGAACAGGAAGGGGGAGCTGGGGTCCAAAAACGTGGGCTTTTTCAGCCTCTGCAAAAGATTCGTGGCTCCCAGGTCCGTAGGGAACAGCAGCGGTGCCATAAGTGCCAGCGCCACCATGGCGCCAAGCAGGATCATCATTACAAGGATGGAGACCGGAATAGCCCGCTGCCGGAAACGTGTTTTCCGCCGCATATGCCTTTCCTCCCTCTCTTCGTATCAGTACGAATCCCGGATACGGGGGTCCAGCCAGCCGTAGGAAAGGTCCACCAGCAGGTTGACCGTCGTTACGGAGATGGCAATCACCAGCACACCAAACTGCACCAGCGGGAAGTCCCGGTGCTTGGCGCCGTTGATGATCAGCGTGCCGATTCCCGGCCAGGAAAAAACGGTCTCCACCACCACAGAACCGCCGATAAGCGTGCTCAATTGCCCGCCCAGGATGGTAATCACGGGTACCAATGCATTGCGCAGCGCGTGCACCAGAATGACCCGGCGCTCCTTCACGCCCTTGATCCTGGCGCTGTCCAGGTAGTCCTGGCGGATCACGTCCAGCATGGAACTGCGGGTGAGCCTTGCAATGCTGGCGGTGGGCCCTGCGGCCAAGGTGATCACAGGCATGATATAGGAATAAATCCCGGCCTCCGAGCCGCCGCTGGGCAGCCACCTTAGCTGCAGGCTGAACAGAAAGATCAGCAGGATCCCCATTACAAAGTTGGGCATGGTGTACCCCACCACCGCGCCGCCCATGATGGCCCGGTCGGCAAACGTGTTGTGGCGGACGGCGGTGTAGATGCCGACCGGGATGCCCAGGAGCACCGACAGCCCAAATACCCACAGTCCCAGCGTCAGCGTGGCGCCTACCCGCTGGCCAAACAGATCGATCACCGGCGTCTTGTAAAAATAGCTCACGCCCGCGTCGCCCCTGAACATGTTGATAAAATAGGTGAAATACTGGGTCAGCAGCGGCTTATCCAGCCCAAGCTGGGCGCGCATGGAAGCCCTGGCCACATCGTCGGCGCTGTCGGAAAGGATCCAGTCCACAGGGTCTCCTGTGAGCCTGGTCAGGATAAAGATCAGCGTCCACACGATCCAGATGGTGAGCAGCGCCTTGACAAGCCGCATCAGCACGTACTTTTTCATGGCCGTTCCCCCTCCTCCGCCAGATGGCAGGCCACGAAATGGCCCGGCCCCAATTCCCGCAGCGGCGGCTTGTACGCCTTGCAGACCTCCCGCGCCTTCCAGCACCTGGTTCTGAAGGGGCATCCCTCCGGCAGGTGGACAGGGCTTGGCAGGTCACCCTTGAGGAGGATGCGCTCCTGATGCGCCGTGGGGTCAGGGATGGGGATAGCGCTCATCAGCGCCACAGAATAGGGATGCAGCGTGTGGTCAAAAAGCTCCTTCTTGGGTGCCAGCTCAATGACACTGCCCAGGTACATCACGGCGATACGGTCGCTTACATGCCGGATCACGCTCATGTCATGGGAAATAAAAAGGTACGTGAGCATGAATTCCTGCTGCAGCTTTTTAAACAGGTTCAATATCTGCGCCTGGATGGACACATCCAGGGCGGAGACGGGCTCGTCGCACAGCAGGAGCTCCGGGCGCAGGGCTAGCGCCCTGGCGATGCCTATGCGCTGGCGCTGGCCGCCGGAAAACTCATGGGGGTACTTGTCCAGCGCCTCCAAGGGGATCCCCACCTTTTCCAGGATGGGCCGGATGGTTTCCAGCCGCCTTGCCGCGTCCATACGCTCATGCACCCTAAGCGGCTCCTGAATGATTCTTCGGATGTTCATCCGCGGGTCAATGGAGGCGTAGGGATCTTGGAACACCATCTGCACATGGCGGCGCAGGGAAGCGGGCATGCGCGTGGACACCTGCTGCCCCATGAACAAAATTTCCCCGGAGGTTTTCGTAAGAATCCCTTGAATCAGCCTTGCCAGGGTGCTTTTCCCGCAGCCGGACTCGCCAATCACCCCCAGGGTTTCGCCACGCTTCAGGGCAAAGCTCACCTGGTTGACGGCGCTTACCTGTCCCACGGTCCTGACCCGCAAAACACCCTTGCGGATGGGAAAGACCTTATGAAGCTCCCGCACCTCCAGCAGAGGCGTATCATTGGCCATCAGCCCGTACCTCCTTCCTTGCGGATGCATCCTGCGGAATCTCAAAAAGGCGGCGGCAGCGGGCCAGGTGTGTGCCCTTCACCGGAACCAGGAGAGGCTCCTCCGCCGCACATTCCTCCTTCGCGTAGGGGCACCGGCTGTAAAAGCGGCAGCCCTTTACCGGGTGGGAAAAGACAGGCACCGTTCCCTTGATGGAGTACAGTTCTTCCTTATCCTCCCTGGCGCTGGGGATGGCGTTGAGCAAGCCCATGGTATAGGGGTGGCGCGGCCTGGCGAAGATTTCCTTCGTGTCTCCCTCCTCTACCACCACGCCGCCGTACATGACCATCATCCGCTCGCAGGTTTCCGCCACCACCCCCATATTGTGGGTGATGAGGATCATGGCCATGTTCACCCGTTCCCGAAGCTCCCGTATCAGGTCCAGGATCTGGGCCTGAATCGTCACGTCCAGGGCGGTGGTGGGCTCGTCGGCGATGATCATCCGGGGGTTCATGGCCAGGGCCATGGCGATGAGCACGCGCTGCTGCATACCCCCGGACATCTGATGGGGGTAATCGTTCAGCCGCAATTCCGGCGATGGGATCTTCACCAGCTCCATCAGGCGGATGGCCTGTTCCCGGGCCTCATGGGCGGACAGGCTTTGGTGGGTGGTCAGCGCTTCCTTAACCTGCGTCCCGATGGTGTAGACCGGGTTCAGGGAGGTGAGGGGATTTTGAAAGATCATCGAAATTTCCTTACCCCTTACTTTGCACAGTTTTTTAGGGGGCATGGATAGCAGGTCGCTGCCGTCGAAAAGCACCCGGCCCTCCTCCACGCGGGTATAGGCCGGGTCGATAAGTCCCACGATGGAACGGACCACCGTGCTTTTTCCGCAGCCGCTTTCCCCCACAATTCCAAGGAACTCCCCCTGGTCCAGCGTGAAGCTGACACCGTCCACCGCGGGCACGGTCTTGCGCTTGGAATAATAGTAGGTTTTCAGGTTCTCAACCGTCAGCAGGTGGTCATGCGCCATAGCAAGCTCCTTTTCCGGGGATTTTGCTTACGCACAGCGCCGCCGCCTTGTGCGGGCGGCGGCGCCGGCGAGAAGGATGAACTGTGTTTACTTGCCGAATTTCAGGTTGTCCGCGCGGAAATTCATGCGCTGGTCCGCGCTGGGCGTCCATTCGATGCCCTTGCGCACGCCGAAGAACTCGGCGTTATTGTATAGGCACAGGCCCATGGCGTCCTGATCCCAGATGGTGAGCATTTCACGGATCAACTCCCGGCGGGCGGCGGGGTCGGTTTCCTTTTCCAGCTTGGCGCCCACGTCCAGCCACTCCTGAGGCATGCCGTTAAGCCAGGCGTACTTGGCAGGGTTGGAGCCGGGGGCCCAGAGCATCCATACGCCGCCCAGGATGTCATTCATGCGGGAGGCGGTGGACCAGGTGCGCATATCGGTGACCTCCTCCCACTTGAAGGTGTCCCTGATATCCACTTCCGCCTTGATGCCGATGGCGTTCCACATGGCCACAATGGCCTCCGCCGCGGCATTGCCGTTGGTGTAGTAACCGTTGCGCAGCGTGTATTTGATGGTCTCCCCGTTGTAAGAGGACTTGGCAAGGTAGTCCTTGGCCTTCTCCACATCGTAACCGATGCCCTGGTAGTCCTCAATGTAACCCTGGCCGTATTCCTTGAACTGATGTCCGTTGGACACCACGGTGCGGCTGTCCCACAGCGCCTGGGCCAGCAGGTCACGGTCCACGGACCAGGCAAGGGCCAAGCGGAAGTTTACGTCGTTCATGGGCGCGGTATTGGCGTAGAACACCACGGTATGAATATTCAGTACCTCGCCGCCCAGCACATCAAGGTTCGGGTCCGCTTCCAGGGTAGGGATCATATCGGTGGTAACCTGGGCGATCATGTCCACTTCGCCAGTGATCAGCGCCGTGGTCCTGGCCGCCGTTTCGCTATAGAGCACATATTCAATGGTCTTGGCGTTGGGCTTTTCGCCCCAGAACCCGTCATAGGCGGTAATCACGATCTTTTCCGGCGTGAATTCACTCACCATGTATGGCCCCGTGCCGACGGGCTTGAGCTGGAATGCCTCGTTGCCGATCTCCGTGATGTAATCCTTGGGCACAACGTAAGCGCCCCACACGGAGGACAGCCTCTGCAGGAACACAGCGTCCGAGGCGGTGGTCACGAAGCGCACCGTGTATTCATCCAGCGCGGCCACGCTTTGGATGGTAGAAAACAGCGTGCGGATGGTGCCGTCGCCGTACCCCGGATCCAGGATGCGGTCAAAGGTGAACACCACATCCTCTGCCGTGCAGGCTTCGCCGTTCTGAAAGGTCACGCCCTGGCGCAGCGTGATATCCCAGGTCACGTCGTCCACCCGATTCCAGCTTTCCGCCAGCACGCCCTTCACGCCGTCTGCCGCCGTGGGGTCGTACTCCAGAAGGAGATCAAACACGTTGTAATACACGGCCATCTGTGCGATACCCACCGCATAGCAGGGATCCATGGTAGGCAAGATGGAACCCACGCCCACCCTAAGCTTTTCCACCTGTGCGCTTTCCGCCTGGGCCACGCCCACGCAGCCCGCGGCCATCATGAGAACCAAGAGAATGGACAACACTTTCCGTACTTGCAGCATTCCGGTACCTCCTATCTTTTTGTCCCGGGCTATCCCTTTGTCAGTCCCATTTGTCGGATTCCGCCAAATTTCGGACAGATCCAACCGCTGAGGCAAGCATACCATGATTATAAAATATTTGTCAATATACTAAATATATTTTAATTCATAACGTCTCGAGTTCCATCCCTTCCGCACCAGGCACAGAAGCATGCTTCCGATGCTGCTGCAAAATACCCTTGCTCCCCCATACATACCGCGTCATGTTTCAGGAGGAGAGAAGCCCCCGCCGCACCAGGCACAGAAGGCCGCTGCGTTTGCGAAGATGGGGCATTGGCGGGTGCCGTTTCAAACTGTAGCTTGGTTAAGAAAAGATCTTGCCAAATCAAGGAGAGATTTACGTTTGAAATAAAGAGAAGGACAAAAAAGGCAACGCCGCCATATTCAAGTGCATTTGAACATGCGGCGGCAACGCATATTGGTTAACCGCGGGATCATATATCAGGTTCCCCAGGGAAAGAACCTCCCCGGCACGCAAGCCACGGCCGGTAGAGCAATCATGCAAAAATGCAAAAAAAAAACCGCGCAGGCGGGAAAAAGGAGACCGTTGCAGGGCTTCATCACTTGGTTCTGGGGGCGGCCGTGGACCGGCGCGGAAGCAGCGTGCCGATCAGCTCCGTTTTTGTGATACTGGAGGGAAGGATCTGCTCCTTTTGAATTTTAGCAAAGAGAAGCCGGAACGCCTGGGTTCCCACATCAAACACATGGTGGTCCAGGGTGGTCAGACCCAGCAGATCGGACGCAAAGTTGTTGTCAAAACCGCATACGCTGTAATCCTCAGGCACCCGCAGTTTTTTTTCGTACAGTGCGTCCAGTACGCCGTAGGCCATTACGTCCGTGATCGTCATGATGGCGGTCACCTGGGGGGTTTCCGCAAGGCAGGCGTTCACCATTTCATATCCCGCTTTGCGGCGTGTCATGTAGCTGCCGGGGGCCAGTTCCCCCTCCGCTATCTGGCTCTTTACGTACAGCGTCGCATCCTTCTGCCCCGCAAATACTTCCTGAACGCCGCTTAGCCGCGTGGAAGTAGGATAGCCCTGCCACTCAAAAAAATCATTGAGGAAAGCAACATGGCGGTGGCCCAGGGATAGGATGTACCGTGCCATGATCATTCCAGCGGCACGATTGTCGGTCTCTACCATATCGGCGCGCAAGAACGTGTTGTGGTCGCCGATCACCACCACCGGGATTTCCTTGGGAATGCTCTCCAGCAAGGCGTAATTCTGCGGCACATGGGTGAAAATGATGCCCGCGATATCGCTGTGGCTGAACATGGAGATCGCTGATAACTCCCGCGATGCCTTATGATAGGTTTGGAAGCAAACCGTTTCGTAATTTTCCTGCTGGGCCGCCTGCTCAATGGCCTGGATCAGCGCCGTGTAGTAGTAACCGGTAATGGTGGAAGTAAGAATGGCGATAACCCGCCTTTGAAACACACTGGAAACAGGCGCGTCCTCCTTCAGATAGCCCAGGCGCTGCGCCGCCGAATAAACTCTGTCCACAGTATCCCGGCTGAAGGTGACACCGCTTTTTTGGTTCAGGATCATGGATGCGGTGGACTGGGACACCTGGGCAACCTGCGCCACCTGTTTGAGCGTGGGCCTCCGGTTTGTGGCCATGCCTTTCCCCCGATGCCGCCCGCCGGCGGCCCCTTCCGTCCATTTTGCCCATCTTGAACGCCCAAGTGGGCATTCCCCTCGAAATGTGTATATCTTATCATAACCCCCGGGGGAGCGCAAGCAGCGGGACGTTTGTAGGGAGGCCCGGGCAAATCAGCGGGAGGGCTTCTTTCTAAAATGAAACCCTCCCGCACCCATCCAAGAAAACTTTGCAATAAAGGGTCTCAACGTTTTGAACCGCATCACTCGCGAAGCCCGATAAGCCTCCGGTACCACGCAAGGCAGGCAAGCGACAGCAAAAGCCCGGCCGCGGCAGGCAACGGATCGTACCAGCGGGTGAAGTACACAGGGCTTTCCCCGGGGGCGGGCAGCGTCTGCGGGTCATAGGGCATGCCGTAGTCCGCGACGATCTTCTTGATATTCAGCAGGTTGATCACGGGGATGCCCTCCAGGCGGTAGCGCTCCACCAGGCCGCTGCCCGGGCGGATGCTTCCCCATGCAAGCGGCCGGAGCAGCCCCTGCCCCAGGGCGTCGCCCTCCTCGCCCAGGCCCAGGGAGGTCACGTTGCCCCCTGCCGACACAAACAGACCGATGCCGTTTTCTTCGTACAGCGCCCGCCGCTTTTCAAGGTTCTTCTGATAATCCGGCTCCACCATCAGGGGTACCGGAAGTTTTTCAAGGCGCTCGCGGATATCGGCGAGCATCCCCGCGTCCATCCCGATGCCCACGTCCCCGTCGCCCCCCAGGGTGACAAGGGCGGGCGGTGCACCGGTCAGCCCGGCATCATACAGGAAGCAGGCCATCTCCGGGAAGGTGAAACCGGGATTGTTGGCCCCGTACATGGACGCACCCACCGACGCTATGTAGACCACTTGCAGGCCCATGGCGTCGCAAGCCGAAAGCACCGCGATATTCAGCGCCGGAAAGGAGCCGGAGAAGCCCGCGCCCACCCGGTCCCCGCTCGCAAGCCCCGCTTCGTGGAACATGCGTACCATCAGGGCCGCCATATCCGGGTTGGCGGTGGTTCGCTTGGCCTCCAGGGAGCCTACCGTGGTGGTGATCCAGTTGAACTCCTCCCCCAGCATGCCGGTTTGATGAATGTCCTCCGGGGATAAGGGGATGCCCAGCCGCAGCTTTTCCGCCTTCACGGCCTCCATGCAAGCCTGCATCCTTTGGGCCGCGTCCAACTGGACGGCAGCGTAGGACAGCCTGGCCGTCCGGGCGGTTGCCAAGGCCCAGATGAGGGCGGCGGCAAGCAGCGCGAGCGCCAGAACCAAGGCAAAGACAGGTTTTTTTCGCATCCGGTTTTCTTTCATACAAATGAAAAAGCCGGCATGTCAAGGAGCAGCATCAAAAGCGCCAGCATCCCGGTCACGATCAGCAGGGACAGCAAGGACTTCCAAACACCCTGCTTTTCGAACTCGTTGGCCATGATGCCGGGGATCAGCACTCCGATCACCCCCTGGTGATAGGGAAGCGCAGGGAACATCCCCAGCAGCCACGAAAGGCCGAAAGACAGGAAAACCATCACCGCAAAGCGCCGCCTTCCGTACAGGATCAGAAAACGGGACAAAAGCCGCGCGAGGCCAAAGGCTGCCAGCGCCACAAGCAGCGTTTCCAGCATCCGTAAGGGGCTGCTAAGGTTCAGCGCCATATAGGCGGGAACGATGATTCCAGCGGGGCTCAGGCCGGTGATCTCCGTAAACACCAGGGCCGCCAGCACGCCCAGAATAAGAATTTCATCGTACAAGCAGGCTGCCCTCCTCCTTAACCCTGCGCATCAGCAGGATTCCTTCCCCGGCGATATTCCCCGCGGCAAAAACCAGGTCATTTTCGCCAAAAACGCGCAAATCCAGGCGCGCGGCGGCGATACAAAAGACCCGCTTAAGCCCCATGGCCCGCAGCCTGCGGGCCGCCCAGGGTCCTGCTGCCCCCATCAAAAAAACCGTATAGGGCTGCACTTCCCCGGCCCAGCGGATCATTTGCCCTGTTCTTGCCGCCCGGTCGGCACGGTTGTTCAGCACAAGGGTCAGCCGCCTGGATCCAGCATCCTCCCTGCCCAGCGCCTCCGCCAGGACCGCGCCCGTGGAAGCGGTATCGTTGGCAGCCATGGCGTTGACAAACAGCGCCCCGCCCGGCAAAGCGTGGTACGACAAGGCGTACGGGTCCCGCCGGTACAGCGTCCGCATGCCGTCAAGCGCCGTTTCCCGGTCAACGCCCAGCGCCACGCAAACCGCAAGGGCGAGCGCCACGTTTTCCGGAAAATCAATTTTTTTGAAGGCAGCCTCTTCTTCCGGGGCGGGCAGGCATTGGAGGATGGCTGCATGATGCGCCCGGGCGTTTTGGGTCAATCTGTCAAAGAGCGCCCGCTCCGCGGTAAATAGCCGCCCGCCTTCGGGAATGGTCCCGGAAAGGGCGTCGCAGACCGCTTCCAGTGTCCCGCCCATCTCCTGGGGATGGTCCGGGCGTACATTGGTGATCACGCCGATATCAGCCCTTAGCATCTGCCGCTGGGTTAGCCTTTGCAGCGCCGGGTCCACCGCCATACACTCGATGGCCAGCACCCGCGCCTTTTGCCTGGCCGCCGCGTGCAGCGCCCAAAGCTGTTCCCGGATGTTGGCCGGGCCCAGCCGGCGGATTTTGTGTTCCTCGCCGGATACCGTCAACAGCATCGGCACCGTGCCTGTGGTCTTTGCGCAGGTTTTCACACCGCCCGCCTGCAATCCTGCCGCGATCAGCCGCGTGACGGCGGACTTCCCCCGGGTGCCGTTGATGTGCACCACGTGCTCAAGACGCTTGCGGCGGTTTGACGCCAGCAGCCTTTCCGCCAGCAGATACAGAAAATAGGCCCCGGTGAGGGCCAGCAGAAGAATGCGGAGGTCATTTACGGCCATGGCGCATACGCTCATTCCAATCCATATACTAGGATCTTTTGAAAAAAGAAAAGTTTTTGAAGGTGGGGTGCGGGGAGGCTCCTCCGCCCGGCCCCCGCCTGTGGCGGAAAAGGGCCAGGCGGAGGAGGCCGGCGAAAAGGAGCAGTGCGAACGGCAGTGAACAATGCGACTATTGAGCCGGTCGGACGACCTTTTTCAAAAAGTCCCCGACCCGCAAGTCCACTCCGTATATCCTCCCGCATCAATCGTAGTACACGCGCTCCGCGGGCACTTGGGAGGGGTCATGCAGGTATGTGCCCGCCCCATTGGCCAGAATATCGCCGTAGGAGGGGATCCCCTCCAGAAGGATCATTTGGTCCGGATGCATCATGTTGTTCACCTGGATCAGGGTCATGGTGGTGGTCACGTGCCTGGCGATGCGCTTGTCAATGGGCCAGCCGTTTTCGTCGATGGGAGCATAAAGCAGCCTGTGCTCCCCCGCCGCCATCACAAAGGCATCCTTGCCGGTCATGAGCAGCTCCTCGTCGGTAATGCCCCGGATCCTGTCCAGCATGGGCTCCGCCACCTCGAACAGGTAAGAGGCCGCCTGGGAAAAATCGCCGATCTCCCGGTGGCTCAGGCCGTGGAGGGCTTTTGGGGAAAACTCCATGCCGATGGGCACGTCAAAGGTCTGGGCCGTAAGCAGCATGGAGGTCATGGCGGCCACCTCATTGCCCTTCTCGTGGGTCACAATGGTGTTCTCCACCGGGTACTCCAGCTCCGCCTCATGAAAATCCACCGTCATATTTACGTTCTCCGCCTTGATCAGCGCCATGGCGGCGTAGGCGGTGCGCTCGGTAAGCAGCCCGTCGGCCTTGCCGGGCCAGTTCCTGTTGATGTTGCGGACATCCATGTACGCAAGGCTCTGCCCGCTGGGATAATGGATGTACACCTCCGGGTCAGGCCAGGAGTCCAGGGGGCTGGCATTCCGGTCGCCGTAGCGCCAGGTCTTGACGCCCCAGGGTGTCGTGATATGGAAAAACCGGGGATACGCCTCTCCCACCCTGGTGCAGGTGGAAGCGCTGGCGTTGATGCGGTCGATGACGATCACTTTCCCCTGGGTCACTTTTATGTTTTCGGTGAACACCTGGGCCGACACGTTGGCGGCCGGCTCCTCGGGGTGGGTGCCGCCCATGATCAGGAGCGTCCCGCCGGGCACGCCGCTGTCAAAGATGTATACATTGCAGTCGTTGACGGTGCCCTTGACCGCATCGGAATAATCGCTTAGTTTCTTTATCTGGGTGGCGCTTTCGCTGGGCACCACCGGTTCCTTGTAGGTGCGCTGCTCATAAAACAGCGTCCCGGCCGTACAGACAGCCCCGGCCATTACAAGAAGGGTCAGGGCTTTGACCCATTTGATCGTCATGCCGCGTCCCCTCCTTACTTCAAATGCAGGATGCGCAGGATGAACGGCATCATCATGATCCCGTACAGGATGGCCTCCTGGGCTTTGCGCGTCTTGACAAAATTGATCACGATGGCCAGCAGGAAAAAGGCGGCGATCAGGTAATACGACCACGTGACGGCGGTGTTGATGACAGTCAATATCATTGCATTATCCTCCGATGATTGCGGCCAGTTCTTTGCTGAAGATCATCACCGCGGTGCAGGCGGCCAGGATGAAAAGCATGGGAACGATGGCCGTGCGCACAAATCCGCCGTAATAGCGGCCCTTGTAGTTAAGCTCCATCACCGCCGCGCGGCCCACCACGGCGGTGGGCGGCAGGCAGTCTCCCACGGGCCACATCACGGCCCAGCTTGCCAGGGAGATCACCGGGTCCAAACCCAGCATGTTGAACAGCATGATCAGCGGCACGCCCAGCAGCGGCGCCACAGCATACTGCAAAACACCCTCCGAGGCGGGCAGGATGATCCACAGCGTGGCAAAAAGCACGGTGATGGGCAGCGTTACCACGGCCAGGGACAAAAGCCCCCTGGCGCCCGTAAGCGTCATCACCTGGTTGAGGATCCCCACCACCACCATGATGCCCACCAGCCCCAGCAGGTTCCTAACCGTCAGGCTGGCCACGTCAAGCACCTTGAGCCTGACGGGGCTTACCAGCAGCGTCACAAGAGCCGCCAGCATGAAGATCAGCGGCAGGCCCACCACGGGGAAGGAAAAGGGGAAGACGCGGCCCGCGATGATGAGCAGGATGAGTACCGCGAAGGGAAGCGCCGCCCGGAACCCGTTCCAGCCCTTGGGTGCCTCCGGCAGTTCCGCCATAGCCTTGTCAAGGTCCACAGGCTTTCCGCGGCCTGCCAGGTAGAAGGTGGAGAACAGGGCGCCCGCGATGGCGAGCACCGCCAGGGGCAGACTGAAGCCCACATAGGGCATATTGGCCCCCGCGGCGGCCATCATGGCCCACAGGTTGATGGGCGGGCACGCGGCGCTCATGGCGGCCAGCAAAAAGACCAGGGCCACCCGTTTGTTCTCCGGGACGCCCATGGCCATCAGCACGGCGCCCACCAGCGCCCCCACCGTGAGCACGGCAGTTGCCCCGGAACCGGTGATGGCGCCCGGGATCAGCATCACAAAGCACAGCAGGATAAGGCAGATGAAGCGGTGGGCATGGAAAGCCCGTACGATCTGCCTTACGATATAGGCCACGCCCCCCGCTTCCTTATACAGCGTCATGAAAAAAGTTGCCGTCAGAAAGATGAGGCACACGTCCAGATAGGTGGATGCCCCTTCCACCACATGGCGCACGATCTCCGTGAAGGAGAGGGTGGAGCGGTCGTCCACGCCCATGGGCAGGAGCACGTGGGCGGCAAGTGCCGCCAGCGTTGCCGCAAACATGGCAAGCTCCGTGGTCAGGCGCAGCTTTTTCCCCGCGGCAAAAGCAAGCACAATCACTGCCAGTACCAGCAGCGAATGATGATACATCGTCACGATGAATGCATCCTTTCCGGGATTTGAAGCGGGGCCCCTTTGGGAGGCCCCGCCGAAAATGTGTTATTGAAGCGCGGGGCCGATGGCCAGCGCGTCCTTGACCTTGATGAGGGGCTTTTGGTTTTCCTGCGCGTACTGGGTGAAGAAGCCGTCGCTGTCGCTGTCATCAATCACCAGCATCACGTCCGCCGCGCCCATGATGGCCTCGATGGAGGCTGCGTCGGAGCTGTCCGTGCGGCGGGCCATCCCCTCGATATGCGCGCCCACGACCACCATCCCCGCAGCCTTGGCCGCCTCGATCACCTGCAAACAGCGCGCTATCTCCGCATCCACGTCGGTGCCGGCGGCGCCCATGCCCTTCATGCTGGTACCGCAGGTAACGATCAGTGTTTTATATTCCCCGGCCACAATGCCTTCCGCCGTCAGGCTGTTGTTATGGGTAGCCTGGACGCCGGCCTGCATGGCCGACATGCTCACCATGACCGCCCCGGGGCTCTGCCCGCAGGTGGTGACAAGGTAGGGGCCTTCCAATTTAGGCGTTTCGGGGGCAGCGGCGGGATCGGGTGTCACAGCCGGCATGTCTGCGGCCAGCGCCGTTGCCGCAAACAGTATCAGCATCAAAATTGCGATCCATGCTCTTTTCATATATCCTTGCTCCTTACCGGGCGGCTTAAACCGCCAGGCAGGCCGGGACAGAAGCTGTCCCGGCCTTGCCAAAATGCTTTTTTGCTGTTATTTGCCCTGGATGGTCTCCAGATCCTTGACCGCGGTCTCACCAAAGCCCACCTTCTCCAGGTATTCCTGGGGGTAGCCCAGGCGGCCCATGGAGCCGTTATCATTGATAACGCCGCCGTCGTAGTATTTTCCGATCAGGTGCCAGGCGAAATCCCACCAGCCCTGCTCCACGGTATTCATGTTGTCGCAGGTCACTGTCGTCAGGTATTCCACCGCCTTTTGGGGATCCTCGTTGTACAGCTTCAGGGCTTCTTCCTCCACGGCCTGCTGGTTGGCGAAGAACACGTCCTCGAAGCTGGCCTTCTTGGCGCGGATCTCCTCGTACATGGCATTCCAGCGCAGGTTCGCCCAGTTGTTCACCAGGTTGAAGGCCCACCAGGCGCTGTCGCGGTCAAACTCGGCGCGCTTGCCCTGGGTCCAGGGAAGCGGGATCTCGGTGACGCCGCAGTAAATGGGCACATACACCGTGGTATCCGGGGCATCCTCGCCGAACCACAGCACGCCGCCGATGGCGTCTGGCAGCCAGGCGCGGCTCTGGGACACGAAGCTGTAGGAGCAGCGGAACAAGGCGATGGCGCGCTCCCAGTCCTGCCCTTCCATGCCTTCCGGCTTCTGGTTGGAATTGATGGGCCAGCGGTTGGGGTTGCCGAAGGGCTCGGAGGCCGCATCCGTGGTCAAATCGTAAGCCGTACCCTCCATGTGGTCGCTGTAGATGTCCATGACATCCTTGACGCTTACCAGTTCATCCGGCTTGACGGAGAAGGGATAAGCACTGTATTCGTCCAGGATGGGGAACTCCTGGGAGGGAGCCAGCAGGCTGAAGGCCCGCCACTCGCGGCGTGCCTGGTAGAAGGGCGCGCCGTAGGGTTCCGGATTGAAGATGTTCGCGAAGTTGAAGTCCTCGCCTTCCTTCCACCAGCCCATCTGCTCGGGCAGCTTGGTCAGGTCGGTGGAATACATGAAATTCGCGTCATCCTTAAAATCGATCACGCCGATACGGGCACGGTTGGCGCCGACGAACACCTGGTCGTCAGGCAGCCGCTGCGCGGCCCAGTGGGCGCCGGGCATGCCGCTGTCAGCTGTCCAGAGGGGGCCGCCGCCGCAAACTTCAAAGATCCAGACTTCCTTGGTATCGCCAACCGCCAGCGTCTCACCGCCGTCGCCGTAGCCGTATTTCTCGGCCAAAGCGCCCATCACCTGAACGGCTTCACGGGCGGTAGAGGCGCGCTGAAGGCCCAGCTGCTCCAGGTTCGCGATGTACAGCATGCCGGTGGGGCAATACACTTCTTCCCGGCCGCTCCAGGTGAACTCGCCCATCATCACCTGTTTGTCGTTCATGAAGGGATAGCCGATATGGAAGTACGTGTTGGTCTTCTCCGCCTGGGGGATCTCCCCCACCTTTTGAGGCTCTTTGTCGGGACGGGTGGCCAGGCACAGATCCACGTAGATGTCCATCATCGTGCCGGGCGCATACTCTCCGCCGGGGACGATCTGGATCCGCTGGTCATACCAGCCGTCACAGGTATGGGAGACCATTACCGATCCGTCCACGGAAGCCTTGGAGCCCACCGCCATCGGCGTGCAGGCAAGCGCGGGCGCGGCAACCATCACAAACACGGTTGCCAGCAGCAGTACCTTGAAGAGCTTACCGGTTTTCATCCACAAACCCTCCCTTATATTAAGTTATCCTCCAATGACGAGACAAGTATAGACTTTCCCTAGTCATTTGTCAAAGGGTGGCAGGTGGTTTTTCCCAATCTTTCAAAGGAGAGGGAGGCTAATACTGTTGTAAAATGTTATTTCCTCCAGAACGGAAATGTTTGGAAATAGTATAAATTCCAGCAGCGCCGTAAAAACGAAACAACGAAAATTAAAAAGTGCTTGACTTGAAGTAAGCTCCAAATGGTATCGTATGCTTGCGGGCATGCATGCCCCGGCAAAAGATACTTTTCTTTGGAAGGAAGGATGTCCATGATTTACCACCCTTTTCACGGCCTGCGGATCTCCGCGCTGGGCATGGGAAATATGCGGCTCCCGACGCTTGGAAGCCGCGGTGCCATTGATGAGGAAAAGGCCCGGGGGATCATCGAATACGCCTATGACCACGGTGTCAACTACTTCGACACCGCCTACCGCTATCACGACGGTGCCTCCGAGCCCTTTGTTGGCAAGGTGCTCGGGCGGTATCCCAGGGAGAGCTGGTACCTTGCCACCAAACTCCCGGGACACATGATGCAGTACCGGAATGGGCAGATCGAGCCCATCGGTTACCTCACGGGCGAGGCCATCCCTTCCGTCGCCGCCATTTTTGAAGACCAGCTCCGGCGCTGCGGCGTGGAATATTTTGACTTTTACCTGCTCCACAACCTTTGCGAAACTTCCCTGGGCTTTTATACCGACGGGGATCTGCGGGTGGTGGATTACCTGCTTGAACAAAAGCGGCTGGGCCGCATCCGCCATCTGGGATTTTCCGCCCACGGCCGGGCGGATACCATCGACCGCTTCCTGGACATGTACGATTGCTTTGAGTTTGCGCAGCTTCAGCTGAACTACATGGACTGGGTCATGCAGGACGCCAAGCGCAAATACGAGGTCGTTACAAGCCACGGCATTCCGGTGGTCGTCATGGAGCCGGTGCGGGGCGGCCGGCTGGCCAGCCTTTCGCCGGAAACTGACGCGCTTTTGCAAAAAAACCGGCCCGGCGCCTCCGTCGCCTCCTGGGCCTTCCGCTTTTTGCAGACCTTGCCCAACATCCTGACGGTCTTAAGCGGCATGACTACCATGGAGCAGGTGGTGGAAAACGTGGCCCTGTTTGAAAAGGAGGATGCGCTTTCCGGCGCGGAAGTAAAGCTGCTTTTGGACGCCATGGAAAGCATGATGCACCTTGTCCCCTGCACCGCCTGCCGCTACTGCTGCGAAGCCTGCCCCCAAGGGCTTGACATCCCCAAGCTCATCAACATGTACAATGAAGCAAGCAACCTGAACTCCGCTTCCATGCGCTTTACCCTGGACGCCATGGAGCCCAACGAGCTCCCCTCCGCCTGCCTTAAGTGCGGCGCATGCAAGCAGCTCTGCCCCCAGGATATCGACATCCCCGGCGTGATGGAAAGGTATGCCGCAATGCTGGCCAAATAGCCGAAACTCCTCCCTTGATAAGGCCGCTTTCGCCGCGGCCTTTTTCTTCTTGAATTTTGCCCCCTTGCAGGGCTTTTGCCGGCCTTCTGTAACCTGCGGAAGCATCTATTGCAAACATTCGCCAAACCTTCACATTCATCTGCTTGACACATGCCGATGCCCTGTTATAATGAAGGGTGACCGTCCGTCATAACGGTGCGGCTTATGCCAAAGGGTTAATTCATATTCATCGAGGCGGAACTATGATCAGGCTCATTGTGGACAGCACCTGCGACCTTCCCCAGGAGGTCATGGAAAAATACGGCGTGGGCTTGCTCCCCCTGCACGTAATGGTGGAGGGGAACGACTACCGGGACCGGGTGGAAATCACCACAGACGAAGTGTTCAACGCCATGCGCCGGGGCATCGTGCCCAAAACCTCCCAAGTGGGACCGGAGGATATATACCGGCTTTTCCAAAGCATGTGCGGCAGGGGCGATGATTTCATTTATCTGGCCTTTTCCTCCGCGCTGTCGGGCACCTATCAGATCGCCCGGGTGATCATGCAGGAATTTCAGCAGAAATATCCGCAGATCCGCATGGCCATCGTGGATTCCAAGGGCGGATCGGTGGCCACAGGGCTCATCGCGCTGCAGACCATCAAGTATATCGAATCCGGCTGCAGTTTTGACCAGGCGGTGGATTACGCCACCCAGTTGGTAAGCCATGTGGAGCATGTGTTCACTATCGCCGACATCGGCTGGCTGGTGAAGGGCGGCCGGATCAGCAAGCTGGCGGGAGTGCTGGGTTCCATTCTGGACGTGCGGCCCATTCTGGATGTGAAAAACGGGTTGATCCAGGTGATCAAGAAGGCCCGGGGCACCCAAAAGGCGCTGGGCATGATCGTGGACATCCTGGCGGAGAGGGTCGCCGCCTTTCCCAACCAAATCATCGGCATTTCCCACTCCGACAACCCGGCGGGCGTGGAGAAGGTGAAAAAGCTGCTCTCGGAAAAGCTGGGAGCCACCACCTTCATCATCAGCCAGATCAGCAGCGTCATGGGCAGCCATCTGGGTATTGATGCGGTGGGCTTGTTTTTCTTCAATGCCAAACCGGAACCGTATTTCGATACCATTTAGCATTTTTTGAATTCCGCGGCGCCGGGCGGGCACATGGGCTGTTTGAGCCTTGTTTCCCGCCCGGCGCTTTTGGTTCGCTTCTATCCCACCCCCTGGCAGTTGACAGCGCTTAAAGCGTACGCTGCCGGTCCCCCTCCCTTGCATATCAAGCCCTTCTCCTGTAAAATAGAAAAGAAAGGGATTCTCAAGGGATGTACCCCTTGAGCAGGGGTGCAGGGGACGGAGTCCCCTGTACCGGTGACCTCCATGAGCCGCACGAAAGCTGCCTTGCGCAACACCCTGGCCACGGGAGCCTATCAAATTGCCGCCATGCTGCTGGGGTTTTTAACGCCCCGGCTGATGATGGCTTATTACGGTTCGGAAATCAACGGCCTGGTGGCCTCCATCACGGAGTTCATGGGCTACTTCAAGCTGGTGGAGGCCGGTCTGGCGGCGGCCGCCATCTATGGGCTGTACAAGCCGCTGAGCGAGAACGACCACGCGAAGGTGAGCGCCATCGTCTCGGCGGCGCGCCGCTTCTACCAAGCCTCCGGGGCGCTGTTCGCCGGGATCACCCTGGTCTTTTCGGTGGTCTATCCCCTGGTGGTGCCGGTATCCAGCCTGTCCCCCCTGTCGGTGGGGATCCTGGTGGCCGTGATGGGCCTATCCGGCACGCTGGAGTTCTTCACCCTCTCCCGTTACCGGGTGCTGCTTACCGCCGATCAGAAAACCTATGTGGTGTCCCTGGCCTCCATGGCCTCGCTGGTGCTGCAGACCGCCGTGATCGTGGCACTGTCCCTTCTTAAGGCCGATATCGTCCTTTTGCGGCTCCTGGCAGGTCTGACCATCCTTTTGCGTTCCCTGGTCCTGTGGGCCTATGTCCGCCGCCATTACCCCTATGTGGACTACAAGGCCGCGCCTGACAGGGCGCCCCTTCACCGCCGGTGGGATGCGCTGTACCAGCAGCTTACCGTAACGCTGCACCAGGGCATGGGCATCATCCTCACCACCCTCATCACCAGGGATGCCAAGCTCATCAGCGTGTACGGCACCTATCACCTGGTCACGGTGGGGCTTTGGGGGATTTTGAAAATGGCGTCCACGGGCCTGTACGCCTCCTTCGGCGACCTCATCGCCCGCGGGGAGACGGACAGCTTTCGCCGGGCGTACAGGGAATACGAGTTTTTGTTCCTGTCCATGATCACGGTGCTGTACTCCGTATCCATGGCCCTGATCGTGCCCTTCGTGCGCCTGTACACCCGGGGAATTCAGGATGTAAGCTACGTGGTGCCCATCCTGGGCGTGCTGCTGACGCTGGAGGGGCTTACCGACCAGATCAAGGCGCCCCTGGACCTGATGGTGATCTCCGCCGGAAAATTCCGGGAAACGCGGCACCACAATACGCTGCAGGTGGCGCTGGGCTTTTCGCTGGGGCTCGGGCTTGGCCTTGCCTTCGGCCTGCCCGGCATCGCCGCCGGCATCCTGCTTTCCAACCTGACAAGGGTGGGCATCCAGCTCTGGTTCGTGCCCCGGGCCATCACGGGCCTGCCCTTCACGGGAACATTGCGGCGCATGGCCCGGGTGCTTGTAACGGGCGGCCTGATCTGCCTGCCTTTTTTGCTTAGGCCCCTTGACCCGCCGCGCTTTGCGCTGTGGATTGCGTACGCCGCGGCGCTCACACTGTACGCTGCCCTTGTCACTGCCTGCGCGGGCTGGCTTCTGGACAGGGGCCAAATGCGGGCCGTAGGGGCAAGGATCAGGCATTTGCTTAAGCGCCGTGAAGGACAATCCTGACATCATCCGCCAAAAGGGATTTAGGAAGGGGAGCGCCTGTGGAGCAGTTGGAGGCGACGGTATCCGACATCACTTACCGGAACGAGGAAAACGGCTATACGGTCATGCAGGTGCGGGCCGGCCGTGACAAGGTGACGGTGGTGGGTGCCCTGCCGGAATTATCTTCCGGGGAACAGGTGATCCTTTCCGGCAGTTGGGTGGAGCATCCCCAGTACGGCAAACAGTGGAAGGCCACCGCCTGCGAGATCGTGAAACCCACCACGCTGCTGGGCATTGAGCGCTATCTGGGCTCGGGGCTCATCAAGGGGGTGGGCCCAGCCACGGCCAAGATCCTGGTAGCCTATTTCGGCAAGGATGCCCTGGACGTTTTAAGCGAGCATCCGGAGCGTCTAAATGATGTTCCCAAGATCGGCCCCAAGCGCGGAGCTCAGATCGCCAGGAGCTTTCACGAGCAGATGTACGCCCGGCAGGCCATGGTGTTTCTGCAAAGCTACGGCGTGCCCGCGGCCTTGGCGGTAAAGATCAGCAGGCTGTACGGCGACCAAGTGCAGGCAGTGATCCGGGAAAACCCCTACCGCCTGGTGGAGGACATCGAGGGCGTGGGCTTTCTGACCGCCGACCGCATCGCCATCTCCATGGGCATGCCGCAGGATTCGCCCCACCGGGTCAAATGCGCGCTGAAATACGTGCTCCAGGACGCGGCGGTAACGGGCGGGCATGTGTATCTGCCGGGGGAAGAATTGAAAAGCCGCACGGGCAGGCTGCTTCGTGTCCAGGAGGAGCTGGTGGATACCGCCCTCAAGGAGCTCCTCATTCGGCGGGAGATGATCCTTTCCCCCACCGGGGAGGAGGAGCAGGGCGTGTACCTGCCGCTGTACTTCAACGCCGAGCGGGAGGTGGCCCAAAGGCTGCACGAACTGATGGCCGCGCTGCCCTACCGCAAAAGCTCCACCGCCGAGGAAGCCATCCGCAAGTTTGAAAAGGAAAAAAGCATCCGCTTCAGCGATCTGCAGCGCCAGGCTGTGCAGGCCGCCGTGGACGAGGGTGTGATGGTGATCACCGGCGGCCCGGGCACGGGCAAGACCACCATCATCAACTGCATCATCCGCCTGCTTTCCAGGGAGGGGGAGGTGCTCCTGTGCGCGCCCTCCGGCAGGGCCGCCAAGCGCATGACCGAGGCCACCGGGATGGAGGCCAAGACCATCCACCGCATGCTGGAGTACGGCGGCGAGGAGGATAGCTTTTCCAGGGGCCAGGACAATCCTTTGGAAGCGGGCTGCATCATTGTGGACGAAATGTCCATGGTGGACATCCTGCTCATGCGCAGCCTGCTTCGGGCCATCACCCCGGGTACCCGGCTGATCCTGGTGGGCGACGCGGACCAATTGCCTCCCGTGGGGCCGGGAAACGTGCTGGGGGATATCCTCAAAAGCGAGGCTGTGCCCAGTGTCCGCCTACGGGAAATCTTCCGCCAGGACGAAAACAGCATGATCGTACTGAACGCCCACCGCATCAACGATGGGCAGATGCCCATCCTCAACAACAGGGACACGGACGTTTTCCTGGAAAAGAAAACCGTTCTCAGCGAGGCCGCGCAAACCATCGTGGCGCTGTGCACCCAGCGGCTTCCCGCCTTTTTGAAAATGGATGAGCGGGAACGGCTGTCCGGCGCAATGCGCCAGATCCAGGTCCTGTCCCCCACCAAGAAGGGCGAGTGCGGCGTGTGGGCGCTGAACCGCCTCTTGCAGGAGGCGCTCAACCCGCCGCAGATGGGCAGGCCCTCCCTGGTGTTCGGCGACGCGCTGTTTAGGGTGGGCGACAAGGTGATGCAGACAAAAAACGATTACCAGATTGAGTGGCGCAGGCAAAACGGCACGGACTGGGAGGAGGGCCAGGGCATCTTCAACGGCGATGTGGGCTTCATTGAGGCCATCGACCCGGAGGAGCGCACCCTCACCGTGCGCTTTGACGAAGACCGGCTGGTGGACTATGAAGAGCAGCAGCGGGAGGCACTGGAGCTGGCCTACTGCCTGTCGGTGCACAAGAGCCAGGGCAGCGAGTTCCCCGTGGTGGTCATGCCCGTGGTGGGCGGCCCCCCCATGCTCCTGACCCGCAACCTGCTCTACACCGCCATCACCAGGGCGCGGCAGTTGGTGGTGCTGGTGGGCCGGGAAGAGGTCATTGAGGCCATGGTGCGCAACAACCATATCGCCAGGCGTTACACCACCCTCAGCCGGCAATTGAAGGAGTGGGTGGGATGGGCCTCCTAGGGGATCTGCTGTATCCGCCCTATGCCAGGTGCTTCGGCTGCGGCCATCCCAGGCTGGATGCTGCCGGGGACCATCTGTGTGCGCCCTGCCGGGAAAAATTGCGGTCCCTGGCCCTTTCGAGCGTTCCCTTTTTCGTGGAAGGCGTGGAAAAGGTCTACGCCCCCTACCCCTACGAGGGGGTGGCCAGGGAAATCGTCCACACGCTGAAATACGCCTGCGTCCGGGACGCGGCAAAGGTGCTGGGACCAAAGATGGCCGCCTGTTTGGATGGCAAGGCCTTTGATGCGCTGGTGCCCGTGCCCCTGCATCCGGGAAGGCTTGCGGAACGGGGCTTCAACCAGGCGGAGCTGTTGGCAAACGCGGTGGCGGAAATCACAAAAACGCCCGTCCTCCCGGCGCTGTCAAGACTCCGGGAAACGGGCCAGCAGGCCAAATTGAGCCGGGCGGGCCGGCTTACCAACATGGAAGGCGCCTTTCAATGCACCCAAAGCGTAAAAGGCATGCGCCTTCTCCTGGTGGATGACGTGAGCACCACCGGCGCCACCGCCCACGCCTGCGCCCGGGAGCTGTACGCCGCCGGTGCCAAACAGGTCAGCCTGCTGGCAGCCGCGGTCACGCTATGACCAGGGGCGCTGCCCCTGGACCCTGCTCAAGGGATAAAACCCCTTGAGAATCCCCATCTTAGGTCTGTATCAATCATCATAGGGTTATAAAAGAAGCTCCTTTTTTCCGAAAAAGCTGACAGCCGGATAGGGCATCCCGAAAGCCTTCCCCCTTGGGGGAAGGTGGCGCATAGCGCCAGATGAGGGGATGATTCCGCCTGGAAGGTGCCGGATGAGGCTATTCGCACCATACATTGGCTGAATGGATGATATGGCTTGTCTCTTTACCCCTCATTGAGGTTTTTCAGGAAAGGGTGCGGGAAGGGAACTTTTTTCAAAAAGTTCCCTTCCCGCCCATATCCCGTACATACTCCAGCAATTCCTGCTTCGTCACCCTTTTTGCCCCACAGCGTTCCGTGTCCGTCAGCGGGGACACCGGGTGCCCAAGCTCCCTTTCCATCAGGGCCGCAACCCGCGGGCGGCAGAACTGCCCCTGGCAATAGCCCATACCGGCCCGCACCCGGCGCTTGACGGCGTCCACCGTCTGAACGGGGATGCCCCTGCGCATGGCGTCCAAAATGGTCCCTTCGGCCACCTGCTCGCAGCGGCAGACAAGGCGCTCAACCCCTTCCGGCAGGGCAACCAGTTCCTCCGCCTCCTTGAGGGGGCGCATTTTTTTGTCCACTTCAATCAGCGGTGCGCGGCACGGGTCGTAGCCGGTTTTTTCCACAAGGTCCAGCCCGGCATCCGCCAATATCTCCACGATCCTGTCGGCGATGGCGGGGGAGGAGGTCAGCCCCGGGGATTGGATGCCCGCCGCCTGAATAAAGCCCTTCGTTTCTGATTCGCCGATGATGAAATCATCCCCCGTGGCAGTAGCCCGGACACCGGCAAAGCTGCGGATGAACTGGTTCAGGTTGATCTTGTCCGTGGTATGCAGGGCATGGACATAAATTTCCGCCAGCCGTTCCACGTGGGTGGAGGTGCTGTATGCGCCCGGCTCGTTGATGGCGTCCGGGCCCAAAAGCAGGTTGCCGTGGACCGTGGGCGTTACCAGAATGCCCTTGCCCATGGGGGTGGGCATCTGGAATACCACGGTGTTCAGCAGCTTGCCCGAACCCCTGGCCAGCAGGATGTATTCCCCGGTGCGGGGCTGTATCTCAAACTCCGTGGGCGCTGCCATCCTAGATACCTCCGCGGCATGAAGCCCCGCGCAGTTGATGACGTACCGGGACCGGAACGCCCCCTTGGGTGTTTGAAGCGTGAATACATGCTCCCGGTGCGTGATCCCCGTCACCGGCGCGTCCAGATACAAGTCCGCGCCGTTTTTCACCGCGTTTTCCGCCAGGGCGATGGCCATCTCGTAGGGGGAGCAGATGCCCGCGCCCCGGCAGTACAAAGCATGCCGCACGTTTGGGTTCAAATTGGGTTCGATCCATAGTGCCCGCTCCCGGCCGACGATTTCCAGGTCGTCAAGCCCGTTGCGCAGGCCGTTTTCATACAGTGCGCGGAGTTTAGGCAGGTCATCATCCGTAGCCGTGAACACCAGGGAGCCCATTTCCTTAAATCCGAAATGCAGCTCCCCGTCCAGCTTTTTATACTGTGCCCGGCCCTTGTAGCAAAGCCGGCCCTTCAATTTGGCGCTGCTTTCCGCGTATCCGCCGTGGACGATGGCGCTATTGGCCTTGGTGGACCCCATGGCCACATCCGGCTCCTTTTCCAGGATGGCCATGCGCAGATTGTACCTGGATAACCTTCTTGCCACGGCAAGCCCCACGATGCCCGCGCCGATAACGGCAACATCATATATAACGGCACTCAACCCCTTTTCATAAGTGTGGCAGAATTCGAGGATATCTAAAAAGGCAGACCACTGACAAACCCGAGGGAGGTATTGGATCGCTTCAAAGCTGCGTTAGTAAGCAGGGCCGGCGAAGCGGCATCTCATGTCGGGGGCGGGTGCAAACCGCTCAATAGGCGAATTCGCAAAGCTTCAGGCCGTCCGTCCCGTTGAAAACCAGCTTGTTGCCCAAGAACCAATTGAAGCCGGAGGGATAGGCATTGCTCACAGGCACATTGTAGACCGCAGCCGTTGAGGCCAAGCCATCGGGCGCCGTGACCCGGCGCAGAGCCAAGGTTTCCATGTCCATCATCAGGAAAGCGAATTCCCCGCTGTTTCCCACAAGGAGCAGCGCGTAGCGGCCGTCCGGCGAAAGCTTGATATTCAGGCATTGCCAAAGTGTTCCCTCGGCCAGCCTGCCGTCCAGAAGACTGCCGTCCCCATAGGACAGCAGGGAAATGCGGGTGGCGTATGGTGCGTCCGGGCTGTCAATGAGCAGGAACTCTCCCAGGCCGGGGTATCCGTCTTCCAGGCGGACCTGCCCGGCCATGGTGACGGATTTTCCCTGATTGGCAGGGAGGATGCGGTCCAGCAATACGCCAAAACCGGCCGGGCCCGCATCAAAGTATATGGGATAGGCGATGCGGGATGTCTGGGGCAGGGCGTACGTTTTCATGGACCAAACGCCGTCCCGCTGGGTATACACGTTCAGCCCCAACGGCTCCGACGCATTGGGCGAGTCCGCCAGATTCATGAGGCTGCCGCTGCCGCCCATCTGCAGCATAGGGTACGCGCTTCTTTTCTGGCAGGCCAAAAGGCGCTGCTTCTGTCCTGTTTCCACATCGTAACACATCAGGGAAACGGGCGCATCCCCGTAAGCGGAGCCGTAAAGCACATAATACAGCTGCCGCCCGGCCGGGCCGAAGCAAGCCTGCATCACCGCTCCCCATTTTTCCTTGAGCTTTGTGGGATAGGTATCCGCGCAGAACAGCTCTCCTGTCACTGTGTCAATGATATACAGGCCATAGACGAACCGCGCTCTGAAGAATACTTCCGCAAAGTTGGTAAGCACGGCATACCGGCCGTCCGGGGACCATACCACCCCTTCGGCCCCTACCCACCGGTCGGGCGTCAGTTTGGCGAAGGCGGCATACTGCCCGTATTCGTCCTGCACGCTGCGCTCATGGCTGTAGGAAATGATGGTGATGGTCTTCCCTTCCGCCACATAGGCGATTTGTTTATCCATACACAGCGCCTTCCCGCCGTCCGGGGAAAAGAAGCACTGCCGCGGGGCAGGGAGCATCTCGCTGCCTGTCAGCGCAAAGGAAACCCATGCGCCGTCCCCGGAATAGACTGGCGTCACGCCGGGAAGGCTGCCTTTCAAAACCGCCTCGTAGTAAGCGGTGCGCGCCCTAAGCGTATACCCGGAAAGATCCTGTATCAGCGCCGTCTCCGCAAGCACCAGCGCATCGCTTTCGAAGGCGGCTTCAAGGCGCGTATCCCGCTCCGCCGCCCCTGCAAGGGCACCCGCAACAAACAGGCCGAGCACCGCCAGGAACAGAAGCATTTTCCCCCGCATCCCGATCCTCCTCCCATGCCATGCCTACGGCATTATCCTTCCCTCTTACCCGCCCTTGTGTCCAGGTATACCTCCAGCGCGGCGGGGTTCAGCGGCGGGCAGAAGTGGTAGCCCTGCGCCAGGTCATAATCCAGCTTCATCAGGGTGTTCAGGCGTTTGAAGTGTTCCACGCCCACCGCGGCTACCTGCAAATTGAGGCTATGGGCAAGGTCCACCAGGGTTTTCAGGATGAATTCCTTGCCCTGGCTGGCGTTTGCGCCCATCAGGAAGCTCTTGTCCACCTTCAAAACATCCAGGGGCATGTTGTACAGATGGGTCAGGGAGCCCGTGCCTCCGCCGTAATCGTCCAGCGCCACCCGCACGCCAAGCCTGCGCAGGGCGTTCAGTTTCTCCGCCTGGGCGATGAAAACATCTATGATCCGCTCGGAAATCTCCAGCTGCAGCGCGGAGCCCGGCAGGCCCGTTTCCTTCAGCGCCAGGTAAACCATGTCGGCAAAGTCGCTTTGTTCTAGCTGCACCGCGCTGATGTTTACCGATACGAACAGCGCCTGATCCTTGCGTTTCAGCAATCCCTGGATCATGCGGCAGGCTTCCTTGAGCACAAAGCGGCCCACGGGCAGCATCAGTCCGTTGGCTTCCGCCAGGGGGATCAGTTCCCCGGCCGAAACCATGCCCAGCTCCGCGGTTTGAAGCCTGACCGTGCACTCGAAGCCCGCCACCCTGTCCGTTTTCAGTGCGATGATGGGCTGGTACTCCAAAGACAGGGAGTTGTCCATCTGGAAGGTGGACAGGGCATCCACGATGCGGCGGTTGCGCAGCGTGCGCTCCAGCGTGACCCTGGCGGTATCCGCGTCCTCCACCTGGCGGGTCACGTCGTAGATCGTCCAGCTTGCGCCCTCCATGGCCGCTGCGGCGGACAGGGCAGTCTGCGCCTGGCTCATAAGCAGCTCCGCCGTGGCGTCTTTTTGCGGATAAATCGCCGCGCCAGCCAGCATTTTCAGCGAAATCACCATTTTCTGGCAGGGGATGGGGGCGGAGAGGATCTGGTTCAATTCTGCCATGCGGCTTTCCGCCAGGGCGGCATTCTGGCAGCGGGGCAGGTGCACAAGGAACCGGTCATCATAAAATCTGGCAGCCATGCCCTCCGGCCCGGCAAAGGCCCTCAGCCTATCGGCCGTCAGGCGCATGGCCAGCACGTAGGCCATGCGCTGGGTATCGTCCTCCGGAAGGCCGATCAGCCTCAGGCATACCACCATACCGCCCTCCCTGCCACCGTCCTGCTGGGCAAGGTGGTCATCAAGCGCCGCCAGGAAGGGAGCTCTTGTATACAACCCGGTGGTGCTGTCCACCGAGGCTTCCTCCCCGGGGGCTTTATGGTCGTCGGTCACATCCAGGAATGTTGCGGATACCTTGGTGGCGTCGCCCTGGGGATTGTAGTAGATCCTGGCATGCACCTGCGCCCAGAGCATTCCCTCCGTGGTATGGATACGCACCAGCTGGTGGATCTGATCCGCCTGGGTTTCAATGCTCTCCCTAAGGAGGTTTTCATCCTCGGGTTCCACCATGCCGGACAGGAACTCATTCAGCGACAGCTTGGTCAGCCCGCGGTTTACGTGCAGCATGGCATAAAAGGCGTCATCCGCCAGAAAATCCCCGGACAGAAGGTTGAATTCCGCGTAGGCGCGGCGAACATTCCCGCCGTCCGGCTCCTCCCGCATAAACTGCAGCCTGTCCCGCTCCACCTCCAATTCCGCGATGGTGGCGGCCAGCTGGCGGTTGGAATCGCTGAGCCTTGTGACATTTCCCTCGATGAGGCCGATCATGGTATTATAGCCTTCGGCCAGTTCCACCATTTCCGGCGGGCCGCCCGGCGCAAGGGGCGTAAATTGGTTATGCCCCGCCTGCCGGAAGGCGGCGTTCAGCCTCCTAAGCGGAAAGACCAGGCTGCGGGATACGATACGGCTGATCAAAAAACTCAGCAGCGACAGCCCCAGCGTGGCCAATACGGCAAAGAGGATGATGAGTACCTCCTGGGACTTAAGCTCACTCTCCGCCTGGTAAACCACCAGCATCCAGGGCATATTGGAAAGGATCCGGTAGCCGTACCCCTGCATGGCGCCGTCAAGCTTTACACTGCCGTTGCCGCTGCGTTCCGCCATGCCGCTTTGAAAACTCTGGAAAATGGACAGCAGTTTGGCGCTGTCCAGTGATTTTCCCGCCTCGGACGCATCCGTATGGGCCAGGATCATGCCGCTCTCGTCCACCAGCATCATCCGGCCCGTTTCCCCCTGGCTAAGCGAAGCCGTCTTGCGTCCAAGCACCTCAAGGGGCATCTCCCGCACCAGCACTCCCAGCAGGCTGACCCCCTTCATCAGGGGCACCGTAAAGTAGATGGACTGCCCGCCAGGCTCCGCCAGGGAGGGAAGCAGGCCGCTCACCTCCCTTTCGCCGCTGAAGGAAGCGTCGGTGCCCAGCAGCAGCGAGAGCGCTTCCGGCGTATAGGCCGCATCGTTGCTGGAGGCAACCACCGTCCATCCGGCCTTCACCAGCGCCGCGCCCCGGCAGTCCTGGCCCACCATGGACAGCAGATAGCTGTCCGCCAGCCGCGCGGTCAGGGATTCCTCCTGCCCGTCAGGCAATGTCAGGGCATCGGCGGCCCGCTGGTCCAGGCCCAGCCGCTCCCCTTCCCGGAGGATGGAATCCCCCATCTGCTCCAGATCGCTGACGTTGGCACTGGCCAGCCCCTCCAGGGCAGCCATGCGGCTTTTGAGCATACTCCCCCGAAGGTACGGAAAGAACAGCAGAAAGAACAGGATCAGCGGCAGCACGGAAAAGGCAAGGAAGCAGGCGGTAAGCCTGCTTTGGAGGGAGAGCCTGCCACGCATGCGGACACCTCATTTCAGCTTTCGTAGGCGCTATTCGTTCATCCAGGCGGTCCAGATGTCTTCCTGCACCCCCAGGGTCACCTTCTGCCCGCTGCGCACGATGGGGGAACGCATCAGGGAGGGTTTTTCCATGAGTTCGTTCAAAATGACCTCATCGTTGGGGGCGTAGCATACGGGATGCTCCCGCACCTTTTTGTCCTCCCGGTCCACCAAGGCCTTTGCGGTAAGCCTGTCGGCAAAAAGCCGCAGTTCCCTGGCCCCCGGCGGATGCCGGGACATATCCACCAACTGGTAGGGGATGCGCCGCTCCTTGAAAAACCGTTCGGCCTTCTGGGTATCGAAATTCTTTTTGCTCACGTAAATCTGAACGTTCATGGCGCGTCCTCCGCCTCAAAGCGCTGCGCATAGCGGTCAATGGCCGCCCGGATGATCTCCTGGGCATCCTCCCGGCCGCTCACGCTCTTCACCGCCGTTTTTTTGCCTTCCAGCGTCTTGTAGACCTCAAAAAAGTGGCTGATCTCCGAAAAGGTATGCTGGGGCAACTGCCCAATGTCCGTATACTCCGCCATGGAGGGGTCATGGACCGGCACAGCGACGATCTTTTCGTCCGCGGCTTCCCCGTCCACCATGCTGATCATGCCGATAGGGCGGCACTTGACCAGCGTCAGGGGCAGGATGGCCTCCTGGCACATCACCAGCACGTCCAAGGGGTCGTTGTCCTCGGCGTAGGTGCGGGGGATAAACCCGTAGTTGGCCGGGTAGTGGGTGGAGGTATACAGCACCCGGTCCAGGATCAGCATGCCGGTTTCCTTGTCCAGCTCATACTTGTTCTTGCCGCCCTTGCTGATTTCAATGACGGCAACGAACTCCGTATGGGAGATGCGTTCCGGCCGGATATCATGCCAGATGTTGCCCATGACCGTTCCCTCCTATATCTGCGCTGCCTTGCGGCGAATGTCGCTGCCCACAAAGGCGATGAGCTCACACTGCCCAGCGGAGGACAATAGCCTTGAGCCCAGCCTTTCGGTATACCTGGCCTGGAATTCCGCGCTGTTCAGGTTCGTGCTCAGGATGGTGTGCTTTCCCGCATTTTGCCGCTCGTTGATGACATGGTATAACTGCTCAATGGTGATGTTGTCCATCAGCGGCTCCGTGCCCAGGTCGTCCATCAGCAGCAGATCCACCTCAAAGAGCATCCCGCTCGCCTCATAATTGTTGGTGAAATAGGCTTGCCTGGTCATTTCCACCACCCGGAAGGCGCTTACGCACAGCGCGGAAAAGCCGCGCTCCAGCACCCTGTGGGCGATGGCCTGCATGAGAAACGTTTTCCCAAGGCCGCTGGTGCCCATGAACAGCATGTCCGGCGTGGCCGTATCGGGAAAGGAATCGGCATATTTTTGGCATTTGTCCCGCAAAAAGCGCATGTAGGCGCGCTGGCTGACGCCGCCGCCCTGCAGGGCCTCCGGGGAAAACACCTCCTCCCGGAAGGTTTCAAAGGTCTGCGGCGTTCGCTCGTTGAGCCCCACCAGGCGGCCCATGCGCTTGAAATACGCTTTGTTCAGACAGGTGCAGCGCCTTTTCACGCTTCCCCCCACATACCCCGTGTCCTCGCATTCCGGGCAGGTGTACACAGGCTGCAAAAAGTCCTCCGGCAGCCCGTTTTCTTTAAGCAGCGCCCGGATCTTTGCGTTGTACTCCTCCATGAGCAGCGTCAGGCCGGAAGTCCCGTCCTTCTTCCCCTCTGTGCCCAGGCTTTTGCGCAGCGCTGAGAAAAGCGCCTCCCGGCGTTCCTCCATCAGGCGGCCGATCTCCGGGCAGCGGGAGGCGGCCAGCGCAAGCCGGCGTTCCTCCTCCCTGGTGTTTTCGGCCCGGCGGGCCTGATACTCGAGCATCAGCTCGTTCATGACGGCATTAGGCATCTTTTCCGGCGGCCTCCTCAATCATGCTGGCTGCCCACTTGTTCAGGTCGATGGCGTCATAGCTGCGCTGGGTGTAAAGCTGTGCCGTAACCACCTTGCCCCGCTGCGGGGATGGTTTTGCGGCGGGTGCTTTTTCAAACTTTTCCCGGGCAGCCTGGGCGTCTTCCGGCGTCCTGATGTTCTGCTCGTGCCATGCCTTGAGCATAGCGTCCATGTAGGGCATTTTCTTGTCCGCGTTCCTAGCAAACACGGCGGCCAGCAGCAGCATTTCGGGGGAAAAGTCCCATTCCTTCCGCCACTTCTGCAAGAGTGCCCGGTCCGGCGCGGTGGGTTTTTCGCTTTTTCCGCACTGTTCGTACAATTGGCTCAGCAGCCGGTTGCTTTCATAGAAGGCGGCGATGTACTCCTCCACCTGGACAGGGGTGGCCAGCCCTTTGTCGTGCCAGGTAGCCACAAGCTTCAAAACATCGTCCAGCCGCCCGCCTGCCCGCGCGGCCTCCCTGGCGGCCAGCAGGATCACATCGTGCCCGGCCAGATCCCGCATCTGCCGGTAGACAGACAGCGTGCCCTCGTTCACGGCAAGGCCGGCAAGGCCAAGGGCTCTGAACAGTTCTTTCACCGGCGCGGCCTCTTCCTGTTCCTTCTGAAGCGTCTTCTGCACCTGCTTTGCGGTGGCCGGGGTTTTCTCACTCCGGCTGCGCAGCCCGTTCAATATACCGTCCAGGTAGGCCATGGTGGGCTCGCCCTTGGTGGTCTCCCTGCAGGCTGCCTCGATGGCGTCGTGGCCATAGCCCCAGTCCCTGGTCCATTTCAAGTACAGGGCCATCTCATCCTCCGAAGGCTGGCGGCGCCTGCCCAGGCGGCGAAGGATTTTTTGCGTGCCTTCCTCCACCACCCTGGAGCGGGACAGAACAGCCTCCGCATCCTCGATGGTATATACATGCTCCTGGGCAAGCTGCACCGCCAGCTTCTGTGCGTTCTTGAAGCTGAAGTGCTTCCCCCGGGTAGAAATCAGATGCTGCACCATCATCAGCACCACCTCCGGGGGCAGCTTCAGTTCTTCCACCCATTCGTAGGCCAGGCTGGTCTCCTGGCCGTGGAGCTTCCTGTCCTCCCCGAAGGCGGCGTACAGCGCATCGGCGAACTGTGTGTACTGCTTGTCCTCCTTGGGGCACTGGCGCATGAACAAAAGCTGCTTCGCGTTCACATACCGGAAGGCGGGCGGATTGTCCGCCGTGCGGACCACCAGCCCCTTGCGCTCCCAATACCGGTACGCGGTCAGTACCTCTTCCTCCGTAAGCATCAGGTCCCTGGCCATCACGGCAAGGCTCATCCCGGCAGTGGGATGATACGTGTGCATCAGTCCGTACAGATATACCTTCACATAGTCGCCCTTGGCCGCGGGGAGGTATTCCTGCACAAACAGGTTTTCCACGGGCGTGGCGTCAAACAGCGGATATTGCTCATCAAAATCAAATAAGGGCATAGGATCACCTCGTTATCCCGTACAGTATACCATACTCTTTTAGGCGAGTACAGGCAGAACAGGGGCTTTTTCAGGGCAGGAAAGCAACCTTATGGACACCTCCTGTCATTTGCTCCCGAGGGCGCAGGCCAAGGCGGCGAATGCATCCAGGGTGAGCGTTTCCCCACGCACGCGCTCGTCAAGGTTGCAGGCCGTAAGCAGGGCAAGAGCCTGCTGCCTGGTAAGGGAAAAAGCGGATTGCAGGTTGTTGAGCATGGTCTTGCGGCGCATCAGAAAGGCGGCGGAAGCCACACGGAAGAACAGCCCCTCGTCCGGAACCTTTACCGGAGGCGCCCCGCGCACAGGCATCACCACAAAGGCGCTGTCCACCTTGGGCGGTGGCGTGAAAAAGGAGGCCGGCACCAGCTTTGCGATCCGCGGCTCACAAAAATACTGGGCGCGCACGGAAAGCATGCCGTACCCATCCGTTCCCGGCGCGGCGGTAAGCTTGTCCGCCACCTCCTTCTGCACAAGCAGCGCCATGTGCTTGATCGGCAGTTTGCCGGAAAGAAGGATCTCCAAAAGAGGGGAAGTGATATAGTAGGGGATGTTGGCCACCACGCAAAAGCGTTCTCCCAGGGGCCTTGCCAGCTCCGCAAGGTCCGTGCGCAGCGCATCGCCCTTGACCACCGTCACGTTGCTATGCGCGGCCAGCGAGACCCGCAATATCGGCAGCAGCGTTTCGTCCAGCTCCAGGGCTGTCACCTGCCGGCATTTTTCTGCCAGCAGGCCGGTCATTCCCCCGCTGCCGGGGCCGATCTCCAAAACGCCGTCCTCTTGCGTGACGCCCGAAAGAGAAACCAATTCCTGCAAAAGCGCCTCATCGTAAAGAAAATGCTGCCCCAACGCCTTCTTGTAATGAAAGCGGCCGTCGCCCGCCGCTTGCCTTGCTTTGCCCAATTCCGTCCTCCTCCGCTCCCGCATTTACAGGGGCGCTTGTTCCGTGATATACTGCGGTCAGAAGCCATACATAAGGAAAAGGGGGATTCGCCATGCCGGAGGATCAAGTCGTAAAGGAAGCCGCCACCACCTTTTCTTGTCCCGGCTGCGGCGGGCGCGCCGTGTTCGACCCGGAAACGCAGAATCTGAAATGCCCGTACTGCGGCAGGGAAACAGAAATCGAAAAGGTGATGGAAAAGCCCAAGGAATACGGCCTTGATGAAGCGCCCGCGCCGGAAAGAAAAGACTGGGGCGCCGCCGTCCGGGTCATCCGCTGCCAGGGCTGCGGCGCGGAGACGGTGCTGCCGCAAAACGCCACCGCCGAGCTGTGCGCCTTCTGCGGAAGCCCCCATGTGCTGGACGACCAGTCGGAGGCCGGCATCGCGCCGGAAAGCGTGGTCCCTTTTCGTGCCACGCAGGAGGAAGCCGTTTCCGCCTTCCGCAAGTGGCTGAACAAACGCTGGTTTGCGCCCGCCAAGGCCAAGCGCATGGCGACCCTGGGCCAAATTTCCGGCGTCTATCTGCCCCACTGGACGTACGATGCCGACACCACTTCCCTGTATACGGGCGAGGCGGGACACTACTATTATGTCACCGTGCCCGTGGTGGTTACCAAGGATGGCAAGCAGGTCACCGAAATGCGCCAGGAGCGCCGCATCCGCTGGTCCCCTGCCCGGGGCATCGTGCACAACGGTTTTGACGATGTGCTGGTGGCGGGCAGCCGCCGCCTTCCCGAAGGGCTCCTGTCCCGGGTGCGTCCCTTCGATCTTGACCAGCTCTGCCTGTTCAAGCCCGGATTCCTAAGCGGGTTTTTAAGCGAAAAGCCATCCGTGACCCTTAAAGAGGGCTGGGAAACCGCCCAGGAGAAGATCGACGACGCCATGCGCGACCTGGCCCGGCAGGATATCCTGCGTCACGCGGACGAGGCGCGGATATCCTCCCTGCATTCGGAATACCGCGACGTGCGCTACAAGCTGACGCTGCTGCCCATGTGGCTGTCCTCCTTCGCCTACAATAGCAAGATCTTCCACGTGCTCATCAACGGCCAGACCGGCAAAGCCGGGGGCGAGGCCCCCGTCAGCCCCTGGCGCGTACTGACAGCCGTGGCGCTTGGCGCCGCGGTCATCGCCGTGCTCTACCTGCTGTTCATGCAGGGGAGGTAGGCTTTCCTTTTGGCCAGTCTACGCCCTTTACCTCCTGGAACTCCGCAAACGCCCGCAAGCACCTCTTCAAGGCCCGCTTGTCGGGCTTTTTCCCTTTTTCCGGCCAGTAGCCCTTCACCTGAAGGGTGTCCGCCTTCCTGTCGGTGCTCAACTCAATGCGGCCCGCAAAGCCATCTCCCTGCAGAATGGGCAGCACGTAATAGCCGTATTGCCGCTGCTCCTTGGGCGTATAGATCTCCCAGCGGTAGGAAAAATCAAACAGCGCCTCGATAAGCCGCCTGTCCCAGAGCATATTGTCCAGGGGTGCCAGCACCTGGGTACGGGGTTCATATTCCCGTCCGGATACCGCTTCCTCCAGAAGCTCCCGGTCGGAGGAAAGGATGTACATGGGCTCACGGATACCCTCCACCTCCAGGCAGAAAACCTCCTCCCGCGCAAGAAGGTGCCCAAACAGCGCGTCCCGCTGGGCTGTCTTCTTCTGCCCAAGGCCCAGAAAGGCATCCGACGCCCTGTTCCATAGCATGCCTACCCCGCCGATGCGCCTTTTCAGATGCCAGGCTCCGTTCGCAAAGTCGTCAGGATGGGGATCGGGCGCCGACAGGATCTCCTTTGGCAGCAGGTTTTCCGCAAAATCATAGGCCTTTTGCGTGCCGCGCTTGTGGTGCACGCACAGTTCCCCCCGGAAGTACAGCGCCTCCAGCACCGCCCTGGAGGCGGTGGTCGCAGACCAGTACCAGTCCACCTTCTGCCGGCTGTCAAAATCGCCGGAAAAGGACGGCCCCTGCGCTTTCAGCCGTTCCAGAATCAAAGGAGCCTCCTGCTTGACCGTGTCAAAGCTGCGCACCCAGTCCTGTCCGTAGGCCGCCCTGGTCCTGGAAAAGCAGGGCCAGTCCTCCACGGGGAAAATGGACATGTTCTTGTCCCAGTAGTCCACCAGGGACCGCTCCTGATACAGCAGGCTGTCCAGCATGGCCTCCCGGTAGCCAGCCACCCGGGATTGGAGCACCAGATCCGCGTTCCGGCCGCACACATCGATGGGGTCGTACTGGATGCATCCCGCCTGCCGGATGTATTGCAGCGCCCCTTCCGCCCCCGCGAACCGCACTTTCCCCAAAAGCCCCTGCTTTACAAGCAGAAACCGGGCCGCCTCTTTTTTGGAAAGTCTCATGGGATGTCCTCCCCCGTATACAGATAGCGCCGGCAAAGGGCTTCCCCGCCGAACGCCGCCCGTTTCCATCAAAACGTGACCTCCAGAATGGGATAGGCTTCCCCGGGCGTATAGCCAAGCTTTTGCGCCAGGGCAAGGGAAGCGGGGTTCGCCGCGTCCCAGGAAGGGATGAGCCCCTTTTCCAGGCAGGCGATGATCAGCATTGCGCAGCACGCTGCGGCCAGGCCCCGGCGGCGCATATCCTCCCTGGTGTCCGTCTGGATCTCGATGCCCCCGCTGTACACCACATAGGAGGAGGCGCCGGCCACGATCTCCCCCGCTCTTACCGCGGCCACGCCCAGCCCGCGTTTTTCGTAGTCTCCGGCGCTGTCGAATTGGGAGCAAAAATCGTGGCTCCAGGGCGCAGCCAGGGCTTTCCCGTACAGTGCCGCATCCACAGGCAGCAATAAAACACCCGTAGGAAGCGCCTGCGTGAGCGCCTTAAGCCTTTTCAGGTCAAAGCCCGTTTCCGGCAGCGATACGGCGTACCGTACGCTACGCTCCATCCGCTTTGGCCGCCAGAAGGCCATGTGCTCCTCCCAGCCCGCGAGCGCGGGGACGATCCACGTTTTCCCGGGATCACGGGCCAGCCTGCCCGCCAGCCGCCCCGCGGCGTGCCGCTTTGGGTCGCCGCCGAAGCATGCGAAATCCCCCACACACAAAAGCGCCGCTCCGGGACGGAGCGGGTGGTCGCCAAACGCCTGGCCCATCTGCCCGGAAAGACAGGCGCGGACAAGGCCGTTGGGTTTTGGAAACAAGGGCGCAAGGCACGCCCTGTCTTCCGGTTTCAAGGGAAACACGGCCTGAAGCACGCTATTCCTCCTCAATCTGCACCTTGTCCCTGCCGAAGTCCGCGATCAGCCCCTTCACCAAGTCGCTTTGATGGTGCTCCTTCGCCGCGTCTTGCTGGGACGCGGCCGCCGCTTCAAACCGCAGGGTCTTTCCGGCCACCTGGGACAGGGCTTCAGCCACGGCCGCCCTGCGGGCGTCCTTGCTTAAAAACTGGAGGGCGAAGGGGTTGCTTTGGGGCACCACGGCCCTGTACAGATCCCCTTCCGCGCCGCCGAAGGCGCAGCCCGAAAGCTGGCTGAACAGGCTGATATCCGTTTTCTTCAGGGTTTGCAGCGTCTGGTCCCACACTTTTTGGGGAGGCAGACCGCCGGGCACCGCCTTGGCTTCCGGCTCCGGGATTTTTTCCGCTTTGGATGTTTTCGGCCTTGATACAGGCGCGGCCTGTAACGCTTCCGTCTGCGGCGCGGGTACGGGTACGGCAAACGCGCCGCTGGCCAGCTTCTTTTCCAATTCCGTAACGGTTTGAAGCTTCCGCTCCAATTCCTCCACCCGCTCCAGCAGGCTTTCCTCCCGGCTGTCCTCCAACGGGAGGCATGCCTTCAAAACCGCCGCCTCCAGCGCCACCCGGGGCGAGGAGGCCCATTTGATGTCCGTTTCCACCTTCATAAAAATGTCCAGCAAGCGAAGAAGCTTGGTCTGGGCGCATGCCTCCGCCTGCCGTATATACCTGTCCGCATCCTCCCGCGTCGTTTCCAGCAGGCCTTCCACCTCCTGGCCGCAGGCGGCCGCCAGCAGCAGCGCCCGCAGGTGGTAGGCCATGTCCCTTGCAAACACCTGCGGCTCCCGGCCGCCGCGCATCAGTTCATCCGTAAGGCGCATGGCCTGCCGCACATCGCCCTTGACCAGCGTATCGGTGAAGGCAAACAGAAAGGGCTTGTCCGCCGTGCCCAGCACGCTGCGCACCAGCGCCTCTGTCACCCTTTCCCCATCCCCCAAGCACATGTCCAGGATGCTCAAAGCGTCCCGCAGCCCGCCCTCCGCGGCCCGGGCGATAAGGGACAAAGCCTCCGGGTCCGCCTCCGCCCCGGCTTTTAGGACAGCCTCCTTCAGCCGGCCGGCGATAAGTTGCGCCGGAATGCGCCCGAAGTCAAACCGCTGGCAGCGGGAAAGCACAGTGGCCGGCAGCTTTTGGGGCTCGGTGGTGGCCAGGATGAACACCACATGCTGGGGCGGCTCCTCCAGCGTTTTCAAAAGCGCGTTGAAGGCCGCGCCGGTGAGCATGTGTACTTCGTCGATGATATAGACCTTGTACCTCCCTGTCTGGGGGGGATACTTCACCTTTTCCCGCAGGTCGCGGATCTCGTCCACACCGTTGTTGCTGGCGGCGTCGATCTCGATCACGTCCAGGCTGGTTTCATCAAGCAGGCTCCTGCATACCTCGCATACGCCGCAGGGGTCGCCATCCTTAGGATGAAGGCAGTTCACCGCCCTGGCCATGATCTTGGCAGCGCTGGTCTTACCCGTCCCGCGGCTGCCGCAAAACAGGTAGGCGTGGGCAACGCGGCCTGATGCCACCTGGCTTCTGAGGGTTTTCACCACGGCCTCCTGGCCCACCATCATGGAAAACGTGGCGGGACGCCACTGTCTGTACAAAGCCTGGTATGCCATGCAAGCCTCCCATATCATGCCTTTTCTTTATTATCCCCTATTTCCCGGCCTGTTTCAAGGGGAAAAAGGCATCAAAATGTGCGCATACGCAAAACGGGGCCGCAAAGGCCGGGTTTTGGTTGCTTTTGCTCCCGTTTCCTGATAAGATACCTGCATTGTGCCTCACAACGGCGGTAAAGGAGCATCCCATGCGTATCTCCAGGGCATACCTGAAAACATTCCTCGGGCCCCGCGGCTTTTATACGGGCGCCCTTGCCGTGATGATCCCGGTGGTCATCCAGCAGCTGATCAACACGCTGTTCAACGTGGTGGATACCGCCATGGTCAGCGCCCTTCATGAAAACGTGATGGCCGCGGTCACGGTGGCCAACAAGACGGCCATGATCTACAACGGCTGCTTTTTTGGCGTCACCGGCGCGGGCGGGCTGATGCTCAGCCAATATTACGGCGCGAAGGACCATAGCCAGTGCCAGAGCATCTTTTCCCTGGAGCTATGCCTGGGCTTTGCCTTCTCCCTTGCCTATTTCGCTGTGCTGCGCTTTTTCCCCGAATGGCTGATGGAGATTTATGTAAAGGATGCCGGGACCGTTTCCGTGGGCGCCTCCTATTTGAGGATCGTCAGCTTCAGCTACCTTCCCGCCGCCGTGTCCGCCACCTGCATCTTCTCCATGCGGGCGCTGGGCCGTAACAAGACACCCATGGCCATCAGCATTTCTTCCCTGGGCATGAACGCCCTGTTCAACTATGTGCTGATCTTTGGCAAGCTGGGATTTCCCGCCATGGGGGTGGAAGGCGCGGCTTTGGGAACGCTGCTTTCCAGGACGGCTGAAATGGCCATCTACCTTGCGGTGCTTCACCGCCGCAGGGCCTTCTTCTCCCTGAAGCTGAACGCGGTCTTTGCCATACGCAGGGGCGTTTTGAAAAGTTTTTTCCGCCGCATGGTGCCTTTGACGGCCAACGAGCTCCTGTGGAGCACAGGCCTGAACGTATTCTTCTGGGCTTACGCCAGGCTGGAGGAAGCTTCCCTCCCGGCCATCGCGGTGGCAGACCAGGCCTTCATGGTGGGCTTCGTGCTCTCCACAGGCGTATCCTCCGCAGTGTCAGTGCTCATTGGCACGGAACTCGGGGCAGGCAACCTGGAGGCTGCGAAGCAAAAGTGCAAGCAGCTTTTTTCCCTTGTCTGCCTCATTGCGCTCACCTGCTGCGCGGTGGGTTTCCTCTCCTCGTTCCTCATGCCCTACATCATCACCGTTAAGGCCGCGCTGCGCCCCCTTGCCACTAGGCTTACCATGCTGTACAGCCTGTTTTTTCCTGTCAGTTGCGTGTACGCCTTCTGTTTTTTCTGCCTGCGCGCCGGCGGGGACACAAAAAACGCCGCCCGGCTGGACAGCGGATATATGTGGGCGCTGCCTGTGCCCTTGAGCCTTGTCCTGGGGCTTTTCGGCGCGGGAAGGGTCACGCTGATAACGGCGGTCCTTCTGGTGCAGCTTGCCATGAACCTCAAAATCGCACCGGCGCTGATGATCCTCAAAAAAGGAGGGTGGCTGCGCAATATCACTTTGGAGGGCTGATCTCTGTAACAGGCACGGAGAACCAGAAACGGCTGCCCTTGTCAAGCTCACTTTCCACGCCGTAGGGCAAGTGATGCATTTCCAGGATGGATTGGACAATGGACAGTCCAAGCCCGGTGCCGATGGCCGCCCGCTTGTGGTGGGAAGCGCGGTAATACCGGGTCCAGATCTGGTTAAGCTCCTCCTTGGGAATGCCGCGGCCCGTGTCGATCACGGACAAAACAGCCATGCCGTTCTCAACCGTCTGCCGGACCAGTACTTTCTTGTCCTCCCCTGTGTACAGGATGGCGTTGTTGATCAGATTGTAGATCACCTGGGTGAGCTTTGTTTCATCCGCCAGCACCAGCACTTCTTCACCGGCCTCAAAGGTGATTTCATACCCATCCTGCCCGGTAAGCTTGGCGTAGCGTTCAAGCACCTCCCGCACGCTTTGGGTAAAGTTATAGGATTCCATCACCGGTTCCTGGGCGCCGGCCTTCAGCTGCGAATAGTCCAGCACGGCGCTGACCAAAGTGGACAGGCGCTTGGTTTCGTCAATAACCACCTGCATGTTTTCCGGTGTATTTTCGCCGGGGATATCCCGCATGACCTCGGCATAGCCGCCTATCATGGTCAGTGGTGTGCGCAGGTCGTGGGAAATATTGGCGATGAGTTCTTTTTGCAGCTGATCCACCTTGCTCAGTTCCACGGCCGCTTTTTTCAGCGTCTTGTTCAGTTCGTCGATTTCCCGGTAGCCCGCCTTGCGGGAGGGCGGGTCAAACCGGCCTCCCGACAGCGCCTTGGCCGCCTGGTTGGTTTCGATGATGGGCCTGGTAATGCGCTTGGAAATCAGCAGCGACAGCAAAAGCGACAGCAGAAGCAGGCAGGCGGTAATCACCGCCATCTGGCTGCGCAGCGTGCCCACCGTGGCGCCCAGGGGCGTGATCTGGGAGTTCAGATAGATGCCCAGCGTTTCCCCGTCCTGCTGAACGGCCAAGCGAAGGTAAAGCATGCTTTCCGCCCGGCTGTTGTCCGGGGGCGGAACGGGGCCCACAAAGGATTTGGCGTTATAGCGCATGTCCCGGAAGGCGCCCAGGTCAAACAGCTCCAGCCAGGTATTGTCCGCTTCCCGCGCTTTTTCCCAGTAGCGGGCCAGAGCGAAATCATTCATCCTATGGATGATCGACCCCGCGGTCATATCCGCGGAGTAAAGCGTCTCCATCTCTCCGTCCTTGATAAGGATGCTGATATCGTTCTCCTGGGAAATGCGGTCCACCAATGTCTGAAGCTCGGTATTGTCGATATTCTGGGCGATCATGTCTGCGGAACGCTTCAGGGAAGCCGTCTTGAGCATGCGGTAGAAATCGTCCAGCAGCACGATTTGGAAAAGCCACAAAAGGGCCAGCAGAATGCCCACAAAAACGAGTAAATAAATGAAGATCCTCACCCGTATGCTCAGCCCGGCGATACGGACTCGCAGGCGGTCAAACATGGAATCATGGCCCGGGGCGGCCTTACGCGTTTTCAAACCGGTATCCCACCCCTCGCAGCGTCACGATATAGTTGGCGTAGGGCCCAAGCTGCTTGCGCAAAAGCTTGATATGGGTGTCCAGGGTGCGGTCGTCGCCGAAAAAGTCATACCCCCACACCTGGGTGATCAGCTTTTCCCGGCTTAGGGCAATGCCCCGGTTGCGTACCATGTAAAACAGCAGATCGTATTCCTTGGGCGAGAGTTCTGCATTCTCTCCGTCCACCGCCACCATCCTGGCGGTGAAATCCACGGTCAGGCCGCTTACCTGCACCACTTCCCGCTTTTCGGCAGGGTCCCTGCCGGCCCTTTTTGCCACGGCGGCCACGCGCATCATCAGCTCCTTGGGCGAGAAAGGCTTGACCACATAATCATCCACGCCCAGTTCAAAGCCGTGGATCCTGTCGTATTCCTCCCCCCGTGCCGAAAGCATGATCACCGGCACCTGGCTCTCCTTGCGGATCTCCCGGCAGGCGGAAAAACCGTCCAGCTCAGGCATCATCACATCCATGATGATCAAATCGAAGGCTTGCCTGCGGGCGATTTCCACCGCTTGCATGCCGTTTTCCGCTTCGTGCACGTCAAACCCCTCAAACACCGCGTATTTCCTGATCAGTTCGCGGATCCGGGCCTCGTCGTCCACCACCAGTATCCTCATGGTTCCACCCCTCCCCCAGTATACAAAAAAGCACCCGGTCCCACAAGCGGACGGGCTACATTTGTTCCATGTCCAGGCCCGCGCCGATGGAAAGCCTGATGATGTTCAGGCCGCGCAGGATCGTCAGTTCCGCCGATTCATCGTTTGGAAGCTTTCCCAGGGCCTCCATCACCTCCGCCGCGCTTGATATTTCCTGTCCGTTCACCTTCAGGATACAGTCCCCTGTCCGTACGTTGGCCCGGTCCGCCGGGCTGTCCTCATCCACGGTCAAAACATATACGCCCCGCCCGGGCACATGATACGCCACCGCGGCCTGCTGGGTCTGGATGTCCAGCAGCACCATGCCCATATCCGTCCCCGCCGCGGTACTGGGCGTCGAAAGCCCCAGGGGCGCCGCCGTTTTTTTCTGGGCGGCGGTCGATGCTCTGTCCTCCGGAGCGCCTATCCCAAGAACCGCCACCGCTACCGCTGAAAGGAGCACAAGCCCCGTGATGAAAGCCCACCTTGCTTTATAGAATAACGCAATGCGTCTGCGTTTTTGCATATTGATCCCCCGCTTCCTGACGCATGTTCATTGTAGCGGGCCAAGGTGACGTGTATTTGAACAGGACTTGAAACTTTTCTGATTGGCTTGTCCCATATTGTTGCCGGCGCCTCCGCCGTGGTATAATGCGGCATGGGAGGCGATGGGATGACTACCCCTCAGGCATCGCGCGGTTCCATTCTCGCGGGCAATACGGATACAGGTTATTTGAAGCTTCTGGCGCTTATCTTTATGATCATCGACCATTCCGGCAAGATGCTTTTCCCCGGAATTTTTGAAATGCGCATCATTGGCCGCATCGCTTTCCCCCTGTATGCCTGGTGCCTGGTGGCGGGCTCTGAGTATACAAGAAACATCTGGCGCTACGCGCTGCGCATCGCTTTGGTGGGCCTCGTTGCCCAGCCCTTCTACATGCTGGGTCTTGACCACAACTGGAACGCGTTCCAGCAGGCGCTTTTTGTGCGTGGCGACCTTGGCGCGGCCTTTGCTTCTTTTTTCGCGTCTCCCAACATTTTCCTCACGCTGCTGCTTGGGCTTCTGGGCATCGCCGCCATCAAAGAAAAATGGTTTTTCAGCCATCTCTGGGGCCCCGTGCTGGCGGTGGTCCTCGGGGCGGTGCTGCATCCCGATTATTCCTGGCAGGGAGTTTTGTTCCTGCTGGTGCTCTACGGGGCGCGCAAGAGCCGCGGCGGCCTGTTCGCGGCTTTCCTGGCCTATACGCTCTTCTGGGGAACGGGAAACCCGGTAACCAGCTTTTTCGGCTGGAGGCTTCCGCTTTTTGACATCCCCTACGTAAAGGAGATCGCCGCCCCGTTTTTCAGGGTCCAGGCCTTGGCCTGGCTGGCGCTTCCCTTCATCCTTTTCCCCACCGGTACGCGCTTCAAGCTGCCCAAGGCTTTGGGGTATGCCGCCTATCCCGGGCATCTGGCCATCCTGGCAGTCATCGTGCGCTGGCCGGAACTTTCCGCCTGGTTTTCCGGCCTGCTGGGCCTGGCGCGGTGATGCGCCGGAAAGGCACGCTTGTGAAAATTGGCGGGAAGGGCGCTTTTTGAAAAAAGCGTCCTTCCCGCACCCATCCCCGAAAACCTCAAAGGGAAATCGTCATCCGGTCTTATATCTTGGACATGAATTGTTTTGTATTTCACACCGCTGCCATAAGATAGAGCTAGCCTGAATTACAGCTTTTCAGCCACTGCCTGCAAAAAGGCCTCGCTGGATACGCCTCGCGCCTCCCCTTCATACAGCGCCGCCAGATCTTTTGTCATCACGCCGCCCTGGATGGTGTCCAGGGTGGCTTTTTCAAGCTTTTGGGCAAATGCCGTCAGGTCCTTAAGCCCATCCAGCTCCCCCCGCTTGGAAAGTGCCCCGGTCCAGGCGAAAATGGTAGCCACCGGGTTGGTGCTGGTCTCCTCGCCCTTCAGGTATTTGTAGTAATGGCGTGTCACCGTGCCGTGGGCAGCCTCATATTCAAACACGCCATCCGGAGAAACCAAAACGCTGGTCATCATAGCCAGAGAACCGAAGGCCGTGGCCACCATGTCGCTCATCACGTCGCCGTCATAATTCTTGCAGGCCCAGATGAACCCGCCGGGGCTGCGCATGACCCTGGCCACCGCGTCATCGATGAGGGTATAAAAGTATTCGATGCCCGCGGTCCGGAAAGCTTCCTTATATTGCGCGTCGAAAATCTCCTGGAAGATGTCCTTGAACCGGTGGTCATACGTCTTTGAAATGGTATCCTTGGTGGAAAACCACACGTCCTGTTTCACGGACAGCGCGTATTGGAAGCAGGCGTGGGCAAAGGCCTCGATGGAGGATTGCAGGTTGTGCACCGCCTGCAGGATGCCCGGGCCCGCAAAATCAAACACCTCGGCCCTTTTCTGGCTGCCGTCCGCGGCGGTAAACAAAAGTTCCGCCTTGCCTGGCCCGTCCACAGCCATCTCCACGTTCCTGTACACGTCGCCGTAGGCATGGCGGGCGATGGTGATGGGCGCCTTCCAGGTGCGCACCGTGGGCGAGATTCCCTTCACCAGGATGGGCGCACGGAACACCGTGCCGTCCAAAAGCGCCCGGATGGTGCCGTTGGGGCTCTTCCACATCTTTTTCAGCTTGTATTCCTCTACCCGCTGGGCGTTGGGGGTAATGGTGGCGCACTTTACCGCCACGCCGTACTTCCTTGCCGCCATGGCGCTGTCGTACGTCACCCTGTCGTCGGTCTGGTCCCGCATGGGCAGGCCCAGATCATAATACTCCGTTTTCAGGTCGATATACGGCATGAGCAGCAGTTCCTTGATCCGCCGCCATAGGATGCGGGTCATCTCGTCGCCGTCCATCTCCACCAGCGGCGTTTTCATGGAAATCTTTGGCATCATCAATCCATCCTTTTCCCGCCAGGCGGGGTTTTCTCCCATTCTACCCGTTCCCATGTCCTTCCCGCAAGGCCGGGAACACGAAAAGAACAATCGGGAGGCCTTCCGGAACGCCGGGGAGGGCGGTTGCCCTATCGGCAAAAAGATTCAGCTGCAGGGTGGTTTTCATCGGAATAAGCGTCGTTTTCCGAAAATATCCTTGACAAATTTCCTCGAAAATACTATATTTTGGTCATTGCTGATAATTGTATATAACAAATCCGGGAAGGAAGGAACCCTCATGAAGAACGGCAACACTGCGAAGAACATCGGCCATATCCCGTCATCGGTACGCTTATTCATCTCCTTAGCCGTATCCCTCTCGCTATTATTATCTTTTGGCGGCATTGCAACCGGGCTGGCCGACAATCCGGCTCAGCCCAGGAACCAAATCGTTGTAATCAGCGATATCCATTTGGGCGTTGACGATGCCTTTGCCGAAATCAAACAAAACAAGCCGATGCTTGTGAAATTTCTTATGCAGCTGAAGAGCTCGCAGGAAGTGGCCGAGCTTGTGATCGCCGGCGATTTGATGGATGAATGGTTCCTGCCCATGAATTATGAAACGCCTGAACCGCTGTCCGAGCTGAATGACGCAATCGTCAAAAACAACCAGGAAATCATTGATACCGTCAATCAAATCATTCAGGAGGGCAACATCCGCGTCACCTATGTTCCGGGAAACCACGATATGCTTTTTGATGAAGGCGAAGCGGAGCGCATCTTCCCCGGCATCAACCAGACGCGGGATGCTGTGGGTCTGGGCACCTATCGGTTTTCGAATATCGCGGTGGAGCACGGGCACCGTTACAATATCGCTTGCGCGCCGGACCCGCTATCCAATACCGCCATCACCGGGGGCGGCTCTATCCTTCCCTTCGGCTACTTCTTCACCAGAATCGCGACTTCCTCCATCATGGAGGGCAAGCCGGCCTCTTCAAACGTCTTTCCGGAAATCTCGCCCGCGGGGATGGATGACACGCAGATCAACTACTTCAAATATTTCATGACCTGGAAAGGCCTGATGACCGCTCTGCCCGTCACCGAAAGCTTTTCGGACAAAGCCATCAAAACAGGCATTGACGGGTATACGCAGCCCTACGCCATTTCCGATGTCATTCCCAAAATGGGGGAGGACGGCAAACTGACCGTTGACCTCTTCAGCGGTATCGTGGAAAATTGGCAGGAGCGGCAGGCCATCAACAATGTTCCTTCGCCCATTTCCGCCGGCGATGCGATTGTCGGGGCCGCCGAAGCCGGGTTCACCGACCAGCAGGCCCAGCTGCAGTATTTCGACCAGGATGCATCCGTCAAAGTGGTCATCTTCGGTCACAGCCATATCGCCATGGTCACAACATCCAAAAACCTTGAAGGCGACAGTGTGATCAGTGCAAACAGCGGCACGTGGATCGATCATCAGCCCGGTGCCCCCACATGTACGTATGTGGCAGTGACACCTTCACAGGACGGCGCAAAAACGTCCGTTGTCCTTTACCAGTTCAACGCGGACGGCACAAGCACGCTCCTTAGCGAAGCGCAGATTGACAATTGACAAGGCGGCACACACCAGTAGTCCGGCAGGATCGGCCGGAGCCATCAAACGGCCCCTATGAGGTATTGGAGGACTGCATTTCTCCAACTGCAGACCAGAAAACGCAATAAAGGACAGCTCCTTTCGATGCCCTGAATCACGCCCTGCTATGCAAGGCGTGATTTTTGCTGTTTTGTGGCCATTGTTTTTCAGGCGGTCAGACAAAACAGCGTGTATAGGCGTGCGGCGGAAATGTAATGCTGCGGAAATCCTTCATCCATCGGTACAAATTCATTGTAGCCTTGCGAACAAGCGCGAAATACGGTACAATGGCATCACGCAGCGGTCCTGCGTGATTCGTGTAAGGCAGAGTAGGCTTGGGCGCGTCAAGTGTTCATGAACGGGGAGTTGTCATGAAACGAAACGGAGGATTTTCCATTCCTCCGTGCGGTGCCCGGCCGCATCCCACTGCTTTTTAACATGGGCGCCCTTAGCGAATCTGTTTTGGTTTTGCCAAGATTCGAAAGGAGGGTCCCATGAAAACAGCCTTGAAAGCGTACATGAAGCCGCAGGTACTGACCGCTATGGCCATGCTCATCGCCCTGCAGGTGGTATCGCGTTTTCTGACCATCAATCTCTTTCCCTGGCTGCGCATCAGCTTTGGATTTCTTCCCATCGCCGTGGCCGGTATGCTTTTCGGCCCCGTTTACGCCGCATTGGGGGGCGGGCTGGGGGATGTGATCGGCTTCCTGTTGTTCCCCAGCGGCACCTACTTTCCGGGGTTCACCATTACCGCCATGGCGGAAGGGCTGATCTACGGCTTTATCCTGTTCGGAGTGTACAAGGAGCTCCGCTTTGGCAGCCGGGCCGGATGGCTGCGGGTGCTATTGTGTGAGTTGGCAATCACCGTTCTGTGTTATCTTGCGCTGAACACTCTCTGGCTTTCCATTTTGCAGGGCAAAGCTTTCCTTGCCATCTTTCCTGTCCGCTTTTTGAAAAACATCGCGCAGCTCCCCGTGAACGTATACCTGATCATGCAGGTGGGTACGCTGCTCAAGCGCCTTCCCGGCAACCTGCACCTGCCCCGCGCATAAGATTTTCCAGGAGGGGTTTCCCCATGTCCGTACCAAAAAAATCCATATTGGCCGAGCTTTCCCGCCTCTATCCCCAGCCAAAGCCGGAGCTGAATTTTTCCAACCCCTACGAAACGCTGGTGGCTACCATTCTTTCGGCCCAATGCACCGACAGGCAGGTGAACAAGGTTACTCCCGCCGTGTTCGCCGCCTACCCGGACGCCTTTACAATGGCCGCCGCCACGCCGGAAGAATTATATCCCATGGTAAAAAGCTGCGGCTTTAAAAGCAAGTCCACGAACATTGTCATGGCCTGCCGGGAACTGGTGCTGAAACATAACGGCCAGGTGCCCGATACCATGGAAGCGCTGACAATGCTCCCCGGCGTGGGCCGCAAGACAGCCAACGTGGTGCTGGCCAACGCCTTCAATATCCCCGCCATCGCGGTGGATACCCACGTGTTTAGGGTCAGCAACCGGCTGGGGCTGGCCACAGCCAAAACTGTGGAGGAAACGGAAAAGCAGCTTCAAAAGGCCATCCCCAAATCCGACTGGCGGGACGCCCACCATTGGCTGATCTTCCATGGCCGCAGGGTTTGCCACGCCCAGCGGCCGGACTGCGAAGCCTGCACCCTGCGCGGCCTGTGCCGCTATTACAAGTCTTTAAAAAGGACTGCCTCCCAGCCTGCCTCCGCAGCAGAGCAAGCATAGCAAGCTCCTCCCTTATGAAGTTTTTCGGGTGAGGTGCGGAGAGGGTGCTTTTTGAAAAAAGCACCCTCTCTGCCATTTTCCCCCATCCCTTCGTTCCCCCGTCTCCGCATTGCGCCGCGGGCCTGGGCATGGTATAATCAGGCAACGGCACACGGGAGGGCACATATGCAAAAGAAGGAAGCGGTGCCTGGGCGGGCGGCTGAATCGGCCCGGTACCAGTTTGCCTCCACGCTGCACATGCTCAGGGGCGTGGTGGAGGTATGCCCCCAAACGGTATGGGAAAGCTGTTATTTCGGTTTCGAATACCCCTTCTGGTACCAGGTATACCACGCCGCCTTCTTCATTGATTACTGGTTCCGGGATGCCTATGACGGCAGCCCTTGGCAAAGCATGGATTTTGATCCCCGCATCGCCCCGGAATATGAGCATCTTCCCCCGTCGGATGCCGTTATCTCCCGGGAAACGATGCTGGTCTTTCTTGAGAAACTCCGCATTAAGACGGAGCGGTTCTTTGATGGCCTTACCAATGAAAAGCTCTCCCGCAATATCATTCCTAAAAATGACAGCTGCACCTACGCCGACGTGGTGTTCTGCCAGATCCGCCACGTGATGTACAATGTGGGGTATCTGAACGGTATCCTGCGCAGCCTGAATCTTCCGGAGTCCGACTGGTACGCCTACAACGAGAAGGATGAGTAGTATGTTCCGCTGCCCCTGGTGCGAATCCGACCCGCTTCTTCAAAGCTATCACGACGTAGAATGGGGCAGGCGGCCCTGCAAGGAGGAGCGACATTTTGAGTATCTGATGCTGGAATGCGCCCAGGCGGGCCTGAGCTGGATAACCGTGCTCAAAAGGCGGGAGGCCTACAGGTCCGCCTTCTCGACGCCCGGCGCAGAGAAGGTGGCCGCCTTCGGGGAGGCGGAAACACAGGCGCTGCTTCAAAATCCCGGCCTGATCAGAAACCGGCAGAAGATACGCGCCGCAGTCGGGAACGCGGCGGCCTCCCTTGCGGTTACGCGGGAGTTTGGGAGCTTTGACGCCTACCTGCTCTCCTTTTTCGGCGGCCGGCCGCTTGTGAACAGCGTGGCGGATGACCGCTCCGTCCCCGCGGCCACGGAAGCCTCCCAAAGGATCAGCAGGGACATGAAGCTCCGGGGCTTTTCCTTCATGGGCCCCACAGTCGTCTATTCCCACCTGCAGGCCGCGGGCCTTGTGGATGACCATGTGAACGGCTGCTTTGCCAAAGCGCCCCTGCCCTTATCGCCGCCCGTTGGGGAGGATAAATTTGCGGCGCTTGCCACGGCGGGAAAAGCGCTGCTTAACGCGGGTGTCCGCTTCGGCGTGGGCGGGTCGGCGCTGCTGTACCGGCATGGGCTTACGGAGGATTTTTGCGACATCGACCTGGTGGTGATGAAGGCCGACGGGCCAAGGGCGGACGCGGTGCTTTCAAGCCTTGGGGCGAAGGCGGAGGAGAAGCCCGCCGGCGTGTATGCCACACAGCTTTTCAAAACGTATGAAATCGGCGGCATAGGCGTGGACATGATGGCCGGCCTGGCCATCCGCCACCCGGGCGGTGTGTATGAATACGTTTTTGACGAACATACCGCCCGGGACCATTGGCCCGTAAACGGCGTGATGCTGCCTTTCTGCCCGCTTTCGGACTGGGCTTTTTTGTACGGGCTGATGCCAGGCAAGGAGCGCAAGGCGGAGTTGATCAAAACGCATTTTTTGACCCACGGAAAGGGGGATGCCTGATGCACCGCTGCGGCTGGGCTGGCACGGATGAGCTGTATGTGAGGTACCATGACGAGGAATGGGGCAGGCCCGTCCACGACGACAGGACGCTCTTTGAGTTTTTGATCCTGGAGGGCGCGCAGGCGGGATTAAGCTGGATCACCATTCTGCGCAAGCGGGAGAATTACCGCGCAGCGTACGACGGGTTCGACCCCGGAAAGGTGGCGGCCTATGGAGACGCAAAGGTGGAGGAGTTGCTTCAAAACCCCGGCATCGTGCGCAACCGGCTGAAGGTCGCCGCCTCCATCCGCAACGCCAAACATTTTTTGGAGATCCAAAAAGAATTTGGCAGCTTTGACCGCTACCTGTGGGCCTATGTGGGGTTCAAGCCGGTGACCGGCGATTGGGCGGATTTTCGGCAGGCGCCCTGCCGCACGGAGCTTTCCGACCGCTTAAGCCGCGACCTTACAAAACGGGGCTTTTCCTTTGTGGGCTCCACCATTATGTATTCCTACCTGCAGGCCGTGGGCGTGGTGAACGACCATGAAAATGGCTGCTTCGCAAAATCATGAAACGAAAAGGAATCTTCCATTCCATCCTGCTTCGGTACATGATCTCCTACACGGCGATCATGGCGCTGCTGTTTGTGGGCGTAGGCATCTACATGGGCAACACCTACGCCAATACCGTCCGGGATAACACGGTGGAAAGCAGCATCAACAAGCTGGGCATCATCCGCTACCGGCATGAGGAAAATCTGGCCACATTGCTTTCCGTAGGCAAACAGATCGGCCTGTCTCCCTATATCAGCGCCTTCAGAATGAGGGAGCAGCCCATGCTGGCCTATCATTTAAAGATGCAATTGGTGCCCTACACCATGACCATCGACTTTTGCGACCAGCTGTACCTGATCTTCAATGAGGACGATTACCTGTATTCCTCCGCCACTTCGGTGGGGCTTGACATGTTTCTGTACAAGCTGATGCACCTGGAGAACACGCCCCCCGAAACGCTGCTCACCGCCCTCCGGCGGCGGGACAATGGCGTGACCATCTTCCCCGCCCAAAACGTGAACAGCATCCTCACCGACGGCACCAACAACCGCATGGTGGCCGTGGTAGCGCCCGTGCGCATGGGCGAACGGTACAACACCGGCAACGTCCTGTTCCTGATCAAGGAAAGCACTTACCAGCAGATGTTCGCCGACGAAATCTACGAGCCGCGCAACACCTACATCTTCTACGGGGACAGCGTGCTGGCGGCCAGCCGGAACCTTGGCGTCAAGGATGAGGCGGTGCTTAAGGAGATCAAGGGCATGACGGGTACCCTGGTCAAGGACCTGACCCTGGACGGCAGCCAGTACCTGCTGGTGGCCCAGCCGGGCAGCCTGTTTCACATGGCCTACGCCACGCTTTTGCCCATGGAAACCATCAAGGCCGGCATGTTCAGGGAGCAGCTTGGCTTCGGCCTGTTCCTGTTCGCGCTGGCCATCCCCTGCATGGCTTTGACCTTCTATTTTTCCAGGCGCCACGTAAAACCCATCAAGGAGCTTCGCTATCTGTTTTCCAGCACCGCCCCGGGCAAAGATGATTTTGAGGCCATCCAAAGCGGCATCGAGGCGCTGGTGGACAGGAACGAAGCTCTGCGCACCCGCCTTGTGGAAAGCCTGCCCGTGCGCAGGGCGGACTTCATCAAGGATTTTGTCAAGGGCCGGTATGTAAACCGGGAGGACGCCGTGAAGGCCGCTTCGGAACTCTCCCTGGACATCGCCAAAAAATGCTTCGCCGTAGCCCTGGTCGGCGCACCGCCCAGGGACGGGGCCGAGCTGAACCTTGGAAAGATCGCCGGGAGCCTCAGCGGCGCCGTTTCCGGGTATTATGTGGAGCTGCTGGCGCTGGAACAGTTCCTGTTCGTACTCTTTGGCGACAGCCCGGAAGCCCTGGAGAACTGGGCGGTGACCGCCCAGGGAGAGGTACTCAAAACGGACACGGGCGTGGCCGTGGCGTTGAGCGGCGTGCATCAGCAATTCAGCCATGTGGGCAACGCCTATCTGGAAGCCTCCACCGCCTATGACAACCGCTTCGTGATGGGCAGTGCCCACGTGCTTCGTTTTTCCGATGTGGGTTCCGCGGCCAAGGACATCGTACCCTTCACCCGCAGCTACCTGGACAGCTTCCGCAAGGCGCTTCGGGCCGGGGATGCCCGGGGATTGAACGACCGCATGGATGAGCTGTTCCATTACCTCACCAGCACGCAGATGTCGCTGTTCGCCTTCCGGATGATCTACAACAGCGTGATCGGGGCCATCCTCAGCGAGCATTTCGACAGGAGCGGCGGCAGCATGGACGCATTGCAGCTCTACGATGTGTTCACCTTGTCAGGCTGCCGTTCCATCGCCGACCTGGACGATCTCCTGCGCAAGCTCTGCCGGGACATCCTGGCAAAGGGTGCGCCAAAAGACGGCCATAATCTGCCGGTGATCCGGGAGATCATCGCCTATATGCACAAGCATTACCAGGAACCCATGCTCAGCATGAGCGCCATCGCCGATGCCTACCAGCTGAGCGCCGTGCGCCTGTCCCTGGACTTCAAGGAGCTCACCGGCATGTCCCCCTCGGAATACCTGCTGCTTTTGCGCATGGAAAAAGCCAAGGAGCTGCTGGGCGGTACCGATATGCCCGTCAAGGACATCGGCGCCGCCGTGGGGTACAACGATGCCTCCGGCTTCATCCGCAGGTTCCGCCAGCACATGGCCATGACCCCCGCACAATACAGGCAGATGGTTACGGGAAACGGCGCACCCAAAGAGGAAGAATGAAGGCATGAATAACAATCCGGAAGGCGCCGCCCCCCGGACTTCCAGTCCAAGAGAACGCATCCCTTTGGAATCCCGGTTTGGATTGCATGAAAAGCGCATGCCCCGGGATAGCAGCCCGGCTGGGGCGAATAAAAAGAGCACAAAAATCGAACCAGGGGAAGCCTGCCCAGGGCTGACGTCTCCTAACCGGGCGCTTGAGCGTTATCCGGCGGTCATATAAAAGCCAAGCCCTTGCGGACAGCTCTGCCGCAAGGACCGGTGCAGATTGTACCGTGTCCTCGCTGTCAATGTCAGCGATGTATCAGCAGCACTGTAACATCGTTGACATTGGTGCCGGTTGGCCCTGTCATAATCAGGCCATCCGTAATCCGCAGCGCATTGTAAGCGTCGTTGTTCTGCAGCACCCGAAAGATATCAACACCCTGCTTTTCCAGTATAAATGCCGTATCGCCATCCACATAACCGCCGGCAGCGTTTGTGGGGCCATCTGTACCATCCGAGCCAAAGGAAAACACTGCTGTCTGATGTAAACCCCGGATCCCCAAAGATGCGGAAAGCGCCAGCTCCTGGTTGCGGCCGCCGAGCCCTTTGCCCACGACGTGCACGATGGTCTCGCCGCCCGCAATGACAGCAACAGGCTGGGTGGTGGTTTGATGGTATCTGGCCATGGCGGAGAAAAACGCCCCGGCTTCCCTGGCCACACAATCCAGCGAATCGGTGAGGATCAGCGGCTGGTAGCCCCTTTCGCGGGCGGCGCCGGCTACCGCAAAGCATAGCTCCCGCACGCTTCCGGTGATCACTGTCTCCACATTGTTCAGCTGCTTCGGCGTTTCTACACGCAGCAAAGCCTGCATCTCGCCGGTAAGATCAAGATGGTATTTGTCCGCAACCTTAACAGCATCCTCCACTGTGCTGCTGTCTGGATAGGCAGGACCGGAAGCAATCATGTCCAGCGGGTCGCCGATAATATCGGACAGCACGATGGAGAAGATGTGCGCAGGCTGGCAATGCTGGGCAAAGCGCCCGCCCTTCACTTTGGAGAACCGTTTGCGGATGGTGTTCATTTCTACGATATTGGCACCGCAGGCAAGAAGCTGACCGGTGAGCTCTGCAGATTGCTCCGCGCTGATCAGCGGCGCTTCAAACAAGGCGGACCCGCCGCCGGATATCAGCAGCAGCACTACATCGGAACATGTAAGGCCTGATGTGGCTTGCAATACTGCTTCTGTGGCCAAAAAGGAATTGGCATCAGGAACCGGATGTCCGGCCTCAAAAATGGAAACACCGGGGATACTGCCCATGGAATGTCCATACTTTGTAACGACAATGCCCTGGTTGATCCTCTCACCCAGCACATTTTTGGCTGCCGATGCCATCGACCAGGCGGCCTTGCCGACTGCAACCAGTATGACCTTGCCGCCGCCGAAAGATTTTCCGCTCAGCGCCCGTTGCACCGCGGCATCCGGCTGGACGGCCGCAATGGCCCGTTTAACGATAAAATCACAATCATCCCTTAAGTGCATGTCACGTCACTCCAAAACTCAATCCCTTGCAATGTAAAGGGCGTATGATGTACAAAAAAATAGCCGGACTGTTCGTGCAAACAGTCCGGCCAAATAGGCCTCAGTGCAGGAACAGCGATACAATCATCACGCCGATGATGGAAGTGATACCAACCACAAGTGTGCCCAGCGTCTGGGTCTTATACCCATCCTGGGTGGCCATGCCGGCAAAGTTGGTTACAACCCAGAAGTAGGAGTCGTTTGCGTGGGATACGGTCATCGCGCCGGCGCCAATGGCGATTACTGTCAGCGACGCCAGGGCGGGGCTGGACAGCCCAAGAATGGGCAGCAGCGGGGCAACAATACCGGCTGTGGTCGTAATGGCCACCGTGGAGGAGCCTTGAGCGGTTTTCAGGATGGCCGCCAGCAGGAAGGGGAAGAGGAGGCCGATCGTCTGAAGCGTTACCGCATTCGCCTTGATGAAATTGACGATATCGGTGGAGGCGATCACCTTGCCCAGCACGCCGCCCGCGGCCGTGATGAACAGGATGGGGCCAACCGTTTTGAGCGTATCATTGGTCAGTTCGTAAAAATCCTTTCCCTTGTTGGCGGCAAACAGGCTGATGATTGCTATCACGGCGCCAACGGCAAGGGCAATGATGGGGGTGCCGAGGAAGGCAAAGAAGGGGGACGTGATCTTCGCCATTGACAGTGCGGACGCCAGGCCCATCAGGATAATCGGGACGATGATCGGGGAGAAGGCCAGCCATCCGCTGGGCAATTGACCATACTCGGCCACAAGCTGCTCATACGTTTTCACGGATTCGTCGTTCACTTCATCTTCCGTGGATTTCACTTTTTTGCCGATGTATTTGGCAAAGAAATAGCTGGCTATGAGCGGCAGGATGGATAGCAGCGCACCAAGGCCAATCACCAGAAGCAGGTTATCGCCTACGCCCAGTGTTCCTGCGGCCGCAATGGGTCCGGGCGTGGGCGGAATGAAGCAGTGGCTGATATACAAGCCCATGGACAGCGCGACGCTCATGGCAACGCTGCTGGTCCCAGTGCGCTTGACCATTGCCTTGCGGATGGGGTTGAGGACAACAAAGCCGCTGTCACAGAATACGGGGATGGATACGATCCAGCCCATCAGCTCTATCGCGAGCTCAGGGTGCTTTTTGCCCACCAGACGCACAACGCAATCCGCCATTTTCAGCGCAGCGCCTGTTTTTTCCAGCAGCGTGCCAACGAGCGCGCCGAAGATAATCACGATACCGATGCTGGAGAAGGTTCCGCTGAACCCGGTGCCAATCACATCCGCGATCCCGGAAATAGCATTTCCGTTGGCGTCCGTATACTTGTACAGCGGGATGCCGGCAACGAGTCCAAAAATAAGTGCTACGCCCATAATCGAGAGGAAGGGATGGATTTTCAACTTGCTGATCGCGACGATCATCAGCACGATGGCCAGAACAAAAACGATGATGAGTCCAATGCCGGTCATGGGAAGACCTCCTTATTGATTTGTGGCTGTCCATTGACATATATTTTACACAAACTTCCGTCATTGACCATAGTATGTAAAATGAGATTTATACATCATTTATGTTATGCATAACATCTCTTGCGCCTGCAAATGGATCTGCCTCCACATCCAAAGTGATTTTCTCATTGAGGTCATGATAGAAATGGATCGCATTGTAGTATAGGGAAGAAAAGCGGATGCTGCGCGGATCATAACCGGTCTTCTCATACAGCTGCTTGAGGCGGTACTGCAATGTGTTTTTGTGAATGTAAAGCGCCTGCGCCGCCTCGGTAATCGAACCCTCATAGCCATAGTAGGTGTCCAGCAGCCTGATCCACTCTGCGATCTCCTTCAATGAGCAGTTGCTGAAAATGCGTTGCACATACTCCAGCTTGATCATATCCGGAAGCTCTCCTGAGAAGATTTCCATGTTGATGCTGTCGTACAGGCGGATATCCTTGCTGGGGGAGCGCAGGCAGGTGCGCAGCGCCTTTTGCGCGTGCTGGTAGGCGGTATTGATGTACATGAAGCTCTGTGCGGTGTTGTCAATACCAATGCAGACAATCAGCGGCCCGGCGCTCTCGATGCGCGTCTTGACAGCCCTGGCGATGTCCAGCATATGATCATCGTCAGTTCTAAGTATGCAGCAGACCAGCGCGCTGCCGGATTTGAATACGATCGCCTCGGTGATGGCGCCGATGATCTTGCGCGCATTATCCTCTGCTGCGTCAATATTGCGCTGCACGGCTACGGTGGTGGGGCCTTCCTGGGGAATGATGCTCACCAGCAAAATCCGCCGCGGTATCGTAATGTCAATGCCGATCTGATGCCCATTTTCCACCATTTGCCGGTTTATTTCCTGGGGCTTGCCATGGATCCAGTCATTCAAAAAGCGGGTACGGATGCGTAGCTCCACGTCCATCTCCTGCCGCATGTAAATATCCAGCAGCAGGATCTCCGTCATTTTCTTGATAATCTGCCCATACTTGCCCACCTTTTTTTCCGGCCCCGTAACGCCGATCACCCCAATGATATCGTCTTGGAATTCCAGCGGCAAGTTGAGCCCTGGCTTTGCACCGGTATATTCCTCGTCGCCATGGATGGTCAGGCTTTCCAGCCGCTCGTCCACCACCCGTTTCGCGCCGGCATGGAAGGTGCCGATTCTGGCGGGGTCGGTGCTTGCGATGATCATGCCCAGGTGGTCCATCATATTGATTTGTTCGCCAATAATGTTGCTGATCTCATAGACGATCTTCATGCAACTGCTTTTCGGGAATTTCATACATATGCTCCTTTAGGTCCTGCCCTGCCTTGCTCCTGCCATACCAAACAATACCCCGGATTGGGCGGTCTGCCATGTATCGCCGCACACGCCATCGTGCCGGCTCTCCCGTTCTTGTCCTTTTGGCTACCAACGTTCTGCTCTGCGATGCTATTCTATAAAAACCCTTTCCCCCTGTCAAGCGCAGCCCCCGGTGGGAAACGGGCTCTTTTTTTTCGGCAGAATGTATTATGGAGCTGTTCTTTCACTATTAAATGTGCAAGAATTTTATGTTTGTTTCCGGAAAGATTTTAGTCTCCAGACCAAGAAAACAATGGTAATTTGTGTATTTGTAACATGGACGAAGGATATTGCGGCTCCTATAATAGGGGCAAAGAGGAAGTGCACTCCCCTCTCTATGCCAACATCCAGCAGACCGGGAAAGGTGATGGTGAATGCTTCATGATTGCATGATGGTGGTGACGCAGGCGCCCTATTCATCTGCAACGGCATGGACATGCGCATCATCTCTCATTGGTGCCCCACCTTCCGCGGACACGTTCATTGCCCCGATATCGGCCGGCAGCCAGGCTTCAGGCCTGAAGCGGGCGCTGATTACAGGCCACCGCCGCTGAGGCCATTGCCTATTCGCCTGGCTGTTCCATGGCGAAAGGGAAATGCCGGGCGCCCGGCCGGAGGCAATCAGGCAACGAATCGCGGCTACCGCTTCCCGAAGCCGTATCCCAGCGGCTTGTGGCAGCTTCTGTTGATGTGTGCTTCTTTTCCGGAATTCCCTTTTCCAGTCCGTACAATATAGCAGGAGGTTTTACCATGCGGAAAATCATTACGGCGGTGCTGTCCCTGTGCCTGCTTCTGGGCACTTTTGCCATGACAGCCAGCGCGGAATCCAATTTTATCGAAGTAGACTACCAGACCCATTTCATCAAATGGGATGGAAAAACGACCGATATGGACTTTACGCAGGCGCAATTCGACGCCCTGACCAAGACCACCGTGTACGCCTCTGAAAAGTCCGCCACTGGATACTATGTCACCTTCCGCTTCTATGGCCCTGAATACAAGAGCGTCGAAGTAGGCGGTGAATGGTATTATTCCGAGCCCATCTACTCCTCCCAGAATACCGCGGCCATGATCAAGCCCAACGATTGGTACAATGGCTGCATGATCCACACGGACGACGTGTTCCCTGTTCGTCCCTTCGATCAGATGGTTCTGAACAAGGATACCGGCTATTGGGCCCTCACCATGCAGCTTGCTTCCGGCACGTACTGCTATCAGTTCCGCCTGGACGGGACCACGATCGTCTCCAATCCGCAGAATCTGCCCACAGAGTACCGCGGCAAGGAAGGCTACAGCCAGGTATTGGTCCCCTATGACGCTGTAAAGCAGAGCAAGAGCCCGGATTACTCCGTCTATCAGGACAACTGCGATCAGCACGGCAAGATCCTCTTTGCCGAGGTTCCCTCCCAGACGCTGGGCTACGACGCTCCCATCGGCATCTATCTGCCCTATAACTACGACGCCAACAAAGAGGGCGGCTACAAGTACGTCATCCTTGGCCATGGCATCGCCGGCTTCGAGAGCAACTGGACTTCCCAGGGCATGCTGGGCAACATCACGGATAACCTGATCGCGCAGGGCCTGGTTGAGCCCATGATCATCATCACCCCCAATAACCGCGACAGCTCCGGCCGTTACCTTTTCAGCACCTGCAATCCCGATGGCAGCCGCATCACGGCGATCGAGGGTGAGCCGGAAGGCAACGAACGCTCCTGGACCAAGCAGGTATCCCAAGCCCAGCCCTACTTCATGGATGAGTTGATCCCCTGGCTGGAGGCAAACTTCAACGTGGCCAAGGGCGCTGAGAACCGCGCGTTTGCCGGCCTGTCCGCAGGCGCGATGTGCACTTTCAACATGTACATGAGCAACCCCGAGGATTTCGCGTACTTCTACATGATGAGCGGCGCAAACTCGAACCCCACCAGCTTCGATCTTACCCGCGCAGCCCTCAAGACCCCGACAGTGACCTTCGGCGTTGGCATCTATGACCGTACATTCTTCTCGAATGTCAACCCGACCCAGAACGCCTTTGCCGCCAATGGCATCACCTTCACGAACTACTATGCGTACGGCGCGCACCGCTGGCACGTATGGCGCGAACTGTACATCGATATGTGCACCCGCGTTCTTTGGAAGTAAGCCCAATCTATCCATAGCATCAAGGCCGGTCGGCGATTCAAAAGCGCCTTCCGGCCTTGATGCTTGTTCCCGGTTAATGAAACTAAACAGGCTGCACGCTCAAAAGCAGCGGTCAGTTGGCACAGGTGTTCAGGAGGCGGCGCAAACGGTTGACAAAGAACGCTGGGAATGCTCCGGGAAATGGAGCGCGGGGCCATGGGCGGCAAGCCACCCCGGCAACAGAAGCGGCCGCAGGCAAAGCCTCTCCTTCCAGGAGCGCTTCGGTATGCCGGAGGATGCCGGATGTCTGGCAAAGCCCGGATGAGGGATCGAACCCTTGTCCGGCAGGCGGGGCCCTGTCTCTCCCGCGCCATGGCGGATATTGGCTGCCAGGGCAAATTGGGGATCACCAAGGGCCATATGCCGCGGCGAAGCAATTGCTCCTTTATCCAGAAAAAACAGAACATGATCCTTCATTGCCTGAACCGTGCCGAAAACGTTATAGCCCGGGGAGGGAATATGCATGCAAGGCCGCGGAGTTGTAGGCTTGAACACGGACAGCAGACCAGAAAGGCAAAAGGAAGTTTCCAAAAACGCAGCTGCCGCTTCCGGAGAAAATCCGGCGCGGCAGTCTTTTATATAGAGGCATACGGGCGAAAAAGCGCGGGATAGGAGGCGGCTTCGACTACGGAGCCATAGGCGGAGGCCAGGTTCCGGAGCCTCCAATGCTAATCGAAAATCAGCGACATGTGCGGTGATTTTCGCAGGAATTTCGAAGAAATTCCTACCTTGCCCGAGCAAACGGCCGTACGATGGCGCAGCCGTCGTGCAGTGCAGCGAGGGAAAACCTCGAAAAAGTGGCAACGCCACTTTTTCGACACGCTGAGGGGGCTGTCTTACCGCGACAGCCCCCTTTTATTGAAGCATTTATTCATCTGCTGGGCGGCGCTTTCCGATGGCTGCCGTCAGTTTTGGGTCTTCGTCTGCGCGAACAGCCACTGGATATATTCCGGAGTGGAGTAGGTATGCTCATACACTTCATGCGCGCTCACGGAATACATGCCAAGATTCACATTGCGCCGGTCGGTCAAGAAGTTGAGCTCTGTGAAACGGATCTTGCCATTTTCGGATTCATAGTAGGTCATTTCATCGTTTGCGAACTTAGGCGCAGGCATATCTTCCTCCATGCCGATGCCCAGCATGGCCTTGTAAGCCATAATGCTGCCGGCCACAGGCACGGTGGGGTCTGTATTGGAGTGGTTCAGCCAGATGGGAAGGCCGCTGTCGGCAAGCGCCTTGATCTTTGCACACATCTCATCCGACAGTACATCAAAGGAGGAATGCGCAATATCCGTAACGGGATAATCACAGCAGAGCAGGGCACCGGCGAACAAATCCTTGAATTGGGGGTCCAGCAGCAGTTCCCAACCGGACATTCCGCCCATGGACAAGCCGGACAGATAGATCCTGTCCCTGTCCACCGCCAGCGTATCATCGGACAGCACGGCCTGCAGGGCTTCCTTCACCAGCTGCACTGTAGCCCATTCATATTGCGGCACAAATACGTAGGTGTTCGGGGTGGCGTTCTTGATCCAAGTAGTGGGGCCCTGGTTGGTATACACGGGGGTCATGCGGTCATCTACGCCAGGTTCATAGACCGAGCGGCAGCTGCTGCCGTGCAGGAACACGACGAGGGGATACTTTTCGCCTTCCACAACCTGTGGGGGAGAATACAGGGTATATCCGATGGATGTGATAGGATCTTTGGTGATACCGGTGATGGCGGTGGTCGCCGACGTATATGTGCCTGGCACGAACTCGTCCGCAATCGCGATGGACGATCCGCGCCGTTCATAGGTGAAATCCGTCCCAGTGGTTGTTCCGTCAGCATACTTGAGGTCGTACAGCTGTTTGATCTCATAGATCATGTTATCGCCATAAGGCAATATCTCGCGGCCGCCGTTATAGCCCAGCTTTTTGTCCGGGTCCAGCGTATTGCGCTTGAGGCTCATATAGATCGAAGTGGCATTGGAGTCCAGATCGCTCAATTCGATGATCACATAGTTACCGGCGTTTACGACGCCCTTTTCCGGTACGCTGGAGGTATAGGCAGTGACAACTTTTCGGGGTGCCATGGGCCAACTGGTATCAGGAAGCGCCACGCCCTCATAGCTGGTAAGCTCCTTCAGTTCGGCATTCACCTGGAAATAGGAGCCGATATCAAATGCGCACGCCAACGGCTTATCGAACTCTATGGCAATGGCTGTCACCCGGGGTTCATAGATCCAGATTTCCGACAGCAGCGAATACCCCAAAACCTTCGGTCCCGCCGCTTCGGCCATGGTCGCGGCCGGGCAAAGCCCAACCAGCATCAGCGATGCAAACAAAATCGCCAAAAACCTTTTCATCTAGTCTCCTCCTTTACTCCTTTGAAGCTTCACCAAAGAATACGTTTGCCGGCATCGGACCGCCGCCTTTCCCTTGTTCCCGCCGTGTATATGGATCCACCCCCTTCAATGATTGCATATTTCTGCCGACAACTCATTCAATTTGCAGTCATTATAGTTCGGATGGGTTGGCATGTCTATGTTATGTAGAACAAGAATTAATATTACTATTTGTGCAATCGGTGCATGAAGTACTTTTTGTTGAAAGCGGTTTTTGCAAAAGAGCGTAAGGGCGCATGCTTTCGCAAGGCTGCAGAGCATCCTCGGAAAAAGAAACTTAGAAATACCGGCCTATGCAAAATATCTTGTCATGCCCAAAAGTGACGTAATGAGGAGGCATGACGGAATAGGCATCTGCCGCTCACAGTACGCTTGTACGAACTGTGAACGGCAGATGGCTCTATCCTTTCAATTTACGGTGCGGTCTGTTTCACCGGAAACCTATTTCCAAAGGACACGCGTGCATAGATCGACGAAATTGTCACGCCATACGTTCCAGCGGTGACCACCCCATACATAGTCGGTAGTGAAAGCGATCTTATTTTCGGCAAGCACCTTTTGCATAGGTACGATCAGATCGTAATACTTCTCATCATACAATCCGCCGCCAAGCTGGATATGCTTTCCCTGCAATTCATTCCGGGAGAAATCAAGATCAAGGTCCTTTACTTCGATGCAGCTGCTCCAAATGCCGTAGTAGTCGAAAAGCTGGGGGTAGGAGTAGTAAAGCGCTGATGTGAACCGTCCCCCGGCCGACAGGCCAGCACATGCACGGCCGCTGGCCTCGGTGGACACATTGTAATTTTTCTCAATGTACGGCATGAGGTCATTCACCACGAAGAGAAGGCCGCTGCCTACTGCTTTCCCATCCTTTTCGACAGTCCTGTCGGCATAGGTGCCATTGGCGTCGCGCATCATAGGCGTAACAACGATCATGGGCTTTACGGTGCCTTCCGCAATCAGCGTATCCAGAATGTTGCCGGCAACGCCCTGGGCAAACCAGTTGCTTTCATAGCCCGCACCACCGTGCAGCAGGTATAAAACCGGGTACCCTCCCGCAAGGCTGGGATCATAGCCGTAGGGCAGATAGATGCCCACGGCCCGCTCCTCCGATAGTGCCTGGGAAGTCACACTGAAATAGGAAATCGTGCCGGTTTGTCCATCCGCCCGCGGAGCCTGAAGGGAATAGTCGCGGCTGTGTGCCTGCTTTACCGGGTCATATGGCATATAGACCTGGCTGTAGGATTCCCGGCCCTCAAACATTTCGATGGGGCGGTTGGACGGATCAGCGGTCAGCCGGCCATTGGAAACATCATTTACATCATCCTCGGCTTTGCCGCCGATCAGGAACTGGTAGCAATATGTTCCGGAAGGCAAAGGCAATGTGTATTCCCAATAACCGGTTTTTTTGTCAAGGACCATGTCGTAAAAGGGGCGCGCAGCCGGATATCCGTCGTCGGTGAAGAAGGTAAGGCCGTCATGCCAGTTCTCCGGCAGGACGCGGCCGGCTGTATATACGCTGGAATCGTACTGCTCGGTAAAATACCACTCGCCCCCCACGCGGACCCGGGTCTCTTCCGGCCCGTAGTAGCGGAAAGAAACGTTGTAGCCGGTAACCGAATCATCGGATTGGTAGACGGTGGTAACGGTCCAGTTTGCAAACTCTTCCTGGGCAAAGTTTTTGTCTGAGAGCTTGCCGTCCCATTGGGCCGTGGCCATGGCTGAAGCGCACAGAACGATCAGCATTAGCGCTGCCAGGCAGAATACAACAAATGCCCTGCAATAGCTTTTCACTTTGATACATCCTTTCATGGTCTTCTTCAGGCGTTTATGCAGATGGGGCGCTCGCACCAAACGATATGCGCACTACGTTTGTGTGCAACTCATGATCTGTATGCTAAGGGATACATGGTAGGATGTCAATGTTATATGTACCAAAATTTATCATAAAAATACGTTCAAACAGCCTAACATATGCCCGGTTGGGCATGAATATAAACATTAGCCGGTGCAAAAACGTTCAACGGTAACTGGACAACCGCTGGAGAAATGGCAAAGCCACATTAGGACATGCTTTCTTACATGTCAGCGCCGTTTCCTGCGTCCGCCACTATCTGGGCACGCCTGCCCCTCACGAGTAAAAGGAGGGCGGCTAAGAAGAAGGCCGAGGCGAACAGGAAAGGAGCGCCAGATGATACCGCATCGCAGGCTAATCCGGCAAAGAGCGGTCCGGAAACATTCAGCAGGCTGTTTAGGAAAGTTGTAACACCCATCAGCATGCCATGGCCGCCCATGTCCACGCGGCTGGTCTGCATTGCCGTGAACCCCGGCATTGCCGGGGAACTTGCGCACATCAAAAGGCCCGGAGCGCAATCTCCGGGCCTTTTGATGCGGCTTATGAAACTGTCATCTCCCGCTTACGGCGCGACCGCCTCGCCCTTGCCTTTCTTGTGTCCCGGTACAAAGAGGCCCTTCACCCAGTTGCCGAATTTTGCAATGGCGGCAAATCCCAGGCGCTGTTTGGAGATCACGTCGATGGCCACGGCCACCAGCAGCACCAGGCCTTTCGTCACCTGCTGCATGAACTGGTCAACCCCGGTGATGGACATGCCCAGGTTCAGGATACCCATGATCAGCGCGCCGATGAGCGCCCCGGGAACCGTGCCGATCCCGCCGTAGGCGGACGCCCCGCCGATAAAGCAGGCGGCGATGGCGTCCATCTCAAACCCCTGCCCTGCCAAGGGGAACGCGGAGGTGAAGCGTGCCAGGCAGACCAGGCCGGCCACCCCGGCCAGGAAGCCATTGTTGGTATAGGCCAGGAACATCAGCCCTTTGGTGTTCACCCCGGACAGCCAGGCAGCCTTTTGGTTGCCGCCCAAGGCGTACAGGTGGCGGCCGATCACCATGTTGCTGGTGATATAGGTATAGCACGCCACCACGATCCCCACCGTAACCAGCACCGTGGGGAAGCCGCGGTGCCGGGCCATGGTGAAAAAAATCCACAGCAGCGCCGCGCTTATCACAAGTATCTTGACCGCCAGCAAGACGGGGTGGTCCGCCTCGTAGCCTTTTTTCCGCCGGGCCACATTCTTGATGATCTGCCATGCGCTGTACGCGCCCGCGGCAAGCACGCCCGCCACCACGCAGGTGACATTCACCGTGTATCCAAGCAGGACGGCGCTGCCAAAAAAATCGGGAATATAGCCGTTGAACAATTGCAGGAAGCTTTCGGGGAAATTGCTCAGCGTCAGGCCGCCCAGAAACATCCCGGTGATCCCCCGGAACAGCAGCATGCCCGCCAGTGTGACGATGAACGGCGGGATGCCCAAATAAGCGATGCAGAACCCTTGAAAGGCGCCAATGAGGATCCCTGTCACAAGCGCCGCCGGAACGACGACCACGGGGTCTATTTGCCATTTCGTCATGGCGGTGGCCGCGCTGGCCATCACCAGGCCCACCACTGCGCCTACCGAAAGGTCGATGTTGCCGCCGGTCAGGATGCACATGAGCATGCCCACCGCCAGGATCACCACATAGGCGTTCTGGAAGATGATATTGGTGACGTTCATGGGGTACAGCAGCGCGCCCTTGGAGAGGATCGTAAAGACGAGCATAATGGTCACCAGCGCGATAAGCATGGTGTATTGCCTGATGCCGCCTTTGAACAGCTTCTTGATCACATTGGTCATGCTACCGTTTCCCCCTTGCTTGCCTTCATGATATGCCCCATGATGACCTCCTGGGATGCTTCCCCGATGGGAAGCTCGGCAATCAGCTTCCCTTCATACATCACATACACACGGTCGCACATCCCGAGGATCTCCGGCAGCTCGGAGGAGATCAGCAGGATGGATTTTCCCTGGGCTGTCAGGGAATTGATGATCTGGTAGATCTCGTATTTGGCCCCCACATCCACGCCCCGTGTGGGCTCATCCAGCAGCAGGATATCGGGCTGGGCGAAAATCCACTTGCCCACCAGCACCTTCTGTTGGTTGCCGCCGGACAGGTTGTTCACCAATTGCTCCACCGTGGGCGCCTTGATGCCAAGCCTTGACCGCAGCGCTTCGGCCTCCGTCCTTTCCCGGTCCTTGTCCAGCACGCCCAGCTTGCTTACAAACTCGATCCGGGACAGCGTGAGGTTGTGCTTGATGCTGTTCATCAGCACAAGGCCGTTCTGCTTGCGGTCCTCGGTGATATAGGCAAAGCCCATCTGAATGGCTTTGGGGATACCGCTCAGTTCAAGCTCCCGCCCGTCCTTGTACAGATGCCCCTCGATCCGGGAGCCGTAGGAGCGGCCGAAGATGGACATGGCCAGCTCCGTGCGCCCCGCGCCGATAAGCCCCGCCACACCTACTACCTCGCCCCGGTGCAGCGTCATGGACACATGGTCCACCACCTTGCGGGAAGGGTATTGGGCATGGTACACCGTCCAGTCCCGTACCTCCAATGCCACAGGCCCAATATTGTGCTCCCTGGGCGGGTAGCGGTTGGTCATCTCCCGGCCCACCATGCCGCGTATGATCCGGGCCTCGCTCCACTCGTCCACGCCGCGGATCAGCGTCTCAATGGTCCGGCCGTCGCGGATAATGGTGATCCTGTCGGCACAGGAGCTCAGTTCCCCCAGCTTATGGGAGATCAGGATGGAGGTGATCCCCTTTTCTTTTTTCAGGTAAACCAAAAGGTCCAGCAGTTTCTGGGCGTCGCTCTCGTTCAGGGAGGAAGTGGGCTCGTCCAGGATCAGCAGCTTCACATCCTTGGCCAGTGCCTTGGCGATTTCCAGCAACTGCTGCTTGCCCATGCCGATGTCGCGCACCGGGGTCCGCGGATTGTCGTGAAGCCCCACCATGTGCATGTATTCCTCAGCCTTCTGGTAGGTTGTGTCCCAGTTGATGACGCCGTTCTTCCCCTGTTCGTTGCCCAGGAACATGTTTTCGCCGATGGACAGGTAGGGGACCAACGCCAGCTCCTGATGGATGATGACGATCCCCTTGGATTCACTGTCGCGGATGGAGTGGAAGCGGCATACCTCCCCCCGCAGGATTACGTCGCCTTCGTAGCTGCCGTAGGGGTGGACGCCGCTCAATATGTTCATCAGGGTTGATTTTCCCGCGCCGTTTTCCCCGCAGACGGCATGGATCTCCCCCTCGGTGACATCAATGTTCACATGATCCAGCGCACGCACGCCCGGAAACAGCTTTGTTATGTCCAGCATTTGAAGCAGGCAGCCGTTCAAATCCATCACTCCCGATAATGGGATAAAATTTGGAAAGGAGAGACGGACAGCGCTGTCCGTCTCTCCGGGCGCGGAACCCATGCGCTCCTTGCTGGGCCTGTTACTGCAGTTCTTCCGCTTTGTAATAGCCGCTGTCAATGAGCAGTTCCTTGTAGTTGTTGATGTCGGCAAACTTAGGATCGCACAGGAAGGTAGGCACCACTTTCACGCCGTTGTTGTAGGTGGTGGTGTCGTTGATCTCGGGTTCCTTGCCAGCCAGGATATCCAGGGTCATCTGCACAGCCTTGGCAGCCAGGTCGCGGGTGTCCTTGAACACGGACATGGACTGCTTTCCGGCGATCATGTTCTTGGTGTTGGCAATGTCGCAGTCCTGACCGGTGATGTAGGGCCAGTTGTCCAAGGTGTATCCCGCGCCCTCAAGGGCGGTCTCCACGCCGAAGGCTGTGGAGTCGTTGGAGCAGACCACGGCGTCCAGCTTGGTCCCGCCGGCATAGAAGGAAGCCAGGATGCCCTCGAAGCGGGCCTGGGCCACGTCAGACTTCCAGGTGGGGGTGGCAACCTGAGCGAACTCAGTTTGGCCGCTGGGGATGACCAGCTTGCCGCTGTCGATGTAGGGCTTCAAAACGTCCACGGCGCCCTGGAAGAAGAACAGGGCGTTGTTGTCGCCCGGGTCGCCCGCGGTGAATTCCACATTGAAGGGGCCTTTGCCGTCCTTCAGGCCCAGCACGCCCTCAATGTAGGTGCCTTGGAGCGTGCCAACCTTGTAGTTGTCAAAGGTTACGTAGTAGTCGGCCGCGTCGGTGCCCAGGATCAGCCGGTCATAGCAGATCACTTTAACGCCCTGCGCCTTGGCCTCAGCCAGCACGGTCCCCAGGGAATTACCCTCGATGGCGGAGATGACCAGAACCTTGACGCCGCCGGCGATCATGCCTTCCAGCTGCGTCACCTGCAGCGCCACCTGGTCATTGGCGAACTGAAGATCCACTTCAAAGCCCGCTTCCTCCAACTTGGCTTTCAGGTTCTCACCATCCTGGTTCCAGCGTTGCAGGCTCTTGGTGGGCATGGATACGCCGACCTTGTCGGCGGCCAGCGCGCCGGTGATGGACAAGGATAGCGCCAATACCAGTAGAATCGCAAGTACCTTTTTCATAGGAACACTCCCTTGCTTTATTTTTTAGGCGTTTAGCCGCCTAAAATACGATGGGAAGAATCAGCAAAAACGTTTTCGTTTTTCCGTGCAAAAAAAGGCAAAGACCTCATAAACAAAAGTTTTCTGCGGTTTTGCCCAGCGCGCTTCCCATAAATAAGAAGGGAGGTGTGGTGGGATTAAAGTGCCTAAAAGAATCAGGCCGGGTTTTGTCCATAAAAACAGGATTTACCGAACTTAGCCCTTTGTGGAAGTATACGTTCAACGATCTTTCGCTATGCACCCGACACAAACATGTGCTCGAGCACATTTCCATAATGAATATGATACTTGAATTGACGGCGCTTGTCAATGCGGTTTTTATGTTTTCACAAAATATTGGTTTCAGGCGCAAAAAACCGCGCGCGGAGGGATTCTGCGCGCGGGGGCCATCTGCCAAGGCCCGGTTATTTCACCTGAAAATCCATCTGTTCCAGCCGGCCGTACACATCCTTCAGGGAGCTGTAATCCTTCACCTTGTTGCCGGCAAGGTACAGTTCCCGAAGGTTTCCAAGGCCAGCCAGCGGCCCTGCATCCGTCAGCTTGTTTTTCCTAAGGTCCAGCTTCCACAGCTTCCCAAGCTTCCCAAGGGGCGCTGCGTCAGCGATCTGGTTGCCCTGGATCACCAGCTCCTCCAGCCCTGTGAGCCCGGCAATGGGAGAAAGGTCCTCGACCTTATTGTTGTTCATTTCAAGGATATGCAGCTCTGTGAGCCCGGCAAGGGGGTTAAGGTCGGTTATCTGGTTTTTGTTCAAAACCAGCTTCTCAAGGCTCTTAAGGCCTTTAAGCGGGCTCACGTCCGTAATCTTCTGGCTGTCCAGGATCAGCATGGCAAGGCTTTGCATGTCCGCGAAAACCGATAGGTCGGTTAAGCTGTTGCCGCTCATGGACAGATTTTTGAGGTTGACAAAGTATTTCAGCGGGGAGATATCCTTGAAGGCCGTCCGGATCTTGGCTCCCGCAAAGTCCAGCCGTGTGACACGCCAGGCGTCCTTTTGGGTGATGGGCTCCTTGGGGATGCCAAGCAGCTTACGTATAGCCTTCTCGAAATTCTTGTCGGAAAATACGATGGCCTCGTCAGGGATGCTGTCAGGCACGGCGGCAATGAAATCCTTGTCGTTTAGATTCGGCTCAATAGCCGCCAAAGCGCTTATATTGGTAAAGGGATTGTTGTCCACATAGAGCGAGGTAAGGCTGGAAAGCTCCGAAAGCGGCGAGATATCCTTGATTTGGTTCTCCGCCACATCCGCATAGCCAAGTTTCAGGCCGGCAAGGGGCGCGACATCCTTGATCTGGTTGCCCCGGATGTTCAGGCCCGTAAGTTTTGTGAGCCCTGAAAGGGGTGTGACATCCACGATTTTGTTCCAGCTCGCGTCCAGGAAGCCCAGGTTCACAAAGTAGGCAAGGGGGCTTATGTCTTTGATGCCAGCTCCCTGGATGGTAAGCTCCGTGACGGTGTAAGCGTCTTTCTGGGTGATGGCCCGGTCATGGATGTTCATGGCGTCGGCCAGCGCCTGTTTCAGGGCTTTGTCGGTGATTTTGAGGGGTTCGTCGGGGATATCCGTGGTGCTGATCACCTGAAAATCCTTATCCCTCAATTGGGGAAAAAGGTTTGTAAGGGAGGAAAAATCCTTGACCGGGTTGTTTCCAAGGTACAGTTCGCCAAGGCTGCTGCCAAGGCCGGCCAGGGGCGTGACATCCTCAATCCAGTTTCCGTTTAGGTTCAGGTGCTTCAAGCTTTGCAGGCCGGCAAGGGGCGTGACATCGGCGATTTGGTTGTCGTTCAGCTCCAGGAAGACAAGCTGCTGCATGCCGGAAAGGGGCGTCAGATCACTCAATATGCCATATTTCACCGTAAGCTCCGCAAGCTTGGAAAGCCCCTTGAGGGGCGTAAGGTCCGTGACATCCGTATGGTCGATGACAAGCTTGCCCAGGTTGACAAAGGCGGAAATCGGCGAGATATCGGCAAACGCGTTTTCCCTGTTATCGCCGCCAAAGAGATACAGGTTTTCCGTGCGCCAGGCGTCCCGCAGGGTAATAGGCCGGTCATGGATGCCCATGGCGTCCCCAAGGGCCTTTTCGAAAGACGGATCACCCATGGGCAGCGGCTCATTGGGAATATCGGCGGGCACCATGGCTATGTCCGTCTCTTCAAGGCGCTGCATAAGGCCATCCAGTGGTGCCCAGTCGTCCACAGGATTTTCACGAAGGAACAGGGCCCTCAGCTTCACAAGGTTTTGCAGGGGCGACACATCCGTAATTTGGTTCTGGGAGGCATTCAGCCAAGATAGGTTGACAAGGCCGGCAATGGGCGTAAGGTCGCTGATCCTATTGCCGTTGATGCCCAGCCCTTCCAGCTTGGTAAGCCCGCTCAGCGGGCCAATATCGGTGATCTGCTGAAAGCCTATGTCCAGATTGGTAAGCTCCGTAAGCTTGGCCAGGGGGGTCAGATCGCTGATGTTGCTGGCGTTGAAGCTCAGCCTTTGAAGGTTGACAAAATACTGCAAGGGCGAAATGTCCTCAAACCCCGCGTCGGGTTCCTTGTCCCGGTAAATATCCAGGCTGGTGGTAAGGTAGGCATCCTTCTTCGTGATAGGCCGGTCATAAATGTTCATGGCCTGGCGCAGCGCCTTTTCGAAATTCCGGTCCGCAATGACCAACGCCTCCTCGGGCATATCCTCCGGGAACATGGCCATGAAATCCTTGTTCGTCAGGTTTTTGTACAGGTCCTTGATAGGGGTGTAGTCCTCAATAGGGTCTCCCGCCAGGTACAGTTCCTTCAGGGGCAGGTCCTTGATGGGGGTAAGGTCCGCCACCAGGTTCCAGCTAAGGTCCAGGACCTGCAGGTTTACAAGTTTGCTCAGCACGCTGATATCCGTATACTGTCCCCCCGCGGCCTTAAGGGTGACAAGATTCGTCAAACTGCCAAGCTCCTGCTGGAACGCTTCGCTGCCGCCCATATCCAGGTAGGTAAGGCTTTGCAAGGCGGGCAAAAAGCTCATGTCCTTGCCCCAGCAGCCAACGGACAGGGTTTGAAGGCCTGTGAGCTTCCCAAGGGGATTCAGTTCCCATATGTCGTTGTTCCTAAGGTCCAGCTCCGTAAGCTTTGTAAGCAGGGAGAGGGCCTTGATCACGTGGAAGCCGTTGTTGGCAAGGTTCAGGGAAACAAGGCTGGGGAACTGCGTCAGCGCGGCGATGTCGGTGATCTTGTCCGCCTCCGGCACCTCCGCGTCGAAGGGGTTGCCAAGGTTAAGGCTTGTCACGGCTTCCGCCTGGGCTTTGGTGATATAGCCCTCCGGGATGCCCATGGCCGCGCGCACCTTTTTTTCCAGCACAGGGTCGTTGAACACCAGATCGTCCGCGGAACGCTCCCCCCATTGGTCGTCGGGGAGGACCAACTCAAAATCCTTCTCCGTAAGGGAGGGGTAAATGTCCTTCACAGGGCTGTAGTCAATGATCATATTGTCGCTCAAAAACAGCTTTTCAAGACGCAGGCCCTGAAGCGGCGTAATGTCGCTGACCATGTTCCCGGTAAGCTCCACACCGGTGAGGCCCGGCATATCCGCCAGGATGCTGATGTCGGAAATATCCCCCCATACGGAGCACACGTAGGTAAGCTTCGGAAGGCCCTTCAATTCTTCCGGCAGCTTGCTGTTTGCGTAGCCCAGGCTGGCAATTTCCAGATTCACCAGCCCTTTTAAAAAGCTCAAATCTTTCCCGTTGCCGTCAAGGAACAATATCCGCAGGTTGGTAAGTCCGGCCAAGGGGCTGAAATCATAAATATCGTTGCGCTCCAAAGACAGGTCGCTAAGCTTTGTAAGCCCCGCCAGGACGCTGATGTCATGGATGTCGTTGGCGTACAGGTTGAGCCCCTCCAGATTTTTGAAAGCCTCCAAATCGTCGATGCTCTTGATTTTGTCTGACTCCGGGACTTCCCCGCCCTCAGAGACATAATTGCTGAGATCAAGGTGTGTCACTTCCTCCGCCATGGCTTGGGTGATGGGGCCTTCCTTCAGGCCCAGGCAGCCCCGTACCTTGTCCTCCAGCACCTTGTCGGTAAAAACAATTTGCCCGTCCCCGGCCAGGGCCGCAAGCGGCAGCGCCATGGACAACGCCAGCAGGATGACAAACAGGTACACAAGTTTCTTCATAAATTTTATACCTCCTTGATGTTTGCTGCTTTTTGTGCCGCGTATTTTTTCCATTATACGCCATTTCACCGCAGCGCAGGAATGCACGAAGCATACAAAGACGGCAAAAGAATCCCGGGATTCGCTCCTTCACCGTATTTTGGCAAGCCCGGAAATGTTTTTATGCCTTGGGTATGGTATCATCGTTCCGTAAGCGCTTGCACAGACATGTTTTCAGGAGGGCCGGCGGATGGCGGATGCGGATTTGATGCAGAAGGCAGCGGACTTTATCGAGGAAAACCTGAAAGCGGACCTCCGCCTTGCGGATATCGCGGAGGCGGCCGGGTATTCGGTTTTTCATTTCTGCCGGATATTCCAGGGCGCGGTGGGGATGCCTGTGATGCAGTATGTGCTGCGCCGGCGGCTTAAGCACGCCGCCTATGCCATCACGTGCGGTATGCGGGCATCAGACGCGGCGCTCCTGTACGGGTTTGATACCCACGCCGGGCTGTACAAGGCATTCATGCGGGAATACGGCTGTTCGCCCACCGCCTTCGCCAAACGCCGCGCTGCCGCAAAGCCCAGCGGATTTGATTGGAAGAAAGGAAACGGCTATATGATATCCAGGGAAAAAGTCAGGGAAATGCTTGCCCATTGGCAGCTTGAAAACGCGGCGGCCGTGCCCGTGGTATACGAAAACAGCGGCATAACCGCCGACAACGTCTGGGAGGCCGGCTCTTCCCACTTCCTCAAGGCCACGAAAAGCCTGGCGCAGCTTACGGCCCACGCAGCCATCGCCAAAGCCCTCCAGTCCGGCGGGATGGCTGCCCCCGTGCCTGTAAGGACTTCAAATGGAAAGGAATATGTCACGGACGGGGAACTATTCTTCTATCTGCTGCCCCGCCTTGAGGGCAGGCCGGTGAACAGCAAAGCGCTTCTTCTCAGGCCGGATGCCGCAGATGCCGCTTTCCGCCTGGGCACGCTCATCGGGCGGCTGCACAAGGCTCTGGAAGCGGCTGGCGGGGACATCCCCCTGGACGAGCCTGACCTTGCTGCCATTGTGCGCGGCTGGGCCATGCCCGAAACCCGCAAAGCCATGGATTTACCCGAGGCTTTTTACGCGGAATACAACGACGCGTTCCCAAGGCTGTATCCGCTTATGCCCCGGCAGCTTATCCACAGGGATATCCACCCCGGCAATATCCTGATGGATGGAGAAAACTTCTCGGGCTTTCTTGATTTCGAGTTGGGAGAAAAGAACATCCGGCTCTTTGACCCCTGCTACTGCCTCACGGGCATCCTTTCGGAGAATCTCCCCTATTGCCAATCCGCGCCGGATAACAAATGGTTCCTTCTATACAAAAGCCTGCTGCATGGTTACAACAGCGTGTGCCCCCTGACCGATGAAGAGAAGGAAGCCGCTCCCTATGTGGTTTTTACCAATCAAATGATCTGTGTGGCCTACTTCGGCGGCATTCCCAAATACCAGGAACTGGCGGCCACCAATCGGAGGATGTTTGCCTGGCTTTGGGAGCGCAGGGCGGAACTGGTCCTTGTGTAGCAGGCGGTCACCGCGCCCTTATCCCCGGAAAGGGGTACGCCTTCCCATCCGCGTCCGGCCAGGGCATGATCTCCCCGGTCCGGGCGCTGATGAGGATGCTTTTACCCGCAGCCTGTCTGTTTTTGCTGCCGGAAAGCAGCCAGGCGGGAACGGCAATCCCTGCGTCTCCGTCCCCGGTCCCCATATATACCGCGTAACCCAGCGCAAGGCTGCCGGTGCTTTCCACCACTCCCTGCTCCACCAGCGTCCTGACGGCGTTTTTCACAGCGTCAAAAGAACACAAGGCAGCATCCTCCTCCACCGCGGCTGCCTCCTCATAGAGGGAGAACACGGCCCGGATTTCCCTTGCCGAAAAGACTGTTGCCGCTATCCCGCATTCCCCCGCCGCATCCGCCAAAACCGGCACGCCCTTAAGCGTTTGCCGGTAATGCAGCACGTATCCCCCCATATCGTTCAAGGGCTCCAAAAACTTGCCCGTGGCCGCGTCCGTCTTGCGCAGCCGGCCCAGCAGCACAATCTCCCAAAGCATCATTTCCGCTTTGCCGCCGGTGAGCCCGGCCAGTTGCCCGGCCATCAAAGCGTCGGCCTGCGCAAGTGTCATGGGGTTATTTTCGGCGTAGGGCACATCCCAGCAGGCATCCGCCAGGGGCAGCACATTTCTGGGAAACTCCTGATCCGCGCCCTCTTCGCCGGAATACGGGCCTTCCGATAATAAGACGGTCTCCGTGGCAGCCTTCGTGACCCAAAGTACGGGCAGCGCCTCCGCTATGGGCACGCTGACCTCCATGTCCACCGCAAAGTCTTTTCCTTCTGCCGTCCATGCTTCCTGCCATCCGCCCGCCGCCTGGTCATAGATGTCCTGTACGGTAAAAAGTGCCGGCGCAGCGCAGCCCTTTCCCGCACATAAACCCGCCAACAGCAGCACAGTCAGAAAACGTTTCAAACAACCCGCTCCTTTCCGGGAGCCCCGCCCCCGGACCCCCGCCAAAGGCTCCGAAGCCTGCCCGCTCCCAGCGGGGGCAATAGGTCAGGCGGAGGAGGCTTGCGAAACGAGCCTTGCAAATGGTGGTGAAACAGGGTGACGATTGAGCAAGCCGGAACTAAGCCCCTTTGGAAACCCCACATATAAATCCTTATCCGTACACTATCCTCACTGTTGCTTTTCGGCTTGCCAAGCAAGCGGAGATTGAACAATCCGGACCCGCCCTCCTGTGGATAAGGCTGTCGTGCTAGTCGCATGAAAGCAAAAATCTTCAAAAAGATGGTCTCCGAAGGTTTCCAAAGGGCGACCGGAAAGCCCTTTGGTCGCGCTCACAGGCGCGAAATTCTTCTTCTTGCATAGCGTTAGGATATATGCTTATCGTGGCAGCCTCCACCCTTCTTTGGAAACCCCATTTCTGGGATCTGTCTATGCGCATATGCGCGGAGGTAACAAAAACGTAACAATCTGCGAAAGAACTTGTCAAAAGAAAATTCCAAGGTATACTGGTTTTATGTCGGCGGGAAAGGGGAGCGGCGCGTGGACGACAGGGAATGGCTGGAAGCGCTATACAATGAGACCTACGCGCTGCTGTGCCGGGTAGGCCGCGCTTTTTTGGGGAACACGCCCGCGGGGGCGGACCGGTTGGAGGATGAAATCCAGGAGGTGTTCCTGCTGGCATACGCGCGGCGGGAAAAATTGCAAAGCCATCCCTGCCCGGAGGGATGGCTTGTGGAAGCGCTGCGCAGACGCCTGCTTTCCTATTACCGCGCCTGGCGCAGGGAGCAGGGCCGGTTTGCATTTTCCCTGAATGAGGAAGGCGCGCGGGAACCTGTTTCCCCTGAAACCGATCCGGCCTTTATGGCCGCGGCGGACAAGCTTCGCCTGCAGGCGCTGGAAAAGCTGCTGGGCCGGGAGGACGCGCAGCTTTTCACCTTGTACTGTCTTGACAGGGTTCCCGCAAAGGAACTGACGGAACGCTTTTCCATGACGGAAGCCTGTATACGGGTGCGGGCCGGGCGCATCCGCCAAAAGATCCTCCGGCATCCGGAGCTTTTCCTTTCGGTGGCGCTGGTCATTTTGTTACGTTTCTAGCCGGGCGAACCATACATCTGTGGAGGGAGGGAATCCCGTGCCTCTTTTCAGGCGGTATAAGGCGTGGCTGCTTTCCACGCTTCAAAAGGAAGCTTTGTCCCGGGAGGATTTGCAAAAAATCCTCCGGGGGCAGCTTCTGCTGCCCGAAAAAAAACGGGACGCCGCACTGATGCTGGAATGCGCCGCCGCACTGGACGAACTGGAGGGGCAAACCTATCCCGGCAAGGAAACAACCTGGCGCCGTATCACCGCGGCGCTTGCCACGGACAAGTCAAGGGTTCCGCGCCTGCCGCGCAGGCGCGCGGTGCTCATTCTTGTTCTCTTGCTTGTGCTTGCCCTGGCCGCCGCGGCCGTGGCCTCCTTTTCGCCGAAAGTGTTCTCCTTCCTGATGGGGGAAGGAAGCCCGGACTCCTATGTGCAGCGGGACGCGGAGGGGCTTCTAAAAACAAACCTGGGCCGGATCCGCGGTGGGCATGTGGAAATCACCATCACGGAAGCGGCCTACGATGGCTGGCAGCTCCGGGTGGTCTATTCTATCCGGGACCTTAACTCCCATCAGATGTTCACCGACGAGGACGCCATGAACGGCGCCGGTGACGCCATGGGCAAATTGGCAAATCAGGACGGGTTCAACACCATCGGCGACTGGGTGACGGTTAACGGGCAGGATGCAATGCTCTCCGACGCCGGCCAAAAAGGCGGAGATCAGCCCGGCGAAATCCTCTATTACCTTCAGGCGTTGCTTGGTGATCAGGATATATTCCCCGTGGGCGATTTCACCGTGGCGGTGCCCTTGGCCCGCAGGCAGGCGGAGGGCAGCCCCTATCCCCGGGCCTACGCACCCCCGGAGCTTACCTTCACCCTGAACGCCGAAGAAGGCAAAAAAAGCGTCCGCAGCGCGGACCCGGCGGAAATCACCGCGGAGGGAGTGGATGTGGAATTGTATCAGGCCACCTTCTCCCCAATCGCCGGGGCCCTCTACCTGCGCTTAACCGGCGCGGATCAGGCGGCCGTGGAAAAAGCGGCGGAAAAATGGTGGCTCCAGTCCCAATTATATGCTATGGACGGAACGCAAACAGGCATCTGCTCCCCGGAATACATGAGCGGGTATACCCCGGATGAAGGTATTTCCATCAAACTGGATGTAGTCCCGCCGGAAACCTGGCCGGAGGAGATGGTTTTGGCGCTGCCGGACGCCCAAGGCGGCCCCGACAGTACGTTGCGGCTTCCTGTGGCGCTGGTACCCCGCCAAAGAGATATCATCCCTTTGGAATCCCTATCATTATTGCTCTACCAATGAGAGATTGCACCAAAGCGTCTAAATATACGGTTGACAGAGCAATAACCGAATCGCAGCGGAACGCATGCCAAAATCCTTTCCCCCCTGGGGGAAGGTGGCGCGCAGCGCCGGATGAGGGGGCAGGTGCCTAAGCGCTTCAGACCCCGCCAAAGAGATATCATCCCTTTGGAATCCCTATCATTAGTGCTCTGTCAATAAAAGATTTCGCCAAAGCGTCTAAATATACGGTTGACAGAGCAATAACCGAATCACAGCGGAACGCATGCCAAAAGCCTTCCCCCCCTGGGGGAAGGTGGCGCGTAGCGCCGGATGAGGGGCAGGTGCCTAAGCGCTTCAGACCCCGCCAAAGAGATATCATCCCTTTGGAATCCCCATCATTATTGCTCTGCCAATAAAAGATTTCGCCAAAGCATCTAAATATACGGTTGACAGAGCAATAACCGAATCACAGCGGAACGCATGCCAAAAGCCTTCCCCCCCTGGGGGAAGGTCAGACCATCAACAAACCCTTAGGAGGTATTGGAGGACCGCAGTCCTCCAATTGCAGATCGAAAATCAGCGACATGTGCGGTGATTTTCGCAGGAATTTCGAAGAAATTCCTACCTTGCCCGAGCAA
>JAEWVC010000069.1 GCA_023459275.1 Bacillota bacterium | reverse complement strand
GGGCGCTTGCGAAGCAAGCATTCCTTACACTTTTCACCGCCCGCGGCCAGAGGCCGCAGGTGAAAAGTGCAACCCCTAGAAAGTGAACTTTCACTTTCTAGGGGCGGCCGTAAAATAGGCACTATTTTGACGGCCGGGCCTTCCCCCTTGGGGGAAGGTGTCACCCTTTGGGTGACGGATGAGGGGGCCTGCCCCTCCTACAAGGTACGGTCAGGCCTCCGGCGGGAAAGCATCCCAGATATTCAACGAAGAAAATACGCGCAACGACGGCAAAGGAGCGGTGACATATGCCAGGGATACAAGTTGCCCGGCGTTTGGGAAGAATGGGGCAAAGCACCGCCCGCGCGGATATAGCCGGCCAAGATGTTATGAAAGGAGCTGATGCCATCGACCGATAACAGAAGGAGAAACAACATATGAAAGCCTTGTATTCCCTGTGGCATTCTTTGCGTTCCCTAAAAGGGAACCAAAGGGCCTGTGTGGTTACCGAACCTTTGTGGGCGATTCCATACAATCTGTTCCTGCCGTTCATGTCACTCTACATGTCTCAAACCGGCCTCTCCGATGCGCAAATTGGAACGGTTGCCAGCCTGGGCCTTGCCATGCAGTTTCTGTGGGGGCTTTTGTCCGGCGCCATCGTGGACAAATACGGCAGGCGCGGCACCATGCTGGCGTTTGGCCTCATCAGCTGGACAATTCCCTGCGGGCTGTGGGCGGCGGCGAACGGATACTGGTATTTCGCGGCCGCGGCTGCCATCAACAGCATGTGGCGCATAACGGGAAACAGCTTTAGCTGCTTGATCGTGGAAGACGGCGATACCAGCCTGCTGATCCATATCTACACCATTTTGAACATTACGGGCCTGCTTGCGGGCTTCCTGACGCCCCTTGCCGGGCTATTTATGGAGCGTTTTGCGCTGGTGCCGGTCATGCGCGCGCTGTTTGTGTTTTCCGCGGTGCTCATGACGGCCAAGTTCCTCCTGCAGTACCGCCTGTCCCGGGAAAGCGGCATAGGCGTAAAGCGGAGGGACGAATGCAAAGGGTATTCCGCGATAACGCTTGCCTTTGGCGGGTGGTCCGCGTTCACCGCCGCCCTCAGGCAGAGGCGCATGCTTCTTTGCGTGCTCCTGATGGTGCTCATGACCTGCTTTCAAACAATCCAGACAAACTTCTGGCCCCTGTTCGTAACGGCTGAATACGGGATAAGCAGCGCCATGCTTTCCCTGTTTCCGCTGGTGAAGGCGGCTGTCGCCCTGCTGGCCTTCTTCCTGATTGTACCGCGCATCAACTTTACGAACATCCGCACGCCCCTGATGGCGGGCCTTATGGCGCAGGGGCTTGGGCTGTTGCTGCCGCTGGCCTTGCTGCCCGCTGCGGCCTCCGCGGTATGGGCCGTATTCCTGTCCGTCGCCTGCGATGCTTTCGCGTTGGCCCTGCTCGGCCCTTTAACGGAATCCCTGATGTCCGTCAGCATACCGGCCGGGGAAAGGGCCAGGATCAACAGCCTGATTTTTGCCGTGATTCTTTTGGTCAGCACCCCTGCCGGATGGATTGCCGGGCAGGCTTCGGAGCGCAGCCGCATTTTTCCGCTGGTGCTGAACCTTTGCTTGGTGGCGGCGGAGTTTGCCGTGGCGGCGGGGATCGCAAGGGAATTCCGGAAGCAATCCAAAGGATGAGGTTTTGGTCCAGGGGCTCCGCCAAAGGGATATCATCCCTTTGGAATCCCTTTTTTGGGTTCTTTTTGTTTCTGGCATCATGACCCCAAAAATGAATTTCCCCTTATGAAGTTTTTCAGGGATGGGTGCGGGAGGCTCCGAAACCTGGCCCCCGCCTGTGGCGGAAAGGGGCCTGGTGGAGGAGGCCGGCGAAACGAACAATGCGAACGGCAGTGAGCAGTGCGACGATTGAGCCGGTCGGTCAGCTTTTTTCCAAAAAGTGCCCTTTCCGCAATACCGCAATTTTTCTCTCCGTCCCCCCCGATTCCCGTGTTTCCGCTCTTGCGCGGCCCCCGGAAACATGGTATAATACGTTTCGTTACGCGCCGAAGTGATGGAATGGCAGACGTGATGGACTCAAAATCCATTGGGGTAACTCCCGTGCGGGTTCAAGTCCCGCCTTCGGCACCACAATAGGGACATTAGTTCTGGAGAAAGACTCGCCAAATACGGCGGGTCTTTCTCTTTGCCTTCAAAATGAGTCCGGATATAGCAGCCTTTGGGAGAATTTGCAGGAAAACACGATCCGGTTCATAGGTTACATTCTCCCTCATGTAATTCCAGCACCGGCACTAGAAATGATGCACACCTGCTACTGCAAAAAGGAATCACGAACAATTTTACCGGAATTCCTAGTCGTTGGGTTTGTCATTACACGTTGCCCAAAATTGCAGGTATGATTGTTGACCTATAGCAACAGGAGTTGCTGGCATTGTTCGATATACTTGCCGAAGCAAATATGCGATACTAAAGTTAATGGGGTAAATAGGAATATCCGAAAAATCCGAATCTCGACCTATTCCGAAATTTTTACTGGCAATTTTCGCCTTACTTGTGTATAATAATTCCAACAGTATAACATCAATAGATTGGGGTTTAGCTGCCTACAATCAGAACCTGATTAAATTCCCTCCTCCACTAACAGACTGGATATTTTGCCGGATATGTGAAGTGTCGTGTTCTTTGATTTTAAGCACCACGCTGCATTGAAAGGGGAAAATCAAGTATGATCATCCAAGAAGGGTTGTCTATCAAGGCTATGACAATCAGTCAAGTATATTCACTTTATAGTGATGACAAACTGATTGTTAATCGAAAATATCAGAGGAAACTATGCTGGACAATAGAGGAAAAAAGGAATTTCCTGGATACTATCATAAAAGGACTTCCTGTTCCTATGTTCCTATTCGCAGCAACCGAATCTGGGAAATATGAGATAATAGATGGAATGCAACGCTTAGATGCAATTTGTACATTTATTACGCAAAAGTATCAACTAAAAGATGGATTTTTTAACTTAGAATCTATGCCGGATACAATTGAACAACAACGAAACAAAATTCTCTGCCAAAATCGACCTATCATTTCGTCGGAAATATGTAAGGGCATAGCGAACTACACTTTGCCCGTTTCTATTTTCCCTGCCTCAAACGACGGTGATGTGGAAGAAGTATTTAAACGAATTAACTCTACAGGTAAGCACCTATCGTCGCAAGAGTTGCGACAAATCGGCATTAGCACCCAGTTTTCGAGAATTGTAAGACAATTATCATCGGAAATACGCGGTGATATTTCTGACGATATACTTCTTTTGAGGAACATGTCAAATATAAGTTTGAGCAATTATAAACTTCCATACACAATAGCATTGCCGGACATTTTTTGGATAAAGAACAGAATAATTAACGCATATGAAATTCGGCAATCACGCGACGAAGAAGCTATTGCGTATATTATCTCAAACATGATTCTTCCGGAAAGGGAGAGAAAATTGTTTGGTAATCAAGCACTTAACAAGTTATACGGATATTCACCTAACCCTCTAGATGAATCGGTACCAATTGAAATGACACAAATCAATAACGCAATAGATCGTGTTGGTTTTGAAGCGGTAAATAAACAATTTCGGATCGTCTGGTCATGTATAGATGAAATGCTAATTGCTTCTGGAAAGAATTTTAGGGAATTGACATCAGCATCTAGTATGGTATCTGATTTGATTGTGCCTTTTCAAATAGTATTTATGGCTATACATAAGCTTGTTATTAAGCAAGGAAAAACAAAGGTGGATTTTGATTTACTGGCAAAAAAGCTTGATGGTCATTGTGGCAGAATTGTCAACATTACATTAAAAAGTTGCATTAGCCGGGAAAACGCTATTAATTCCGTTTACGGCCTAATTCAAGATGCGTTTACCGATGGGAGACCAGAGGACCCTGCTCTAGATGATTGGACATTGGAGTTTGTAAACATTATTAATAAATCCAGAACGGAACAGGTTCTTTATGACTTTAAAATTGGGTTTGTACCGTTTGGTGGAGATAGGATTGACACCTCAATAATTGATCAGGTTCTAAAAACATTAACAGCGATTAATAATGGTGGCCCAAATAGAACGGGATATGTTATTGTAGGTGTCGGCGATAAAGAACCTGACGCAATTAAATTTTCTGATAGATATGGGACATCATATACGATGATTAACGAAGTTCCTATATGTGGCATTGAGCATGATGCTAAAGCAATCTCACAGAGCATTGATAGGTATACTCACACAATAAAAGAGTATATTCGCAATTGTACATTGATTTCCGATGCCTATCGCTTGCATGTTTTGACGCATATGAAAGTTCCAATGCCATATGGGAAACATGCTATTGTCTTCAAAACCTGTTACACTGAGCCGGTCCCTTTTGCGAGTGAGTATTATTTAAGGGAATTTACTGATGTTAACAAACTTGATGCAAGTCAGATACCGTCAATGTTCAATGATTATTATCACAGAGGGTAAGGTAGATTTCACCAACGATCAATGATGCGTTACAAATTATTTTTCTAGTAGGTGCATCATTGCTCGGACATCGAAACCTCTCCCTTTTTCTAGGTGGATGGTTTTAGAACTGATCTATTTGCCATCCTTGTGGGGTTTGGACAGGCTTCCATCCCAGGCCCCCTTTGCCGGTCTGTTCACACGTACTTGATAAAGCTCTTCTGTTCCTTGCGCAGCGCATACCCGCAGTGCAGACAGAACCCGTGGGCCTTTTTTCGGCGGACGCCACACACCAACCGCACCCTGGCGCAGGCGTCCTCCGCCTGCGCGTTTCATATGGTTATGCCCCTGGCTGATCCCCCCGCACCGGCTGCCCTGTAAGGCAGCCCTTTTTTTTGCCGATATGGGCGTTTCCCGTTCACAAGGTACCATGAAAAACCCAAGATGCCACAGGAAGGGAATGAAATGTGAGCATTTTTGCTTTTCATGCCCGAAAAGCCCAAAAATCGTGCAAAAGGGGTGTGAAATTTCCGCGCAGATACGCTATGATAGAGGAGAACAATACGAACAGGAGTTCTCTTATGGAAAGCGCGTTTGAAACGGCACGGGCCATCCCCGCCTGGGAAGCGGGCCTGAAAGCCGGAATGGTCCTGAAAAAGCACGGCGCCAGGTACTGGTCCAGCTGCCCCATGCACAGGGACAAAACCCCTTCGCTGATGCTGGACGAAAAGGGGCGGTGGCACTGCTTTTCCTGCGGGGCGGGGGGCGACGCGGCGGCGCTGTACGGGGCGCTGTACAGGCTTACGCCCATCGAGGCCGCGAAAAGGCTCTGCGCGGACTTTGGCTTTCCGGCACCGCAAAGCCCCGGGAGACACGGCCCGCCCGCCGGGAAACGGATGGTCACGGCCATGGAGCTTAAGCGGGCGGCGGAGTGCTTTCGGGAGCGGGAGGCGTCACGGCTGCTAAAGATCAAATTTGCCGCCCGGGACGAGGCGGCCGGCATCGCCAAGGTTGCCGCATCCCGGGAGGACGCCTGGGAATCCCCGGCCTTTGTCCGCGCCCTTGGCGCCATGGCCGCGGCGAACACCGCGCTTTACAACCTGGACGCCGCCACGCCGGAGCAGCTTGTGCGCGCCATGCCGTAGGGTGGGGGCCTTAAAGGCCATCATGCACCGCAAATGCCGTGGGGCGGTGTACGTCCCGCCGCGCAGCGCAAATACCGTGGGGCGGGGCTTGCCCCCGCCGCACAGTGTCAGTCACATAGCAAATTGGCTGGCAAGCAAATACAAGGCAAGCCTCACCCGGCGCAAAAGAAAAGGAGAAATGAACCCATGAGCTACGAAAGTGAATTGAAGGAATACGAACGGCTGCTGGCGCTAAAGGAGGGCGGGGAGGAAGCCCCGCTCCCGGGCAGCGTGACGGGGTATCTGCCAAACGGCGCAGCCATCCGCAAGGCAGCCGCGGGGGCAAGCCCCGGTCAAAGCGGCGCCGTGAACAAGGCAGGATTGGGGGCAGACGCGGCGGGGGCAAGCCCCGGCCCTGCGGCGCCCCGGCATCAGGTGGTGTGCTTTGCGGACGTGCCGGACGAGACGCCGGAATACCTGGTGCACCCTTACGTGCCCCAAGGGAGCATCACCATCCTCCAGGGGGACCCGGGCACGGGCAAGACCATTTTTGCCTGCAAGCTGGCGGCGGAAGTCACCAGGGGCGGGGGCATACTGGAGCATCCCTGCAGGCAGGGCAGCGTGCTGATTTTGTCCACGGAGGACGGCCTTGGCGTGATCAAGGCGCGGATCAAGGCCAGCGGGGCCGATTTGGCCCGCTGCTTCTTCCTGACGGACGCGGGATCGCTGACCTTTGACAGCAGGGAGGTGGAGGAGGCCGCCCGGGAGCACGGCGCCGCGCTGATCATTTTCGACCCCATCCAGGCGTTTTTAGGGGAGCGGGTGGACATGCACAGGGCCAACGAGACCCGTCCCGTGCTGGCCAGGCTTACGGAGATGGCCGCGCGCCTGCGCTGCGCGGTGGTGCTGGTGGCGCACCTCAACAAGGGCCTGCCCGGCATGAAGGCCCTGTACCGCACCCTGGGCTCCATGGACATTGTGGCCGCGGCCCGCAGCGTGCTCCACGCGGGGCTGAACCCCAGCGACCCGGAGCAGCGGGTGGTGTGCCATGTAAAATCCAGCGCGGCCCGGGCGGGCAGCGCGTTTGCCTTTCGGATCGGCCCGGGGGGCGGCGCGGAATTTGACGGCTACTCCCATTTGACCGTGGAGGACTTGATGGCCCCCTCCTTAAAAAAAGGCCAGGCCATCCCCTTTGAGGAGGACCCGGCGGTGGTGGCGGTGACGCGGCTTTTGGAGGAGAATCCAAGGGGCGTGTTTGTAAGCTACGAGCAGCTCACCAATTATGCGGTAAGGATGTTTGGGTACTGCCCCTGCGCAAGCGGCAGGGCCTGGCGGGAAAAGCTGAACGGGCTGTCCAGGGAGCTGATGGAAAAGAAACGGGTGAGGATGGAGTTTGTGAGTAAGAATTTATCCGAGCATGTGGAATTGGGGGAGAAGGTGCCGGGAAATAGGATCAATTGCCGTGGGGTGTGGTTACTGGTGCATGTCCCCACCGGCGAATTTCAAACACACCTGCCAACGATGAAGCCCGGCACATAATTATCGTTAAATTCGTTAAATTCGTTAAACACGTTCGTATCCTTCAGCGCATCTATAGCTTCCGGTGGCGTTTCTAGTTCAATTTTTGCTGTTTGTTTTGTCTTATTTGTATGGAAAAGGTTGATCTGCTAACGAGTTTAACGAATTTAACGAATTTAACGGTGTTTTGTATTGTAGGGGATCGTTAAACATAGGCTTCTCAAGGCACAGGGTGATGTGAGAGGTTGTACGC
>JAEWVC010000068.1 GCA_023459275.1 Bacillota bacterium | reverse complement strand
GAGGACCTCCTTTTGCAAAAGGAGGTCCTCCCGCGCCCTCTCCAGGAAAACTGTTTATAATAAAATAAATATGTTGCATGTTAGGATAGACGGGATTTGAAGTCCTCGTACCCGAAGTGACGCACGGTTTCGATTTCTCCGTCCTCCCGGTACAGCAGGATGTCCGGCAGGTTCATGCCGTTGAAGGTATTGTTTTTTACCATGGTGTAGATGGCCATATCGCCGAAAACAAGCCGGCCGCCGGGCTTCAAAGGCAGGTCAAAGGAGTAGTCGCCGATCACATCCCCGGCCAGGCAGGTGGGTCCGGCCAGACGGAAGGTATGCGCTTTTTCCCCCGGCTTTCCCGCGTTCAAAAGGGGCGGGCGGTAGGGCATCTCCAGCACGTCAGGCATATGGCAGGTGGCGGAGGTATCAAGGATGGCAATAGGCAGGGTGTTGTACACCACATCCATCACCGAGGCGATCAGGTACCCGGCGTTCAGCGCCACAGCCTCCCCGGGCTCCAGGTATACCGTCACGCCATATTTGGCGGAGAAGTCCTTCACCAGGCGGATCAGGCGGGGGATGTCGTACCCCGGCCTGGTAATGTGGTGGCCGCCCCCGAAATTGACCCATTTCATCCGGGGCAGATAGCTTCCGAACTGTTCCTCCACGGCTTTTACCGTTTCTTCCAGCGCGTCCGCGTCCTGCTCGCACAGGCAATGGAAATGCAGGCCGTCAAGGCCCTCCGGCAGGATTTTGGGAAACTGCTCCCGCAAAATCCCCAGCCGGGAACCGGGGGCGCAGGGGTCGTACATCGCGTGCTCCTGGGTGGAATGGGCGGGGTTCACCCGCAGGCCGCAGGAGACGCCCTTATTAAGCGCCCTTGGGCCGAACCGCTCCCACTGGGAGAAGGAATTGAATACGATATGGCCGCACAGGGCCGTCACTTCATCAAAGGTCCTATCATCGAAAGCGGGCGAGAAGATGTGCGTCTCGCCCCCAAAATGGTCATGGCCCAGCTTGGCCTCATTCAGGCCGCTGGCGGTGGTTCCCTGCAGATATCTGGCCATCAGGGGGTACAGCCGGAACATGGAGAAAGCCTTCTGCGCCAGCAATATTTTGGCGCCGCTCTCCCGGCCCACCTTTTGAAGGATCTCCAGGTTGCTTTTGACCGCCGCCTCGTCAATCAGGTAGCAGGGTGTTTTCAGTTGGGAAAGCTCCGGCAGTCCGCGCATATCAGTCCACCAATACGGGGTCCATGCTTTCCTGCCAGGGCAGGCCCCACTTGTTCAAGGCATCCATAAAGGGGTCGGGGTCAAACTGCTCCATGTTGTACACGCCGGGCTTTTTCCATTTGCCGGTCAAAACCAGCATGGTGCCGATCATGGCTGGCACGCCGGTGGTATAGGAGATGGCCTGGGAGCCCAGCTCCCGGTAGCACGCCTGGTGGTCGCAAATATTGTACAGATAATAGGTCTTGGGCTTGCCGTCCTTGACGCCCCGGAAAATGCAGCCGATGTTGGTCTTGCCCACGGTGCGGGGGCCCAGGGACGAAGGGTCTGGGAGCACGGCCTTCAAAAACTGCAGGGGCACGATTTCCCTGCCCTCAAACAGAATGGGCTTGATGGAGGTCATGCCCACATTTTCAAGGCATTTCAAATGGGTGAGATAGCTTTGCCCAAAGGTCATGAAAAAGCGGATGCGCCGGACGCCGGGGATGAACTTCGCCAGGGACTCGATCTCCTCGTGGTGCAGCAGGTACATATCCTTTTTGCCGATGCCCTCAAAATCATATTCCCGCTTGATCTCCATGGGCTCCGTTTCCACCCAGTGGCCGTTCTCCCAATAGCTTCCCTTGGCCGTGACCTCCCGGATATTGATCTCCGGGTTGAAGTTGGTGGCAAAGGGATAGCCGTGGTCGCCGCCGTTGGCGTCCAGGATGTCGATCTCATGGATCTCGTCAAACTGGTGCTTCAGGGCATAGGCGGAAAAAACGCTGGTGACGCCGGGATCAAAACCGCTGCCCAGCAGCGCGGTGATGCCGGCCGCCTTGAAGCGGTCATGGTAGGCCCACTGCCATTTGTACTCGAACTTGGCGGTATCGGTGGGCTCGTAGTTGGCGGTGTCCACATAGTCGGTCCCGGTGGCCAGGCAGGCGTCCATGATGGTCAGGTCCTGGTAGGGCAGCGCCAGGTTCAGCACCACCTCCGGCCGGTAGCCTTCGATGAGGCGGATGAGCGCCTGGGTGTCGTCGGCGTCCACCCGCGCGGTTTCGATCTTTGTTTTCCCGCCCGATAGCTTTGCTTTCAGGGCGTCGCACTTTTCCTTGGTGCGGCTGGCGATCATGATTTCTCCAAACACATTGCTGTTCTGGCAGCATTTCTGGATAGCCACGGAAGCCACGCCGCCGCAGCCGATGATAAGCGCTTTGCCCATAGGGGATCCTCCTTTGATCTGGGTTTTATAGTTGCGGGTGCGGCCAGGGCTTTCCGGTCGCCCTGGACCTTCGGATGCGTCCCTTCAAGCAGCAGCCGCTGCAAAGGCGGCAGGGAATGATTCATTCTACATATCAATAACATAGAGGGATTTCAAAGGGATTTATCCCTTTGACGGTGGGTCCAGGGAGGCAGAGCCTCCCTGGCGTTACAGTACCGCCAGAAGCAGCTCCCGGAGCACCTTCAGCGCCGTGGCGGTGGAGGTGCCGGAGGGGTCATAGGGCGGCGAAAGCTCGGTGATATCGCAGGCCGCCACCCGTGCGCCCTTCAGGACGAGGATGGCGGAAAGAAGCTCCGTAAAGGCCACGCCGCCGGCCTCCGGCGTACCGGTGCCGGGGAAGGCGGCGGGGTCCAGCACATCCAGGTCGATGGTCACGTACAGCGGCTTGCCCCGGAGCGCCTCCACCGTTTCGGCAAACCCTTGCAGGTCAAACCTGCGCATGGCCACATGGCCCTGGGCTGCCCACTTGAACTCCGGCCCGTCGCCGGAGCGGATGCCGAACTGATGGATGCGCCCGTCCCCCAAAAGGTCCCAGCAGCGCCTGATCACCGTGGCATGGGAGAGGGCTTCGCCCAGGTATTCCTCCCGCAGGTCAGTATGCGCGTCCAGGTGCAGAAGATGAAGCTCCGGGAACCTTTTTGCCACGGCCCGCACCGCGCCCAGGGTCACAAGATGCTCCCCGCCGATCATCACCGGCATTTTCCCGGCGTCCAGGATGGCCGCGGCCTTTTCCTCAATCTGCGTGAGAACAGCCTGCACATTGCCGAAGGGCAGGTCCAGATCGCCGCCGTCAAATACCCCGCAGGCGCCCAAATCCCTGTCCTGGTAAGGGCTGTAGGTTTCCAGGCCGTAGCTCTCCGCCCGCATCACCCGGCTAGCAAACCGCGTGCCGGGCCGGTAGGAGGTGGTGCCGTCAAAAGGCGCGCCGAAAAGCACGGCCCGCGCCTGTTGGAACCCGCTGTCACAGCCAAGGAAGGTGGACACATTCTCAGTCCACATGCTCCACATCCTCCAGCAGCCGCTGCACATAGTTGGGCAGCGCGAAGGCGCCCCGGTGCAGGTTGATGTTGTAATACTTGGTGTCAAGCTCCAGCCGCTTCCACTCCCTGGGCCGCAGGTCCCGCACGGGATGGTACCCCTTGGAAGCGAAGCCGAACAGCCAATACCCCGATGGGTAGCTGGGGATTTGCGCCTGATAGACGCGGCTGATGGGGAAGGACTCCGTAATACGCTTGTGGGCGCGCTGCATGGCCAGGGCGTCGCCGGCATAGAAGGGGCTTTCATGCTGGTTGACCATGATGCCGTCCTCCCGAAGCGATTTGTAGCAGTTGCCGTAAAACTCCCTGGTAAAAAGGCCTTCCCCCGGTCCGAAGGGGTCGGTGGAATCCACCACGATCAGATCGTAGGCGTTTTCCTTGCCCCGTACAAACTTCAGTCCGTCCTGGTAGTATACATGAACCCTGGGGTCGTCAAAGCCGCAGCCGGTAAAGGGCAGGTATTCCCTGCACACCTTGACCACCGTTTCGTCGATCTCCGCCACATCAATGTTTTGAATGGTATCGTACCTGTTCAGCTCCCGGAGCACGCCCCCGTCCCCCGCGCCGATCACCAGCACGTTTTCCACATTGGGATGCACCGCCATGGGCACATGGGCCAGCATCTCATGGTAGATGAACTCGTCCCGCTCGGTGAGCATCATGTACCCGTCCAGGATCAGAAAGCGCCCGAATTCCGGGGACTCAAACACATCAATGCGCTGGAAGGCGCTCTGCCCGCTGTATAATTGCTTGTCCACCCGGATGGACAGCTTCGCGTCAGGCGTGTGCATCTCCGAAAACCAGAATTCCATAGCTCCTCCTT
>JAEWVC010000067.1 GCA_023459275.1 Bacillota bacterium | reverse complement strand
GCCTGCTACGCAGGCGGCCCTTCATTATCTTCCCATCCTGTTATTGATAAGTGTACGCAGTGACCACACCGCCCATGTTGTCCAAGGAGGCAAGGTAGGTGACCGCGGCCAGGGGCACACGGATGTTCACCGATGCGGCGTCGCCCACTTCCTCACGGAAGATCTCATACTTCAGCTTTCCGTTCTCATATACGGCCAGATGGGGATGCGCGATCAGGTATTCCACGTACTCCTCCATGCAAAAGTCCATCTGGCGCATGACGGTGGCGTGGGGGATACCCACCCAGCGGTACAGGTTCAGCGTCACGGTAACGCCCGTCTTATAGGATTTGTCCACCCAGGAGGAATTGGGAAAATCCTGGGTGGGAAAGCGGAAAATAAGCCCGTATTTCCAGCAGTTTTCCGTAAACCATTTGCCCTGGTCCGAAACTTGGAAGCCCAGTTTGTTGGGGTTGGGGTAGATGCCCATGGTGAAGGAAAACCCGCTTTGAAATTCGCTGGTGCCGGGATAATTGACGCTCTTCTTGGTCTGCTCTTCCAGCGTATCGCCGCTGTAGCGTGTGGACAGCGCATCCCGCTTCGCCTCATACAATTCCGTTTGCCTGGCCATGGTGCGCAGGCCTTCCGATACGAAGTAGTCCTTCTGCCCTTCAGCCGCGGCGGCGGTAATGATATCCGTCAGCGCATCGATGGCTGGCTGGAAGAGCTTGACGTTTGCGTCGGCAGCGCCCACCTTCTTGCCGCTGGCGGTGATGACACTCACCGTGGCTGCGTCGGAAAAATCCGAAGGCAGCGCATGCCATTGGTTCACCAGCATCATGCCGCCGGCCAGCAGCGATGCCCTGTCCGTGGGGATGCTTCTGGTGTTTTCCAGGTCAAAGGCGCTTACGTCCACCACATCCCAGCCCTCCGTTTTGGCGGGCCCGGGCCAGGACAGGTTTTCGCCCTTCTGCGTAGCGCTTTGATATTCCGCCAGCTTGCTTTGATACTCCTGCTGGCGTTGCTGATTGAGGCTCTCGGTATCTTTGATCTTCTCCTCGAGAGCGCTCTGATTGATGATGTTCAATCCTATCATGACGCCGGCAAACACCGCGGCCGCCACGACAAGGAGGATCACTCCCCGGACCAATGTACGAAAAGGATCCTTTTGCTTTTTGTTTCTGCTCATGCTGACCATCCTCTTCTTCCCGGGGTCGCCTCTCCCCAAGAACTTGCATCCGTACAATCATGTAAACGAAGGGCAGCCCCAATTCCCTGCATTATGTGGGGTATGGGGAATACGCTGCCGTTCCAGGTATTGAAAATCCATTCGACCCCACCGGAAGAAACTCCTTCTTTTTCGCAAAGAAAGCCTCTCCTCCGCACTGTTCCCACGAAAAGAACGGCCCCATGGATATCCTTCCCAGTTAAGTCCCGCTTCATGCAAAGCAAGCCCTTCGTATAGCCATATTTTACCTCATATATGGCAAAACCGCAAGGCACAGATTGAACGGATAGATTATTGACAATTTTACTAGGAAATGATACAATCCTTCCACGCCGAAAGGCCATCCCGATATATTGGGGTGGCCTTTTTGGAAAAAGCGATACCGGGACAAGGAGGTCCTATATATGCCGGTCAAGATCCCCGACGCACTCCCGGCCACCAAGATACTGACAGAAGAAAACATCTTCGTGATGACGGAACACCGGTCCGCCTCCCAGGACATCCGTCCGCTCCACATCGCCATCCTCAACCTGATGCCCACCAAGGAGGCCACGGAGACGCAGCTGCTGCGCCTGATCGGCAACACGCCCCTGCAGGTGGAGATCACGCTTTTGCATACCGAGAGCTACAATTCCAAGAATGTGGATTTCCAGCATCTGTCCACGTTTTACCGCACCTTTGCGGATGTGAAGAACGAATATTTTGACGGCGTGATCATCACCGGCGCGCCGGTGGAAAAGCTGGATTTTGAGGATGTCCATTATTGGGGCGAGCTGCAAAACATCATGGCCTGGGCGGACGATCGGGCCTTCAGCACGCTTTTCATCTGCTGGGCGGCCCAGGCGGGGCTGCATTACCACTACGGTATCCACAAGCGGCCCCTTCCGGAAAAAATGTTCGGCGTCTTTCCCCACAGGGTGCTGAAAAGGGAGTCCAAGCTTGTGCGGGGCTTTGACGATGTGTTTGACATCCCCGTCAGCCGCCATACCGGCCTTGTGGAGGAGGAGGTGCTGGCCTGCCAAGACCTTGATGTGCTGGCCACTTCTATGGAATCCGGCATGGGGCTGATCGCAAGCCGCGACGGGCGGCGGGTGTTTGCCACAGGGCACAGCGAATACAACCCCGGCACCCTGGCCAACGAATACTTCCGGGATGTAAACAAGGGGCTGGACATCCAGGTTCCCAAGCATTATTTCCCCGGAGATGATCCGAAAAACGAACCGCTGGTACGCTGGCGCAGCCATGCCAACCTGCTGTTTGCCAATTGGCTGAACTATTTTGTGTACCAGGAGACGCCTTACGAATTGAGTGAGCTGGGGAAAAGGGGGAGGTAAGCCATGCGCATCCCGGCCCTTATGCGGGACGGCCGCGTCCACATCTCCTGCGAGATCTTCCCGCCCAAGGAATTCAAAGACCTTGGCCAGGCGGTGAGCGTGGCCGGGGAGATTGCCGCCCTAAGCCCCGCCTTTATCAGCGTCACCTACGGCGCGGCCGGGCTCACCGCCGCCCACACCCTGGAGATCGCCAGAGCGGTGCGCGCAAGCGGCTGCACGCCCTTGTACCACCTCACCTGCGCAACCTCCACCATGGATCAGATGCGGGAGCGGCTTGCTTCCCTCCGGGCCGAGGGGATCGAAAACATCCTGGCGCTTAGGGGCGATATTCCCGAGGGCATGGTTTTTCCCGGCCCCAGGCAATACCGGTACGCCAGCGAACTGGTGGCGCAATTGAAGGATTTCGGCGGCTTTTCCGTGGGCGCGGCCTGCTATCCCGAGGGCCATCCCGAGTCCTCTTCCAAGGACAAGGACCTGGATTTTCTTAAAGCCAAGGTGGATGCCGGGGCTGAGTTCCTCACGACGCAAATGTTTTTTGACAACAATATCCTGTACAATTTCCTGTACCGGGCATTGCAAAAAGGGATTTCCGTGCCCATCGCGGCGGGGATCATGCCTGTGATCAGCGCGGGCCAGATCAAACGGATATGCGCCCTCTCCGGCGCGTCGCTGCCGCCCCGCTTCATGGCCATCATCGACAGGTTCGCAAAAAACCCCAAGGCCATGCGCCAGGCGGGCATCGCCTTTGCCACCGAGCAGATCATCGACCTCATCGCCAACGGCGTCAGCAATATCCATATCTACACCATGAACAGGCCGCAGATTGCCGCGGCCATTTTTTCCAACCTGTCCGATATCCTGGAGCAGTAGCATGACTGTGGATGTAAGCCGCAAAACCATCGCCAAATACCTGGGCTATCACGGAAAAACGCCGGAGGAGGCCACCGCCGCGCTCATCGAGGCTTCCTTGAAGGAGCTTTCCGCGTTGACACCCCGCCATGTGCTCCGCCGCCTGCCCCTGACCCTTGACGAGGATACGGCGCATATGGGGGGTATGACCGTTCAGAGCAAAAGCCTGGCCGCACATCTGGCGGGCTGCGGGGAGGCGGTGCTCATGGCGGCCACCCTGGGCGCCCAGGCGGATCAGATGATCAGAAAGGCCTCCGCGCTGCACATGAGCCGGGCGGTGGTGCTCCATGCCTGCGCCGCGGCCATGCTGGAAGCCTATCTCAATCAAACCGGCGCGGCGCTTGCCCGGGAGCTGAAAGAGGAAAGCCTTTTCCTCACACCCAGGTACAGCCCCGGATACGGCGATTTGCCCCTTTCCTGCCACGGGGAGATGCTGGCCATCCTGGAGGCCGGCAAGCGCATCGGCTTGACCCTGACGGCGGAAAACCTGCTCGTCCCCGCCAAATCGGTAACGGCCGTTATGGGGATATCCCCGCAAAAGCAAACGGCCTGCATCCAAACATGCGGGCGCTGCCCGAACACCGCCTGTCCTTTCCGGGAGGAATGAAGCATGGATTTTTTGAAGGAGCTTGGAACGCGGCTATTGTTTGTGGACGGCGGCCTGGGCACCATGCTGCAAAGCATGGGCCTCTCCGGCGGCCAGGTGCCGGGAGCCTGGAACATCACCCATCCCGAAAGCGTGCGCAGGGTGCACGAAATGTACCTGGATGCGGGCTGCGACATCGTAAGCGCCAACACCTTCGGCGTAAGCGCCCTGAACTTTGGGGAACAGGCGGCAAATGTGGTGCGGGCCGGCGTTATCCTGGCCCGGGAAGCGGTCAAAAGCCGGGGCCATGGCATGGCGGCCCTGGACCTGGGCCCTACGGGCAAACTTTTGCAGCCCCTGGGCGACCTGCCCTTTGAAATGGCGGTTACGCTTTTCGGGGATATGGCGCAGGCCGGGGCGGAGGCCGGGGCGGACGTGATTTTTATCGAGACCGTGTCCGACAGCTACGAATTGAAGGCCGCGGTGCTGGCCTGCAGGGAGCGCACGAACCTGCCCGTGGTCGCCACCATGATGGTAAATGAAAATCAAAAACTGCTCACAGGCGGCGATATCCGGGGCATGGTGGCCATGCTGGAGGGGCTGGGCGTCAGCGCGCTGGGCCTGAACTGCGGCCTGGGGCCCCGGCAGATGCTTCCCATCCTGGAAACAATGATGGTCTGCGCCTCCGTTCCGGTGCAGGTTTGCCCCAACGCGGGGCTTCCCCGGCTGGAAAACGGCCAGACGCGGTTCCTGCTCTCCCCGGAGGATTTTGCCAGGGAGATGGAGGAGTTGGCCGGTCTGGGACCCCTTCTGCTGGGTGGCTGCTGCGGCACCACCCCCGATCACATTTCCGCCATGATCAAACGGTGCCGGGGCTTCAAGCCCGCACCCGTCACGAAAAAGCAGGACACCGTGGTCTGTTCCTGGGGAAAATCCCAAAGCTTCGGGGAACTGCCCGTGATCATCGGCGAGCGGATCAACCCCACCGGCAAGCCCCGGCTGAAGCAGGCGCTCAAGGACCTGGACATGGCCTACCTCCAGCAGGAAGCCGTGGCCCAGCAGGAGACCGGCGCCCATATGCTGGATGTGAACGCGGGCCTGCCGGGGATCGACGAGCCTAAGGTGCTGGCCCTGGCGGTGGAAAGCCTGCAGTCCGTAACGGACCTTCCCCTCCAGCTGGACACCGCGGACCCCGCGGCACTGGAAAAGGCGCTGCGCATCTACAACGGCAAGGCGCTGATCAATTCCGTCACCGGCAAGGCCGCCTCCATGGCGGCGGTTTTCCCGCTGATGAAGAAGTACGGGGGTGCGGCGGTGGCCCTGCCCCTTGATGAGGACGGGATTCCGCCCACGGCGCAGGGGCGCATCGCCGTTGCGAAAAAGATACTGGCCGAAGCGGAGAAATACGGCATTGCGCGCAAGGACATCCTGCTGGACGGGCTGACCATGACCGTGAGCACCGATCCGCACGCGGCCCTGACCACCCTGGAAACCATCCGCATAGCCCGGGCGGAGCTTGGCCTTCACACCGTGCTGGGCGTTTCCAACGTTTCCTTTGGCCTGCCCAGGCGGGAGAAGCTGAACGCCGCGTTCTTCGTCCTGGCCCTGGAAGCCGGGCTCTCCGCCGCCATCCTCAACCCCCGCTCCGAGCCCATGATGGAAGCCTTCTTCGCCGGCGCGGCCCTCACCGGCAGGGACGCGCAGTTTGCGCGGTACATCGGCGCCTTCGGCGGGCAGGAAGCGCCCGCCGCCCCCGCCGCCGCACCGGGAGAGGATTCCCTGCGCGGCGCGGTATTGAAGGGGCTGGCAACGCAAGCCGGCCAGGCGGCAAAAGCGCTCCTGGACGCAGGGCGCCAGCCCTTGTCCCTGGTGGAGGAGGAATTGATCCCCGCCCTTACGGAGGTGGGGAAGGGCTTTGAAGCGGGCAGGCTGTTCCTGCCACAGCTATTGATGAGCGCAGAAGCCGCCAAGGCGGCCTTTGACCGCCTGAAAGCCGCGCTGGCCGTTTCCGGGCAGGCGGCAAAAAGCCGCGGCAGGGTCCTCCTGGCCACGGTGGAAGGCGACGTCCATGACATCGGCAAGAACATCGTAAAGGTCCTGCTGGAGAATTACGGCTTTGAGGTCATCGATCTTGGCCGGGACGTGCCCGCCGGTTTGGTGGCGGAAACCGCCGTCCGGGAAAACATTTCCCTGGTGGGCCTCTCCGCCCTGATGACCACCACCGTCCCCGGCATGGAAAAAACCATCCGCCTCCTGCGCGCCCGCAAGCCGGATGCCAGGATCATGGTGGGCGGCGCGGTGCTCACCAAGGAATATGCCGACTTGATGGGGGCCGATTTTTACGGCAAGGATGCCATGGCCTCGGTGGGCTATGCGCAAACGGTGTTCCCAGGGGTTCTGCCCCTGGACCCCGCTAAAGGGACACAGCCCCTTTAGAATCCCCATTTGGGGGAGGGCTGCCCTGAGGGAAGATATTGCATCAAGAGAGTCTCCACGGTCCCTGCCCCTGAACCCCGCCAAAGGGACACAGCCCCTTTAGAATCCCCATTTGGGGGAAGACTGCCCTGAGGGAAGATATTGCATCAAGAGAGTCTCCACGGGCTCTGCCCCTGGACCCCGCTAAAGGGACACAGCCCCTTTAGAATCCCCATTTGGGGGAGGGCTGCCCTGAGGGAGGATATTGCATCAAGAGAGTCTCCACGGGCTCTGCCCCTGGACCCCGCCAAAGGGACACAGCCCCTTTAGAATCCCCATTTGGGGAGGGCTGCCCTGAGAATATTACATCAAGAGAGTCTCCACGGGCCCTGCCCCCTGGACCCCGCCAAAGGGACGCAGCCCCTTTAGAATCCCCATTTTGGGGAGGGCTGCCCTGAGGGAGGATATTGCATCAAGAGAGTCTCCACGGGCTCTGCCCCTGAACCCCGCCAAAGGGACAAAGCCCCTTTAGAGTCCCCATTTGGGGGAAGGCTGCCCTGAGGGAGGATATTGCATCAAGAGATTCTCCATGGGCTCTGCCCCTGAACCCCGCCAAAGGGACACAGCCCCTTTAGAATCCCCATTTGGGGGAAGACTGCCCTGAGGGAGGATGTTGCATCAAGAGAGTCTCGGGGGGGGGGGGGGGGGGGGGCCCGCCCCCCGGCGCGGCCCCGCCTGCAGTA
>JAEWVC010000066.1 GCA_023459275.1 Bacillota bacterium | reverse complement strand
GCCAGGGATTTTCAATGCAGGGTAAGGAGCCGGAGCGAAGCGTAGCAGCGCTACGCTGAGCGGAGGGCGACACAGCCCTGCGTGAAAAGAACCGCCGCAACGAAGAAATAATGTTTGGAAATAGTATGAATCTCTTTTTCATTCAATACATAGACAGCGCGAAGCCCGCCAATTTGGCGGGCTTCGCTGCATACGCTTGCTTGTTTGTTGCTTATTTCCCCCGGCCGGCGGCAAAATGCTTTGCCACCTCACCCCAGTCCAGCACCTGGAAGAAGGCTTTCACATAGTCGCCCCGCAGGTTCCTGTACTTCAGGTAATAGGCGTGCTCCCATACGTCAATGCCCAGGATGGGTATTTTGCCGCCCTCCTCCATGAAGGGGTTATCCTGGTTGGGGGTGGAGGATACGGCAAGCTTTCCGGCTTCGTCCACCGTCAGCCAGGCCCAGCCTGAGCCAAACCGGCCCATGGCCGCCGCCGTCAGCTTCTCACGCAGGGAATCCACCCCGCCGAAATCGCGTAGGATTGCCTCCTTCAGCGCTCCCTCCGGCTCCCCGCCGCCATTGGGCGACAGGATACCAAAGTACAGGTTGTGGTTATAGTAGCCGCCGCCGTTGTTGCGGATGGCCTGGCGCACCGCCGGATCCTTCACCTGGGAAAGGTTCTTCAAAAGCTCTTCGATGGACTTGCCGGCAACTTCCGGCGCCTTTTCCACAGCGTCATTCAGGTTCTTGGTGTAGGCGGCGTGGTGTTTGGTATAGTGGGTCACCATGGTGGCCTCGTCAATATGGGGCTCCAGGGCGTTGAAAGCGTATTTCAGTCCGGTTTGCGTAAACATATATTTTCCTCCTTGCGTCGTGGTGAAATCTCACCCCCGCAGGACGGAAGACGCGATGGCTTCCGCCATCTTATCAAGTTCCTCCTCCCGCGAAGGTTTCAAAGTGGAACGGATATCCATGGGCGTGCCGATGGTCTCCATGTCCTTCATGCCGGCGAATATCTCCTGCATGGACTTGAGGGCCGCGCTGGCCCAGGAATGGTTGCCCATCAGGGCCACCTTACGGCCGCGAAGGCCCAGGGCGGCCATGTCCCTAAGCAGCATCTCCATGGGCATGTAAAGATGCAGGTTGTACGTGGGCGATGCGGCTACCATGTGGCTGTACCTGAACGCGTCGGCGATGATGTAGCTCGGGTGGGTCTTTGATACGTCGTACATCCGCATATCCCGGACGCCAAGCTGTCCCAGCTTGTTGGCCAAGGCGCTGACGGCGTTTTCCGTGTTGCCGTACATGGAGGCGTAAAAGAGCAGCACGCCCTTTTGCTCCGGCTCATAGCGGCTCCACAGGTCGTATTTGTTCAAGATCACATCAAGATCCTTGCGCCAGATGGGCCCGTGCAGCGGGCAGATCATGTTGACCTGCGCGTCCTTGAACCGCTTGAGGGCGGCTTGCACCTGAGGGCCGTATTTGCCCACGATGTTGGTGTAGTAGCGCCGGGCTTCGTCCATATAAAGGGTGGCGAAATCCGATTCGTCGGCGAACAGGTTGCCGGCATGCGCCCCGAAGGTACCGAAGGCATCGGCGGAAAACAGCGCGCCCCGCTTGACTTCATAGGTGAACATCACTTCCGGCCAGTGGACCATGGGGGTATAACAGAACCTGAGCACGCTTTCCCCCAGGCTCAGTTCCTCGCCGTCCGCCACCGTGAGCATCCGCCCGGAAAGGTCCAGGCTGTAGAACTGCTCGAAAAGCTGGAACGTCTTTTTATTGCCGATCACCTGCATGTTGGGATAACGCCTGGCAATCTCCTCAATGTTGGCGCAATGGTCGGGTTCCATGTGGTTGATCACCAGATAGTCAAGGTCCCGTCCATTGAGCACATGGGTCACATTTTCCAGATACAGCGCACTGATGGAGGCATCTACCGTGTCAATAAGCGCCGTCTTTTCATCCATCAGCAGATACGAATTGTACGCCACGCCGTTTGGCAGCGGGAACATGTTCTCAAACAATGCCAGCCGCCTGTCACTGCCGCCCACCCAATATAGCTTAGGCGCGATTTCCCTTACGCTGTACACCCTGCATCCTCCCAATCTTACGCCGGACAAAGCCGGCATGTAATATATACCCCGTTTTTCGGGATTTGATTGCACAAAATCGAATTTCGCCGGATGAAAAAATTGTTATGCTTTTTCGGGGAAAATCACCGTCAGGGGCGAGGCTGCGTCCACCGTCACATCCCCATGCTCCGCCAGGTAGTCAAGGATCAGTTCGCTGACCTCCCGGTTGATTTCCCGGAGCCTTGGGCAGGTAAGGTAGGCCTCGTACCCCCCCGTGCCTGTAGCCCGGTAATTGTTCATGCACAGGGTAAAAAGCTGGCCATCCGCCACCGGCACCCCGTTCCGCGCGGTGCGGGCCACCCGCTGCCCAACGGGCTTGTTCAGGTCGAAAGTATATTCGATCCCCAGAAAAAAGTCAAAGTTGTAATGGGCCACCTTGGGCTTCAAAAAATCCTCGGCAATGGACACCTCCCCCTCCGGGGACACATCAAAATAGGCCGCGCACCGCTCCAGCGCCTGCTTAAGCACCCTTCCCGTCACCCTGAGCACCACCAGCGTGTTGGCGTAGACATAGGTGGCCACCACATCCCGCACAGTCACACTTTTTTCAAAGCCGCGCATGTCGTTGGGCAAGCTGGTCACGGAGATATCCGCCCCGGAGGCTGCCAATTGCACCTGGTTGAAAAAATTCGCGATAGGCGCGCCGTAAAGGGCCATCTGCAGCTTGTCTCCGGGCGCAAGCGCCATGTTCAGCCTGCCGATGGGCCTGTCCAGCCAGGCATCCAGCTCTCTTTTCAGCGGCATCATCTCCCCGGCCACGGGCGGCATTTGGGAAGGGTCGGATGGCATAAGCCGTGATGTGATGCTCCCGTCCTCCCACCCCTCGATTTTCGCGAAATGCGTGGCGCTGGCGGGCGTTTGGACCAGGTGGGTCCCGCAATAGGTGATGTTGGCCAGTGGAATATGCTGATGGCCGGTAAGCAGCAGGTCAAAATCCAGCTCCTCCGCGATTCGGCAGGCGATGTTTTCATCCGTGCCGGATAAAAGACGGCCCGTTTGCAGGTCCTTTTCTATGCCGCCATGGTAAAGGCACACGGTAAAATCCGCCTGTTCCCGGAGCGCCGCCAGCGCGCTTTGCAGCGCCGCGAAAGGATCGCCGATCTCAAAATGGGCCAGGGTATCCGGCTGCTCCCACCTGTTTACCCAGTTTGTAACGGCACCGGTAATGCCCACCCGCAGCCCGTTCTCCAGCGTATGCACGGTATAGGGCACAATGGGCAGCCGCCCAGCCCTGTCCTTCACGTTGGCGCACACGCACCGGGCGCGGAGGGCGGTCAAATAGGCGTACAGGGCATCATATCCGAAATTGAAATCATGGTTCCCCAGCGTCACATCATCATACCCTGCCGCGTTCATAGCCGGGATCATGGGGCAGGGCAGGCCCCGGCTGTGGCAATAGTAGGTCAGCGGCGACCCCTGGATGGTATCCCCGCAGTCCAGGATCAGGGTGTTCCCGTCCTTGTGGAATTGCGGGACCATCCCCAGCAGCCCCATGGGCCGCAGGACATGATCCCCATGGGTGGTGGGGTACAGGAACCCGTGCATGTCCGATGTGTAATAGATGGTCAGCTTCGGCGCCATATTCAGCCCCTCGCCAGCTTTTTGCGGATCCTGGTGGAGAACAGCTCAATCACCAGCATCAAAATAATCATGCCGCACAAAAACGCCCCCACCATGCTCCAGCGCCGGCTGTTGATGCACTGGATCAGCGCCGCGCCGATGCCGCCCGCGCCAACAATGCCCAGGGTGGTGGCGTCCTTGATGTTGATATCGAAGCGGTAGATCAGCGTGGAAACGAAATTGGCGTAGAGCTGCGGCAGGATGCCGTAGCGTATCTTTTGAAACCTGGTGCAGCCGGCGGCGTCCATGCTCTCCAGGATGCGGATATCCAGGTCCTCGATGGCGTTGATGTACATCTTGCTGATCATCCCGATGGAGCAGATGCTTTGCGTCACCACGCCGCAAAAGGCCCCGGGGCCTGTGACGCGGATCCACACCAGCGCCCAGACCAGGCTGGGAATGGTGCGGATGAGCAGGATAAACGCCCGGGAAAAAAAGGCGAACCACTTGGGCACGATGTTCTCGCTGGCCAGGAAGCTGAAGGGCACCGCCAGCATCCCGCCGATAAGCGTGCCCAGGATGGCAATGGCGACGGTTTCAAACAGCATGTAGGGCACGCCTTCCTTCGTGGCGTTGAACAGAAGGGTCGTGTCCGGATGCGTGATCCCGTGGACGATGCCGTAGGCCACCTCGCTGCCCTTGGACGCCAGGCCCTTAAACTCAATGGCGCCGCCCGACCAACCCAAAAGGACCGCGACGATCAGTAAAATCAGGGTATACAGCCACCAGCGCCGGGGCCGGGTATCATACATCTGCTCGATGGGGTTGATTACTTTCTGCATGTGCGCGGCCTCCTAGCTGAGCTTCCTGCGGAAATACTGGCTGGTGTTCTCAATGGCAAGCACCACCACGAACAGCGCGATAAGCACCATGCCCAGGCCCTCGTAATCACGCCAGCCGATGCGCTCGTTGATGAGGATGCCCAGGCCGCCGGCGCCCACATAGCCCAGGATGGAGGCGGCACGCACGTTGATCTCAAAGGAATACAGGCAATGGGATAGATATGTGGGCAGGATTTGCGGCATACAGGCGCTCCAGAAAGCCTCAAACTTGGAGGCTCCCATCGCCTCCAACGCCTCGAAAGCCCCCATGTCGATGGTCTCAATGCTTTCATAGAGCATCTTCGACACGATGCCGAAGGTGAAGATGGTAATGGCCACCGTGCCCGCAAACGTGCCCAACCCGAAGATCAGCGCGCAGATGGAGGCAATGACCAGCGTAGGCAGCGTGCGTACGATATTCAGCAGCACCCGCAAAAAAGCCACCATGGCGCCGCTGCGGCTGATATTGGCGGAGGCCAGCACCGCAAAGGGCAGCGCCAGCGTGGAACCGATAACGGAGCCCATCACGGACATCTTGATGGTATCCATCAGCGGCCTTACCACCTTGGCAAAGTAATTCCAGTCCGGATTGAATATCTTCTTCAGAATCACCGTAAACTGGTGTCCGCGCCGCACAATGATGGATATATCAAAGCCGGTGATCTCAACGGAGCCAACAACCGCCGCCACCAGCACCAGTGCGATCAGCCACGCCCGGGAGCGGGGCTTCATGACGCTGTGTTCCCCTACCGTCATTTTGCGCGGGGGAAAAAGGCGGTCAAACAGGAGCGGCTTTGCGGCCTTTGGCTTTTTCGCCCTTGCCATCAGGCCTGCGCCCCCTTTCCGGCGGCATTCTCCCTGGCAGCGGCCAGAAGAGCGGCTTCCTTGGCGCTCAATTCCTCCGCTGCCGTAGGCACCGGCGCACCGTTGTAAATGGCATCCAGCACCTCCTGGGACACGTCCTCCACCGGCCCGTCGAATACGATTTCCCCGGCACGGATGCCGATCACCCGGTCTGCAAAATCCAGCGCCAGGTCCACATGGTGGATGTTGATCAGGATGGAGATATTCATTTCCTTGTTGATGCGCTTGAAGTCACTCATTACCTGGTTGGCAGTCACCGGGTCCAACGCAGCCACAGGCTCGTCCGCCAATATAATGGAAGGATTCTGGTTCAGCGTCCTGGCCAGCGCCACCCGCTGCTGCTGGCCGCCGGAAAGCTGGTCGCACCTGGTGTAGGCCTTGTCCAGAATCCCTACCTTATCCAGGGCAGCCAAGGCCGCCATTTCCTGTTTTTTCGTAAAGATGCCCAGGAGCACGCTAAAAAAATCCATATCCGGCACCATGGAGGTGAGCACGTTCTTGATCACTGTGGCGCGGCTCACCAGGTTAAAGGACTGGAAGATCATGCCGATATGGCGGCGGAATCTGCGAAGCGCCTTTCCTTTCAGGGTCATCACGTCCACGCCGTCCACCAGTACCTGGCCCGCCGTCACGTCGATCATCCGGTTGATGGTGCGGATCAGCGTGGACTTGCCCGCGCCGGACAAACCAATGATGGCCACAAACTCGCCCTGCTCAATGGTCAGGCTGATGTCCTTGAGCCCCTTTACGCCATTGGGGTAGGTCTTCCCGGCATGGACAAACTCGATCATAGGCGCGCCTCTTCATTCTGTATAGATTCCATTGTCTACTATAACATTGATGTGTCTGAATGACAAGAGCGGCGGGAGGCCTCCAAAAACGGCGGCTGACCTCCCAAAACGGTGGCATTTAGGCATTCTTCATCTAGGAGGGGGATGCCCCCGAAGGTCCAGGGCGACCGGAAAGCCCTGGCCGCCCACGCGGGGGCGGAATTCATCTCCCTGCACCAGGGTAAATTTCAGGGCAGCCCTGGCCGCTCCCACAGAACGGAGCCCCAATCCCTTCAAAAGGGGGGGCTGCAGGGAAAAAAAGGGCTTCCCTTCCTTACCGCACGATCTCCGCTTTGTACAAAGGAGGGGCGGTGCGGCATGGACCGCACCGCCCCGTAGGACGTCTCAGGAAAATCCCGTCACTGAACAAGGCTAAGCGCTATGCGGGCCCCGTCATAATCGGCATCGACAGCCGGGGCATACCCCATGTGGCTGTACACAGCGAAGATGGCCTTGCCCTCCTCGGTGCCAATGATGTTGATCAGGGCATTCTGCATGGCCTTGATGAACTCGGGGTTGTACACCGCGGGGTTCGCCTTGGTGATGGACACGGTGTCGTTGTAGATGCCGTCGGTCACGCCGATGACATTCAGTTCGTTCCAGATGGACTCGCTGCGGCCCATGCCGGCCTTGCCGGAGGCATCCTTCTGGTCCACGGGCAGCTTCCAGGCATCCTCATAGTCGCGGCGGCCGTCGGCGTAGCACACGATGATGTCCACAGCCTCGGCAGCGGCCTGGGCAAAGGCCTCGCCATAGCCGCTCAGGGTGACGGCGGTGGGCAGGTCGGAAAGCTTTTTGCCATCATAGTTCTTCATCAGCCACATGGTGGGGTAGATGTACCCTGCGGAGGAGGAAGTCTTCAGCACAGCCCAGCTGGCCTTGCTCAGGTCGTCCCAGGTCAGGGCTTCGCCCGCGTTCACCTTGGCGGCCAGCTCCTTGCCATAGGCGGAGGGGGTGGCGTAAATCAGGGAGCGGTAGAAGGTCACCTGCTCATCGGTGGGCAGCGTTTTGTTGGCATCGCCGTTCCAGGTGGTGGGATCGGTGCTGTCATTGCTCAGCCCCGCACGGGTGCAAGTCAGGATCACGTCCACCTCGTCGCTGTACAGCGCATAGGTGCCGCCGGGCAGCCAGCCGATATCAATGGTGCCGGCAGCCATGGCTTCGCCGGTGGCTTCATAGGATGTGCCGACGGTGATATCGATCTCACCCACGTCATATCCCTGATTGAGCAGTTCCGCCTTCAAAAGGTCGGGAAGGTTTTTCGTGCCGGTAATGATCACGTCCGCGTCCTTGCTGGGCACGAACTCAAGGGTCAGCTTGTCCATCTTGACGGCATCCGCCAGGGCGGATACACTGGCCATGACCATCAGGACCGCCAGCAGCAAACCAAGGAATTTTTTCATGCGAATCTCCACCTCCGTATTATTCGGGTATGGTCCTATTGTACGCTAACGGGCGGCGCTTTTCAATCACCCTTCGCCAGAAACAGACAATTTTTTTGCGAGGAATTGGCGGCGTAGGGTTTTTCGCTATACAACCTGTTGTATGCTTCGCATCATTGACAACAAGAAGAAGTGGATGCACGCTATTCCTCCCCCATCGCCGCATGTCCCTTTGGCCTTCCGCCCGCCGTTTTGCCATTCGATTTCGCCTTCCGCTTGATAAACCGCGTCTCCCGGGCAAGGCGCAGGTACCGTTCCACCCGCTCCTTGGAAAGCTCGCCCTTTTCCACCGCTTCCCGGACGGCGCAGCCGGGCTCCCCCTGATGGGTGCAGTTGGAAAAACGGCAGCGGGCCACACAGCTTTCCACATCCGAAAAGGTCTGGGAAAGACCCTCCTCCGCTTCCCACATGCCAAGCTCCCTAAGGCCAGGTGTGTCGATGACCATGGCGCCGCCGGGAAGGAAAATCATCTGCCGCCTGGTGGTGGTATGTCGGCCTTTGGCATCATCCTCCCTGATATCCTTTACCGCCATCACTTCTTCTTTTGCCAGCGCGTTCACCAGGCTGGACTTTCCCACTCCCGAGGAACCCAGGAAGACAGCCGTCTTCCCCGGCGCGAAGTATGCCGCAAGCTCCTCCAACCCCTGTCCCGTATGGGCGCTGATAATGTGAATGGGCGTTTCCCCGGCGACGGTCCGGGCTTTTTCCAGCTTTTCCGCCGCATCCTGCGCCGCGTCCGCCTTCGTCAGCACGATCACGGGCTGCGCGCCGCTGTGGTGGGCCATGGCCAGGTACCGCTCCATCCTGGCCACGTTGAAATCATGGTTCAGGGATGACATCAAAAAAACGTAGTCAAAGTTCGCGGCCACCGTCTGGCCGAGCACCGTCTTCACATAGCCGGCCGCGTGGCCGGAAAAGTTGCTCCGGGAAAACCGCGATGTCCTGGGCAGCGTTCTCACAATCAGGCTGTCCCCCGTCTCCTCCCGCCGCAAGGCCACAAAATCCCCCACCGCGGGGAATTCCTCAGCGGCGCTTTTTCCCGAAAACGCGCTGCGCTTGAGTACCGCATAGGTCCTCCCCCTGTCCTCCGCAACCTCATACCGGTCCTTGTGGACAGCGGTGACCCGTGCGGGAACCAGCCCTTCCCCGCAAAGGGGGAGCCATGCACTTGGGTATCCATCTTGGGCAAATTCCATCCTGTTCCTCCTCAAATCCAGTCGTTTGGTTCAGCCGCCTCCGCTTCCCATTCAAACCGCCGCGGGCAGAAAAACGCCGCGGACAAACCTTTCCAGGCTGTATCCGCGGCAAACAAAAAACACATCCTTCGATGTGTCCTGCAAAATACAGTATGCACGAAAGGTTTTGTGCGGCCCGGTCGAACCCTTTCATTCCGCGCCGCGGCTATGCTGTTTTACGGGAAGCACCTCACCCTGCTTTGCTTCATACGCCTTCAACAGCTCCTTTCCAACGCAGTTTCCTGCTGTAATTTCAACCATAGAATAGCATAGCCTCGCGAAAAACGCAAGGGGGTTGGGTGGGTGCAAGATGGGGGGGGGGGGGGGGTGTTTTTAAAAAAAAAACCCCCCCCCCCGCCGCAAATTCCCTCCCCCGTCATCCCTCACAGCACCCCAAGGTGGTCCAGAAGGATCTTGACGCCCATCAGGATCAGCACGGCGCCGCCGGCGATCTGCGCCTTTTTTTGATATTTCAGGCCGAAGCGGTTTCCCGCCCACACCCCCAGAAACGACAGCGCAAAGGTGGTGGCGCCGATCAGGGACACGGCGGGCAGGAGGCGCACCTTAAGGAACGCGAAGGTGATGCCCACCGCCAGCGCGTCGATGCTGGTGGCAATGGCCAGCATGAAAAGCTCTTTGAGGCTGGGTTTTACGCAGGCGCAGGCTTCCGGCTCTTCCTTGGCAAAGGCCTCCCGAAGCATGCCGATCCCGATAATGGCCAGCAGCCCAAAGGCGATCCAGTGGTCAAAAGAGGTGATATAGCGTTCAAACTGCTTGCCCAGCAGCCAGCCCGCGGCGGGCATCAGCGCCTGAAAGCCCCCGAAAAACGCCGCGATCAGCAGACCTTGGCGCCTGTCCATGCGGTCCATGCACAGCCCCTTGCAGATTGCCACCGCAAACGCATCCATGGACAGCCCCACCGCCAGCAGGAAAAGCTCCGCAAAGCCCATCCGAGTCCCCCCTGTATGTTGATACGCCCTTACCCATGAAAATAGACCCATGCACGGAAAAACCGTACACGAGTCTCATTATTTCAGGCAAGCCAGGCATCGAAAAGCGGCGGACGAACGGCCGCGTCCCCTGAAAGCCAGCATGTTGACTTGCCGCGCATACGCGCCAACTACTCCCCCATGAACAGGGGAAAGTATAGCACGGCTGCGGGGCGATGTCAACGCAGGGATACGCTGATCCCAGGATGGCGGCATTTGGATTTCACAGCCTTAGTGCTTTGCCAGGGAGATGAAGATGCAGGCGGAAGCGTGGACAAAGGCAATTTCTATAGCGTGCAAAAATAAGGTCCCCTGATGAAGTTTTTGAAGGATAGGCGCGGGAGGCTCCAAAGCCTGGCCCCCACCTGCGGCGGAAAAGGGCCAGGCGGAGGAGGCCGGCGAAACGAGCCGCGGGAACGGCAGTGAACTGCGGCGACGATTGAGCCGGTCGGTCAGCTTTTTACAAAAAGTTCCCTTCCCGCCATTTCATCATCATCCCTTTACGCCGTTCTCCGTTTTAGGAGCATAAGGGCGAGCCCCGCCAGGAGCACCGCCATCAGGGCGTACAGAACAGGGTGGGAGGCATCCCCCGTGGCGGGCGCCTCCGTTACCGTGAGCGTAGCAATATCGGAGGTCACGCTGCCACCCATGCCGTCGGTCACGGCCACGCGGTACTGGTAGCCGTTGTTGGATTTCTTCACCGCGCTTGTGGTGTAGGAATCGCTTTGGGCGCCTTCGATATCGCTCCAGGTACCTACAGCGCTTGTGCGCAGCTGCCACCTGTAGGACAGGGGCGCGGGCCCCTCCGCCTCCACGCGGAAGGTGCCTGTCCCGCCGGCCTGGACGGCGGCGTCCTGGGGCTGCTGCGTGATCTTGACCGTGGCATCCTTCAAAAGCAGGAAGGGCGACAGCTCGTTTACGCTGATCACCGCTTTGCCGTCCGCCACCACAGGGGTAAACTGCTCCACGCTGCCGCTTGACAGCTTGTGCAGGATATAAATCGTGTGGCCGTTGTACGCTGCGTCTACCTGGAAGGTAAGGATCAGGGGCGGCTTGAAGCCGCTTGCCGGCGTGATGGTGATCTCATAGGCCGCAAAAACATCCTTGCCGGGAAGCAGCCCTTCCATCTCCATGAGGTCCGCGTCTTGCGCCGGGATGGGTGTTACTATGAGTTGCGCCTGCTGGTCCAGGAGGCCCTCCGCCGTAATGGTGGCAGTGCCCGATAGGGTTTGGATGGTTTGCAGGCTCATGGCCGGGCGGACTTCAATGTCAAAGCTCTGGGTATAGGCCTGCGAGGCCGACAGCCCTTTTTCGATGGTTGCCAGCACGGTGACCGTACCCGGTGTAGCGGCGGTCAGCGTATCACCGCTGATGCCGGACCCCGTGCCGCCGTCTGCCTGAACGCTCCACACAATGGTGCGGTAGGCGGCGTTTTCGGGGGAAACCGTGCCCGCAAGCGTCAGGCCGTCCCCCACCCAGGCGGTCAGGGGCACATCCGTAATGCCGGTGACCGGCAGGGTATATTCCGGGATGGTCATTTTCAGGGCGCCGCTTACGTTCCCCGCGGCATCCTTGACCTTGATATAGATGTCCTTGGCCCCCGCGGTGAGGGTGGTCAGGCTGACGGTGGTTTCGGCTGTGGTGCAGGCGGTGCCCGCGCCGGAGGTGTCCACCGTGGGCGCCGGGTCCCCGGCGGTTACAACGCTGTAGTAGTACGTGCCCGCCTCATTGGAGGTAAAGGCCACGTTGGCGGCGGTGTCGCTTGTGCGGCTTACCGTCCCGGCGGTCAGCACGGGCGCAACACTGTCCCTGGAAAGGATCAGGCTGACGCCGTCAAACTGGCCCCAATTCATTCCGGGGAATATGCTGGCATGGTCCATGCTATACAGGCTCACCCGCAGCTTTCGCGTGCCGGCGGCGATGGCGTCCTGGTTGATAGCCAGGGTTTCCCAAGCTGGGCTGCTATTTGTACTTGCGGTATAGGTTGCCAATACGCCGCCGCCGCTGCCAAGCAGCTCCAGCTTGAGCATACTGGTGATACCGCTGATGTTTTTCCTGCTATAGGCGCTTGCCGCCACATGCACGATGCCCGCGCCCACATCCGTGCTGAGCGCAGAGATGTCTATCTCCTGATACAGGCTTTCCGAGATGCCAAGCGACGCGCTGAAATCAAACGCGTTGCCGCCGTTTGGGGAAACCGGCGGGACAAGCAAAGCCGGTGTCAGCACCTGAAAGCTGCTCCCTGTGGCCGTCCAGCCCACCATGACGGCATCATCGGCCTCGGCGTCCCCGTTGAACACCAGGTTCACACCGTAGGATGCCGCCGCCGGGACGATAGGTGTGACCACCTGCTTTTGCGTATAGCAGGATTTGTTGCCTGCCTGGTCCTTGACGATCACGTTGAAATAGGAAACGGTCCCCGCCGAAAGCCCGGAAACGGCTTTGGTTGATAGATCCGCCGCGTAGCTGCCCACGGGGGTGCCGTTTATTTCAGTATCCGCAACGGTTGTAAGGTTGCCGCTGCCGGACCTATAGACCAGGTACTGGAGCGCGGACTGCGCATCCAGATCGTCCGCAGCCTTGTTCCAGGAGAGGGTGACCCCTGTTGAGGTGATATCCGACGCGGTGATGGCCCCATTTGAAACCGTGGGGGCTGTGGCGTCCGTGACCGTTACCCTGATGATACGTGGTTGGGGCAAAAGAGGGGTGCCGCCGCCGTCGATGACATCCACATAGAAGGTGTAGACCCCCACCTCAGACGCCATGAAGCGAAGCTGGTCATCGTTGGTTTTTAAGGGAAGCGGCGGGGAGACTATGCCGCCGCCGGCATATGTTACCAAATGCCATGCATCCCCGGAATAGGTGTACAGGTTTCCGGTATGCGTGCCATCGGAGGGCTGGGAAACGTATGCGTAATAAATACTGCTGGGATAGTTGATATTGGTAATTCCGGTGTAATCGTTCACGTCCATGTCCAGGTTCGCGCCCGCGGGGATGGTATAGTCCTTGTCCGCATGGACCGGGGCCACGTAAGCCGGGATCACCATTTTCAGGGCGTCGCTTACGTTTTCCGCGGCGTCCTTCACCTTGATGTAGATGTCCTTGGCCCCCGCGGTGAGGGTGGTGAGGCTGATGGTAGTTTCTTCGGTGGTGCAGGCGGTGCCCGCGCCGGTAGTATCTACAGTTGGCTCCAGGCCCCCGGCGGCCACAACGCTGTAGTAGTAGGTGCCCGCCTCGTTGGAGGTAAAGGTCACCGTGGCCACGGCGTTGTTGGTGCGGTTCACGGTTCCCTGGGTCAGCAGGGGCTTGTCGGTGTCCGGGGGCACATAGGCCGGGACGGTCATTTTCAGGGCGTCGCTCACGTTCTCCGCGGCGTCCTTCACCTTGATGTTGATGTCCTTGGCTCCCGCGGTGAGGGTGGTGAGGCTGATGGTGGTCTCATCCGTGGTGCAGGCGGTGCCCGCGCCGGTGGCATCCACCGTGGGCGCCGGGTCCCCGGAGGCCACAACGCTGTAGTAGTACGTGCCCGCCTCGTTGGAGGTAAAGGTCACCGTGGCGGCGGTGTCGCTGGTGCGGCTTACCGTCCCGGCGGTCAATATGGGCTTGTCGGTATCCGGGGGCACGTAGGCCGGGACGGTCATTTTCAGGGCGTCGCTCACGTTCTCCGCGGCGTCCTTCACCTTGATATAGATGTCCTTGGCTCCCGCGGTGAGGGTAGTGAGGCTGACGGTAGTCTCGTCCGTGGTGCAGGCGGTGCCCGCGCCGGTGGCATCCACCGTGGGCGCCGGGTCCCCGGAGGCCACAACGCTGTAGTAGTACGTTCTCGCCTCGTTGGAGGTAAAGGTCACCGTGGCGGCGGTGTCGCTTGTGCGGCTTACCGTCCCGGCGGTCAATACGGGCTTGTCGGTGTCCGGAACCACGTAGGCCGGGATGTACATGGACAGGGTGTTGCTCAGGTTCCCTGCCGCGTCCCTGACGGCGATGTAGATTTTCTTGTCCCCCGCGGTGAGGGTGGTGAGGCTGATGGTGGTCGCGGAGGTGGTGCAGGCGGTGCCCGCGCCCCCAACATCCAGCATGGGCGCGGGATCGCTGGCTGCCGCGACGGTATAGTAGTATCCTCCCGCCTCATTGGAGGTAAAGGTCACGGTGGCGGCGGCGTCGCTGGTACGGCTCACGGTTCCCTGGGTCAGCAGGGGCGGAACAGCCTCCTTGGAAAGGATCAAACCGACGCCGTCAAACTCAACAAAGTCTCCGAGGGGTTCGGTTTCTCCGATCTGGGCATACAGGGTGACCCGCAGCCTGCGCGTGCCGGAAGCAAGAGCATCCTGTTGGATGGTGAGCGTTTCCCAGCTCATGTCCAGGTCCGGTTTTGTTCCGCTGGCCGAATAGGTTCCCAGCACGCTGTTGGTGCTGCTTAGGAGCTCCAGCTTGACCATGTTCACGGTAACAGAATGGCGCCTTCTGGCATACGCGCTGACCGACACATTGACCACGCCCGCGTCCACATCCGCGGACAGATTGGAAACATCGATCTCCTGATAGATGCTTTCCGACTGGGCCGCCGTCGGATAATAGTCGAACACGTTGCCGCCGTTTGAAGAAAGCGGGTCCGGGATATATCCGGATTCCGGCGTCAGCACCATGAAAACGGAGCCTGTGGCCGTCCAGCCCACCATCACGGAATTGTCGGCCTCGGCGTCCCCGTTGAACACAAGGTTTGTATTGTAGGTGGCCGTCCCCGTGGCGGCTAATGTAACCACCTGTTTTTGCGTATAGCAGGATGTATTGCCGGCCTGGTCCTTGACGATCACGTTGAAATAGTAGGAGGTCCCCGCCGAAAGCCCAAAAACGGCCTTGCCGGCGATATCGGAGGCATAGCTGCCAACCGGCGTGCCATACAGTTCGGTATTTTCAACGCTGGTAAGGTTGCCGCTGCCGGACCTATAGACCAGGTACTGGAGCGCGGACTGCGCATCCAGATCGTCCGTGGCCTTGCTCCAGGAGAGGGTGGCGCCTGTCTGCGTGATGTCCGACGCGGTGATGGCTCCGCTTAACACCGTGGGCGGGGTGCCGTCCGTGACCGTCACCTTGATGGTGCGCAGCTCGCGCTTGCCGATGTCCGTGTCGTTGACCTGCACCTGGAAGGTGTAGATCCCCATCTCCAATGCTGTGAAGCGGATCTTGTCGTCATTGGTGGTCAGGGCAAGACCCGTAGACCAGCCGTTGGCATATGTCCGTAAATACCATGTCTCCCCGTAGAAATGGTACAGTTCCCCGGTATGCGTGCCGTCGGATGGCTGGGAGAAATCCACATAATAATAAGAGGCGTTGGGGGAGGTGACATCGGCGATGCCGCTGTAATCGTTGACGTCCATTTCCACAAAGTCCCCCGCGGGAACGGTGTAGCTTTTGTCCGCGGCCTTCACCGTTACGCTCACCGCGCAGGTGGCGGAGGCCGTCCCATCGCTTACCGCAACGGTAAAGCTGTCGCTGCCCGTATATCCTGCGGCCGGGGTATAGGTGATGGTCCCGCCCGGGGTGATGTCCGTGCCGCCGGAGGAAGCCGTGGCGCCGCTGATTGAAAGGGTGCCGTGGGCGGGGGCCGTATGCTGCGTCCAGGTCAGCGTCTGGCCCGCGTCCGTATCGCTTGCGTGTAAAAGGGCTTTTACGTCATTGCTGTGGGTGTATTCCGCCACCGTCAGGGAAGCGGCTCCGCCCGGGAAGCTGGGGGAGGTGTTGGGGGGAACATAGGCCGGGATATCCATTTTCAGGGCGGTGCTCACGTTGCCCGCCGCGTCCTTGGCCTTGATGTAAATGTCCTTGGCCCCCGCCGTAAGGCTTAACAGGCTGATGCTGTTCGGCCCTAAAATGCAGGCCGTGCCCGCACCGGTGGTATCCACGGTGGGCGCGGATGCACCGTCGGCCACCACCTGATAATAATACAGGCCGGCCTCACCGGAAGTAAAGGTCACGGTGGCGGCCGCATCGCTTGTGCGGCTTACCGTTCCCGCCGTCAAAGCGGGAGGCGTGGTGTCTGAAGAAAGGGGAATCGCCAGATCGACAGGGTTCACCCCGGATACGATCGCGGTGGTCCCCGAGCCGCTCAGGCTGGTCCTGAAAACCGCCGCGTCCAGGGGATCGGAAAAATACACATACCCGGCCGGGTCCACGGCGATTCCTTCCGGCGAGCCGGTATTGCTGTAATAGATCTGCGCCATGCCCGACCCGTCGGAGAGGTTCGCCCAGCATACGCGGTAGTGGGTAGTCTTATCCTCGCCGACATCTTGCGATTCCGTAAAATAGATTTTGCCATGCACCGTATCAATGGCAATATCTTTGGCATAGACGCCTGTTATGAGCGTTGTCACACCGGAGCCGTCAAGATTCGCCCTGTATATTTTGCCGACTGTAACGTCGGGCTCGGAAAAATAGATGTGTCCGCCCGCCGGGTCCACCGCGATGCTGCTTGGCGTTCCTAACGGGCTGGCGTATATCCCCGCCATGCCCGATCCATCGGAAAGGTTTGCCCAGCACACGCGGTAATGGGTTGTTGCATCACCGCCGACGGTTTGCCCCTCCGTGAAATAAATCTTTCCGTGGACCGCGTCGATAGCGATGTCATTGGCATATACGCTGCTTAAAAGCGCTGTCCGGTTGGTGCCGTCCAGGTTGGATTTATAGATGTAATTTGTGGTCGCCTGAACATCTGAAATATACAGAAGGCCTGAGGCCGCGTCCACCGCGACGCTCTTTGGCGATCCGGTGGCGGTTGTATAAACCGTTTCCTGCCCCGATCCATCCGTGATGCTGGCGCGAACGACTGTATAGTCTGCCCTGTCCACAAAATAAATTTTGTCAGGGCCTGCCGCGAGGGACGGCGCGGCGGTCAGTCCCATGAGGACCCCCGATAAAAGTACGCAGGACAAAATGGCGGCAGACAGACGTTTCCTTTTCATTGTCTTCCCCTGTTCCTTTCCTCGCTGATGGGCTCATGGAACATATGGCAGAAATCGCCAATATGCACTAATTCACATCATAATAGGGCATGTTCTATTTGTCAACGGAAAGCGCAAAAAAGAGCCGGGCCATGCCCGGGAGGAATAAAAAACACCGGCCGCGGCCTATTTCCGCGGCACGGCGCCTTCCTGTTATACATTGGTCCCGGCCAGCTTTTTTTCGTACGGGCCGCCCGGCCAGCCCGCGGGCTTATGCCAGGCATCCCGCCGTTTTTTTCACACCGATTCGCGGTATACGCCATACCGGGTCACATGATGAAATATATTCACATACCCACCCAGTATCCTTGCGTCCTGCCCAAGGCTGGAGTGCTCAAGGCGGATGGGGTTGGGCGTCTTGTTCGCCACATAGCCGCGGATCACCGGCATATCCTTTCCGGCGCTTTTCATAACGCCGCCCCCCAGAACGATGATCGCCGGATCAAGCAGCGCCGAGATGGCAATGACGACCAGGGCGAGCTTTTCCTCAAATTCCTGGACAATGGCCTGCGCCCAGCCCTCTCTTTGCGCAAGCTTAAACAGCTCCTCGGCGGTAACCATGGAAGCTTCATGGTACCGCCCCAGCTTTTCCATCTTCTCTTTCGCCTGCAATTGCAATCCGTAGCCGGACAGTTTTCCCTCCAAAGCCCCAAGATTGGGATATTCGTTTTTCAGTTCGCCGCTGTCAAGAAGCATATAGCCAAGTTCCCCTGCGCCATGATGCGTTCCGCGGAAAATAAACCGGTCAAGCACAATGCCCATGCCGATGAGGGTGCCGATATGGATGTACAGCAGGCTGGTGCAGGATTTCCCGTATCCGAACCACAGCTCTCCAAGAGCGGCCAGGTTCACATCGTTTTCCACAAAAACCGGATAAGGATAGTGGGGCGCCAGCGCGTCGGCCAGCATACAGCCGTCCATCCCGATGGCAGGCGCCGCCATGACCCGGTTGGCGTCATGCACGATGCCCGGCACGCCGATGGAGATGCCGCGGACGATTTTCCCGCTGCTGACGGACTTTAGCGCCCTGTCGATCATCCCTTGCAGAAAAAGGATGCACTCCTCACCCTTGGCATGATGCTCCAGCGTTTCGCTATACAGAATATTCCCCAGCATATCGCAGATACAGGCCTGGGCGCTTTGTCCCCCCAGCGTGGCGGACGCGACCACATTCCTGTCGGCATCCAGCTCAATCAGCGGCCTTCTTCTGCCGCCGCTGAACTCATACTCCCCCTGCAGGCAGATCAGCTTTTCCTCCATCAGCTCATCGGTGATCCTAACCACGCTGGAAAGGCTGAGGGACAGGTCATAAGCGATTTGGGACCTGGAAGCCTTGCCGTTTTGCCGCAGATATTCCAGAATGCATGTCCGGTTAATGTCCCGCATGTCATTGGCGGTAACAGGTTTCACACGAAGACCCCTTTCAAAGGATATCATGGCCATTTCCCCAGATATGCCTTATTTTGGCTATTATAGCATAGGCATATGCCTTCGCGGAAGCGTTCCTCCCGGGAGACGCGGGCGGACGGGGCCGGCCGAAAAAGAAAGGCCGCCGCGCCTTCCACAGCGCTTGTTGGCCGTGAGCGGCGCGGCAGCCCTGCCGGTATGCAGATTGGAAATTGGTTTTATTGGGAAAGGATGTTGGCAAACAGCTGCACGCCGCCGGGTACAAGGCCGGGCACCTGGCGGAAGAACACAATGGCCGTATAGGTAAAGTGCCCTTTGCCGTAATCGGCTGTCAGAATCTGCCCATCGTACTCCGCGCCTTCCTGGGATACAAGGCCGCTGCGGATAGGCGTCTTATACGCGCTGTCCCACTCCATGGGGATATACAGCGAGCGCTCCTGAACCCAGCCGTCCCAGGCGGTATCGTCCAGCTTGTTCGGGGTGTTGAGAATGGGGTGGTCGGGCAAAAGCACCGTTACGGGCGAATCCTCCCTGGTAACGCGCCAGGCCAGGGAAGGCGTTCCCACCTTGAGGGGATAGGGCGCCAGGTCGGCCGTATAGCCGTCGCCGGCGGTATGGTACTGGATGACCAGGTTGCCGCCGCCTTCGGCATAGGCCAGCAGGTTGGCGTTCACGTCCTTCAGCCAACCAAGCTGCTTGTACGCCCTGATCCCGGTAACGATGGTGTCATACTGGGTAAGGTCTGAAAAACGGACATCCTCCTCGCCAAGGAAGGTAACGTCCATACCCAGCATCTGAAGGGTCTCGCCCACGGTATCGCTGCCGGAGGAGATATAGCCGATCTTCAGGCCTTCATCATATTCCAGGGGGAAAGCCTGGATGGTGCTTACCGAGCCGTAGAGATAGAAGGCTTTGTCGATATGGGGGTACTCGATGGTCTGGACCGTCAGCGAGTTTTCCCGCTCGCCCTGTACAACCCCCCTGATCTCATAAGCCCCCCCGGCCACCTGCTTGGGCGCCGTGATTTCAAATTCGAAGATCTTCGCCTCGCCGGGAGCAAAGCTATCCTTGACGCTTTCGGGAGAAACCGTCCATCCCTGGGGAGCCTGAATGGACACCGTGGCCTCCGTGCTCTTGGGGGACAGGTTGGTCACCTTCACGGCGTGCTTGGTGGGTGCAAGCTCCCTGGCGGTGTTCAGCGCCACCTTGCCAACGCCCATCTCCACGGAGAATTCGGGCAGGAGGGCAAAGGTGTTCTCCGGCTTGCCATAGGCCTCAAAGCCGTTTGCAAAGCTGGCGGCAGCACTCAGGGCATCGCCGTGGAAAGCGTTGTACAGTTCCGCCGTGTCGCCGGCGCTGATGGTAAAATGCTGGATCACGGTCTGGTTGTTCCCCAGGGCGCCTTCCTGTTCGCCCTTGACAACGGTCCACCCGTCCGGGAGATTCAGGGTGACACCGGTAAGCTTAAGCGCATCCCCCGCGCCCTGGTAGACCCGCACCGAAACGTTTGCTTCCTGGCCCGGCACGATTTCGTAATCGTCCATGATCACACGGACGGAAACGGCATCCGCCGCGGCGAAAGCCTGGCCAAGCTGCTCAAGCTTCCTGCCCAGCAGGAAAGAGGCGTCATACTTTTCATCATCCGTCATCACGGCGGACGCCGCCACAGCCGCAATGGCCTTTTGCACATCCGCCTGCATGGCTGTCAGGGCGGCGAACACGGCGCCGTTGTCCGGGAACGCAGCGTCAACCGCGCGGTAATCGGCCTGTACCGCCATCAGCAGGGAACTTACGGCCTCGTCCTTCACAAGCTTCGCATAGTCGTCAAAGTCATAGGGCAGCCCCTGGAAGAAGGACGCTTCCTGCCCCGCGTTCTTGATTTTCTGCGCGCCTTCGTTGGTCATCATGTAATAGGCGGAAGCGGCTTCCGGGAAGGGGTTGCCGCCCATGCCCTGGCACGCGTGGAAGGAACGGGCGTACTGGGCAATCTGGTTGTATGTCTGGCCATACCATGGGTCATAGGCCCCTACGTCCACGGTAACCGTCTGATCCGCCGCGCTGCTCCGCTCGTATACCTTGGGTACCTGGTAGGCGGGCAGCCCGCCGTAATCACGGCTTTCATCCGCGGCACGTTCAATGCCCATCTGAAAGGTGATGTACATGGCCTGGTGCTGGCCGTGCTCCGTGCGGATGTTCTGCGCGTGGTGGACGCAGATCTGAGGACGGTACCGCCGGATGTTCAGCGCAAGGTAATCGGCGATGTAGTCAAAGTCCCACAGCTCCTCGGCTTCCTCCCACATCTTCGAGAAGCCGTAATCCATGCAGGGGCTGTCAAAATCATACCGCCCCCATTCGTTGCGGGTATTGAGGACCTTCACGTTTTGGGCCATTTCCATGGTGCGCAGCACGCCCATGGCGTTATGGTATTCCGGGCCGATGGCGTTTTGCCCGCCCTGGCCCCGGGTTACGTTGAGGATGACGGTGTCCACTCCCTGGCCCAGCCCCAGGGCCGCCAGCATGGCGCTCTGCTCGTCATCCGGATGCACCGCGCTGTTCAGAACGGACGCGATGGTGCCAAGCGGACGGACCGCCTTGAGCAGGGTGATGATCCCGCTGTCCTTGGGCGGCGCGGGAAGACTTGCCGCACCCGCGGCAAAAAGGCCGTTACCTGCCAGCATGATACACAAAAGCATCCCCACAACTTTCCGGTATTTCATTTTTCCCATCCTCTCTCCTTTCCATCTTGACAAGCCTCTTACCTCCCTTTGTGCTTTTCCCCTATCCTCCTTTCTATACCTGGTTGCACCCCTTCGTCCCTTTTGCAGCCTATAGCAGGCGTACCTTGGTTTTTCCGGCTGAGCCGGCCATCCCCGAGCCATCTGTTCTCCCGATTTTTCAGGCCAAATTATTTTCATCTTGCAACTAACTTTGCGGTTTTTCTTCATAAAATAGAAGTATTCTATAAAATGTGATGCTTTTAATTGTTCGTTATCCAAGTTATTAACATGTCGCAAATAAATACGTCAAAAAAATCAATTCCAAGTATATCCCGTTTTTTTGATTTGTCAACCCTTCCAGTAAATTTTTACCGGCCTGCATAGGAGCGGCGGCTCCTGTGCAGGCCGGTATGGCAAGGCGGTTCCGGCAAACCGCCGCAGAGCCTTCCGGCTCGTTTTGCATCTGTTTTCCTTACAGCTCTTTCAGCCCGTCGGCAACCTGCTTCAGATAATCCCCCTGCACCCACTCCACGCGGCCCTGGTCGCAGGCGGCGGAAAGGGCCGGGTCCATGGGCAGGCGGTCGAAGGAAACTATGCCGTGCTTTTGCGCCGTCTGCTCCCCGTGGCTGTCGCCGAACACGGAGAACTTTTTGCCGCAGTCGGGGCAAACCACATAGCTCATGTTTTCCACCAGCGAAAGGATGGGCACCTGCATCATGGCGGCCATGTTGGCGGCCTTTTCCACGATCATGGTCACCAGTTCCTGGGGCGTGGTCACCAGCACGATGCCGTCAACCGGCAGGGACTGGAATACGGTCAGGGGCACATCCCCCGTCCCCGGAGGCATATCCACAAACAGAAAATCCACGTCCCCCCAGATGACGTCGGTCCAGAACTGCTTGACCGTCCCCGCGATGATGGGGCCGCGCCACACCACCGGGTCCGTCTCGTTTTCTGTAAGCAGGTTCAGGGACATGATGGGGATGCCGGTCTTGCTCATCACCGGGAACAGGCCCGCCTCGCTGCCGGAGGCGCGCTCATGCAGCCCGAAAGCCCGGGGGATGGAGGGTCCGGTGATATCCGCGTCCAGGACGGCGGTTTTATATCCCATGCGGCGCAGGACTACCGCCAGCAGGGAGGTGACCATGGATTTGCCCACGCCGCCCTTGCCGCTCACTACGCCGATCACCTTTTTGATGTGGCTCAGCTCGTGGGGTTTTTCCAGAAAGCTGGTTTTTTCTTTCTTTCGGTCGGCACAGTTCTGGCCGCAGGTGGAACAGTCGGAGGTACAATTGTCAGGCATTGGGGAAATCCTCCTTTGGGAAGTCATTCATCCGGTTTCCGGCCCGGGTGACAGGGTGCGCACGGTTTTGCTTTGCCGGGAACAGGCGGTTTTTTCCGCCAAAAGGCAAGGTAGCACAAACCCGGCGCGCTGTCAAGGGCGGTCAGAGGAACGGACGGATGTGGGGAGGAGGCTTTTTCCCGGATTTTCAAAACTTTTTACGAAGAACCTGAACGCATCCCGGGTGCCGCATCACCCGTTGGGAATGGTCACAGGGTCCATCACCGCCAGGACCCAGCCCGTCTGGGCATCCAGCACCACCTCATAGTCCTCATGCCCGGGGGATTCAATGCCGAACACCACGTCCCAGACCGGCCCGGAAAGGCCTCTGTAGGCCCAGATGGAGTCATAGGCGCTCCATTGGCATGCGGAGAGATACAGCGACTCCGCCGCATTGCCCTCCATCTCCAGGTAGGCGGCCAGCGCCTGCCTGGCCAGGGCTTCGGCCTGCTCTTTGGTAAGCGACAGAACCGGGGCCTGGCCGCCTAAAGCTGTGGCCTGCCGGCCGGCGGCGGGGCCGAAGGTATCCGTCACCCTGCCGTTTGCCGCGCTGATCCTGACCACATACTGCGGGACAGCATCCGCCGCGAAGGATACCTCCCACATGGGCAGGCTTGGATCGTCCGTATAATAGGCCAGGCAGGCCTGAAGGCTATTGAAATCCTCCTGGCCCAAAGCGAACGCAAGGGCCAGTTCGTGGCGGGCGATGCGCTCCGCCTCCTCCCCGGCGATGCCGTTTTCCCCCGGCAGGCTGTACCTATGGGCCCGGACCTCGCTCAGGGCCATGACATCCCCCAGCTTTTCTTTGTACTGCGCCATCAGCAGCGGAAGCTGCGCGCACAGGGCCGCCTTGTCCTCCGGGGTCCAGGCGATGAACGCGCCCTTTTCCTGCTTCATGGCGTCATAGACCATTTCCAGCGTCGTCTGGGAGTCGATGGAAGGCGCGAAGCCCACGGGATCGTCATAGACGGCCTTTTCCTTGTCCGCCAGCAGCGAAAACGCCAGCACCCGCAATTCCGGCTCAGTTTGGATCACAAACCGGTGGGCGGGGTAGACGTTCGCGTTGCCGGTCACCAGGGTCACAAACCGGCCCGCGGCGCCTGTCACATCCTCCGTGACCCCCACGCTCTCATACCCCACGCCGGGCAGGTACCCGTACATGAACCGGTCGGCAAAAGCGATGACATGCTTGAGGGCCGGGGTCAGATCACTGTCGCTGAAGGGGTTTTTGCTGGGTGCCGTTTCTCCTAACGCGCCTGTATTGTCATAGGAGAGCACCACCCCCTTCGTATCAAAGCGCAGCACCGCCTGGGTTGCGCCGGAGGCAAAGCTTGCCGTGGCCGTATACACGCCGCCCTCCTTTGCGATTTCCACACCGGAAAGGCCGTCAGCCTTCACAAAGGCGTTTTTCATAAAAGCTTCGGCGTAAATTTTTGCCGCGGCCTCATCGGGAATGTCGGTGCGCATGGCCCGTTGGGACACGGTGGGCAAGCTTGCAAAGACCTCCGCTACGTCCGGCGCTTTTCCCGCCTCCGCGGTGAGGAAAGATACGGCCAGGACCACAGCGCACAGCAGGGCGAAGGCTGCCACGGCCGCCTTGTTGGCCGCCGCGTAGGATACGATGGCCTTGACGCGGCTTTTCAACCGCTTGCCCTTCATGGTCATGCCGGTGGCCACCACCGTAAGCCCGGGCAGCATTTTTTTTCCCGCGCAGCGCACCAGGGCGCCCGCGTAATTCAGCCTCTGCTCCCTGTCCATCCTGGCGGTCACCCGGTCGTCGCAGGCCATTTCGCAATCCTCCCTGGCCCAGGCGGCCATCAGCCACACCAGGGGATTGAACCAGTGGACGATGAGGCACAGGTCCCGCAAAAGCATCTGCAGGCCGTCCCGGGCCTTCAGATGGCATAGCTCGTGGCGAAGGGCGCCGTTAAGCTCCCCCTGATCCATGGAAAGGGGCAGCGCGATGTAGGGGCGGAAGGCCCCCACCAGGCAGGGGCCCGGCAAGGGGTCCGCGTACCATACGGGAACGGGCTTCACCTTGTACAGTGCGCAGAGGGCTTCATATTCCTGAAGCGCCTCCCCCGAAAGCGCCTCCACCCGGTCCTTTTTCAGCCGCCGGCGGAAGAGGGCGTTCTTCAGGGCCATATAGAACATCAGGGCCAGGGCGGCCCCGCCGTAGCCGTACAGCAGCCATTTGCCCAGCCTGCCCTGATAGGTAAGGCTGGCCACCTCCACAAAGAAGGCCCGGGCCGGGCTTTTACTGTACTTTTCGTAAGGCATGAGCCCGGCGATGTTCATGGAGGTATCCATAAAGCGTATCCGCACCTGGTCGGCGATGGGGCGCACCTCCAGATTGCTGGAATAGGTGGGCCGAAGCTCGTTCATGGCGGGATTGGGCAGGCTGAGGGGCGTTAAAAGCCGGACAGCCACCAGCAGCCAGGCAAAATACACCGCCCGGCTGCCAAGCCTTTTGCGCAGCAGCAGGCGCACAGGCAGCATCAGCAGGATCATCAGGCCGCCGCAGAGCGAGGCCTCCAGCAGAAAGTTATAAAACGGCGCGCTTCGCATGGCACCTTCCTCCGTTATTCTTTGTCAGCTCCGGACGCTCTTTTCAGGATCTCCATCATTTCATCCATCTCCCTTTGGGAAACCTCCCCCTGCTCCACCAGGGTGTTCACCAGCAGGGAGGCACGCCCCGAAAACAGGCGGGACAGCAGCGTTCGGGCCTGCTCCCCAGCCACCGTGTTTTTTTCCACAGCCGGGGCATAGGCCTTTGCGCCGTCCCGGCCGGCAACGCGCACCGTTCCCTTTTGAACCATGCGCTTGAGCAGCGTAAGCACGGTATGCTTTGACCAGCCTGTTTCCGCGTCCAGCGCCCTGGTGATTTCCATCATGGTTTGCGGGCCTTGGTCCCACAGCAAACGCATGATCTTCCATTCCGCCTCGGTGAGGCGCGTTTGTTCTTTCATGGCGGTCCCTCCCGGATGGTTTGACAATTGTCTACCTGGATTGTACAAGCTTTTCCCTCTTTTTGTCAAGGAAATATGTGTAAATTGTGACGCGCCGCCAAGCCGGCCGGAAAAAGGGTTTCCCGGCGCTTTGTCGAACTTTACCACCACCCGGTACGGAAGGAGGGCGGCGCGATTGCTAAAATCTGCGCGGCGGCTGGTCCCGCTTCTTTTGTGCTTTGTGCTTATAGCTTTGCCCGCCTTTGGCGAAGGCGGGGATCCGGCGGCCCCTTCCCAAACGGCCTTGGAGGGCTTTTACGCATCGGCCTTCAACTCGGAGTTCGCGGACAACCATGGGAATGTTCTGGTCCGCTGGGAGATCCCCATCCGGGTCTATCTGCAGGGATCTCCCACAGCGGAGGACCTTGCGGAGTTGGACAGTTTTTTGGAAGATTTGCGAAAGAACGTGCCGGGCCTGCCGGACATCGCCATCACGGCGGAGCGGGAGGAAGCCAACGTGTATTACTCCTTCGTTCCTTATCAGGAGATGGCGGATTATCTGGAGGAGTATGAGACAGGCAACTGGGGCTTTATGAACTGCCTGAGCGATAAAACGGGCATCCGCTACGGGCTGATTGCCGTGGCCACGGACAAAACCAGCCGGGCCGACCGCAGCCACCTGATCCGGGAGGAATTTGTAAACATGCTGGGGCTGACCGACGACCTTGACTTCGCGCCGGAGAGCATCATTTATCAGCCCTATACCGTGACCCCGCGCCTTGCCCCGGTGGATTATGAAATGCTCAATTTGCTGTACGGCCCGTATGTGCGCGTGGGCATGACCCGGGCGGAAGCGGAACAGGCGCTGAAAAAGGCGTATCCGGGGATTTGAACGCCCCGCGTCCGCGCAAGGCGGAATGGCAGGCTAGGCGGCGGAAACAGCAAAAGGGGCGCGTTTTGTCCTTGACGGAAATAGCAATTCATGGGTACAATATATGTGTTATAGTAACAATAGGGAGGGATGCGCTTGAGCCCCATGGAACCGGATGCCTGCGGCCGGAACATCCTGCATCCCGAAGCGGTTGCCAAGGCGCTTGCCGCCATGCCCGGGGGAGAGGCCCGCGGGGCGATGCTGAATATCCTTGCCGCCATGGCGGATGCCACGCGGCTGCAAATGCTGCTGGCCTTGAAGGACAGGGAGCTATGCGTGTTCGACCTGAGCGCGGTGCTGTGCCTGTCCCAGAGCGCCGTCAGCCATCAACTGCGCACGCTGAAAAACGCGCACTGCGTCAAATTCCGGCGGGAGGGCAAGGTTGTGTATTACGCGCTGGATGACGAGCACGTGGGGGAACTGCTGAAGGTGGCGCTCCACCACGCCAGCGAGGGGCTGTAGGGCGAAAGGCTTCGTATGCCGACGGTCCTGCGCGCCAGGCCGCTGCATGAAGGGAACCCGGGGACCTCCTTCCGGCGCCTGCGGGCGCCATTATTCCAGCTTGCTCAATCGTCGCATCACTTCGCTGACGCTCGGGATGTTCGTTTCGCAAGCCTCCTGCGCCCGGTTTATTTCCCCCACAGGGGGCAACCGGGCTACGGAGCCTTCCAGGGAGGCTGAGGAACCGCCTTCCATCGCAGCTTGCATAATGGACGCATTACGCTGTTTTGCAAGATCTATCCACCCATCACATACCCACCCCATATGGGGATTCTCAAGGGGTTTTATCCCTTGAGCGGGGTCCAGGGGTTCTCCCTCATCCGTCAGCTTACGGGATATCCATCCATCCATCACATACCACCCCGTATGGGGATTCTCAAGGGGTTTTATCCCTTGAGCGGGGTCCGGGGGTTCTCCCTCATCCGTCAGCTTTGCGGGATATCTATCCACCCATCACATACCCACCCCATATGGGGATTCTCAAGGGGTTTTATCCCTTGAGCGGGGTCCGGGGGCTGCGCCCCTGGGGAAAGCAGGGGATTCCATGCGTTACGTTCCCCCGACAGCTACCGACCGGGAAGATTTCCACCAGGGGCGCTTTTCCATGGCACACGCCATGCTGGGGGCGCATCCCGCGCTGCAGGACGGGCGGGAGGTGGTTCATTTCGCGGTGTGGGCGCCCAATGCGCAGATGGTGTGCCTGACGGGTGACTTCAACGGGTGGGACAAAACGGAATATCCCATGGCCAAGCAGTACGACGGCATTTGGGAACTGCGGCTTGACCGGAAGCTGTTTGAAAATCAGGACGCCTACAAATACGCCATTCTGGGGCAGAACGGGGAATGGCACTTAAAGGCCGACCCCTACGCCTTTTATTCGGAGCTCCGGCCGCACACCGCCAGCCGGGTGTACGACCTGGACGGGTATGTATGGCACGACGGGGACTGGCTTGACCGGCGCGGCAAATGGAACGCCATGGAAAGACCCGTGAACATTTATGAAATGCACCTGGGCTCCTGGCGGCGGGGGGAGGAGGGCCGGCTGCTCTCCTACGGGGAGATCGCCGACCAACTGATCCCGTATATCCGGGAAATGGGCTATACCCATATAGAATTGCTTCCCGTGATGGAGCACCCCCTGGATATGTCCTGGGGATACCAGGTCACGGGGTTCTACGCCGCCACGGCCAGGTTCGGGGCGCCCCGGGAGTTTATGGCTTTTGTGGATAGGTGCCACCAGGCCAATATCGGGGTGATCCTGGACTGGGTGCCCGCCCACTTCCCCAGGGACGAGCAGGGGCTGCGCAGGTTTGACGGCACCGCGTGCTACGAGCATCCGGACCCGCGCCGGGGAGAAATGCCCCAGTGGGGCACCCACATGTTTGATTTCGGAAGGGGCGAGGTGCGCAGCTTCCTTTTGAGCAACGCCTGCTTCTGGCTGTCGTACTTCCACGCCGACGGGCTGCGGGTGGACGCGGTGAGCAGCATGCTCTACTACGATTTCTGCCGGGAGCCCGGGCAATGGCTGCCCAACCCCTACGGCGGGCGGGAGAACATAGACGCCATCAACTTTTTGCGAAGGCTCAACGAAACGGTGTACCGGGATTTTCCGGGGATCATGATGATCGCGGAGGAATCCTCGGCCTATCCCATGGTCACAAGGCCCACCTACCTGGGCGGGCTGGGGTTCGGGTTCAAGTGGAACATGGGCTGGATGAACGACATCCTTTCCTATATCAAGCTGGACCCGGTGTACCGCAAGTGGCACCATAATAAACTCACCTTTTCCCTGTTTTACGCTTTCAGCGAAAACTACATCCTGCCCTTCTCCCATGACGAGGTGGTGCACGGCAAGCACAGCATGCTGGACAAGAATCCCGGCGACCTGTGGCGCAAGTTTGCGGGGCTCCGGGCGCTGTATGGCTACACCATGGCCCACCCCGGGAAAAAGCTGCTGTTTATGGGCGGGGAGTTTGCCCACTTTATCGAATGGAAGTACGACGACCAGCTGGACTGGTTCCTGCTTATGTACGACAGGCACCCCCAGGTGCTGGCGTTTGTGAAGGCGCTGAACAGGCTCTACCTTGAAACCCCGGCCTTGTATGAGGTGGAGGACGGCTGGCAGGGCTTCCAGTGGCTGGCCGCCAACGACAGCGACAACAGCGTGCTGGCCTTCAGCCGCACGGATAAAAAGGGGAACAGCGTTGTCTGCGCCACAAACTTTACGCCGGTGTTCCACCCCATCTACCGCGTGGGCCTGCCCATGGACGGCACGCTGACGGAGCTTCTGAACACCGACCGGGAGGAATACGGCGGCTCCAACCAGTACAACGCCTGGACGGTGTCCGCCGAAAAGATCCTGTGGAACGGGCTGCCGTATTCCGCGGAAATCTGCCTGCCGCCCCTTTCCACCGTGTATTTCCGGTATGACAAGCAGGAGCCGCCCACGGAAAAGCTGCCGGAAAAACCGCCCGGGCGGAGGCCGCCGGGGAGGAAAGCAAAAGCACCACCGCAAGGCGCGGGCAAGGCCAAACCTCCGCCCGGCGCGCCTTCCAAGGAATCATAAAAAATATAGGGATCCCCAAGGGATATATCCCTTGGGCGGGGGTCCCGGGGGCGGCGCCCCCGGGCAGTCCCCGGCAAGTAAAAAGGAGGGGTCCCCTCATGCTCAAGAAGAAACAGTGCGTCGCCATGCTGCTGGCCGGGGGCCAGGGAAGCCGGCTGGGCATACTGACCAAGAACATGGCCAAGCCCGCCATCCCCTACGGGGGCAAGTACAGGATCATCGATTTTCCCTTGAGCAACTGCGCCAACAGCGGCATCGACGTGGTGGGGGTGCTGACCCAGTACCAGCCGTTGGAGCTGAACGCCTACATTGGCAGCGGGTCGCCCTGGGACCTGGACCTTACCAACGGCGGCGTGTTTGTGCTTCCGCCGTATGTGAAGGGCAAGCAGGGCGAGTGGTACAGGGGCACCGCCAACGCCATCTATCAGAACATCGCCTTTATCGAGCAGTTTTCCCCGGAGTATGTTCTGGTTTTGAGCGGCGACCATATCTATAAGATGGATTATGCGAAAATGCTGGAATACCACACCGGGAAGGAGGCGGCCGTCACCATCGCGGTGATGGAGGTGCCCTGGAACGAGGCCAGCCGCTTTGGCATTATGAACGCGGACGAAAACGACATGATCACCGAGTTCGAGGAAAAACCCAAAAACCCCAAGAGCAACAAGGCCAGCATGGGCGTGTACGTGTTCACCTGGGAAAAGCTGCGCCAGTATTTGATGGAGGACGAGCGGAACATAAAGTCCAGCAACGATTTTGGCAAGAACATCATCCCGGCCATGCTTGCCAACGAGGAAAAGCTGGTGGCTTACAGCTTTGACGGCTACTGGAAGGATGTGGGCACCATCGAAAGCCTGTGGGAGGCCAACATGGACCTTCTTCAGACGCCCATGCCCATTGACCTGCACGACAAGAAATGGCGCGTGTACGCCCGCAACCCCGGCATGGCCCCCCATTTTGTGGCCAAGGGCGCCAGGGTGGCGGACTGCCTGATCACCGAGGGCTGCGAAGTGTTCGGCCAGGTGGCGCATTCGGTGCTCTTCGCGGGTGTTACCGTGGAGCCGGGCGCCAGCGTGAAGGACAGCGTGGTGATGCCGGGCGCAAGGGTCCTGCGCGGCGCGGTGGTTACCCGCGCCATCGTGGCGGAAGGCGCGGTGATCGGCCCGGGCTGCCAGGTGGGCGAAAGCGAGGGCGCCATCGCTGTGGTGGGCCAGAGCGTGTCCCTGCCCGCAGGCACCCGCGTGGCCGCCGGGGAACAGGTGGAAAACAGCGTTCCAGTCGTTACGGAAAGGGTGTGAAACCATGAAGGACGTTATGGGCATGATCTATACCGGGGAAAACGACGGACTGCTTCGGGAACTGACCATCACCCGCGCCGTGGCCGCGCTGCCCCTGGCCGGCCGGTACCGCATGATTGATTTTTTAATGAGCGGCATGGTGAACAGCGGCATCCGCAACGTGGGCGTTGTCATGCAGAAGAACTACCACAGCCTGATGGACCACTTGGGCTCCGGCAAGGAGTGGGACCTGCACGGCAAAAACGACGGGCTGTTCATCCTCCCGCCTTTCCTGACCCGGGAAAACGTGGGCGTCTACGCCGGCGTGCTGGACGCGCTGCGCTCCAATTCCAGCTACCTAAGCCGCAGCAAGCAGGAATACGTGATCCTTTGCAACAGCAACATGCTCTTTAACCCCACCTTTGACGAGATGGTGCGCTGCCACAAGGAGAACGGCGCCGATGTGACCATGATGTACACCAAGGACCCGGATGTGTGCCGGAAGGATTTCGGCGCATACCTGACGCTGAACGAGGACGGCCGGGTGATGGACATGGAGATCGACCCCGCCGCGCCCACCTGCGAAAACACGTACATGGAGGTCTGCCTCTTAAAGCGCGAATTATTGCGCGCGCTGGTGGATCAGGGCGTTTCCCATGGTTTCCATGATTTTAACCGCGATGTTCTGCAAAGACTGATCAGGGACGGCCGGCTTTCCGCCATGAGCTATCAGTTCCAGGACAAGGTTTGGCGCATGGACTCCGTGCAGGCCTACTTCCAGTGCAACATGGCGCTGCTGGACACCAAGGTGCGGCAAAGCCTGTTCTGCCCCGAAAAGCCCGTGTACACCAAGGTCCGGGATGAGATGCCCGCCAAGTATGACGAGGATGTGCAGGTGGTGAACACCCTGGTGGCCGACGGCTGCGTGATAGAGGGGACGGTGGAGAACAGCATCCTGTTCCGCGGCGTACATATCTCCCCCGACGCCACGGTAAAGAACTGCGTCATCATGCAGGATACCCAGGTGATGCCCGGCGCTTACATTGAAAACTGCATCCTGGACAAGCAGGTAATCATCAAGCGCAACGCCAAGCTCATCGGCCCCGCGGCCTACCCCATCGTCATCGCGAAGAAAGTGGTCATCTGACCAGGGACACCGTCCCTGGACCCTGCTCAAGGGATAAAACCCCTTGAGAATCCCCATTTTGGGGGAATGATAAGGCCATGGGTTTGGCGTTTAAGCCTTCCCCTTGAGGGGAAGGTGGCGCGCAGCGCCGGATGAGGTATCATGTGGCGCAGGCCGCAAGGAACACCTCATCAGCCGGCTTCGCCGGCAGCTTCCCCTTGAGGAGAAGCCTTTCATTCCGTCTTTCCCAATTAAGTTTTTCGGGATGGGGTGCGGGGAAGGGGATTTTTGCAAAAAGCCCTTTCCCCGCCACACCTCCCAAAACAAGGAGGTACATCCCTATGAAGATCCTGTTTACCGCCAGCGAATGTGTGCCCTTTTGCAAAACGGGCGGCCTGGCCGATGTGGTAGGCGCGCTGGCCCCGGTGCTAAGCCGGGCCGGGCATGACGTGCGGGTCATGCTGCCCAAGTACACGTCCATCCCCGCGGAATACCAGCGGCAGATGACCCATGTGACGGACTTTGAGGTGCTGCTGGGCTGGCGGCACCAGTACTGCGGCATTGAGCAGCTGCAAATGAACGGCGTCACCTTCTATTTTGTGGACAACAAGTATTATTTCGACCGGCCCTATGTGTACGGGCTGGGGGGCGACGAGTACGAGCGTTTCGGCTTCTTCTGCCGGGCGGTATTGAACGCGCTGCCGCTGATCGGCTTCTGGCCGGAAGTCATCCACGCCCACGACTGGCAGGCCGGCATGATCCCGGCGCTGTTGCGCATACAGTACGACCACCTGCCCTCCTACCATGCCATCCGCACGGTGTTCACCATCCACAACCTGCAGTACCAGGGCATTTTCGGCATCAAGGAAGTGCAGGATGTGCTGGGCCTGGGGGACAGCCTGTTCACCTCCGACAAGCTGGAGTGCTACGGCAGCGCCAATTTTTTGAAGGCCGCCCTGGTGTATGCCGACCGCATCACCACCGTGAGCTTAAGCTACGCCCAGGAGATTCAAACCGCCTACCACGGCGAGCGGCTGGACGGCCTTTTGCGGGCGCGCAAGAACGTGCTCTCCGGCGTTCTGAACGGCATTGACGTGGAGGAGTACGACCCGGACCACGACGCCTACACCGTTGCGCCCTATACCGCCGATGATACGGAGGGCAAGATTGCCTGCAAGCGCGCTTTGCAGGAGGAGTTGGGCCTTGAGGTACGCCCCGATGTGCCCCTGATCGGCATGGTGGGGCGCCTGAGCAACCAGAAGGGCCTGGACCTGATCGACTACGTCATTGCGGACATCCTTCAGGAGGACCTGCAATTGGCGGTGCTGGGCATGGGCGACGGCCGGTATGTGGACCTGTTCTCCTGGGCGGAGCAGCAGTATCCCGGCAAAATGGCCGCGCGCTTTGCCATGGACAACCCCCTGTCCCACCGCATCTACGCCGGGGCCGACCTGTTTTTGATGCCCTCCCAGTTCGAGCCCTGCGGCCTGAGCCAAATGATCAGCCTGCGCTACGGCACGGTGCCCATCGTTAGGGAAACGGGCGGGCTGCGGGACACGGTGCTTTCCTACAACGAGTACACCGGCGCCGGCAACGGCTTCACCTTCTTTAACTACAACGCCCACGACATGCTCAACACCATCCGCCGGGCGGCCGCCTATTACCGGGAGGATAAGGCCCTCTGGCGCGTGCTGATGCGCAGGGGCATGGAGGGCGACTATAGCTGGACCCACTCCGCCAAGGAATACATCGACCTGTATACAAAGCTGGTCTCCGCTTTCAAAAAGACCCAGGAGGAGGAAGTAGCAAGGCTGCGGCCCGCCGTGCCGGAAGCGGCCTTGCCGGAATTGGCCCAGGCCGCCGCAAAGGCCCAGGCGGAAGCCGTTGCGGAAACGCAGCAAGCGAAGGCTTCCGCAAAAAGGAAGCGGGACGCCGCGGAAAAGGCCGCGGCGGACAGCGAAACGGCGGCGAAAAAGGCCGCTACGGGCACCGTATCCAAAAAGGAGCTGCGGGAAAAGAAGGCGCTGGACGAAACCGTCCGCCAGGCGGAAATGGCCGGGACGGTAAAGGGAAAAGCGCCCCAAAAGACCCCAAAACCCAAGGCGGACCATGCCATGGAATCCCTTCAGGACATGGCGAAGCTCCAGGACGCGGCGGACAAAACCGCGCCCGCCAAGCCCCGCAAAAAACTCAAAGCCAATACGGCCCCCCTGCCCCCTAGTCCGGAGGGCGGCCTTAACGATTTTGCCGCCGAAGCGCCCGCCAAGCCCGGCCCGGCCTCCGCCGGCGAGGGCGGCGGGGAATAAGGGGAGACGGGGAACTAAAACGGGGAGGGACTTTTTGTAAAAAGTCCCTCCCCGTGCCTTACCCCAAAAACTTCATATCAGGGATAGGCAGTCCTGCTGGCTGCAAAAGGCAACGTGTCCGAAGCGGCGGAAAAGATCTGTGGAAACGGCACAACAATAGTTGGAGGCAGTATAAACGGCGTTTCGCAGCCGTTTTTCGCAGCACCCCCCTTTTGGCGCTTCGGCGCCACCCCGGAAGGAAAGTGGCAAGAAAGGCCTCCCCGGAAGGAATGTGGCAAGGAAAGCCTCCCTGGAAGGGAGGTCAGACCATCAACAAATCCTTAGGAGGTATTGGAGGACCGCGGTCCTCCAATTGCAGATCGAAAATCAGCGACATGTGCGGTGATTTTCGCTGGAATTTCGAAGAAATTCCTACCTTGCCCGAGCAAACGGCCGCACGATGGCGCAGCCAGCGTGCAGTGCAGCGAGGGAAAATCTCGACAAAGTGGCTATGCCACTTTGTCGATAGCCTGGCCTCCCTGGAAGGGAGGCGGCACGGCGAAGCCGTGACGGAAGAAGGTTCCCCGCGGCGGTTTCAAGAATTGCCCTGCCTGCCTGCGTCTATGCCTTTTTCCCCGGGAACCAGCCGGTACCCCACCTTGCGCACCGACTGGATGCGGCCGCGCCAGCCCAGCTTTTTGCGCAGGGAAGCCACATGCACGTCCACCGTGCGGGACTCGCCCAAAAAATCCGTGCGCCATACTTCCTTCATCAATTGCGTACGGGACAGGGGCACACCGGGATGGCGCAGGAACACCATCAGCAATGAATATTCCATGGGGTTCAGGTAAACGGTCCTGCCCCGGAGCTTTACATACCGGCTGCCAGGGAGTAAGGGCAAACCAGAAGCCCCCACGCCTCCGGCAGCCATGCGCGCCGCGTATTCCGTCATGTCTTTCACCGGCCTTCCATTGTCTTGCGCGGAAAAACTTTCCCTATCTATATGACACACGAAAAGCCAAACATAACGGTATCCGGAAGTATATTTTACAAGTATTACAGAAAATGACAGGGCGGCGCTGCCTAAACAGTTTATGCTGCTGTCAGCACCGCGGCCGCCGTGGGGGGCACCCGTCGTTTGAAAGCGGCCGCTCAGCCTCACCCCCACGCTACACCCCCAGCCTTTCCACTTGTCCGCCCCGGATACGGTAAATTTCACCGAGGAACAAAACCTCCCCGCCCCTGACGGTGATGGCGCTGCCGTCGCACAGGGCATAAATTGTACGGTCCATGGAAAGCTGCTTCAATTCCTCCATAAGCGGGGAGTTTTCCATTGAAAAATGGGGCTCCATGGTGATATCGGCCCGGCCGATCCCTTTATACAGGGTGGTTTGGGCATTGAACCTGTCCTTTGTACAAAGGGAATCCACCGCCATGTTGATGGCCCCGGCGCTCATGCCCGCCACCACGGCCCCGGTGTTTTTCAGCGCGTGGGTGAGGCCGCTTTCTTGAAGAAAGGCAAACTGGGCCAGGGTGTCGCCGCCCATCAAAAAGATGCAGGAGGCGGAATGGATAGCGGCAAGGGCCTGCGCGCCGTCCATGCGGTCGTCCAGCAAAAGGCAAGTTTCGAAAACCATCCCGGCCTTTTCAAACCAGCGGATGACCCCGTTTTTGTACCGGTCGGTTTTCTCATATCCGCCGGGGGAAGAGGCGATCAAAAGAAGCGTATCCCTGCGCGGGAGATCCCTTTGAAGTGCGGCGGCCAGGGCGGGCGGAAATCCTGATTCCTCCCCGAAACCGCTTAAAAAATAGGAGATGCGCATATTGCCTCCATAGGGGTGGCCTTTTTTCATGGCACCCTATTCCTGCCCCGAAGCCCGGACCTCGGTGATGCCTACGTCATAGTCGTACTTGCTGCCGGGAAGCACGGAATCAATGGTGATCCGGAAGGCGGCCACGTTTTCCACAGGGTCAAACTGCAAATACTGCCAGCCCACCTGGTGGTCGTAGAGGCGGAAGGTGACGGGACCTTCAAAGTCCGCCTGCCCGGAGCGCTGGAAGCTGACGGTGATTTTATCCGCCCGGTTGTTCTGGTAAAAAGATTCCTTGCTGCGCTGGTAGCCGTTGAGCAGTTGGATGCCTTCCAAACGGACAGGGTTCCGGAAATAGAAATCGGCGTATTCCCCGGAGCCGTCGCCCCAATAAGGCACGCCGTCCCCCGGCGTCCAGGCGGTGGTCAGGTCGCCGTCCAGCATGTTCTGGGCGTAGAAGTAGTAATAGTTGCCCGCCCCGTCGGGGTATTTGGACCGGGGCCGCTCGCTGGTAGCCCGGACGGCCATGATCTCTATGGGGCTTCCAAAGGCGGGCTCCCGGTGGGCCGTGGTGTCCAGCTTGGTGTATTTGTAGGAAATGTAGCCCAGGTTCCCGTTGGGAAGCAGGATGCGGTACCAGCCGCTTAGCATCAGCCCCACGCAGTCAAGCCGCTCCCCGTTGCGCCCGATGGCGATGGATTTGTACTCCGTGCCGTCCCCCGCGCGGATGTGGCTGGACTGCCCGGGATTTACCACCACCTGGCCGATGTGCGCGCCTTCCTGGTTCTCCGCTTCCACCGTCCTGTTCTCCATGGTCACCTGGCCCTGGACGGGCGCCGCAAACGCGGCGGGCAGCACCGTCATCAGAACAAGGGCCAGCGCCAGCGCGGTGAAGGTTTTACGTTTCATCGCCTTGACCTCCTATCCCTTTTTCCAAAATGCTCACAAAAAAAGTATATCATAACAGCCAGAATATGTAAATTGAATTCCGCAAAAAGCCGCATTTTGAAAGCGAAGTTCATAATGGGTTGCGAGGTGAAATGTATGAACAAGCGGGAAGCCATTGCCCTGGCGGGGGAAAGCCGTGTGGGATATGGGTATATCTACGGGGCCACGGGTTGGGTATGCACGCAGGCGCGGCTCGATGCCCAGGCGAAGCAGTACCCCGCCTACGCGGACAAAATATACTACTACGGGCGCAAGCTGTGGATGGGCAAGGTATGTTACGACTGCGCGCAGCTCACCCGACGGGCGGCCAGGGACGGGGGCTATGATTTTGTATCCGGGGCCAACAGCCAGTGGAACATGGACCTGTGGGCGGATAAGGGAGAGATAGGCACCCTGCCGGAAAACGAAAAGGCAATCTTTTTATTCGTGCGGGACAGCGCAACGGGCCGGATGAAGCACGTAGGCCTCACGGTGGGGGAGGGCTTCGCGGTGGAGGCCCGGGGCCACGCCTACGGGGTGGTCCGGCGAAAAATCACCGGCGGAAGCTGGACCCACTGGGCGCGGCTTGCGGGTATCGACGGGCAAACCGCCGATCCGCCGCCGCCCACCCTTCAAAAGGGATCCAAAGGCGAGGCGGTTGCAAGGCTGCAAACGCTGCTTCTGGCGGCGGGGTTCCCCCTTCCCAAATACGGGGCGGACGGCCTATTCGGCGGTGAGACGCTAAGCGCGGTGAAGGATTTTCAAGTAGCGGCGGGGCTTGCATCCGACGGCATCGCGGGGCCGGATACCTGGGCCGCGGTCTTGTCCTATCAGGCCGGGGAGCCCCAGGAGGGCGAGGCGGAAAAGGAAGCCGTTTACTGCGTGCGGGTGGGCGGGCTGACCTATGCGCTGGCCATGGCCCTTGCGGCCCAGTATCCCGGCGCCGCCGTGGAGGCGGAAGGAGGTGATGCCGCATGACGCTGGCTGAGATCACCGCCCTTTTCATGGCCGCCGTGGCCGCGCTGTCGCTGCTGGCCGCCTCCTTCCGCAACAACCGCCAGGACGCCGCCGGCGATGCCCAGGTAAAAAGCGATCTGAACTATATCAAGAACCGCATCGACGAAATGCTCATCGACCAGAAGGCCCTGGCCCAGAACATGGGCGAGCTCAACGTGCGCATCGCCCGCTGCGAGGAAAGCGCCAAACAGGCCCACCGGCGCATCGACGAGCACGTGGGCGGACGGGGAGGGGCGGAGGAGGACGGGAAGGGGAGGTTTGCCGGGGTTGGGGCGTGTTGT
>JAEWVC010000065.1 GCA_023459275.1 Bacillota bacterium | reverse complement strand
GGCCCCTTCCCGCACCCATCCCCAAAAAACTTGATATGAGGAAAGGCTCTGCTATACTTTTTCGCCAGAGCGCGCGTTATGCCCCCAAGTACGCTTTGCGCACCCGGTCATCCTCCATCAGCTCTTTGGCGCTGCCGGACATGGCGATAGAACCTGTTTCCAGTACATAGGCACGGCTGGAAATTGACAAGGCCATCTTTGCATTCTGCTCCACCAGCAGAATGGTGATGCCCTGCTCATGCAACATCTGTATGATGTGGAAAATTTCTTTGACCAGAATAGGCGAAAGGCCCATGGAGGGCTCATCCATAAGCAGGATCTTGGGATTGGTCATCAATGCGCGCCCGGTGGCCAGCATCTGCTGCTCCCCTCCGGAGAGTGTGCCCGCCATCTGTTTATAGCGCTCCTTCAGGCGCGGAAAATGCGAATAGACCATCTCCAGATTATCGGTGATTTTCTTTTGGTCGCTAAGGATATATGCACCCATTCGGAGGTTTTCTTCCACCGTCATGCGGGAAAAGACATGGCGGCCTTCCGGGACATGCGCCATCCCCAGGTTGATAATCGTATTGGCCGGTATTTTCTGAAGGTTCTTTCCATCCAGCAACACCTCGCCGGAACTGGCTGCCAGAAGGCCGGAAAGCGTGTGCAGGATTGTAGTTTTCCCGGCGCCGTTCGCACCGACAAGAGAGACGAGCTCACCGTCATTGACCACCAGGGAGACGCCCTTGATGGCATGGATGGCGCCATAAAACACTTGCAAATTTTTTACTTCCAGCATTTCGCGTCCCTCCTTACTCGCCGAGATAGGCAGCGATGACCTTCGGATCCTTGGCTATATCCTCGGGCAGGCCGCTTGCGATGATCTGGCCGTAATCAATCACGATAATACGCTCACAGATGTTCATTACAAGGGACATGTCATGCTCAATAAGAAGGATCGAGATCCCAAACCGGCGGCGGATGATATTGATGCACGCCAGAAGCTCGGCCGTCTCCGTGGGGTTCATGCCGGCGGCCGGTTCGTCCAGCAGCAGCAGCTTCATATTGGTTGCCAGTGCGCGCGCGATTTCAAGCTTGCGCTGCTGCCCGTAGGGAAGGTTGGCGGCCAATTGATCCGCCTTGTCCTGCAGCTTGAAAATAGATAGCAGATCAAGCGCCTTTTCGGTCATCTCGCGTTCGGCCGCCCAAAATTTTGGCGTGCGGAACAGTGCCGCCCAGAGCCCATATTGGATATCCTTTGTCATGGCCGCTTTTACGTTGTCAATCACGGACATTCCCTTGAACAGACGGATGTTCTGAAACGTGCGCGCGACGCCCTCCGCCACAACCTCATAGGGCTTTTTCCCGTTGAGCACTTTTCCGTTCAGAAGAACCAAGCCCTCCGTGGGTCTGTGAACGCCTGTAAGCATGTTGAAAACGGTGGTCTTTCCGGCGCCGTTGGGACCGATAAGCCCCACCAGCTCCCCTTCGTACAGGGAAAGGTCAAAATGCTGCACGGCCTTCAGCCCGCCAAAGGAGACGCAAAGGTTCCTCGTCTCAAGCACGGGGGTTTTGTTCTCACTCATTTGCCTTTTCCCCCCTTCTTGTCCGACCGCAGCATCGCACGCCTGGCGCGGCTCCTTTTCATGTCACGGGTGAAATTCAGCAAAGAGAATTCATAAGTGCCGAAGATACCCTTGGGGCGAAACATGATAACCGCAATCAGGATGAGTGCGTAGACCAGCATTGGATACGTAAAAATGCCCGCCAGAAGGCCCGTCAGGGATTTTACCCACGGCCCGTTTTTGATTTCGTAGTTTAAAAGGAACATGATGACTGCCGATATCATGGAACCGGTGAGCGAACCCATACCTCCAAGCACAACCATGACAACAACGAATGTGGAGTTGAGAATGCCTCCGTTCGAAAACGCAAAAGAGGAAGTGGACAGCGTCGCGTTGGAGCAGGCATACAGCGCGCCGGTCACACCCGCAAAAAACGCTGAGAAGGTGAATGTTATGATTTTGTAGTATGATGTGTTGATCCCGGAGGCGGAGGCGGCGATCTCGTCGTCACGGATGGCACGGATAGCGCGCCCGTACTTGGACCGTACATACATAAACATCAGCGTCATGCATACCAGCGTAACCCCAATGGCCACCCAGCTATACGTCACTTTGGCCGCCGTGCCGAAACCAAGCCCATTTTTGTACAGCGACGCGGAAGCCGAACCCAACGCAAGGCCCTCCTGCCCGGCAAAGGGAAGGTTATTGATGATGTTTACGATGATCATGCCAAAGCCAAGCGTAATGATGGCCAGATAGTCACCCTTGAGCCGCAGCGCCGGAATACCCACCAGCAGGCCTACAATCGCGGAAAGAACGCCCGCCGCCAGAATGCAGCCGAAAAGCACCAGCACGAAAGCCGGCCCGGACTTTGCGTCAAACACGCCTGCCCGCTGGCACGCCAGCGAAATGAGCGCGGCCGCATAGGCGCCAATGGCCATAAAACCGCAGTGGCCCAGGGAAAGCTGGCCCAGAAAACCCAGCACCAGGTTCAGTGAAGCGGCCAATATGATCAGATAGCAGCACTGCCAGAGACTTGGGGCAAAGATGAGCTTGAAGCCGCTCTCGCTGCCGTGTGAGGATTGCACGAAGGCAAACGCGATCAGCACCGCGGCGATGACAGCCGTATTGAGGAGATAGCCTTTTGCGATGCGACTTTTCATACCTTTTCACCCACATTTTTCCCAAGAATCCCGGCAGGCTTGAGAATAAGCACAACAATCAGTATGAGGAACACAAATGCGTCCGACATGCTGGAACTTACATAACTTATGGTGAATGACTCCACCAGGCCGATCACAAGCCCGCCAAGCATGGCGCCCGGGATGATCCCGATGCCGCCGAGCACAGCCGCGATAAAAGCTTTCAGGCCCAGCATCATGCCCATCGTGGTATACACCTTGGGGTATTGGGCCAGATACATCAGCGCCGCAATGGCCGACAGGCCGGAGCCGATGCCGAAGGTCATCAAAATGGTTTTGTTGACGCTGATGCCCATGAGGACGGCGGCAGACTTGTCCTCCGACACACAGCGCATCGCGCGGCCAAGCCTTGTCCGCTGGGTAAACTGGTAAAGCGCCACCATGATAACGGCGCTGGCAATAATCGTGTAGACGGTCGTCCATTCCATCGTTACCCCGGCAACGGTGAAGCCGCCGGCCGGGAAAAGCTTGCTGGCGATGATGGGATTGGGGCCGATAACCGGTATTGCCTGCGCCAGGTTTTCAAGGCACAGGCTGATAGCGATAGCGGTAATCAGCGCGGTCATGGACGTGCCCTTTTTACGGATCGGCCTGTAAGCGACGATCTCCGTGCACATGCCCACAAGCGCGCAGGCGATGACAGCAAAAATGACAGCCGTCCACGGAGGCAGGCCAATGAACAGCATCAGGGGAACCGTAAAGATGATTGCGTAACCGCCCACCATAATAAAATCACCGTGGGCGAAATTGAGAAGGCGGATGATGCCGTACACCATGGTATAGCCGAGCGCCACCAGCGCGTATATGCTGCCGAGCCTCAGACCCACGGCCAGCGCCTGTATAAACGTTCTCACGTTCTCTCGGTTGCCACCTTTCTGTTACAAAACAAGGGGAGACGCTATGCTTCGCGCTCAAGCGCCTCCCCCGTTCCTGCCCGGGGTTTGGAGAAGATTTACTTCGCTTCGGGCAGCTTGGTAATGGTATCAACCAGGGTGGTGGTGACGGCCGTGCCATCCGAGGTGAAGGAAATGATGGCAGCGCCCTTGGCAGGCGTTCCGCTCGCATCCAGCGAATAGGTGCCGGTTACGCGCTCATAGACGGCAGAGGTGTCGGCCAGCGCATCGCGCACTTTGGCGGGATCAGCGGTTTCGGCGGTCTCAATCGCCTGCTTGTACATGTAGACGGCGTCATAAGCCAGCACGGCGATGGCGCTGGGGGTGAAGCCAAACTTAGCTTTGTAGGCGGTTACGAAAGACTGTACCTTCTCGGAGGTGTCGGCCGGGTCATAGTGGTTGGTCCAGTAAACGTTATTGAAGGCAGTCAGGTCGGAGCCAGCTACAACGTAATCAGGTGTGGTGTCATAGCCGTCGGCGCCCATGATGATGCCGGTGTAGCCGGCTGCACGGGCCTGAGGCACAATGTAGGGGCCGATCACATCATAGTAGTAGGGAGCATACACAAACTTGACGCCCGCGTCCACCATGGCGGTAAACTGGTTGGTGTAGTCCTGAACATCCAGGGAAGCAGAGGACTCCTGGGCAGCGATGGTCACGCCGTACTTTTCGCAGGCGGCGCTGAAGGAATCAAACAGGCCCTTGGAGTATGTATCGGCGGCGCAGTACACAACGCCGACCTCGGTGTAGCCGCTTTGCGAGGCATAGGCGGCCGCGATGGCGCCCTGGAAGCTGTCGGCATAGCAGGCGCGGAATACATAGTCATCCTCGGTGGTGATGGAGTCGGCCGTAGCGGACGGCGTCAGAAGCACAACGCCCTCTTCGTTGGCAGCATCGGTAATGGCGGAGGTGCAGCCGGAAGTGACGGAGCCCACGATCAGGCCAACGCCCTGCGCGACCAGAGAATTGAAAGCGTTCAGGCATTCCGCCGGGTCAAACTGGTCATCGGCGTTGATTACCTTGATCTGGCTTCCGTTGATGCCGCCGGCTGCGTTGATTTCCTCCACAGCCAGGTCTACGCCCGTGGTCACGGCTTTGCCGTAGGCGGCGAGGGAACCGGTGTTCGGGGAAATGGTACCCAGGACGATGGGGTCAGCAGCGCCTGCGGAAGCGGTGAACACGGTTGCCAGAAGCGCTAAAGACAGAAAAAGGGCGGCGAGTTTCTTTTTCATTGTTGGCATTCTTCCTTTCAAAGTGGTGTTATGCAAAAAGCGCAACGATACCTGCCAGTTGCCTCGTTGCATTTATATTATGATATGCTGTCAGCTCTATTTTGTCAACAATAACATGAACAAACCGGAAGGTGAAACTGCATTTTCGCGGTATTTTTTGCGGCGATTGCCGTAAATGTGCATGACCCGCTCAAGATCCGGCATCTTTGGGATATTGATTCTACACAATGACAACAGTTGGCAAGGCGAATCCTGCTAAAACAGCCGGCGTATGGGAGCCGCTTTGCACCCTTGCGGCACTGTTCTACAATTTCACCTCCTGGCCGTTTTTACAATTTTGTCTATACATAACGCCGGCAATGGGGTAAAATAAAATAGGCTATTTATAAAGATGAAGAAACCGCGCCGGCCGGGAGGCTTCCTGCCGCCGGGGCGCTCAAAGGAGTATGTATGAAACGATGGACTGCCGCGCTGGCCGCGCTCCTTCTTATGGCGGTTTTGCTGGCGCAGCCGGCAAATACCCTGGCTTCGCCGTCCAGCGACCTGGGCGGCCTGACCATGGAGGAGCTGGACGCCTGGGCGGACCAGATGATAAATCAGGCCATGCTCTCCTCCGCGGCGCCCACGGCGCAAGTGACAGAGGATGGCTACGCCTACGCGTACGATTTTGCCACTTTTTATCTGGACACACCTACCTGGAACAGGGACAGCGTTGTAAACGCCATTGTCGCCACGGGGTATGAAACGCAGTACCCCCGCCAGGTGGGCATCTCCGATACCCCCCTGGCCGTACTGGAGGCCTTCGCCAATGAAAATCCCGGCCTTACGGGCAGCCACGACTTTGCGGTGCTTTACCTGTCGGACAATTCTCCGGAAGAGGTGCTCTGGGGCCTTGTGCAGCGGGATGGGCAGCAGATCGATATGATACAGTACGCCGTGCAGGAGCAGCTTGCCGATCAGCCGGGGAGCTATACAGACTGCGGCCTTGTGTACAGCCTGACGGACGGATACGTCACTGCGGTCCGGGCCTACGGGCTTTCGGCCTCCGTTTCCCGGGAGCAGCTTGACGGGACCATCGCGCAGCTTCAGGAGGTTCAGGCGGACAATTCCTACTTTGCCTATCCCCAAAGCGCTTTGGGCACCGATCTTGACCCCTTCCAGCGCGAGGACCTGATTTTTTCCGGCATGGACTTTTTAAGCCTCACGCCGGATGCGGCAGTTGCCCAGATGGGGCCGTACCAGACGGAAACTTGGATCGCGGATGATACGGGGGAGTGGATGCGCGTCATCCAGTGGCAGGGGGCGGAGATCACCTTCCTTTATACCAAGGACAAGGTGCTCATGGGCGTGGACACGGTGGACCTTTATGAGCGCGGGGTGGAAGGCCCCCGGGCAGTGATGGTGGGCGACAGCCTGTCCAGCGTCATGATGCGCTTCCGCCACGGTGACGGGTCCTTCGACGGTACTTCCAGCGAGGTGCTCTACGGCGACGGAGCCACGGCGCCCTACGGCCTGGCGGAATATGCGGCCGGTTCCGCCACGCTGACCTATGTCCTGACTGTGGAGAACGGGCAGGAGACCGAGACCGTGACGCTGTATATGATCTTTACGGACACAAAGCTGTCGGAGCTGCTTCTTTATAGCTGGTAATGCGCGCATGCGCGGACAAGCTCCCGCTTGGCAAGAATTAGGGGGGAAGCCGGATGAAAATTGACCTGACCTGCCCGATAGAACTGTGGCGCTATGCCCTGCCGACAGAAACGGACGATGCCTGCCGGCTGACGCTGTACAACCTGTCGGACAAGGACGTGACAAGCCTGCAGGTGACGCTGGCGGGGTATGACGCCCAGGGCGAGGCGCTGAGCCGCCAGGTGGAGCGGCTGCAGGGCGTTGACGGCGTGCGAAAGACCGCCTTTGATGTGGCGCTTGCCATGGAGGGCGGGGCCCAGGCGGCGGGCATGGAACTGACCATCGAAAAGGTATGGTTTGACGATGGTACCGTCTGGCGCAGGGGCAACGCCCATCTTTCGGAGTATGTGCCCAACACGCTTCCCAATAACAGAAGGCTGGAAATGTTAAGGTTCGTTGCCGGGCCCGACGCGGTGGGCTATCCCCAGGACCAGGGGGCGGTCTGGCTGTGCGTATGCGGCCGGGCCAACGCCGCCAGTGAAGCCTACTGCCGCCGCTGCCAAAGAGAAAAACTGGCCGTCTTTGAGCAGTTCAATCAGGAAACCATTGAGGAGATGATGGAGGCCAGGGAGCGGGAACTGGACACCATCGCCCACCGGGCCAGGATGCAGGCTTCCCAGCAGCAGTTGGAACGGGAGCAGCGGCTGAAGCGCAAAAAGCGCCGCCGCCGCCGTGCAGTTTTGATCCTGTTTCTTCTGGTCTTTGGCTTGGGGGCGGGATACGGCATCTATTTCCATGGTATCCCTTATTACCGTTATTACCGCGCCAACCAGCAGTTGGGCAGGGGCTTGTATTCGGAGGCCAAAGCCGCATTTGCTCAGATGCCCGGTTACCTTGACGCGGATGCGCTGGCAGTAAAAAGCGATTACTTGAAAGCGATAGCCGATCTCACAACCGGCACGGAGGAATCGCTCCAGCGTGCCCGGGTTATGTTCGACCAGTTGGGCAGTTATGAAGACTCCCCCACCCGTTCCAAGGAAGCCCGCTATCTGCTGGCGGAGAAGATGATGCAGGCCGGGCAGTATGAAAACGCCGCCGAAATGTATGCCGCAATCCCTGATTATTCCGATGCCCGTGTGCGCAGGCAGGCGGCCATCTTCGCCCGCGCGGCAGAACTGATGAACCAAGAGGATTATGACGGGGCCAGGCAGATCTTTCTGGATTTGGGGGATTATCCCGACGCTTCCCGAATGGCTTCCGAGTGCCTGTATCAGCCCGGCGTCCGGGCCCTTGATTTGAAGGAGTATGACAGGGCTATTGAGCTGCTGGGCCAGATCGAAGGGTATTCGGATGTCAATCAAAAGCTGCAGGTAGCCTGGTATCAAAAGGGAGAAGTACTGAAGGCCGCGGGAGAATATGTGGCCGCGGGAGAACTGTACCTAAAAGCCGGCAATTATCTGGACGCCGTTACCAAAGCCAGGGAATGCATCTATGAGCCTGCCAAGAAGGAAATGGCGTCCGGAAACCTGAGCGGCGCGGCGGAGATGTTTTTGAAGATCCAGGGCTATCTGGACGCCAGGGAACTCGCTTGGGAATGCATTTACCAGATCGGGACAAAGGCGCTGGCAGACAAGGAATACGAAAGGGCCAGAGAATTGTTTTTGCAGATCCCGGCCTATAACGACGCCGCCGGCAAAGCCAGCGAGGCCATCTACCTGCCCGCCATACAGCTTGTGAAGGATGGAAAATTCGAAGAAGCGCTGGCGGAATTTGCGAAAATCCCGGAATACGGCGATGTCGCCGCGCAGGTGCAGGCCGTGAAATATAAGCAGGCCTCCGCCTACATGACCGCCAAGGAATACGGCAGCGCCATCGCTCTTTATCAGGAGCTTGACGGCTATCAGGACAGCGCCGCGCGGATCAAGGATGCCCTATACGGCCTGGCTGGACAGGCGCTGGCCGCGGGCGATTACCTGTCCGCCATCGATCAGTATGCCGATCTTGAAAATTACAGCGATTCGCAGGAAAAGATCAAGGAAGCCAAATATCTGCTGGCCATGGGCCACATGGAAAACGGAGAATACCAGGACGCGGCGACGCTGCTTTCCTCCCTGGGAAAATACAAGGATGCCCAGGACAAGCTGAACGCCTGCAACTATGCCCAGGCCACGCTTTTGCTGGAGGCGGGGAGTCTGGAAGAGGCGTCCGCCGCCTTCAAGGCTCTGGGCAAATACGAGGATGCTCAGACGCTGTATCAGAAAGCCAACTACCAGGTGGCGGCAAAAGCCCGGGACGAGGGCGAGCTTGCCCTGGCCGGCCGGCTGTTCGCGGCCATCAGCGGCTATGAGGATGCCAAGGCGCAAAGCGAAGCTTGCTTTGACGCCTATTATGCCGATGTGACGGAAAAGGCGCAGGCCGCCATGGACGGGGACGATTACAAGGCAGTGGTGGAGATCCTGTCCACCGTGGAGCTCACCGGCCTTCCCGCAAAATACAGCGGGCTTGGCGACATATATAACCTGGCCAACTACAGCTACGCGAACGTACTGTATGACGACGGCAAGCCCTTCGAGGCGCTGGTCTATTACAGAAACATCCCTGATTACAAGGATGTTTCCAGCAAAAAGCTCAAGCGCAACTGCTACCTGGTGCTGGGAAAGTGGGCCACCTCGGCCGGGGCGGTTATGGAGTTCCGCGATGACGGCACCTGCACCATTGACGGGGAGGAGCTTTTCTTCAACGTCATCAGCACCTACTCCATGCTCACCGGCGTTACCCCGGACCATCTGACGCTTTCCCATAAGGTGACCTATATCAAGGGCAATAACCTCACCCTCCGGGATATCCGCAACGGCAAGAATATCGTGATCAAGATGACGCGGGTACAGGAATGACCGGAGGGATATGGCGGGAAGGGGACTTTTTTTCAAAAAGT
>JAEWVC010000064.1 GCA_023459275.1 Bacillota bacterium | reverse complement strand
ACGGGGGGGAGTGGCCTTTTGTAAATGGCTCCTCCCCGCACCCCACCTGGAAAACTTCATATGGGAATCATTCATTATTAGTTTCATTCCCGGCCACAACCGCCGGGCTTTTTTATTTGCCCGTTTTTTGGTCTCTGTTTCGTTGTATAGATGGGAATCCTATGGCATACCCTTCTATCCGGCCGCATAGGGTTAGGCAAAGGAGGATGGCGTGCCATGAGCAATCATCCCATGCGCATAAAGCCCAAAGGATTGTTGACCAGCCCGCCGGCAAGCAAAGAGAAACCGTCCCGGGCGGGGTTTTTCCAAAAGACGGCACAGGCTTTCACGCGCTTTTTCCATAGCACCGGCCAGGTTTTGCGCAGCAAGACCGCCGTTTCCCTTGCCTTGTGCCTGTGTCTTGCGTGCGTTTCCGTGCTGTACGCCGGCGGGCTGAAAGATGAATCCGTCACAGTGCTTGCCCACAAGCGGCAGCTTCCCGTGTACAGTGTGGCGCGGGATGATAAGGTGGTGGCCATCAGCTTTGATGCCGCCTGGGGCGGCACCCAGACCATTCCGCTATTGGACATTCTGGACGAGTACAACGTGAAGACCACCTTTTTCCTGGTGGGTTTCTGGGTGGATAAATACCCGGATCTGGTGAAGGAGATCGTAGCCCGGGGCCATGAGATCGGAAACCATTCCCAGAGCCATCCCCACATGAGCCAGCTCAGCGAAGAAAAAATCAAGGAAGAACTTAGGATAATGGGCGACAAGGTGGTCAAACTAACGGGTGTGCGCCCCACCCTGTTCCGTCCTCCCTATGGGGATTACAACGACAGGGTCATCCTCGCCAGCCGCGCGGAAGGGTATGAGGTGATCCAATGGAGCGTTGATTCCCTGGACTGGAAAAACCGCGGAACGGACGATATCATCAAACAGTGCACGCAGAATGTGCAGAGCGGGGATATCGTGCTTTTCCACAACGACGCCCAGTACATCCTTCAGGCGCTTCCAGAGGTGCTAAAGCGCTACCAGGAGATGGGCTTCACCATTATCCCCGTGTCAAAGATACTGCTTGAAGGAGAAACAACGATAGACGTGCAGGGGAAGCAGCATCCCGTGGTCTCCCCAACCCCTGCGCCCGCGAGGTGAACTGCAATGGAAGAAACGGGCAACCTGCTGCGCTTGGGCGGCACTTTGAGCACCGACCCCGTATACGGCCATGAGGTATTTTCAGAACAATTTTATTATGCCACCCTTTCCGTGCCCCGCCTGTCCGGCGCGGAGGATCTGCTGCCCGTTACCTTGAGCGAACGGCTGATGGAAAACCTGTCCCTTTGCGCGGGTTCGCCCCTATCCCTGGAAGGGCAGCTCCGCAGCTACAACAAGGTGGTGGACGGCTCCGGAAGGCTGCTGCTTACCGGATTCGCCCAACGGCTGATGGCGGCGGAGGAGTTGGAAAATCCCAACCAGGTGCAGCTTTTTGGCGCGCTGTGCAAAGCCCCCTCCTACCGCACCACGCCCTTTGGCCGGGAGATCTGCGATCTGATGCTGGCAGTAAACAGAGCCTATGGCAAGAGCGACTATATCCCCTGCATCACCTGGGGCCGCACCGCACGCTTCGCCAGCCATCTGAATGTAGGCGACCATGTGCAGGTACAGGGCCGGTTCCAGAGCCGCGCCTATCAGAAGCAGCTTGCCGACGGTACCATCCTCAACAAGACGGCGTACGAGGTATCTGTCGGCCGCCTCACGCTTTTGAAACAGTGGCGGCGGGAAGAGGAGGAATTGCCGCTGGACAGCGGCATCACCTTTCGAGCTTCCCAGGAAATGAACTGATAGCAAATCAAACCGTATTGCGAATTCTGCCCCTTTCGGAAGCAAATGATAGAAGACCCCATGCTGTCATCCCGAGCAAAGCGGAAAACCTTTCGACGCTGCGCTCCTTGGGATGGCAGTTTTTTGCCGTGCCGCTATGGATGATTTTATCTGTCGCCTTTCCTTGAATGAAGTGCGAAAACGGCTGCCCTGTGCTATACTGGCAGCGTACTGGTCTGCACGGAGGAGTAGCGGCTGGCCGCCGGGAAAGAGGGAAGCCAATGGATTTTGAAAGCCTGAAGGAAAGCGCCAGGGAGCAGCTATGCACAAAAGCACCTTTTGAAATAGCGAAAGACTACGCTTACCGGTATATTGACAGCCTTGCGTCCAAGCGGGTATACCCGGACGGGGAGGCGCTTGCGGGGCTCAAGGCGTTTGATGGGCCGTTGCCGGAAGGCCCAGCTTCCCCCGAAGAGATCCTTGGCCTGCTGTATAGGCACGGCCAGGCGGCAACCGTGGCCGCTACCGGGGAGAAGTATTTCGGCTTTGTGAACGGGTCAAGCTTTCCGGCGGCAGTTGCCGCCCGGTGGATGGGCGACGTATGGGATCAAAACGCCGCGCTGTACGTTATGTCCCCGATTGCCGCCAAGCTGGAGGAGGTCTGCGAAAGCTGGATCGTGGAGCTGCTGGGGCTTCCGCCAGGCACAGCCGCGGGCTTTGTGGGCGGGTCTTCCACCGCCACCTTCTGCGCCCTGGCGGCAGCCCGCGACGCACTGTTGCTGAAACAGGGCTGGGACGCCCGCGAAAACGGGCTTTTTGGCGCGCCGCCCATCCGCGTGGTGCTGGGGGAGCAAGCCCACTCCTCCGTCTTCAAGGCGCTGTCCCTGCTGGGCCTGGGCAGGGGAAGGGTGGAGACTGTTCCGGCGGACAGCCAGGGGCGTATGATGGCAGATAAAGTTCCTAAGCTCGACGCAGGCACATTGCTGATCGCCCAGGCAGGAAACGTGAACAGCGGCGCCTTTGACCCCATGGACCGGCTGTGCGCCATGAAAAACGAAGCGGGGGCGTGGATGCACGTGGATGGGGCCTTCGGGCTCTGGGCCGCGGCCTCACGGGAAAAACGCCGCTTGACAGAAGGATTCGAAAACGCCGATTCCTGGTCGGCGGACGCCCACAAGACGCTGAATGCTCCTTACGACGTGGGCATCGTGCTTGTGAAGGACCGGGAAGCGCTTACCGGCGCCATGCAGGCCGCAGGCGCTTACCTTCAGTTAAGCAGCCGCCGGGACAATATGATGTATGTACCCGATATGTCCCGGCGCGCCAGGGGAATAGAGCTGTGGGCTACGCTTAAATGCCTTGGGAAAACGGGGGTTGGCGGGCTGGTGGACGCGCTTTGCGCAAACGCCGTGTACTTTGCGCAAAAGCTGTCTGAAAGCGGGTTCACCATCGCGAACGATGTGGTGTTCAACCAGGTTTTGGTCAAGTGCAGGACCGCGGAGGAAACCCGGGCAACCCTTGCGAATATTCAGGAAAGCGGAATTTTGTGGTGCGGCGGCACCACCTGGCAAAACGAGCCTGCCATCAGGGTCAGCGTTTGTTCCTGGCAAACGTCCAGGCAAGCCGTCGACGCGTGCGTGGATGCCTTTGTCCAGGCCAGGGAGGCGGCAATATAGGGAAGCGCAATGCGCATCCCCGGCAAGAAACATGGAAAGCAAAAGCGGGAAGATGCGGCCGGCAGAATAGGCGGCTCGCCGTTAAAGGCGGCTTTTGTAACAAAGTACGCTTTCTTTTCATCCACAATATTTAGTTTTTTTTCCTTGAGCACCGCCGCATATTGTGGTATACTGAAAAAAAGTTCAGGCAGTGCCTGATCGAATAATGAGGAATCTGCCATGAAAATGCAGGAATCGGCCGAAAACTATTTGGAATCTATTCTTGTGCTGTCCCAGCAGAAGGGGACAGTGCGGTCTATTGATATCGTCAATGCCATGAGTTTCAGCAAGCCCAGCATCAGCAATGCCATGCGCCGCCTGCGCGAGAATGGGTATATTCTGATGGACCGCAGCGGCTTTATCACCTTGACGGATTTGGGCCGGGAGGTGGCGGAAGCGGTCTACGAGCGGCACCGGTTGCTGACGGAATACTTGAAAAGCATCGGTGTGAGTGAAAGCGCGGCGGCGGAGGATGCCTGCCGGATTGAGCATGTGATCAGCCAGGAGAGCTTCAATTGCATCAAACGGCTGATGGAGAATGCATAAAGCGGCAAATTGGTGCCATACAAAAGAAACCATTTGAAGGAGAGGAAAGCCGTGGGTCTGGATATCGGCATACTTGCGCTGCTGGTCGCAGGCCTTTTGGCAGCCGTTTTTCTGTATGCCAGCGACAGACGCAGTGTGCGCCTTGAAGCTGTGCGCCTGGAGAAGATGCGCAACAGTGCCATGTACCGGGAATTGCGCGACATTGTGCTAAGGTGCCGCCACCGGTATGTGGAGCAGGTGCGTATCCGCCAGGAATGTGTTGAATTTTTGATGCTGCTGCCCTCTGGCCGCCGGGTGGTCTTTTCTCTGGAAGGGCGGGGTTACAGGCCTCTTTCCTCCCAAAGGCAGCTTACCCTGAGCCTCCTGCTGGGGCAGGATCTTCCGGTGCTGGATGACAGGAACCGCTATGTGCTGCGCAAGGCCAAAAGGCCGCTTCCCAACGGGGAAACGGCAGTGGAATATGTTTATACCATGAAAACCATCTACAAGGATGCGCTGAACCGGGCGCCCTACTATATGCAGGGTTAATCTTCCACAAGGATCGGTCCGCCCTTGATGGTCTTTTCCAGCCGCATCTCCACATAGCGCCGCAGAGGCAAAAAAGGCGCGTCTTCGCCGGAAAATCCGGCGGATGCCTCCGGGCCCTCCCGGCTGATGGCCCGTAAAAAGTCCGCCTGCCTTCCCGTGATGGGGAGGCTTTCGTTTGTTTTCTTGCACCCGGGGCAGCACAGCCCGCCGTTCTCCAGATCAAACAGCAGCGCATCCGCCCCCATAAGATCTTGGCCGCAATGGATGCAGCGGTTCAGCCGCGGCTTGTATCCCAGCACCACCGCAAAGTTGAACAGAAATCCTGAAAGCAGCGCTCCCCGGTCCTCCTTGCCATAGGCCAGGCGGTGGAGCGTTTTTACCAGCAGCCAGAAGACGGGGTCACTCACCTCCTCCGGTTGGACCGCGGCATCGCACAGGTTCAGCAAGTATACGCCGCAGGAAAGCAGCCCGTAGGAGAGCCTCAGGGGGTAGAAGCTGTCGCTTACCATGCAGGAAGTAAGCGTGTTCTTTTCCCGCTGGGCAAACAGCACAAACTCACCGGTGCAGAAAACCTCGCTTGCGCTCATCAGCGGGGATTTCGGCCTCCGGCACCCCCGGGACAGCACCTCCACCCGCCCCCGCATAGGGGTCAGCAGGGTGAGGATACGGTCGTTGTCCCGATAGTTGACGCTGCGCAGCACGATGCCTAGAACGGTGGCGGATGGCATCAGGAATCCTCCCAAACATTTGATGCTTTCAGCATATCACAAACGTCACAAAATGCAAATCCTCAGCTTCCGGTGCTCCTGTATCTGCGCACGCCTATCCGCCACATCAGCAGCATCAGGGCCAGCACAAGGAAGCCGGAAAGCGGGGAGACAAAGGCCAGAAAGGCCCTTTCTCCCATGATGCTTTTGCCCAGGATGTAGGCCGTGGGCAGGTGGACTGTCAGGGCGAAGGGGGCAATGTACATAAACAGCACGCGCATGGGCTTGGGATAGATGTCGATGGGGTACTGGCAGGCGGTACGCCCGCCGTAGGTAAGGATGTTCACCGCCTCGATGCTTTTGACGGAGAAGATGCACAGCACCGCCTCGATAAGGAACAGGCCCATCAACAGCGCGAAGGTGCCTATCAGCGCAAAAAGCAGGCACAGCAGCTTATCCGCCGTCCAAACGGTGCCTGTCTGATGCGTGGCCAGGGCCATGGCGCCAAGACCCACCAGCATGCTTCCCAGACGCCTGGGATCCATCTGGCTGAACAGCACCTGGACCAGCGCGTTCCGGGGCCGCAGAAGCACCGTATCAAACCCGCCGGAATGGACCAGCGAGCTGAAACTGCTGATTCCCCGGCCAAAGCACTCCACCAGGGCGAAGGCGAGCTGCATGATGCCGAAAAACATCAGGATTTCACCGCCGCTCCATTGCCCCAGCGCGTGAAAACGGGTGAACAGCAGCAGTACGGCGCAAAGCTCGCCGCCGATCATCACGGCCATGGCAACAGTGTGCCAGAAGAAGGAAGCGGGATACTGCAGATGGCTTTTCAGCAGCATTTTGGAAGCGTGAAAACCGTATTTGATGGTGTCCATCTCAGCCTCCCTGTATGGTAACGCGGCGCAGGTTCCGCTGCCACAGAAGCCGCCCGAAAGCCATCAGCACCGCCAGCCAAAGGAGCTGGACGCAGAGCGAGGGCAATATCTCCGCCGGGGGGAGGCTGCCGGTATACAGCCGGATGGGCAGGTCCAGCGCCTGGGAAAAGGGCTGGTACCTGGCGAAGACTTGAAGGCTTTCCGGAAAGAGCGTTAGGGGAATCAGGTTTCCCGACAGCAGGAAGAGCAGCATTTGGATAACATTGGAGATGCCTCTGGGGTCCAGGGTTCGCATGGTTACAGCGCTTTGGATCCCGCCGATGGCACTGATGCAAAGCTGTCCCGCCGCCAGCGAAAACACCGCCAGCAGCAGCGCGCCCACGCTCGCCGGTGGGGAGATGGCCAGGGAGTTGGGCAGCAGCGCGGCGAACAGCAGCATGGGCGCGGCCCGCATCAGACCGCCCACCACCTTCTGCGCCAGCGCCCGAAGATACCAGAAGAAGTAAGTGTCCACCGGCCGGCACAGTTCATAGGCTACCGCTCCCGTAAGGATGGCGTCGCTGAGTATGGTGTCATTGGTGAACAGCACCCGGAAGAATGCCTGCTGGAGCCATACATATGTCACCACCTGGGCGAAAGGCACGGAGGTATCACCGCCGGAAGCGTACAGGGCCTGGTACAGAAAGATCAGCGCCAGTCCAAAGGCCATCTGGGTGACGATGCCGCCCAGGGCCGCGCCCCGGTATTGCGTTTCCAGCAGTGCCCGCAGCTTGAAAGCGGTCAAATAGGGCCTGACGGCTTCTCTCATAACGCCATCTCCCTGTACATGGCCGCGATCAGGGCATCCACTTGCTGCTCCCGGACCGTTAGCTCACTCAGGATGCCCTCTCTTTGCAAAAGGGACAGGAGTTGACCGGTGGGCGTCTCCCGCTTGTCGTACCGGATGGTATAGCCGTCTTCCTCCCGGCTGACGCTTATGCCTTCCGGCAGGGGAGGCAAGGAGCGCCCGTCGGCGTAACGGGCCTTGATGATCCCCAAGGTGTCGTATCTGAGCAGCAGTGCCGGAAGCCCACCGTCATACAGCAGGCTTCCGCGGCCCAGCACCATTACCCGGTTGCACAGTGCCTGGATGTCCGCTATATCGTGGGTGGTGAGCAGAATGGTGGTGCCGTGCTCCCGGTTTTCCCGGATCAAAAAGGAACGCAGCGCCAGTTTGCTCACCGCGTCCAGTCCGATGGTGGGCTCATCCAGGAACAGCAGCTCCGGGCTGTGCAAAAGCGACCCGCACAGTTCCGCGCGCATGCGCTGGCCCAGGCTTAGCTGCCGAAGAGGTGTGGACAGCAGCGGTCCGATATCCAGCGCGGCGCTGAGTTCCGCAAGCCGGTCTTCGTACCGGCTTTGGGGAACGCGGTAGATGTCCCGCAAAAGCGCAAAGGAATCGGCGACAGGCACATCCCACCACAGCTGCGTCCGCTGGCCGAACACCACGCCGATATTGCGGACATGGGTCTTGCGGGAAAGCCAGGGCGTGAGGCCGCCGATTTGCACCTCGCCCCCATCCGGTGTCAGGATGCCGCTTAGAATTTTCACCGTAGTGGATTTTCCCGCGCCGTTGGGGCCTATGTAGCCGATGAGTTCGCCCTTTTCCACGGAAAAGGAAACGTCTTTGAGGGCCTCTACAGCCGCCTTTTCCCGGCGCAGCAGCGAAAACGCCCCCGATGCTGCCCGGCGGCGTACTGTGAAAGTTTTGTTCAGATGCCTGACGGAAATGTAGGGCATACGGACTCCCTTCGTCGAAAGCACACAAGGGCTTTTATTATAGGCGGGAAGGGAGACTCTGTCAATCGGTTTTTCCGGGGACGAGGTCCCGGGGGTGCTGCCCCCGGATCCCCGCTAAAGGGATATATCCCTTTAGAATCCCTATTCTGGGGCAAAAGAAAGGGAGGGCTTTCCTCCGAAGGTCCGGAACTTACTCCTGGGGCGCCTGCCGAGAAAACTTCTTGCTTCCTGGATAACCGCAAGCTATACTGTTGTCATTCGGGCCGGAAAGGCCGCCTGTACGGAGGACGCGCCATGAAATGGAAGGACAGCTTTCATCCCTATGCCATGACCACCATCTTTTTCTGGTCGCTGGCCTTTCCTTTCACGCATCTGGCCATGGCGCACTTTTCGGCCTTTGGTTTGGGAATGTGGCGATATATCGCGGCCAGCGCCGCGCTTTTGCCCGTCTTGTTTCTCAAAAAGCTGCGCCCGCCCGCAGGCAAAGATATCGGCTGGTTCCTGCTGGCCGGCGCACTGGGCTTTGCGGTATATATGGTGCTGTTCAACATCGGAAACAACCTTGTGACCTCCGCCACCGCCAGCGTGGTGCTGGCCGTGACGCCGGTGCTTACCGCGCTGCTGGCACGCCTTTTTTATAAGGAAAAGCTGAAAATCCGCCAGTGGATCGCCGTGGCCGTGGAGTTTTCGGGTATCCTGCTCTTGGCGCTGTGGCACGGCGTATTGGCTGTGAATGAGGGCGTGGTGTGGCTGATGGCGGCAGTGATCTGCATCAGCCTGTACAATGTGATCCAGCGCAGGCTGACCAGAACCTACTCCTCCCTGCAATCCGCTGTATACAGCATTTTTTTCGGGACGCTGATGCTGCTTGTTTTCCTGCCCCAGGGCCTGGCGGAGACGAAAACCGCCACCCCGGAGCAGTGGCTGTACGTGGCGCTGCTGGGCGTCTTTCCCAGCGCTGTGGCTTATGTTACCTGGTCCGCGGCCTTTCAGCGGGCGCCGCGCACCGGCGATGTGAGCAACTACATGTTTATTACGCCTTTCCTGAGCACCCTTTTCGGCTTTTTGCTCAATAACGAAACGCCGGACATCTCCACGCTGCTGGGCGGCGCGGTGATCCTGTCCGGCGTGGCTTTGTTCAACTACAGATCCAGGGGGCTCCGCCCCCTGGACCCCCGCCAAAGGGGCTAGGCCCCTTTGGAATCCCGGAAAAGGGGAAGGAATAATTTGGCTTGGCCATACTTCCACTCCTCTTCAAGGGAAGAGGGATACCTGAAGCAGCAATAGATGAGGATTCCAAAGGAATTTTATTCCTTTGGCGGGGTCCAGGGGCAGCGCCCTTGGCTACTCGGTCATGACGGCGGAAAGCCAGGCCTCGGCCATGAGGGCGGAACCGGCGGCGGTGGGATGCACGCCGTCCTGGGCCCAGTAGGTAAGCTCCTGACGGGTGCTGGCCTGGGCGAAGAGGCCGTCGAAGGGTACGTAGATCGCCCCGTATTCCCGGGCCAGGGAGCGCACGATATGGATCTTGGGGTCAAGGTCCTCCCGCCAGGCGGTACGGTCCTCCGGGAAGGGCAGGACGAAGGGCTCACACAGGATGAGGCTGGCGTGGGTGCGGGTGCGCACATCCTCCAGCATGGCCCTATAGTGCTCGGAAAACTCCGCGGCGGTGGTGCGCTTGCCGGAATCAAACAGCCGCCAGGTATCATTGATGCCGATGAGGATGGATACCCAGTCCGGCTGGAGGCTGATGCAATCTTCCTGCCAGCGCAGATGCATTTCATAGGTCCGGTCGCCCCCGACGCCCCGGTTCAGAAATGTGACGCCAAGCTCCGGGTACCGGGCGGAAAAGAGGCTGGCGGCGATATAGGCATAGCCTGTGCCCATGTTTGCGGGGTCCTGGCGGTTGCGGCCGAAATCGGTGATGGAATCACCCTGGAAAAGGACAACGTCACCCTGCTGAAAGATAGGATGCATGGGGGAGCACTCCTTTTTTATGAGATTGAGGAAAATTTTAGCCATTCTCTGAAAGCAGGATACACGCAATACCGGGATTTGTCAATTTCGTTTATTTGTATAAACTGCCCCGCAGCTTGTTTGGATATCGACGGGGCGGTGGCATGGCGGTTATGGGATTTCCTTGATACCGAAGGGGTACAGCACCATGGCAGAGGTGGTGAGCAGGACCCGCTGGCAGCCGCGGTCTTTTGCCTCATCCGTGATCAGTTCCAGCAGCCGGGAGGCGATGCCTTGCCCGCGGTATCCGGGCAGCGTATACAGGTTGCCGATATAGGCCGTCTTTCCGGCGGGGCACCAACCATTGGGCGGCAAGGTGAAATAGGCCGCGCCGCCCATGGCAAGGATCATGTCCCCCTCCACAGCCACCCAGCCGGAAAAGGAACCATCCCTCAACCCTTCCAGAAGGTATTGCCTGGTGTTCTTGTACAGCACGCTTTGAAAGCCCTCGCCGTAGGGCTCTTCCGCCAGCAGCATCTCCACCCTTAATTGGGATAGCTTGTCCGCGTCCTCCAAGTTGGCTTTTCGATAATTCATGGCAACCCCTAATCTGTTCCGCAGTATTGGAGCTCTTTTTTGGATTATTATATCAAAAAAGCGCCCTGCTGAATATCGGCAGGACGCTCAAACTATCGGCAAAGTGGCTTTACAACTTTGTCGAGGATTTCCCTCGCTACACAAGGCCTGCGCCGTTGTGCGGCCGTTTGCATGGGCAAGGTGGGAAGTTCATGAAAATGGGATTTCTTGCCTTCGGGTATGGCCAAAGGGCTTTCCGGTCGCCCTTTGGGAACCTTCGGATGCCATCTTCCTGCATAGTTATATTGTTATACGACTAGCGCGACAGCCCCTCCCCGCACCCCACCCAGGAAACATCAGCTTTGCAAATGAGATCCTTTATGGGGTTTCCAAAGGGGCTGTGTCCCTTTGGCGGGGTCCAGGGGCAGCGCCCCTGGCTGGGTCACACGGCTCCCTGGGCCATCATAGCCTCCGCAACTTTCAAAAATCCGGCGATATTGGCCCCGGCAATATAGTTGCCCGCCATGCCGTACGTTTCCGCGGCTTCCGCCGACGCCTTGAAGATGTGGGTCATGATTTGATACAGCTTGGCGTCCACCTCTTCAAAGGTCCAACTCAGGCGCAGGCTGTTCTGGCTCATTTCCAGGGCGCTTACAGCCACGCCGCCGGCATTGGCGGCCTTGCCCGGGGCAAAGAAAACGCCGCTTTGCTGGAAGAGGTGCGCCGCCTCCAAGGTGGAGGGCATGTTGGCCCCCTCGGCCACGGCGATGACGCCATTTTTGATCAGTGCCCGGGCACCTTCGGCATCCAGTTCATTCTGGGTTGCGCAGGGGAGTGCGATATCGCAGGGCACCGTCCAAATGCCCTTATAACCTTGCGTATAAACTGCATGGGGCAGCGTTTGCGCGTATTCCTTGATGCGGCCGCGCCGGACCTCCTTGATATCCTTGACCAGGGCAAGGTCGATGCCCTTATCATCCTGCACATAGCCGTCCGAATCGCTCATGGCTACCACCAGGCCGCCCATTTGCGAAATTTTCTGGGCGGCGTAGATGGCTACATTCCCGGAACCGGAGACTACCACCCGCTTGCCCGCAACATCCTGGCCGTGGTGGCGCATCATCTCCTGGGCGAGATAGCACAGGCCGTAGCCGGTAGCTTCCTTGCGGCCCAGGCTTCCGCCGTAAGGGATGCCCTTGCCGGTCAGCACGCCTTCGTAAGAGGCGGTTAAACGCTTGTATTGGCCGAATAAGTACCCAATCTCGCGGCCGCCCACGCCGATATCCCCCGCGGGGACGTCGATGTTCTGGCCGATATGCCTGTACAGTTCCGTCATGAAGCTCTGGCAGAAGCGCATGACCTCGTTGTCGCTCTTGCCTTTGGGGTCAAAGTCGCTGCCGCCTTTGCCGCCGCCGATGGGCAGGCCGGTGAGACTGTTTTTGAAAACCTGCTCGAAGCCTAAAAACTTGATAATGGACAAATTCACGCTGGGATGCAGACGCAGCCCGCCTTTAATGGGCCCTATGGCGCTGCTGAACTGCACACGGTAGCCGCGGTTTACTTGGATGCGGCCCCGGTCGTCGATCCAGGGCACCCGAAAGAGGACCGCCCGCTCCGGTTCCACCAGCCGTTCCAGCAGTCCGGCCTCCTCAAATGCCGGATGGCGGGAAAGCATGGGGTCCAGCGTGGTCAATATCTCCGTGGCGGCTTGCAGGAATTCCGGCTCATGGGCATTGCGCACTTTCAGTTCGTCAAGAATCCGCATGGCATAGCTGGGCACAAAAAAACGCTCCTTTCTGAAGGGCGCAACAAACTAAAACCGTTGCGCCATTGAAACGGTTTTTACCTGCTCCTATTGTACAGGACAGATTGTCCATATTGCAAGATGCAGACTGTCTTTCATACGTTTTCTTTTTGACAATCTCCGTTGACGCTCAGGGCTCTCCGCAGGTATAATGAGAAAAACCTGCCGGGCGGGAGGACGCATGAACGGTATTTTTGTGGGGATAGCCGGCGCGGAAGCAGAGCAGTGCCGCGCCGTTGTGATGGAGGCCGCCGGGAAGGCAGTATGGCCTTCCCGGATTACTTTCGGCGTTTGCCCAGCGGACACGGCGGAGCCGGAGCGGTTTTTCCAAGCTGCCGGGACGGCCGCCTGCCGGATGATGCCGGGGGACGGCCTGACCCTTCAAGAAGCCTGGCAGACTGTGTACGGCCTGTACGGTGGGCAGAGGTATGCCATGCAGTGCACACCGGGCGCTTTCTTTTTGAAGGGGTGGGACCAAAGGCTGCTGACAGCTTTCGCCCTGATCCGGGAGGCCCGCCCGCTGCTGACAGGCTATCTGTCCCCGGAGGGCATCCCCCAAGCTGTGGCTGCGGACGGTTTTACGGAAGACGGCCGTGTGATCATTGTTCCGGGCACGAAGGTTCTTCATACGCCCAATCCGCTTCCAGCATTTTTGCTGTCTCCGGATTTTGTGTTCGGGGCAGGGGAATGGATGGCCACGGCCAGGGACCTAAAATGGGATGGCACAAGCGTGCTTTCGCTGGCCATGAGCAGCTTTGAGGCGGGCTTCCAGGCTTTTGTACCGAATCTGCCGGCAGTGGGCAGGAAAGCCCCCATCACCTTTCCGCCGGAAAAGCCGGAGAAGGAGGCGGGCCTTAAGGCGTTTGAGAAATTCACCGGAATTTCCTTTGCAAGGCGCGAGACGGAAGTAAAAAGCCGTCTGGGGCTTAGGACGGAGGAGGGGCGGTATTCCGTGCAACTTCCCCTGGCGGAGGGGGCCAGGCAGCGGCTGCGCAGGCGGCAGGAGGCGGAAGGCCCGCGGGTGATGCTGGCCACGGCCCTGGGGACACATCCCATGCGGCCGCCCCTGGCAGTTCAACTGAAGCTGCTTGAAAACCTGGCGGAACTGCGAAGACTGCCGCTTTGCTGCTACTGTCCGCCTGAAATGGAAGCGCTGCTTAGAAAATTCCTGCCCAACACCTATGCCCGCGGGGAGAAGGAAGGCGCGGCTTATGATAACGAAGCCTTCTTTCTGACGGCCAAGCCGTATTTTATCTCCCAAGCGGCGCAGCAGTTTCCCCATTACAGCCACTACGGCTGGATCGACACGGCCTACTTGAGCCATCCCATATACCGGGACGCCGTCTTTTTGTGGAACGCGCTGGCGGATGAGCGGATCCATCTGGCAACGGTGGACGGCAAGCCTGACACCAGCTTGATTTTGATGCCGCGGAGCAAGGTGGGCTGGCTTCTTGCCATGGCTTCCGTCCTGAAAACCGATCCGAGCAGGGGGGATACGGGATTGTTTGAATGCCTGAAGGACACGTATCCCGACATGTTCATGCTCCATCCCATGGAGAAAAAGCGCACGCTGCTGGCCCTATGCCAGCCGCTGCTTAACGGAGGTACGCTTCATGACGCCTGACGAAAGCACGCAAAAAAAGGTTGCGGATTCTATGACAGAACAGGTTCACATCGTTCTGCCTGAGGATATCAATGGGTTTGGCCGCTTGTTCGGCGGGCGGCTGATGGCCTGGATCGATGTGGTGGCCGCCGTAGTGGCCCGCCGTCACAGCGGCTGCGAGGTGACCACCGCTTCGGTGGACAGGCTGGAATTCAGGGCTGCGGCCACGCTGAACAGCACCATTGTCCTGAAGGGGCGCATCACCCACGTGGGCCGCACCAGCATGGAAGTGCGGGTGGACGCCTATGCGGAGGCGCTTAGCGGTGAGCGGCAGCACGTGAACCGGGCCTATCTCGTGATGGTAGCACTGGACGGGAACCAAAAACCCACCCCGGTGCCGCGCCTGATCCTGGAAACGGAGGAGGAGCGGCGGGAGTGGGAGGGCGGTATACGCCGCAGTGAGCTTAGGAAGATACGCAGCGCGGAAAAATTCTAATGCAAAGAATATAAAGCCCAGCAGCCCGCGGAAAGCAGGCAAAAACCCAGGCCCGTCAGCAGTAGGAAGGACTTGGATTTTCCCCGGCGGGCATCCTTGCTTACTTTGTAGGCATAAAAGCTCACATGGTCCCCTTTGCGCTTGACCTGCGCAAACCGTATCATCAGGCAGTACATGGCGTAGGAGAACATATCAAAAAAGCCGGTATTGGAAATCACCAGCAGCCCGCCCAGCCCGGACAGCAGGATGCCGGCCACAAAAAAGCCGTCGCTTAGGTACCTGGCCTGCAGATACGCGGGCTGCACAAGCGCAAACCCCTGATGGCGCGCCACCAGGAGGGAAATAGCCATCCCAATCAAAAAGGGAATGCCATAGCGTACCAGCCGGGCGGTATGCTTGCTCTTCATGCTTCCCTCCGCCGGTATTCAAACATTACAGCTTTTCCCGCTGCGCCGTGTACCGCGCGAACTCCGCCTCATCGCACTGTACAAAATGCCCCGGGACAATTTCCCGCATTACCGGCTTGTCGGCGTCATAGGCATGCTCCACCAACGGATCGTATTTGATGCGGCGGCGCTTTTTCTCATAATAGGGGTCAGGCAGCGGGATGGCCGACAGCAGCGATTTGGTGTACGGATGCAAGGGATGCTCGAAAAGCTCGTCGGAGGTTGCCAGCTCCACCAGCTTTCCGTAGTACATCACACCAATGCGGTCGGAAAAATACTTGACAACGGAAAGATCGTGGGCGATAAACAGCAGCGTTAGACCAAGTTTGTGCCGTAGATCATCCAGCAGGTTAATGACCTGCGCCTGAATGGAAACGTCCAGCGCGCTCACCGGCTCATCCGCGATGATCAGCTCCGGATTCATGACAACGGCCCGGGCCACGCCAATGCGCTGCCGCTGGCCGCCGGAAAACTCATGAGGATAGCGGGTGGCGTGCTCCCGGACCAGCCCAACCATCTCCAGAACCTCATATACCTTTTCCTCAATGCGCCGCTTGTCCGTCTCCCCGCGGATGACAAGGCCTTCGGAGATGATTTCATACACCGTCATGCGCGGATCCAGGGATGCGATAGGGTCCTGAAAAATCATCTGAATCTGTGTAGTAAAGCGCTGCTTTTGGGCAATCCTGCTGTCATAAGCATACTCCGCCTTCAGTTTTTCCAGCGCGCCGTCAGTAGCGGCCGCCAAAAGAGGCTTGTATTTGCGTTCCACCTCCAGCTGCTGCTCGTTGGCGTACAGCTTGTCGCAGCGGAAATGATCGCGCTGGGCGGCCCGGAGTTCCTCCTTTTGACTGGAGATGAATTCCTTAAGCTCCCTGCGCCTATCCGGCGTGGCCGTTTTCATATCCAGCCGGGCCTGGGAAATTGCCTTTTCAAAGGACAGCGTACCTGCCGCGATGCGTTTTCCCTTGAAATATATGCTGCCGGATGTGATATTGTACAGCTTGATGATGGAGCGGCCCGTGGTGGTTTTTCCACAGCCCGACTCGCCCACCAGGCCGAAAACCTCGCCTTTTTTGATGTCAAAACTTATGTCGTCCACTGCTTTGTTGGTTTTAAAATACTGGCAGAGGTGCTCCACACGAAGCAGTGTTTCGGTTTTTTGATCAGGCATCGGCGCTCGCCTCCGTTCTGGCCAGCATTTTCTCAATGCGCTCCTTGAGGCCCTTCGGCAGATTCAGCTTGGGGGCGTCGGGATGCAATAACCATGTGGCGGCCCAATGGGTCTCGGTGATCATAAACACAGGCGGCTCCTGCTTGAAATCAATCTCCATGGCATAGCGGTTGCGCTCGGCAAAGGCATCCCCCTTGGGGGGATAGATCATGTTGGGCGGTGTGCCGGGAATGGCCTCCAGGCGTTCCTTGGTTTCCAGATCGGGCATGGAGGAAAGCAACGCCCAGGTATACGGGTGGGCGGGGGAATAGAAGATCTCCGCGGAAGTGCCGCACTCCACAATCTTGCCCGCATACATGACGGCGATACGGTCCGCCATGTTGGCCACAACGCCCAGATCATGGGTGATAAAGATAATGGACAGGTCGCGCTCTTTTTTCAACTTGTTGATCAATTCCAGAATCTGCGCCTGAATGGTTACATCCAGTGCCGTGGTAGGCTCGTCACAAATCAGGATATCGGGGTTCGCCGCCAGGGCAATAGCAATCACAATGCGCTGGCGCATGCCGCCGGAAAACTCAAAGGGATACTGGCGGTAACGCTTGCGCGGCTCGGAGATGCCCACTTCCTCCATCAGCTTGATGGCTTTGGAACGCGCCGCCCGCTTTGTCACCTTCAGCGCCATGTCAGAGGCCGCGTCGTTGATAAAGACAATCAGGCGCTCCGTAAGGACCCGGGGATCCTCCTGCGCGCCGGCCTGGTTTTTTGCGTGGTACTGCTCCCGAAGGTTTTCCATCAGCTGGAGAATATTTTGTTTGGTAAGGTCCAGGTCGATGACCGCCGGCGGGGCCACCTTCCAGTCATCCGATTTGCTCTTTCCCTTTCGTTTTTCGAATCTGCGCACCTGCCGCTGATACTTTTGCATCCTGCGGCCGTTTTTGTGCACACCCTCCAGATACGATTTCACAAAATCTGAAAGGCTTGCGGAAAAGGTGCAAGCCGCGCTGTCCTTGACGATGTCCATGGGGTTGACGGACTCATCCACCAGCCTGCACAGCTCCGCAGCCCTTTGCTGAAACCTTTCCATGTCAAGGCTTAAGCCGGCTTCAAGAATTTGGTCCAGCGCGTTGGCCGCCTTTTCCCTAAGATGCAGGTATTTCTCCTGATTGTGCTTGACGCCGCTTTGCGCCAGGAGGACAAAGCCATCCATGAAATCCTCCGCCAGGCGGCGGGCGTAAAATTCGTTCTGCTCCTCCATGGTGCCGCCGGGCTTTTCCCCAGTTCCCTTTTCCTCAAAATAACCAAGAGCAAAAAAGTCCGGCGTGGTTTTGGCCACGGCTTCCTTGAGGATATCCCGCAGCTTTGCCAGTTTCAAGGCGGCGTCATCAAACCTGCCACTTTTGATCTGTCCGCGCAGGCCGTTCATTAAGCTGTCCGCAAGGCTTTTAAGCTCGTTGGCCTGATCAGAGACCACGTATGGGTTCACCGCCTTTTGACAAAGCTCCCGCACATTAGAAAGCTTTGCCCTGGCGTCGGAAAGTGCGTTCTTTTCTATCAGGAACAGAATGTTCTCACTTTCCGCAAGCGCTTCCTGGGCAGCTTCCATGGCCAAGTCGTACGCCTGCTTTAAGCGGATATGGCGCTTTTCAATCCGCCTGAAAAGCTTGCATGTATTCTGGATGGCCACTTCCTGGTCCGGCCGGCTTGCGCGCATGTCCTTTTCCAGCAGAGCTAGCTTTACATGGTAGCTTGTCTTGGAAAACCGCTGGCGCGCCTTACCCTTTAGGATCATGGCCTCCGTAAGCTGCCGGCCAATGCGCATGATGGGGTTGAGGCTGGAAAGGGGGTCCTGAAAGATCATGGCGATCTTGTCGCCGCGAAGCTTGTAAAAATCCTCTTCGCTGATCTTTAAAAGGTCCTGCCCGTCATATAGAATCTCGCCGCCTTCCACCATGGCGTTACCCGCAAGGATGCCAAGGATAGCCTTGGAGGTGACGGATTTACCGGAGCCGGATTCGCCGACAATAGCCAGCGTTTCTCCCTTGGCCAGATCCAGGTTGATTCCACGCACCGCCTGCAGTTTGCCGGAAACTGTGCGAAAGGAGATGCGCAGATCCCGCACCTGTAGTTTTTTCTCCATTCTACTCAGCTCCTCTCAGTGACGGATTGAAGGCGTCGCGCAAGCCGTTGCCAAACAGGTTGAAGGAAATCATCAAAAGGGAAATGAAAAGCGATGGAAAGAAGATGATGTGGGGATTGGTGGACAGATACGCCTTCCCGCTGGCCAGCATGGTGCCCACGCTGGTCATGGTGGAGGATTCCAGATTGATAATACCAAGGTATGTCAGCATGGACTCGCTGAAGATGACGCTGGGGATCACCAGCACGGAGCTGGTGATGATGGTGCCCAGGGAGTTGGGAAAAATGTGCTTGAACATCAGCCGTGCGTCGCCCGCCCCCAATGTCCGGGCAGCCAGGATGTACTCCTGGCCCTTGAAGCGGTAAAACTGCATGCGCACGCGGCTGGCTATGCCGATCCAGCCTGTCAGGATAAAGGCAAACAGTAGCGATACTACGACGCCTACCCTTTTGGCCAGGTGCAATTGGAAAAGCGTAGCCACCACGATGAAGGGGACTCCGCTGATAATATCCGAAATACGCTCCAGGATCAAATCCACCGCGCCGCCGTAATACCCTTCAATGGCTCCGTAGACGGTGCCGATGAACAGGTTGATGACGGATATGCAGATAGCCAGCAGGAAGCTGAAGCGCGCGCCCATGGCCAGACGGGTAAAGATGTCCTGGCCCCGGTCGTTGGTGCCGAAAATAAAGGCAGGCTCATAGCCATAACGGTACTGGAAATATGCGTACTTGCTGATGCGCGTAACATAGGATTTGACCGTGGATGTGCCGGTGACCCGTGCGTAGGCATAGGGCTTTTCCGGATTCGTATCGCTTGCGATGCGCAGACTGTGGTACGACGCATCCCCCGGGGTGGTGGTGCGGTAGATTGGGGTAAAGTCTCCCGCCTTGTCAAGCACGGGCGCGCCCTTGCGGTTGGTTTCGTACCAGATGTTCGCATCCTGCTGTTTGCTGTCGGTAATGGCGGGATAGATGACCTGAATGCCCGTACGGTCCTGCCAGGCCTGAATCGCCTCAAATTCGGCAGGGGTCAGGGTAAGGTAGGTCATCCCTATCTTCAGGTAGTCATCCACCTTCACGTCATAAAATGTGGTGTTGGAATTGGCGGTAGGGTCCGTATAGGCCGCTTTGTGGACCTCCACAATGGGATTTAAGCCGGTTTCCTCCGCAATGGCGCCGTATATTTGATAAGTCGCGGAATTCAGTGTGACATCACTGTACCCATCAAGCCCAAGCCAGCTTAAGGGAGCATATCTGGGGGGAAGTTTGGTGTAGCTCAGGTACGTGGTATCCGTCAGCGACCGCGTATAGGTGGTATCACCCAGGATAGGCCCCAATATGGCATACAGGACCAGAAAAAGAATGATAAAGGCGGCGGCCACCGAGCTCTTGTTCCTGGCAAAGCGGAACAAAACGTCCTGATAATAGCTGGCAGGCTTGGTTTCCAGTTTCTTATCATGCAGGCGGCCCTCGTCGCCGACAAATGCAAAGTCAGAGGCGGGGATGGGAATATACTTGTTATTGTTCTCGTTCATTACTTCTTGCTCCCCATTCTGATTCTCGGATCAATGAAGCCGTAGCTGATATCCACCAGGATACCGGACACCAGGCCGATAAATGTATAGAAGGCTGAAAGAAGCATGAAGAAATTGTAGTCCGGCGTTGCGGCCGTGATGGACGCAACGTACAGCGGGCCTACGCCCGGGATGCCAAAGATTTGTTCAATGACCAGCGAACCGCCAATAATACCGATAAACTCGCCCAGAATCATAGGGAAAATGGGCACCATGGCGTTGCGCAGCGCATGGCGTAGCGTGGTTTGTGCTTTGGAAAGACCCTTTGTACGGGCCAATAGCAAAAAGTCGCCGGTGAGCACCTCTGTCAGTTCTGCACGGGTATAGCGGGTCAGGCCCGCCACAATGCCAAAGCCCAGGGCGAGGATCGCCGGCACCAGGGACACAAACGTTTCAAAGGTAAAGTAATCACGTCCCGCCACCATCTGTAGGGGGAACCATTTCAATTTAAAGCACAGGAAGTACTGTACTAAAAAAGCGTACACAAAGCTGGGGACGGAAACAAACACCATCACCGCCGTGGAAATCGCATGGTCCTGCCATTTGTTTTTCTTCAAGGCGGCATATATCCCCAGAAGCAGCCCCAGCGGAACGCTGAAGATCATGGTATAGGAGTTCACAATAATGGTTGCGGGCATTTTTTCAATGAACTTTGCCCACACATCCTGCCCAAGGTACAGGGATTCGCTGATGCCCCAATCACCGCCGATCAGGGATCTGCGCACAAAAAGCATATATTGCTCAATCAGGGGTTTATTGTATCCCAGCGCCGTGCGCCGCATTTCAATCAGCTGCATATCCTTGCCAAACTGCTGGGCAGGCTTGTTGGGCAACAGCTTGATCAGCACAAAGCATATGGAGACGATGATCAAAAATACCATAAACATCAGCAGGATTCTTTTGAGCACATACTTGACCATGCGGAATCCCCTTTTCATTTTGCGGCCTTACCCAAATGCAGACGGCGCAAATGGAGGTAGCCGCAAACAATGCAATCTATTTGGGGAAGGACTAACCAACGGAGGAAGGGATGCATGCGCACCCTTCCTCCGCAACATGGCTATCCTTGGAATTGGAGCCGCCGAACGGTTACTTGTAGTTCAGGGTACCGCCCTGCTCCGTGACAAAGGCGTCCCAAGCGGCATCGTCATAATTGTAGGTCAAGTATTTCACACCGCCGCGGCCCATGGGGAACACTTCGTCCTCGGTGTAGAACTTCACCTGCATACCCTTGATGGCGGCGGCAGAGTCGCCCATCAGCGGGATGAAGTGGTAGTTCTGCAGGACGGCGTTTTCAAGCGCAGCCAATACCGTCATACGGTCTGCCGCTTCCTTGGCGTCGGTGCTGTAGGGGAAGGAGAAGGTAGCGGTTTCGCTGGTGCCGGCCTTGGTGGCGGTGATTTCCGTGCCCACGATAGCCTGGTACCAATCCCACACGGTGGCTGTATAAGCCTGGCCGTCCAGGGTGACATCCAGTTTGGCGGCGGTGGTATCCCAGCTGGAGTCATACTGGTAGGTGCTGCTGACATAAGCTTCCATCAGCCCATAGGGATCGAAAGTGGAGCCGGTCCAGCCTACGCCAAAGAGCATGTCGACATTGTTGTTTTGCAGTGCCGTCGCAAAGCCGTTACCCAAGGTATCGTCCCGCTTGAAGGTCAGTTTGCCTTCCAGCTTGGTGCCCTTCACCGCCTCGGTGTAGTTGTTGACGATGAATTCATAGCCGCTGTTGTAGAAGGCGCTGGTGTTGTTGGGGGTGCCCACCATGATTTCCACCACGTCGTTGTCGTCCATCAGCCCGTCGGCGATGGCCTTGTCGTAGGCGGCGTCAAAGTAGGTCTTGGCCATTTCCAGGTTGTAGCCGGTGATGCTGTCGATGGCTTCATCTGCGGTAGCATAAAGCTTGCCCTCGCCGATTTCATCGGCCAGGCCCCAGAAGTTGACGATGACCTGCTTGGCCTGGTCGGTGGTGCGGTAGAAGATGCCATTGTCCGGATCGGAAACGATTTGCCCGCCGTACAGCGCGAAGGCTGGAGCGCTGGTGGGGTCGGCGGCCAGGCAGAACTCGGCGCGGTTCATGGCAAGGGACATGGCAATCCGGAAGTCCTTGATGGTCAGGATGGTCTTGTTGATGTTTTCCCCGGCGCTGGCCTGGTTGGTCTTAAGCGCTTCCATATTGGGGTTGAAGGCCATGGCGAAGATGGAATCACCTTCGGAATAGTAGGTGTAATCGGACATGCCGTATTCGGCGATGTGGTCCTTGTCCAGGCCGTAGGAGTCCAGCTTGCCGTTCAAGAACATTTGCAGGCGGGTGGAGGATTCCTTCACGCAGTCAAACTGCATTTTGGTGGTCTGGTACAGGCCCTTGTTGGCCTCGTCATTGTAGCCGAACCAGTAGGGGTTCTTTTCCATGGTGTAGATCTTGTCGGATTGGAAGGAAGTAAGCATATAGGGACCAAAGGACATGGTGGTTTCGGCGCTGGTGCCGTAGGTGTTGTTGTACACGCCATCCACGGTGCTTTCGCACTTTGCGTACAGCGCTTCATTCACCAGCCAGCTGCTGCTAAGGGAGTAATTGAGGTAGAAGCCCTGCAGGGGTTTGGTGAGGATCAGCACCAGCTCGGTGTCGCTCAAAGCCTTGATGCCCACCTTTTCAAAGGCGGTTTCGGGGTACTTGTACTTGCCGAACAGTTCGTCCAGCGCCCAGTCTTTCTTGGTGGCAGCGTCGGCCCAGGTGATGTAGGTGGCGCCCTCGCCCTCGGTGTAGAAGGCGTACAAGTCGCTTAAGGTCAGGCTGCTGTCCACCACGGCGTTTTCCGCCTTGCCCGTCCAGGCCTTGGCGGCAAAGTCATAGGTATCGCCAAAGGAGTTGCCCCAGTTTACATAGCCGGGCTGGCTGCCGTATTCGGCCAGGAAGGCGGTAACATCGGCGGCGCCCGCCAAATCCATGTAAGCGCGGATGGAGGTATCCGCGTCGGTGCCCTGCTTGGCGTACGCTTCGGCATTTACAATGACCATGTTGCCGTTGTACAGGGTATCGGCCCGGTAGTTTTGGGCCGCGGAATTGAGAAGGAGCTTGGCGGAGGTGACGAAATCGCCCGCCACGACGGCGGTGCCATCCTGCCACTTGATGTCGCTGCGCAGGGGAATCTTCCAGGCGCGGGCGGTATCGCCTTGGGCAATACCCCACTCATCGCCCACGTAATCGGCTGTCACATCCACGGGGTAATCGGCGGCCACAACAGGCTCCAAAACATACCCGTCCATGGAGTCGTTGTAATCAAACTCGTAAAAGCTGCTGGTCAGATACGCCATCATGGCGTCGTTGTCGGTAGCGGTCTGATACTGGTGCGGGTTCCAGTTGGTGGGGAAGTTCACCAACGCCCGGTTGTAGGTGTACTGCGGCGCCTCCTCGGCCTGCGCAACGATGCCCATTCCCGCGAGCATAGCGGCGGCCATCATCCAAGCGATGATTTTTTTCACTTATACCACTCCTTGCCTGTTTTTCCATGACTTGAATTGGTCATAGATTTCTTTAATTATACAGTATCTGTATATCTTTTTCAATCGTTTGCAGAGACTTCTTGTTTGTTATTTTGCTATCAAACGCGGAAAAACGCAATTTTGAAGCGGCCTGCCTGCATATGTTTTGCTTTTATATCTTTGCGCCCTCCTGACGCCACGCTGAAAGCGGGGATTTGCCAGTATCCGTTTGTCCGCAAAAAGCCACCCTGGTCCGATGTTCCTTTTTGTGCTACGGGACCCCGCGCCGTATCATTCCTTGCGACGGAAGGCGAGCCCCGGAAAAAGCAGGGGAAATAGCAAGATTTTATGGTTGACAAATATACCAAAATTGTGGAAAATAGGCCAGAAAGTTGTGCCCGGCACCGTTTGGGAATCGAGCGCCGTCAAATCGGGGAAACGAGGTCATTCATGCGGTTTCTGCAAGATTTTTTGCTGGTTGCTTCGGCGCTGTTTATCGGCGCAATGTCTGCTTACGCCTTTACCCACAGGCATGTGCATGGGGCGTCCGAGGTATGCTTTTTGGGAATATTCGCCATTTTCTGGACGGTGGGATCTTTTTTTGAGATAGAGGCCGCCACGCTTTCCGGGAAGCTGTTTTGGCGGGATGTGCAGCAGATCGGGGTGTTCGGCCTGCCCATCTTTACCGTGAAGTTTGCAGTTACATATACCATGAGCCGCAGGCTGAACAAAGTCGTTTATGCCGGATTGGCGCTTTCCGCCCTAACGGTGCTCCTGATCTTTACGGATCCGGTCCTCCATATCATGCGGTCCAGCTATGCCTTGCAGGACAGCCTGATATTTGGCCGCTCCCTGGTAGTGGAGTCCACCACTGTGGGGATGATCCTGGTGGCATATAACTTTTCCCTCCCCTTGTTTGCCATCCTGCTTCTTTTGAATTTTGCGCGCAAGCTGGCGCCGGCTTTCCGCAGGCAGGTCTACTGGATCGTAGGGAGTTTTTTGTTTACCTTTCTGGCGGCGTTCCTCAAGACGGCTGTTTTGGAGGAAATGGGCATTTTCATCCATATATCCGTACTATATATCCCCAGTGCAATGATCCTGTTCCTGTCGCTCTTCCGCTACAGCTTTTTCAGGCTTTCTCCCATTGCGAGGGACAAGGTGTTTGAGGTTGTGGACTACGGCATCCTTGTAACGGATAGAAATGGCTTTGTTTTGGAGGCCAACTCCGCCGCGGTCAAAATCGCCCGGGAAGAGAACGGCGTACAGGGGCCGCTTACGGGACGCCATCTGCGGGAAATATGCTGCCCGGGGGAAATGGCGGACAGCCTGCTCAGCACCCGGACGGAGCGCAAAGAAGAGATCGTTTTTCATAAGGAAGAGGGGGATACATATCTGTCCCTGGACTTTTATCCCTTGGGCAAGGGGCAGGACGGGTCCGTGCTGATCATCAGAAACATTACCAACCAAAAGGCCTGCGAGCTGAACCTGCGCCGCCAGGCGGATACGGACGCCCTTACGGGCCTTTTGAACAGGAGCGGTTTCGAAAACAGCTATGAGCAGGTGCGTGCCGCTTTGCGGGAGCAAAGAAAACCTCTGTCGCTGTTCATGCTGGATCTGGACAATTTCAAATCCATCAACGATACGTTCGGCCATGTCAAGGGCGACGAGGTGCTCATCCATTTCGCGCAGCTTCTGCGTACCTCCCTGCGGGAGGAAGACGTTGTGGGCCGCATCGGGGGCGAAGAATTCGCCATACTTCTTCCGGGGATGACAAAAGAAGAAGCGATACATATCGCCGAGCGCATCCGTACGAAAGTATGCCAGGCTGAACAGACCTTTGAAGGGAATACGGTAAGGTATACGGTGAGCATCGGTGTTACGGATAACTGCGTGGAAAACAACTGCCTTGCGGACAGAGCCTTGGAGCAGGTGCTTTTGGAAGCCGACACCGCGCTGTATCAGGCAAAACACCTGGCAAAGAACCGCACGGTGGTGTTTGGGTAGACGGGTATTTTTTTACCGGAAGCCATATTGAACCGGATACAAAAAAACGCCGTTTTTCGGCAATCTTGATTCGCTAGAATAAAATTTTTAAGGAAAGGTATGGGGAGGGAACTTTTGTAAAAAGTTCCCTCCCCGCCCTTTCCGCCGTGCTTATACGTCCAGCTTCCTTGTTGCCACATCGTAAAGCAGCTTTTGCAAAAGCCCGTCGATGTCCATGGCGCCAAGGTTTTCGCCCTTGCGGTCCCGGACGGTGGCGGTCTTTGTTTCCACCTCCTGGTCGCCCAGCACCAGCATATAGGGCGTCTTGTCCATTTGAGCCTCCCGCACCTTGAAACCGATCTTCTCGTTGCGCTTATCCACCTCCACGCGCAGGCCCGCGTCGGAGAACTTTTTGGCGATTTCCTCAGCCCAGGCGTCGGCGCGCTCGGTGATGGTGAGCACCTTGACTTGCGTGGGGCTGAGCCACAGGGGCATGGCCCCGGCGTACTTTTCAATGAGCAGCGCCAGCGTGCGCTCGTAGCAGCCGATGGAGGTGCGGTGGATGACGATGGGATGCTTTTTGACACCGTCCTTATCCGTATACTCCATCTGGAAGCGTTCGGCCAGCTGGAAGTCGATCTGGATGGTGATCATGGTGTCTTCCTTGCCCCAGACGTTCTTGATCTGAATGTCCAGCTTGGGGCCGTAGAAAGCCGCCTCGCCCTCCGCCTCCGTATATTCGATCCCCATGTGGTCAAGGATCCGGCGCATCAGGCTCTGCGTATTTTCCCAGGACTCGGGCTCGCCGATATATTTTTCCTTGTTTTTGGGGTCCCATTTGCTGAAGCGGTAGCTGACGTCCCCGTCCAGGCCCAGGGTCTTGAGCATGAACTTGGCCAGATCCAGGCAGCCGCGGAACTCATCCTCCACCTGATCGGGAGAGCAGGCCAGATGGCCCTCGGAGATGGTGAACTGGCGCACGCGGATCAGCCCGTGCATTTCCCCTGAGGCTTCATTACGGAACAGCGTGCTGGTTTCCGCCAGGCGCATGGGCAGATCCCGGTAGGAACGCGTTTTGTTGAGGAACACCTGGAACTGGAAGGGGCAGGTCATGGGCCGCAGGGCGAAAACCTCACCCTCCGCTTCCGGGTCGCCCATGATGAACATGCCTTCCCGGTAATGATCCCAGTGGCCGGAAATTTTATAAAGGTCGCGCTTGGCCATCAGGGGCGTCTTGGTGAGCAGGTAACCCCGGCGCTGCTCCTCGTCCTCCACAAAGCGCTGCAGAAGCTGGATGACCCTGGTTCCCTTGGGAAGCAGAATGGGCAGGCCCTGGCCGATATAGTCCACGGTGGTAAAGTATTCCAGCTCACGGCCCAGCTTGTTATGGTCCCTTTTCCGGGCCTCCTCCAGCCTTGCAAGGTATTCGTCCATCTCTTCTTTGGAATAAAAGGCCGTGCCGTAGATGCGCTGGAGCATCTTGTTTTTTTCGCTGCCGCGCCAGTAGGCCCCGGCAACCTGGGTGAGCTTGAAGGCCTTCACCTTGCCGGTGGAGGGCAAATGCGGGCCGGCGCAAAGGTCAACGAAGTCCCCTTGTTTGTAGAAGGAGAGCACCGCGTCCTCCGGCAGGTCCCGGATCAGCTCCACCTTGTAGGGCTCTCCCCGGCTTTCCATCAGGGCGATGGCCTCCGCCCTTGGCAGTTCGAACCGCTCCAGCCGGTCGTTCTTCTTGACGATCTTCGCCATTTCCTTTTCGATGTGTGCCAGATCTTCCGGGGAAAAGGCCTCGTCCACATCAAAGTCGTAATAAAATCCGCTGTCAATGGCCGGCCCGATGGCCAGCTTGGCTTTGGGGAACAGGATTTTGACGGCTTGGGCCAGCACATGGGAGGCTGTGTGCCGGAGGGTGCGCTTCCCGGCCTCATCCTCAAAGGTCAGGATCTCCAAGCCGCAGTCCTCATTCAGCGGCTGCCACAGCTCAATGATCTTTTCGCCGTTCAGCCTGGCGCACAGCGCGTTCTTTTTAAGATCCTGGCTGATTTGGCCCGCCACATCCAGCGGGGTGACTCCCTTGTCAAACTCCCGGACGTTTCCCTGCAAGGTGATTTTCATGCTCGCTTCCTCCTTTTTCATTGGCTCGCAAGGCCGCGGGCATACAAAAATCCGCCCCGATGCCGGGACGGATGAATATCCGCGGTTCCACCCTGCTTGCAAAACCACTCGTTCAGCGCTGTATCGCGCGCATAGCGTCCAGGTCAAAGGATGGTATCCCTTCCGCTTCCTTCCGGCGGCGCTTTCAGCCATGGCGCCTGCTCTCTTTGCGGGGGTTTGCGCGGGCGTGTTCCCTGTCATCCCTTGGAATAGGTGTAGTATATGCCCGCACAAGGGAAGATGTCAACGTTTTTTTGGCGGGGAGGGTAATTTTTGTAAAAGTACCCTCCCCGCACCCTACCCTAAAACTTCAATTTTTTAAGATGGGGAATGTAGCGGCGCTTTCCTGCGGAAGAAGGCGCGGTACAGCCGGAAGCGTGCTTTCTTCCACTTGCTTTTAGGCGCGTACAGCGCGTCAAAGGTTGCCTTCACCACGGCCACATCCTCCGCCTGTACGGGATGGCGGCTGTACTGGCTCAGGCACAGCGCCTCCGCCAGGGGTGTCAGCGGATGGGGATACCGGTTTTCTCCGTCCAGCCGCGACGCAAAGGCAAGGGGCGATTCCGAAGCCTTGGGTTTTTGCCTGTCCAGCAGCAGGAGGTCGTACACGCCGGCGATGTAAGCGTTCAGCGCGTCTTTTTCCGATTTGGACCGGCGGGCACGGTATGCGGGCGTGGTCAAAAGCAGGCGCAGGTACACGGCACCCGCGGCGGCAAGAACAAGCAGGACCCACCAAGGGAAGGGCGGCTTTTGCGAAGGCGGTTCCGGGGGCGTCTGTTCATCCGGCTCCGGTTCCTCCGAAGGGGCGGGAGATGGCGTGGACTGCTCCTCCGGTTCGTTGGAAGGTTCCTGGGAAGGCTCGTTGGGCGCGGGGGAAGGGGTGGGGGTAGGCACGGACGTGGGTTCCGGGGTGGAGGTTGGGGACGGGCTTTCCTGGGGAGGCGACTGATTGTTTTGATTGGAAGTGTTGTTCTGCTGGGAAAGTGGTGTGGCATCAAAGGGCACCCAGCCGAAACCCGAAAAGTATACTTCCGTCCAGGCGTGGGCATCAAGCCCCGTGACATAAGCGGCGCCTTCGGAATTGGGCTGGGCCAGATACCCTTCCACATACCTGGCGGGGATGCCTGCCATGCGGCAAAGAACCGTCATGGCCGATGCGAAGTAGGTGCAGTATCCTTCCTTGCTCCGGAAAAGAAAATACGTTACAAAATCGATGTTGCTGGGGGGCGCGGCGGCATCCAGGGTATAGCTGTAATACCTGGACAGATAGTTTTTGATGGCTAGGGCTTTGTCATAAGGCGTTTGGTAATTGGCGGTGATCCTGTTTGCCAGGTCAAACACCTGCTGCTCCAGATGGCCGGGGAGCACCGTGTATTTTTCATAGACGGCCGCATATTCCGCGTCCGGGGTGTCTAGGCAGGCGTCCACCAGCGTGTTAAGCCCCGGGTCGCCCCCCTCCAATAGGGAAGCCTTCACCGTATACCTGTCCCCGGCCTCCAGGTTCCTGGTGATGAACAGTTCCGACGCGCTGTTGAAATAGACCACCATATCGCTCTGGGTGGATAATTCTTTCACCCGCTGGGGGGTGAACAGGGTGGAGGCACCGGCAGACGCAAGATCCACCGTCACCGCCTGGGCGTTTAGCAGGGCGCTTAATGCAAAGGCGGAAGAGGAGGGAAGGTTCATGTTCAGAAGCGAATCCCGTAAAGCGCGCCAACGGGGGGAAATGTATAGGTACCGCCTGCCGCCGGTGGTATCCCGCCATACGCGGCCGGTATACTCATCCTTGATAACGCCCCGCAAAAGCGTATTCCGTGTGGTGTAGACCGTCATCACAGGATGATCCGTGGGCGTCGCAGGCCCCCCTAGCTGCTGGCTGCCCTGGGGGTAATACCCCTCCGAGGCCAGGGAGAACACGTCCCTTGGTTCGGTAAAGAACAGATAGTCATAGATGGTGCGGCGCAGGTTTTCGGCAAACTCCTCCATGGGCTTGACAGACACCTTCCCCGCGGGCAGCAGCAAAAAAGCCACGGCTACGGCGGCAAGGGCCAGGGGCAGCACGCGCTTGGCCGGCAGGTCCTCATGGATGTTACGGGAATACAGCACCACCAAAGCCACAAGGGCAGGCAGGCTGAACACCAGCAGTTCCTGACGGCCGGAGAACCAAACCCCCATCAGCACCACAAGGGTCATGCCCAGCGCCGGGTAGAAGCCGGCCCCCTTTGAGCACACAAAATAGGAAACAAAGGCGAACAGCAGCGGAATGGCGACCGCCGCTTCCCCGGCATAGAGGGGAAGTGCATCCGGCTGGCCCGCTGCTTTCAGGTACAGCGCCTTTGCGACCTGGACAATGGCAGTGACGGCCATGCCGCCGCCGGGGGAAAGGATCATATCGGCTGCCTGCCATACGGCAAGGCCCGCCAGGACCAGCCATTTCAGCCGCCGGGTCAGAGAAAGCAGGGTCAGGGCCGCCGTAAGAAAAAAGATCGCCAGCAGGGCCGTTGTCCACCAGCCGGACAGGGATAGCGCAAAAATCAGGGGAAGCGAGAGGCCGGCGGACAGCAAAAAGGCAAGGCCGGCTTCGGAGAAAAGTGCCTGGGATTTTTCATTTTTTATCATGGGCGGCCCCTCCTTTCCCGGCAGTCAAAGGTACCTGGCATTACGCGTTGTGGGATGATCAACCGCTCGCGCGCGGCGGTCAGTTTTCCCCCGGCGTCACATAGCAGACCTCCACGGTATTCTGCTGGAGACGGCTGATGAGGGGCAGGATATTCGGCGCTTCCGGCGTAAAGGTGACCAGGTACAGCCGGACGGTGGGCCCCATCCGCCTGATCCTGACGATCATGTCTGCCACGGCGGAATTGAGCCGTGTGGTGATGATTACCGTGGCGCCGGTACGGCGCATGCGGCGGGTTTCCAGCAAAAGCACCCGCTCGAACCGCTCCGTCTGCGAAAAATCCAGCCGCGCCAGTCCCTCCAGGAGCGCCGGAACGCCCATGCTCTTGTCATACTCCATGGGCCGCTTGCCCAAAAGGGGAAGCCGCACCGGGTGGTCCACACGCATATTGGATAAGACCACCGACGCCGCCGTCTCCAGCAGCGTGTCCTGCAAAAAAGCCATAGCCTGGGGTCTGGAGGCTTCCGGCAGGGAGGGCGGCGCGCAGTCCAGAAGCACCAGGGCGTCGGGCAGCGCTGGCTCCTCAAACCTGCGCACCAGCAGTTCCCGCTTGCGCATGCTCAGCTTCCAGTGGATCTTCTTCATGGGGTCGCCGGGCTGGTAGCTTCGCACATCGGAAGGCGTGGTGGGGTCTTCCCTGGCACGGGCAAGGGTTTCCATGCCCATGTCGCCGGGGCTGAAGGACAGCTTGTCCACATCAAAGGGAAGAGGCAGCACCATCAGGTCCAGCGGTGGGACATCCGGCTTCATGGTGCGGGAAAAGAAGCCGAAAACATCCTCCACCAGGCAATTCACCACCCCGGCGGAAAATACCCCCACATGGGCGGAGGCAAATCTATAGCTCAGGCGCTGTGTCTTGCGGCCGGCATATGGGAGCCGGGCCGTAACGGGCGGTTCCCCCGGCGCATTGAGCAGCGTCAGGGTGATGGGCGCGATAGGCAATACCCCCCTGTGCTTGACAGACACCTCCAAGGTTACGGTTTCGCCCCGTTGCACCCGCTGGCTGCTGAGGCTGTGGGAAACGGAGGCCGAACGGCCGGCCAGGCGCACGCTGAGTATGGCAAAAAACGCCATGACCGCCATCAGCACGGCAAAGAGCAGATATATTTTACTGCCTGTGGAAAATGCGGCCAGCAGACAGGACAAAATGACGACAGCCAGGGCTGCGGCGCGCGATCTCATGGCAGCTTCACAGGAACAGGAACATTTTCCAAAATGGTCATCAGCACGCGTTCCGTGGTGATGGCCTTCATCTTGGCTTCGGGGTTCAGTATGATCCTGTGGGACAAAACCGGCAGCGCCATGTGCTGCACATCCTCCGGCAAAATGAAATCCCGGCCATCCAGCAGCGCACAGGCCTGGGCCGCGCGGATCAGCGCGATGGCACCCCGGGGGGAACCGCCCAACTGCAGCGAGGGATGGCTGCGGGTCTGCGCCATGATGGTGGCTACGTAGCTGCGCACTTCCTTGGAGCAGTAGATGGTACCCACCATCTCCTGCAGTTCAACGACCTCCTGGGCAGTGCACACAGGCTCCAAGGACACCAGGGGCGTGGTCTGTCCGCTGTAGCGCTCCAGAACATCCATCTCCTCCTCGATGGAGGGATAGCCGATGGAGATGCGTAGGAAGAACCTGTCCATCTGCGCCTCGGGCAGGGGATAGGTGCCTACGAATTCCACGGGGTTTTGCGTGGCCAGCACAATGAAGGGCCGGGGCAGGGGATGGGTGACGCCATCCACCGTGACCTGATACTCCTCCATGACCTCCAGGAGGCTGGACTGGGTTTTCGGGGAAGTGCGGTTGATCTCGTCCGCCAGGACTACCTGGCTCATCACCGCGCCCGGCTTGAATTCCATTTCCCCGGTCTGGAAATTCACGATGGTAAAGCCGGTGATGTCGCTGGGCATCACGTCCGGGGTAAACTGGATGCGCTTGAAGGAGCAGTCCAGGGATTTGGCCAGGGCGCTGGCAAGCGTCGTCTTGCCCACGCCCGGCACATCTTCGATGAGCACATGGCCCTTGCACAGAAGGGCGATAAGGGCATACTCGATAGCTTCGTCCTTTCCCACGATGACTTTGCGTATATTTTGCTGAAGGGCACGGATTACGCGCCGCGGTTGCTGCATAGGCTGCTTCTCTCCTTTTTTCAGGTGGCATGGGCCGGTAAAACCCATTCCACAGTATAGCGGATTCCCCCCTGTTTTACAAGCACTTGAAAATTGGGGAAGCGTTCTGTACAATACGAGAGGGTACATATATAATGTAGTTTGCCGCAGACGGCGGAAAAAATGTAAGGGTTGTAAAGGCTTTGCGCTTATAAGGAGGCGGCCTGATGGAGGAACTGCTTTCCATGCTGGCGGGGGAGGAATACATTTCCGGCGAGGAGATGAGCCGCCGCCTTAGGATCACCAGGGCCGCGGTGTGGAAGCGGATCGAAACCCTGCGGGGACAGGGGTATGCTGTCGAAAGCGCCGGAAAGAAGGGCTACCGGCTTGTGGAGCCCCCGGACTCCCTACTGCCGGTGTTTGTGCAGCGGGGCCTTGATACCCAGTGGGCCGGGCAGCCGCCCATGATCTACGCTGAAACCATGACCTCCACCAACGCGGTGCTCAAGGCGGCGGCGGAAAGCGGCGCGCCCGCCGGTACGGTGGCGCTGTGTGAGGAGCAGACCGCGGGGCGCGGCAGAAGGGGCAGGAACTGGACTTCCCCCAAAGGGCAGGGGCTGTGGATCTCGCTGCTGCTCAGGCCGTCGCTGCCCCCGGGCCGGGTGCAGCTTATCACCTTCGCGGTGGCGTTGGCCATGGCGGAGGCCACCGAAAAAGAAACGGGGCTGGCGGTTGCCGTCAAATGGCCCAACGATCTGGTGATCGGCGGGAAAAAGGCATGCGGCATCCTATTGGAGTTTTCGGGCGACGCGGAGTCTGTCGCCTATGTGGTGGCCGGTGCGGGGCTCAATGTGGGAAAGGGTGCGTATCCCCCGGAGCTATATGGCCAGGCTGCCTCTTTGGAGGATGCGCTGGGCATCCCCCCAAAGCGCGCGCCCATCTTGCGGGCCTATTTGCGGGGCATGGAAAAGTATATGGAAAACCTGGAGCGGGAGGGCCTTGCAGGCATCCTGCCCGCGTATGAAAAAAGGAGCTGTACCCTCCATAAGCCCGTGCGGGTCTTGGGCGGCGGGGCGGAGTTTTCCGGAACTGCCGTGGGGCTGGATGAAAATGGGGGACTGCTGGTAAAACTTCAGGATGGGACGGTTAGGCATGTCCTGGCCGGGGACGTATCGGTAAGGGGAGTGATGGGGTATGCCTGACATGGAGCTGTTTGAAGGTTCGGTTACCGATGTACATGGCATCCGGGTGGGCCATGCGCAAAACAGGAAGGCGCGTACCGGCGTCACGGTGGTCCTGTGCAGCCGGGACGGGGCAGTGGGCGGCGTGGACGTGCGTGGCGCGGCGCCGGGCACCAGGGAAACGGATTTATTGAAGCCCGGGAACCTGGTGGAAAAGGTGAACGCGGTGGTGCTTTCCGGCGGCAGCGCCTTCGGCCTGGACAGCGCCGGGGGTGTGATGAAGTACCTGGAGCAAAACGGTGTGGGCATCGATATGGGTGTCTGCCGCGTGCCCATCGTGCCGGCGGCGGTGATCTTTGACCTGGGGGTAGGTGATCCCAAGGTACGGCCTGACGCGGCCATGGGGATATCCGCCTGTGAGCGCGCCGGCAAGGAGATGGCCCAGGGATTGGTAGGCGCGGGCACCGGGGCCACGGTGGGCAAGCTGGTGCCCGGCGGCTTGCCTCAAAACGGCGGGCTGGGCACCGCCAGCATCACGCTGCCAAGCGGCGTTACGGTAGGTGCCCTGGCTGTGGTGAACGCGGTGGGGGATATCTACCATCCCCACACGGGCAGGCTCATCGCCTGCGCCGTTTTGGAGGACGGGACCCGCGTTCCCGCCGAAAGCCTGCTCCAGGGGCATGTGCCGGCGTCAAAGCCCAGAAGGATCCCGGAGCCGGGCCAGAATACCACCCTGGTGGTGGTGGCCACCGATGCGGCCCTGAGCAAGGAGCAGGCGAACCGCCTGGCAACAGTGGCCCATGACGGGCTGGCCCGCGCCATCCGCCCGGTGCACACGCAGATGGACGGGGACACGGTATTCGCGCTGGCCACGGGCCGGGTGGAAGGTGATGTGAACTTTATCCAGCTGTGCGCGCTGGCTTCCGAGGTGACGGCCCGGGCCATCGTAAACGGCGTGCTGGCGGGCAACACCCCATGATCGGCCTGGGGATCGACCTGTGCCGCATCGGGCGCATGCGGCGGATGATGGAAAACGAAAAATTCCTTTCCCGGTTTTTTTGCCTTGAGGAACAGGCCTACGTATCGGCCCGCGGCCGCATGGGCCCGGACAGCGCTGCGGCCATCTTCGCCGCAAAGGAGGCCGCGGTGAAGGCCCTGGGCACAGGCTTTGGGGCCGTCCGGCCCCAGGATGTGGTTATATTGCACGATGCTTCCGGGCAACCTTACTATGACCTGCGGGGGGCCGCCCAGGAGCGGATGCAGGAGATTGGCGGGCGGCGGATGCATCTTTCCATGACCCATGAGGAAGACATGGCGGCTGCCGTGGCCATGCTGGAATAGGACTTTTTTGTAGGGAGGCGAGGGGGCAAAATGTACCGTACCATCACGCCCGAGGAAATGAAGCGGGTGGAGCGCGCCATCATGCAGGAGACGGGCCTGCCGGGGCTTTTGCTTATGGAGCACGCGGCCATGGCGGTTGTGAAGGCTGTCCGCCGCCTGATGAGGGGGCGGCAGGGGCAGGTGCTGTTCCTGTGCGGGCCGGGCAACAACGGCGGTGACGGCCTGGCCGCCGCAAGGCTGTGGATGAACGCGGGCGGGCAGGCGCAGGTATGGCAGCTCACCAGCCGGATGACGGGGGATGCGGGGGTCAACCGGCAGCTATTGAAGAAGCTCTGGCCCGAAACCCCTGTTGTCCGGTTAAGCGATACGGCGGACAAGCTGCCGCCCATTGGCCCGGAGATAGGCTGCATCGTGGACGCGCTGTTTGGCACGGGGCTGAACCAGCCCGTGCAGGGCGTGGCCTATGCCTTGATCAAGAAGGTGAATGAAAGCGGGCTTCCCGTGGTGGCGGTGGATATCCCCTCGGGCTTGAGCGGCCTTACCGGCATGGTGATGGGGGAAGCCGTGCGGGCTTTTGTCACGGTGACCTTCCACCGGCCAAAGATCGGGCTGTACCTGAACAAGGGCCCGGAGTACGCGGGGCGGGTGAAGGTGGCGGATATCGGACTGTCCAAAGTGATGGATGACGCGCCGGGTATGGATGTACTTTTGCCCAAGGATCTGGGCGCATTGCTGCCTCCCAGGCGTCGGGACACCCATAAAGGGGATTACGGCCGGGTGCTCGTGGTGGCGGGTTCCGCCGGCATGGCCGGCGCGGCGTCTATCTGCGCGCTGTCGGCGCTGCGCACGGGGGCCGGGCTTGTGACCGTGGCCTGCCCGGAAAATGTGGTGCCCATCGTGCAGCAGGTATCGCCCTGCGCCACCTGTCTTCCGCTGCCTATGGAAGGCGCGGCTTTTGCAAGAGAGGCAGAAAACCTGGTGTATGAGGCCGCTCTGCGGGCGGATGCTGTGGCCGTGGGGCCCGGCCTTGGGGCGTTCCCCGACCGGCTGCCGCTTTTGCAGGCGGTAAAACGGGCAGGAAAGCCCGCCGTGTGGGATGCGGACGCATTGAATCTGCTGGCTGTAAGCCGGGATATGCTGCCCATGGCGGGTACGAACATCTTTACGCCGCACCCCGGCGAGGCGGCGCGGCTGATGCAGGTGTCCGCGGGCGCGGTAACCGCGGACGCGGCGGAAGCCGTGCAGGCGCTTTGGCAGACGCTTGGCGGTGTGGTGCTTTTGAAGGGCGCGACTACTCTGCTGTATGACGGGTCCCGCCTGGCTGTGAACATCACGGGCACGCCGGCCTTGGCCAAAGGCGGCAGCGGCGATGCCCTGACCGGCATCCTGGCCGCCCTCCTGGCCCAGGGGAAGGAGCTTGGACATCCCCCTTTGATGCTTGCCCAGATCGGATGCTGCCTCCACGGCCATGCCGCCCGCCGGGCGGAGAAGGCCACGGGACAGCGGGGATTGCTGGCCACGGATTTGACCTGGTACCTGGGGAAAGAGCCTGTCACACGGCGGTGACCGCCTAAATTCCATACGCCTCATCCTTTTATACTCCCGCTCTGTTTCGAACGCTCGGGCGCTCTTGGCATAGGATGAAGGGAGCGGCGGCGAAGGCCCTCTGTTCTTAAGTGCAAGAGCAAAAGCGGCGCCGCACTGCCTTCCATGGTATCCATGCGGGCAATCGAAGGAAGGACCTTGACAGGGGGCGTGGAGTGTGACAATATGAAAAGAGGGGAAATCTATCGGGCCGATTTGGATCCTGTGATCGGATCGGAGCAGGGCGGTATCCGCCCCGTTTTGATCATTCAGAACGATATAGGCAACCTGCATAGCCCCACGGTAATCGTGGCCGCCATCACCTCCCGGCTCAACAAGCCCAAGCTGCCCACGCACGTGGCCATTTCCAGCCGGGAAAGCGGCCTGAAAAAGGATTCCGTGATTTTGACCGAGCAGGTTCGTACCCTGGAAAAGAAACGCCTGATGGAACGGCTGGGCCGTGTGGATGAAGAACTGATGGCGAAGGTGGACAGAGCCCTGGCCATTTCACTGGGCTCCGGAGCCCCGCCCCCGCCTGTGGCGGAATAGGGCGGAGCGGAGGAGGCTGGCGAAAAGGAGCAATGCGAACGGTAGTGAGCAGAGCGACTATTGAGCCAGATGGGAAGGAGCCCCGCCCCCGCCTGTGGCGGAATAGCGCGGGGCGGAGGACCACATCCGGCGCTACCTGCCGCCGTTCCACCTCATCCGTCACCCTTTGGGTGACACCTTCCCCTTGGGAAAGGCTTTGCGGGGAAGGCGGCATGAATGGCTTTCCTTTAAGGGGAAGCTGTCGGTGAAGCCGACTGATGAGGTGATTCCTGCGGGCCGTACAGGCACACGTCAATAGCCTCATCCGGCGCTGCGCCACCTTCCTCCAAATGGGAAGGATTTTGGAAGGAATTCCCATGGGGTTTGTGGCGCGGTCCTTCAGACCCTGCAGGCTGCTGAAACGAACGAAATACCGAAAAGCGTCGCTTTCATGGGAGAGCGGCGTTTTCCCTGTCACGAAGGAAGACAAGGGGGCGGGTTTTTTGAAAAATCAGGCGGACAACCTTTCCCGGATGCTGAAAAGGGAGCGGCTGCGCAGCTATGTTTTGATTGTGGCAGGCTGCCTTTTAGGCGGCCTTGCCTATCCATTGTTTCTTATACCCAACGCCATCGCCCCCGGCGGGCTGACAGGCATCGCCACCATATTGAACCGCCTGTTCGGGCTCCCCGTGGGCCTGACCAGCATGATCATGAACCTGCCCTTGTTCCTGATCGGTTTCCGGGCTATGGGCCGGGTGTTCGTGTGGCGGTCGCTGGTGGCTACGGTACTGTTTTCCGTGGCCATCGACGCAATGAAGGTGCCGCCGCTGACAGATGACGTGCTCCTGGGCGCGGTGTACGGTGGCGGCCTTATGGGGATCGGATTGGGGATCATTCTGCGGGGCGAGGCTACCACTGGCGGCTCCGACATGGTGGCCAGGATGGTCCACCGCAAATTTCCCTTCATTTCTGTGGGTGCTTTCCTTTTTGCCATCGACTTTCTGGTGATTGTGGCCGCGGGCTTCACCATCGGCGCGCAGCACGCGCTGTACGCGCTGATCTGCATCTTTGTTTCCGCCAAGGTGGTGGACGTGGTATTGAACGGCCTTAGCACCCAGCGGGCATGCTTCATCATTACCGAAAAAACGGTGGCGGTGACCAGCCGGGTGATGGAGGAAGTGGAGCGCGGCGTGACGCTGCTTACCGCCACCGGCGCCTATTCCGGCCGGGAGCGCCCGGTGATCCTGTGCGTGGCGGGAAGGTATGAGGTGCAAAGGATCAAGGAGATCGTCCGGCAGGAAGACCAAAAGGCTTTCATGTTCATTACCGAGGCCCACGAGGCACTGGGCGAGGGGTTTGCCAAGCTCACGGATGATATGTAACATTTGTGTATACAAGTTTGTATATCTTTTTTCTGGAATTGGCGGTTTGCCCTTTTCTTGCCGGAGCGCTTCTGTTATAATGCATATGATCATAGCCCCGCGCATCTGCCACGGGGAAAATACAAGGAGGAAACAATACATGAAAAAGGCGCTTGCTCTTCTTCTGACGTTGGTTCTCACCCTGGGGTTCGGCCTCACAGCGCTGGCTGAAGCCACCTATGAAATCGCGATGATCACCGACCTTGGCACCGTCGATGACAAGGGATTCAACCAGTTCACATGGAAAGGCGTGGAGGAATTTGCCCTTGCCAACGGCAAGACCTGCAATTACTACAAGCCTGCCGAAGGAACGACCAATGCCTACCTGGATGAAATTGACAAGGCGGTCGCGGCTGGTGCAAAGGTAGTCGTCACCCCTGGCTATATGTTTGAAGTGCCCATCTTTATTGCGCAGGACAAGTATCCGGATGTCCATTTCATCCTGATTGACGGCTTCCCCAACAATGGCGAGATCGATGAGGCGACCGGCGATTATACGGAAGCCCGCACCAATGACAATGTGGTGGGGATCAAGTTTGCGGAAGAGCAGGTTGGCTATTTGGCCGGTTATTCCATCGTGATGGACGGCCATACCAAGATCGGCTTCATGGGCGGCCAGGCGGTCCCCGCTGTGATCCGGTACGGCTATGGCTTTGTGCAGGGGGCGGAAGCTGCCGCCGAAGTACTTGGCCTTGCCGAAGTCGACCTGATGTACCACTATTCCGGCGTTTTCTGGCCCACTCCCGAAGTGCAGACGCTGGCCGCCTCCTGGTATAGTTCCGGCGTGACAGCGATCTTCAGCTGCGGCGGCGGCTTGGTCTCCTCCGTGGTGGCTGCCGCGGAAGCCAGCGAAAACGGCAAGGTCATCGGTGTGGACGTAGACCAGAGCGACCTGTCACCCACCGTTGTCACCTCCGCTTTGAAGAGCCTGCAGTCCGAAGTGGAACTGATGCTCACCGCGTACTACGAGGGCACCTTCCCCGGCGGACAATCGCTGACGCTGGGCGCGGCGGAAAATGCCATCGGCTTCAACATGGAGACCTCCAGGTTCGAGAAATTCTCCCAGGCTGATTACGACACGCTTTTCGCCAAGTTCGCGGCCGGCGAGATTGAATTGCTCAGGGATACCAAGATGGATGCCGACGGGAAGAAACTGAGCGTTCCGCTGACGGAGATCCCCACAAGCATCGTCAAGGTGGAAGAAGTTATTTAACCGGTTCGGTGTGCGCATCCGCAAGGGGCAGGCAGAGGAAACTGCCTGTCCCCTTGCTTATATGGACCATGCAGGGGGGCGGCGCAATGGATTATGTCATTGAAATGCTTCATATCACCAAGGATTTTCCAGGGATCCGCGCAAATGACGACGTGAGCCTTCAGCTTGCAAAAGGCGAGATCCATGCGCTGCTGGGCGAGAACGGCGCGGGGAAATCCACGCTGATGAGTGTGCTGTTCGGCCTGTACCAGCCGGACGGCGGGATCATCAAAAAGAACGGGCAGGAAGTAAAAATCCATGATCCCAACGACGCCAATGCCCTGCGCATCGGCATGGTTCATCAGCATTTCAAGCTGGTGCACAATTTCACCGTGCTGGAAAATATCGTCATGGGTGTGGAGACCACCAGGCACGGCGTGCTGCGCATGGAGGAGGCAAGCAAGAAGGTTGTGGATCTGTCCAGGCAGTACGGGTTGATGGTTGAGCCGGACAAGCTGATCTCCGATATCACCGTTGGCATGCAGCAGCGGGTGGAAATTTTGAAAATGCTCTACCGGGACAACGAGGTGCTGATCTTTGACGAGCCCACGGCTGTTCTGACGCCCCAGGAAATCGACGAGCTGATGAAGATCATGCGCGGGCTCGCCGCGGAGGGCAAATCCATTCTGTTCATCACCCACAAACTCAATGAGATCAAGCAGGTGGCGGACCGCTGCACGGTGCTTCGCAAGGGCCAACTGATCGGCACCGTGGACGTGAAGAACGTTTCCGTGGGACAGCTTGCGGAGATGATGGTGGGCCGAAAGGTGAGCTTTGTGGTGGAAAAGCAGGAAGCCCAGCCCGGCAGGCCGGCCCTGACGGTGCAGAATCTTTCCGTGTTCAGCCACCACCACGGGAAAAAGCTGGTCAACAATGTGTCCTTTCATGTGCGCGCGGGGGAGATCGTCTGCGTGGCGGGCATCGACGGAAACGGCCAGAGTGAGCTGGTCTACGCCTTGACCGGGCTGATGGCGCCTGACAGCGGAAAGATTTTTATGAACGAAGCGGAGATCACCCATGTTTCCATACGGCACCGCAATGATCTCGGCATGTCCCATATCCCCGAGGACAGGCACAGGCACGGCCTGGTGCTGGATTATTCCCTGGCGGAGAACCTGGTGCTCAAAAGCTACCATAAGCCCGCGTTCCAGCGCAGGGGCTTTCTGCGTTTCAGGGAGATCTACCGTCATGCCAACGAATTGATCGAAAAGTTTGATATCCGCTCGGGCCAGGGGGCATACACCACCGTCCGGAGTATGTCCGGGGGCAATCAGCAAAAGGCCATCGTAGCCAGGGAAATCAGCCTGTTGCCGGAATTGCTGATCGCCGTTCAGCCCACCAGAGGCCTGGACGTGGGCGCCATCGAATACATCCACAAGCAGCTGATCTCCCAGCGGGACGCAGGCCGTGCGGTGCTGATCATTTCCCTGGAACTGGATGAGGTGATGAACATTGCGGACCGCATCCTGGTGATGTATGAAGGGGAGATCGTCGCCAACCTGGACGCCAAAGGGGTCACGGCGCAGGAGCTGGGCCTGTACATGGCCGGGTCCGGAAGGAGTGAAGTGGTGTGAAGAAAAGATTCCGGCTCAAGGGCCTGTCCAGCGCTGCTTCCTCGCTGATTGCCATCCTGGTGGGTCTTGCGGCGGGCTTTGTGATTCTTCTTGTCAGCAATCCGCAAAATGCGGTAAAGGGGCTGTGGATCATCCTGGCCGGCGGATTCAACAACGGCATGAAGGGGATGGGCCAGGTCCTGTACTATGCAACGCCCATCATCGTAACCGGCCTCTCGGTGGGTTTTGCCTTCAAGACGGGGCTTTTCAATATCGGCGCCGCCGGGCAATTGATTGTGGGCGGCTTTGTGGCGATCCTGGTGGGCGTCACCGGGGATTTCCTTGGACCCGTCCAATGGCTGGGCGCACTGCTTTGCGGGATGGCCGCCGGCGCGCTGTGGGGCATGGTGCCCGGCGTTTTCAAGGCGCTGTTCAATGTGAATGAGGTCATTTCCTCCATCATGATGAACTACATCGGCATGTACGGCGTCAATTACCTGATCAGGAACCTGACGGTCTACAATGCCGCCACTGGGCAAAATGCGTACCTTGTGTATGATAAGCTGAAAAACATTACCGTCAATGTGGACAAGCACGCGGTGATCCCCGCGGCGGGCCTCAACAATATTTTTTATACGCTGGTGGGGAAATACAAGGATGCGTCCAGCGTGAACGGCGGCATACTCATCGCGGTCCTGCTGGCACTGATAGTCTATGTGATCCTGAACCGCACCACCTTCGGCTATGAACTGAAGGCCTGCGGCTACAACCGCAGCGCCAGCCGCTATGCGGGGATCAATGAAAAACGCTCCATCGTGCTGTCCATGGCCATCGCCGGGGCGCTGGCCGGAGCAGCCGGCGGGCTGATGTACCTGGCGCCTTCCCAGGGGCTGCATATCCGCCTGGAGGAGGTGCTCTCTGTCCAGGGCTTCAATGGCATCCCCGTGGCGCTGCTGGGTCTTTCAAACCCTATCGGGATTATCTTCTCCGGCCTGTTCGTGGCGTATATCATGGTAGGCGGGTCGTATCTGCAATCTCTGAAATATATGAACGAAATCATTGACATCATCATCGGTATCATCATCTATTTCAGCGCCTTCTCCCTGTTCGTGCGGGATGTTTTCGGCCGGGTGAAGAGCCGCAGGGCGAGGCTTGACGGGCAGCGGGTGCAGGAGGAAACGGTGAAGACAGAAGATGCCGGCGAGGGAGGGAAAGCATAGATGGACGCGATTTATTTCCTGGTGCAGCAGATGATGTTTTTCTCCATCCCATTGCTGGTGGTGGCCTTGGGCGGCATGTTTTCAGAACGCAGCGGCGTGGTGAACATCGCGCTGGAAGGTATTATGATCATGGGCGCGTTTTGCAGCGTCCTCTTTGTAAACAGGATGGAAAGCGTAATGAGCGGCCAGGGATTGCTGCTGCTGGCCATTTTGGTCGCCGCAGGGTCCGGCCTGATCTTTTCATTGCTGCACGCCTACGCTTCCGTCAACTTGCGGGCTGACCAGACCATCAGCGGCACGGCGTTGAACATGGTGGCCCCTGCCATCGCCATCTATGCCGCAAGGACACTGCAGGCCAACGGGGTACAGCAGGTGCATTTTGAAAACACCTTCCGCATACACAAGGTGCCGATGCTGGGGGATATCCCTGTGATCGGGCCGCTGCTATTTCAGAACGCCTATATCACAACCTACCTGGGGCTGTTGATTTTGGCGGCTGCTGCATTTGTGCTGTATAAGACGAAATTCGGCCTGCGCCTCCGGGCATGCGGCGAGCATCCGCAGGCGGCGGACAGCGTGGGCGTGAACGTGTACCGTATCCGGTATGCCGGGGTCATGATCTCCGGGGCGCTGGCGGGCCTGGGCGGGTTGATCTTTGTGGTGCCCACGTCCACGGAATTCAGCGCTACGGTATCCGGCTACGGGTTTCTGGCGCTGGCGGTATTGATCTTCGGGCAGTGGAAGCCGCTGCGCATTTTCTTCGCTGCGCTGTTCTTCGGGCTGATGAAGACAATTGCATCCGCCTATTCCGGTATCGACTTTTTGAAAGCGCTGAAGATCCCCAGCGACATTTATAAAATGATCCCCTTCATCGCTACGCTCATCGTGCTGGCTTTCTCCAGCAGGAACTCCCAGGCGCCAAGAGCTTCGGGCATCCCCTACGACAAGGGCGGGAGATAATATGGTTTTCCGGCAACGGGGAGGGCTTCCTTATCGAAAGGAGCCTTCTCCGCTTTTTTTGCATTTCCTGCAGTTTTCCCATTGACGGATACCCTTCCGGCTTGTACAATGGAGCATAGTTTGTTTTTCGGGAACAGCGGAAGGGAGGATGCGGAATGAACACCAAATTCATCTTCGTGACCGGCGGAGTGGTCTCTTCCCTGGGCAAGGGGATCACGGCGGCATCCCTGGGGCGGCTCCTCAAATGCCGGGGCCTGAAGGTTTCTATCCAGAAGTTTGACCCTTACATCAACGTGGACCCCGGAACCATGAATCCCTACCAGCACGGGGAGGTATTCGTCACCGACGACGGCGCGGAGACCGACCTGGACCTGGGCCACTACGAACGTTTCATCGACGAAAGCCTCACCCAGGCGGCCAATGTTACCTCCGGCCGCGTATACAAGACGGTCATCGACCGGGAGCGCCGGGGCGAGTATCTGGGCGCCACCATCCAGGTGATCCCGCACATCACCAACGAGATCAAGAAGAACATTCTGGCCATCTCCCGCACGCCGAACCCCCCGGATGTGGTGATCACCGAGGTGGGCGGCACGGTGGGCGATATTGAGAGCCAGCCCTTTTTGGAAGCCATCCGGCAGATGCGCGCCGAGGTGGGAAGGGAAAACTGCCTGTATATCCACGTGACGCTGGTGCCGTACTTAAGCGCCGCGGGAGAACTGAAAACAAAGCCCACCCAGCACAGCGTGAAGGAGCTGGGAGCCATCGGCATCTCTCCGGACATGCTGGTGTGCCGCAGCGAGCATCCCATCCCCTTTGAACTGCGCTCCAAGATTTCGCTGTTCTGCAACCTTCCGGTGGACAGGGTGTTCCAAAACCTCAACGCCCGCACCATTTATGAAGTGCCCCTGATGCTCCACGCCGAGGGCATGGATCAAAAGGTGTGCCAGATGCTGGGCATCCCGGAGGGGGAGTGCGACCTTACCGAGTGGCAGGCCATGGTCAACCGGCAATTGACCTGCGACAGGTCCGTTACCATCGCCCTGGTAGGGAAATATATCGAACTGCCCGACGCCTACCTGAGCGTGGTGGAGGCGCTGACCCACGGCGGAATCCACCATCATGCCAAGGTGCGCATCGATTGGGTGGCCGCGGAGGAATTGACGGAGGAGAACGTAGCCCAAAGGCTGCAAAATGCCCACGGTATCCTGGTACCCGGCGGCTTTGGCTCCCGGGGGCTGGAGGGAAAGATGGTGGCCGTGCGCTATGCCAGGGAGAATCAAATTCCCTTCTTCGGCCTTTGCCTGGGGCTTCAAATGGCGGTGATCGAGTTTGCCCGCCACGTGCTGGACTTGCGGGATGCCAATACCACAGAGACCGATCCCCACACCACCTACCCCGTCATCGATTTGATGCCGGACCAAAACCTGCAGGATCTGGGCGGCACCATGCGGCTGGGCAAGTACCGCTGCGAGCTTATCCCAGGCACCTTCAGCCATGCGGCCTATGACACCGAAGAGGTCTGGGAGCGCCACCGCCACCGCTATGAGTTCAACAACGCGTATTTGGACAGGTTTGTGGCGGGCGGCATGCGCGTGGCCGGCCGGAATCCGGAGCGGAACCTGGTGGAGATCGTGGAGATCGCCGACCATCCCTGGTTTGTGGGGGTGCAGTTCCATCCGGAGCTGAAAAGCCGCCCCAACCGCCCGCATCCCTTGTTCAGGGATTTTGTGGGCGCGGCGCTCAAAGCTGCCGAAGAGACGGACGAATAAACATATCCAACCGGGCGGTGGGCATTTGCCCGCCGCCTTTTTGCAGAACGCTTCGTATCTTTGCCTTGAGGGCCGGTACGTTGAGCCATTGCATCTTTCGTTAACCTTTCTAAATACTTCCTTCCTCCTATTCGTTCAAAGGAGGAAGGCAACAGGGTCCGTAGGGCCGCGAAACCCGTGCGGCTTAAAAAATCGGCAGGGGGGCGGTTTCTTGCAGCGCAAAAAGTCCGCTGAATCAGTCTCCGGATCGGTTGTGCAAACGATCCGGTTCGTCCTTCCCGTGTATTGGCGGGAGCGAAAGGCCCTTGTGCTCCTGTGCGCCCTTGCTGTTCCCATGCGCGTGGGGCTGCCCTTTGCCGGGATCTTCATGCCCAAGCTGGTGATCGACCAGATCCAGGCCGGAGCGGGTACGGAGCGCTTTTTGCTGCTGGTGGGCGGCATGGCATTGCTGCTTACTGTGCTGAATTATTTGAAGAGCTTCACCGACGCCATCGTAAACGAATCCGTGGGCACGGTAGGCATTATGAAAATGCTGGTGCGGCAAAGCGAAAAACGGATGCGGATGGACTATGAACTGATGGAGGACCCCGGCGCGAAGGCTGTGGCGGACAAGGCGGACAAGGCGCTCACCAGCAACCATGCCCTGGGGATGAACATCCCAAGGCTTGCGGTGGAAGTGCTTTCCAACACAGCGGGCCTTTTGCTGTATGCCACGGTGATCCTTACCGTACACCCGGCCATCTTGCTGGTGCTGCTCCTGTCGGCTATCCTGAACTGGCGGGCCATGGACAGCCTGCGCCGCTACATAGAAAGCACCCGGGAGGAGCGCAGCAAGCTGTACCGGCAGTTTGATGTGCTGCAAAAAGCGTTGAAGGATGAGGAGGCCGCCAAGGATATCCGGCTGTACGGCGCGTTCGGCTGGCTTCACGGCCGTGTGAAAAAGCAGCTGGACCTGTACGGGAATGCGGAGGATCAGGTGGGCGTCCGCAAAATGCGCACAAAGCTGCTGGACGGGCTGCTGGTCTTCCTGCGGGATGGACTGGCCTATGCGTTTCTGATTTACCTGCTGTTGAACGGCCGCCTGTCCCTGGGGGATTTCGTATTCGTTTTTGCCGCAGTCGGCGCCATTGCGGGATGGATCGCCGGCCTTTTGACGGCCGCCGGGGACCTTCACAAGGCAAGCCTGGAGATGGCGGATATCCGGGCCTTTTTGAACCAGCCGGACCGTATGAATACGGGGGAGGGTATCCCCCTGCCCATGGGAGACGCGCCCGCGCTGTCCATTACCTGCGCAGGGGTGGAATACACCTATCCCAAGGCGGAAAAGCCGGCCCTTCGGGATATCCGCTTTACCATCCGGCCTGGGGAACGCGTTGCCATCGTAGGCACAAACGGCGCGGGCAAAACCACGCTGGTCAAGCTTTTATGTGGGCTGTACGTGCCCACCGGGGGCCAAGTGCTGCTCAATGGCCAGCCCGTGGCCGCCTATAACCGGGATGAATACTATTCGCTGTTTTCGCCCGTATTTCAGGATATCCACCTGCTGAGCTGCGACATCGCGGGCAATGTGTCGCAGCGGACGCCGGACGAAACGGACATGGACAGGGTTTTCCACTGCCTTCGCCTGGCAGGGCTGTGGGAGAAGGTTCAAAGCCTTGAAAAAAAGGAAAGAACGATGCTGGTGAGATCGGTCCATTCGGACGCTATCGAGCTGTCAGGCGGCGAAAAGCAGAAACTGGCCCTGGCCCGTGCCCTGTACAAGAATGCGCCGGTGCTGGTGCTGGATGAACCCACCGCCGCATTGGACCCCATCGCCGAAAATGAGGTGTATCAGAAATACGCGGAACTGACCCGGGGAAGGACCTCCGTCTTTATCTCCCACCGCCTGGCCAGCACCAGGTTCTGCGACAGGATCCTGCTGCTTGACGGCAGCACCGTGGCGGAAGAAGGAACCCATGAGGAGTTGATGCGCCTGAATGGGATATACGCCCGCATGTTTTCCGTGCAGGCCAGCTATTATCAAAGCGTGCCCGAGGGGGAGAAAGGGGCGATGGCCAATGGCTGAAAGGCAGCGGGATACGAAAAAAAGGCTTGGCCTTGGGGCAAGCCTGCGCATAACATTCGAGGGCAGCCGCATCATCGCCAAGACCACACCTTCCTATTTTCCATGCCTGCTGGCATTGTCTTTTCTCACCGCGCTGCAGCCCATCGCCGTGCTATTCTTTTCTTCCCGGATCCTGAACGTTCTGGCAGGAACGCGGGATATCCGGTCGATCACCCTTTACGCCGGCGGCGCGGTTCTTTCCACGCTTTTGATCACGGTGGTTAATGCCTATCTGTCCCGCACTGTTGAACTGAGCCGCGATTCCCTGGCCGCTCCCAGGATCAACCTTCTGATTGCGGAGCAATTTGCCCAGATGGATTATGCCTACACCGAGGACAGCGGGCTTCATGAAAAGCTGGCGGACATGAATACCAAAATGGTGGGCAATGGCCTTGGCCTTTTTGGCTGTTTTTTTCGCATACAGCCCGTGGCGCAGAATTTTTTCGGACTGGTCTTCGCTCTTTTGATGCTTTCCGGCCTGTTTTCTTCCAAAGCGGTGTACGTGCGCAGCTTTGCCACCTCTCCCTGGGCCGCGCTTCTATTGGCCGGGCTGATGGCTGCCGGGCTTGTGCTGACGGCGCTGTACCAGCGCAAGGAAAATGGCATGCTGCAGGAGGTGTTCAGGGAAAACGCAAAATCGAACACATCGGCCTGGTATTACAACAAGTACCTGGAAGCGGACGAGGCGGCCAAGGACATCCGCCTTTACGGCCAGCAGCCGGCGCTGATGCGCATTTTTGAGCAGGCGTTCGATACGCGGGCCTGGTTCCGGTTCTTCCGCTTTATGGGGCGGGAAAACGGGCTGAGCAGCGCCATGCAGGCGGCGGTCAGCGGCGGCACGTACCTGCTGATCGGCCTTCGGGCCATGGTGGGCATGTATGAGATCGGCGACGTTCTTAGGTATGTGGGGGCCATTGCTGCGCTTTCCGCCGCTTTGGGTTCGCTGGTATCCGACTGGGCGCAGCTGATGAACAACGCCGAATATGTAAAGCCCCTGCTGGACTATATAAAGATGCCTCCCTTGATCCAGAAGGGAACGCAGGCCGTTCCGCCCCTTGATGGACGGGACCTGGTCTTTGAGTTCCGCGATGTTTCCTTCCGTTATCCCGGAACGCAAGCGTTTGTGCTCCGGCACGTGAATCTTACCCTGCGGGCCGGAAAGCGGCTGGCCATCGTGGGGCCCAACGGAAGCGGCAAGACCACCCTGGTGAAGCTGCTGTGCCGCCTGTATGATCCCACGGAAGGAGAGATCCTTCTTAACGGCGCGGACATCAAAACCTATGACTATGCCCAGTATCACGCGCTGTTTTCCGTGGTGTTCCAGGATTTCAAGCTGTTTCCCCTGCCGCTTTCCCAAAACGTGGCGGTATCCGGCACTCCGGACAATCAAAAGGCGGAGCAATGCTTGGATGACGCGGGCTTTGCCCAGCGGCTCAAACGCATGCCGGAGGGCATTGACAGCACGCTGTACAAAAACTTCGACGAGGACGGGGTTCAAATATCCGGCGGCGAGGCCCAGAAGATTGCGCTGGCCAGGGCACTGTACAAAAACGCGCCGATGGTCGTGCTGGATGAGCCGACGGCGGCGCTGGACCCTATCGCTGAATTTGAGGTGTATTCCACCTTTGATAAAACCATTGGCGGCCGTACCGCAATCTTTATCTCCCACCGGCTTTCTTCCTGCCGCTTTTGCGATGAGATCGCCGTTTTCGAAAACGGGCGCCTTCTGCAGCACGGCGGCCACGCGGCGCTGCTTTGCGACGCGCAGGGCCTGTATGCCACCCTCTGGAACGCCCAGGCGCAGCATTATGTGGATGGGGCCGGGAAATAGGAACGATGCCGGATGCTGCCCATTCCAAACATGAAAGCGGCGGGCTATCACCCGCCGCTTCAGACTGTCAGGAATCCTGCGGCCGAATGTACACTGCAAGTGCAACAGCCGGATGAAGGGAAAATAGAAGGAAGTGACTTAGGGCGGGCGAATGCTCTCCCTGCCCTCAGCATGCAAAGGATGGAACCGCGTAAGCGCATATCAGATTTCCCTGAGCAGCACGAGCCCCTCTCCGGGCGAAAGCACTGCCCGGACAGATCCGCCTGTCACGGGGAGTGGTTTACTGGAAACGCTGTCCGTCCATGTTTCCCTGCCCTGAAAAGCCTTGGGAAGGTCAACCATGCCGTCCGCAGCTGTGTCCGATGTGTTCAGGACCACCAATACCTCCTGGGTTTCGCTCCTGCGCAAGTAGGCGTACAGGCCGTTCTCTTTCACGCGCCATGTTTGAAAAGTGCCCAGGCGCAGCGCTTCGCTGCTGCCCCGCAGGGCGGTCAGCCGCTTATAGAAAGCCAGCAACGGGTTTCCCTCCGCCTTATCCCAGGGCATGGGACGGCGGCAGTCCGGGTCCGGTCCGCCCATCAGCCCCAATTCGTCCCCATAGTAGATGATGGGCACACCAGGATGGGTCATCTGAAAAAACACGGCCGCCTTCAGCCGGCTCTCGTCTCCCTCCGCCCTGGTAATGAACCTGGGCGTGTCGTGGCTGCCCAGGAAGTTCCACAAAACCTCCTGCACCGCCTCGGGGTACATGGCCATGGCCCGGTTCACCCGGAAGTCGAACTCCTGCAGGCTGATCTTCCGCTCCGCGAAATACAGCCAAACGGCCCTGGACAGCACGTAATGCATCGTGCCGTCAAACATGTCTCCCTGGGTCACCCACTGGCGGGAGTCGTCCCAGCACTCCGCCACCAGCAGCGCGTCCGGGTTTTCCAAAAAAACCGCACGCCGGAACTGCCGCCAGAAATCCGGCCATACCTCCGGAGAAACATCCAGCCGCCAGCCGTCCACATGGGCTTTTGTGATCCAATAGGTGCCCACCTGTATGAAATAGGCGGCTGCGGCTTCGTTCTTCAGGTTCAGCTTGGGCATCTCCGGCGTGTGGCCAAAGGTCAGATAACCGCAGGGGCATTTTTCCCGGTCGAAAAAGAACCAGTCGAAATATTCGCTGTCCAGTCCTTTCTCCTGGGCGTCCACAAAGGGCGGGAACTTTGTGCCGCAGTGGTTGAACACCCCGTCCAGCACAATGCGGATGCCCGCGGCATGCAATTCGTCCGAAAGGGCTTGCAAATCTTTCAGCGTGCCCAGCAGCGGGTCCACCGTAAAATAATCGAAGGTGTTGTACCGGTGGGAGGTATTGCTTGCAAAGATGGGCGTCATATAGACGACCCCGACGCCAAGCTCCTTCAAATAGGGCACCGCCTGGCGGATGCCATTCAAATTGCCTCCGAACCTGAATTCATTGGCATACCTTGTGGAATCCCAGGGCTCCACAGGCTGGGCTTCCGGCTCCTGCTCCGCCCGCCGGAACCTGTCGGGGAAAATCTGGTATCCCACACAGCCCCTGGCCCAAGCCGGCTTCGCCTGCGCGGGGTAGGCATAGGCGAAGGGGAAGGGTACCATGTCCTCCGGCGCTTTTGTTCCCTTGGGATAGATGCCGTCTTGATCCACCATCAGGGAAAATCCCTCTTTTGATAATTGGAACAAGTAATGGATCCGCGGGTCGGAGGGGGCAAATACGCATTCATACCAGTCATGGCTCTCGTCCCGCCACATCCTTTCCATGGGCAGCTTTTGGGCCCGCGCCATGGAAGGGCCTTCCCCATACATGTCGGCCGCCCACAGCTCGCCGCTTTCCCAATCCTCCCTCCCGGTGCGGATGCGTATGCATACTCGGCCGTCCTTCAGCGCGTGCCGGTATTCCAGCCAGGGCTGGTGATAGATGGCGCCAAGGTCGAGGCTTTTCATGAAGGGATTCCTCCTCTTGCAAAAACAAAACAAACGATGGAAATGCAATCGTTTGCATGGAGTATAGCAGAGCATCCCCCGGCTGTCAAGGCGGTGCAGAATGCGTATACCGGCAAGTTGGGATGTTTTTTTGCTGTTCCCCTCTTGCAATTTTGCATGGGAAACAGCATAATAAAGGCATTGGTTCATTATTTGCCCACAGGGCAAAAAACGTCCCACATAGATCGGGAATGATCCGATCCAGTGTTTGAAAGGGAAAAAATGCAAGGAGGCTGTTTTATGGAGCGCGTCTACAATTATGCCCCGGGTCCCGCCATGCTGCCGCTGCCCGTTTTGCAAAAAGCCCAGCAGGAGCTTGTTGCCTATGGGCAGACAGGCATGTCGGTAATGGAGATGAGCCACCGCAGCAAGATGTACCTGGAGATCTACGATGCGGCGGTCGCGCTCCTGCGGGAGCTGATGGCCATCCCGGAGGAATATGAGGTGCTTTTCCTGCAGGGCGGCGCCACTTTGCAATTTTCCGCCGTGCCGCTGAACCTTTTAACCGGCAGCAAAAAGGCGGATTATATCGACAGCGGCAACTTCGCCCACCTGGCGGCGGAGGAAGCGTCCCGCTACGGCACGGTAAACATTGCCGCCTCCAGCCGGGCGGACAACTATGCCTATGTGCCCGAAATCAAGGCTTCAGCCCTTGACCCCGAAGCGGATTACTGCCATATCACCACCAACAACACTATTTACGGCACACGGTACACAACGCTGCCCGATACGGGCAGCGTACCGCTGGTGGCTGACGCCAGCAGCAATATCCTGAGCGAGGTCTACGATATTTCTAAATTCGGTGTTCTGTACGCCGGTGCGCAGAAGAACATCGGCCCCAGCGGCCTGTGCGTGGTGATCGTGAAAAAAAACCTGCTGGGCCGCGCAAACCCCCTTTGCCCGAAGCTGCTCAACTGGGAAGTGGAAGCCAAAGCCGGCAGCATGTACAACACCCCCAACACCTACGGTATCTACCTGGCCAAACTGGGCTTCCAGTGGCTGAAGGATCTGGGCGGCGTTCCCGCCATCGAGAAGATCAACACGGAGAAGGCAGACCTTCTCTACGGTTATCTTGAGGAGAGCAGGCTCTTCAAGCCCACAGCCCAAAAGGCCTGCCGCAGCCGCATGAACGTGACCTTTGTAACCGGCAGCGAGGAAACGGACGACCTGTTCGTCAAAGAGGCCGCGAAGAACGGCCTGGTCAATCTGAAAGGCCACCGTTCTGTTGGCGGCATGCGCGCCAGCATCTACAACGCCATGCCTCTGGAAGGCGTGAAGGCTCTGGTGGATTTTATGAAGAAGTTCGAGCAGGGAAACAAGTAATCGGGGGTGCTGCTCTGGACCCCGCCCAAGGGATCGATCCCTTGGAAATCCCTATTGATAGAATCAGAAGTGAGAGTAAGGAGCGCGCCTTATGTACAAGATCCAAACACTCAACGAGATTTCCGATATCATTCACAGCCAGCTTTCCGCCGATCAGTACACCGTCACACGGGACGAGCCTGTCCCTGACGCCGTTCTGGTGCGCAGTGCCGACATGCACACTATGAACCTGCCCGGCAGCCTGCTGGCCATCGCCCGGGCGGGAGCCGGCGTCAACAATATCCCCATCGACGCCATGAGCAGGCGGGGCGTGGTGGTGTTCAACACACCCGGCGCCAACGCCAATGCCGTGGCGGAATTGGTGATGTCCGGCCTGCTTCTGTGCAGCCGCGATATCTTTGGGGGCATCCAGTGGGCCGCTTCCCTGAAGGGCCAGGGGGAGGCTGTGGCCAAACTGGTGGAAAAGGGAAAAGGGCAGTTCGTGGGGCCGGAACTTAGGGGCAAGACCCTGGGCGTCATCGGCTTGGGAGCCATCGGCGCGCTGGTGGCCAACAGCGCCGCAAACGGCTTGGGGATGGAGGTCATCGGCCTGGACCCCTTCATCACCGTGGAGCACGCCTGGTCCCTGTCCCGGGCCATCAAGCGCGCTGCCTCCCTGGAGGAGCTTTTGCAGAAGTCCGACTATGTCACCGTGCACGTGCCGCTGAGCGCCAATACGAAAAACATGTTCAACCATGCGCTCATCGGCCAGATGAAAACGGGCGCACGCCTTTTGAACTTCAGCCGTGCCGAACTGGTGGACGGCGAAGCCTGCCGTACAGCCATCGCCGCAGGGAAGCTTGGCGGCTATGTGACGGACTTTCCCACCGACGATATGCTGGGTGTGAAAAACGTCATCTGCATCCCCCATCTGGGAGCATCTACCCCGGAGAGTGAGGAGAACTGCGCCCGCATGGCTGCCGCGCAGCTTCGGGATTATCTGGAAACAGGCACCATCCGCAACAGCGTCAACATGCCGGAGATCGTACTTTCCGGCCAGCCGGAGGGCTGCCGTATCCTGCTTATCCATGACAACGTGCCCAACATGGTCAGCAGTATTTCCGCCGCCATTTCCAGAGAGGGCATCAACATCAACAACATGATCAACAAAAGCCTGAAGGAAATGGCCGTCACCGTCATGGAATTGAGCCAGGTGCCCACCGAGGAACTGGTGGCGGAGCTTAACGCCCAGCCCGGCGTTATCAAGGTGCGGTATTGGCGCTGAGGGGGAGGCGGGATGATTATTTTGGCGGGGAGGGGAGCTTTTGTAAAAATTCCCCTCCCTGCACCCCTCCCTTAAAAACTTCATATGGGGGAAATTGACTGGGTCTTTCTGCAAGGGGCCGATTGCCATCCGGGATAGAGGTTTTACAAATGCCTCTATCCTTTTCTTTGCCAAGGAGTATAAAATGTGGTATATTGAAGCCCGGTATATCATCACCCTTCATGAGGGATGATTCTGGATTTTTCTGCCGTTAGTATCACCAGTGATATACCCCTTGATATCGTATAAAGGAGAATCCGCTGTGTTCAAGCGCCGTATTGCTCTGCTGCTGGCCCTTTTGCTTTGCCTGGGTACCATCCCACTCGCTTTGGCCGATACGCCCAAGCCCATCACGGTTATTCCCTGGGAGCAGCTTCCCCCCGTGGTGGAGGGGCAGCACCATTACCTGCTGCTGTGCGTGGACCAATGGCACGGCAAGGTGAACAACCTGGGCAATACGGATGGTATCGTGCTCCTGACGCTGGACACCCGCGCCAAACGGGTGATGCTTACCTCCTTCAGCCGGGAGATGCTGGTCACACGCCCGGACGGCGTGATCGGCCGCGTCAACTATATCGCCAAAAACTATGGGCTGGATGCCCTGTGCAGCGTGCTCAGCACCCATTTTGGTGTCCGGATCGAAAAATATCTTTTGTTTGATATGAATCAGATCCAAACCATCATCGATGTGCTGGGCGGCGTGGACATCACCGTTACCAACACGGAGGCCGCTTATCTGAAGCGCTACGCCATCCCGGTGGATTCCACCGTTCCCAGGATGGCGTATGCGGGCACTTACCACTTCAGGGGGCATTCGGCGGTGATCTATATGCGCATCCGCAAGGTGGGCGGCGGCGGTGACCTGATGCGCACCCAGCGCGTGCGCACGGTGCTTTCCACATTGGCCGACCAATGCCGCACGATCACCATGGACAAGGCCCTGGAGCTGATGGATGCCATCCTCGACAACAGCCTGCTGACCAACCTGTCCATGGGGGAGATGATCGAAGCCGTGCAGTATGCCATGGAGCTTCGTGGCCTGACGATTGAGGAACTTCAAGTCCCCTTCGAAGGGGCTTATACCCCCATTACTTACGCTGGTATGTCCACCCGGGAGATCGATTTTGATGCCTGCCGGGCAGCTATATGGGATTATCTGGAGAATAGCTACCTGGTGGTGGACTGATCCGTCTGGCTCACCTTGATATATGCATGCCGGATGCCCAGCACGCCGGGGCGCACCTCTACATCCACCACATCGCCTACGGCGATCTGGCCGTAGGTCTTCTTGCCCACAGTCAGGTCCCGGGTTTCATTTTCCATCAGGACGTGGACATGATACCTGTCGGGGGAGCGGCTGCTGTGGCTGACGTTCATTTTTTCCACCACAGCCGCCAGGCGGGCGGGCTCGCCTTGGTCAAAGGCGCAATTGACCTGCACCACCGCACAGTAGCTGTAAAACAGGATAAAAAGCGCCGCGGCGAAAGCGATGGAGCGGCGCTTTTTGTATTCCTTGGAATATAAAAGGAACAGTGCGGTCAGGATAACCGCCAGCCCCAGCGTATCGTACCATACGGGCGTCCAGTCGATGATATTGTGATCCATGTTTGAACGCAGGAGCATGGCTGTGCAGGGCAGAAGAAGCGTGAGCAGGATGCTGCCCCTAATGGTTTTTGACTCATCTTTCCTTTCATACAGATAAACACCCGGCTTGAGGGCGTACGCGGCAAACCCTGCGGGGGGCAATGCCAGGCAAAGCGCCATACCATACGGATAGGTGCGGATGTCTATCAGGAACAGGCAAAATACAAACACGGCCACGGATGCGATATTCAATGCCAGGGCAAGTTCCCTGGCGGTGAACCGGAGGGAGGGCGGCCGCTTTGTGCCGGCCTTTGACCGCCCGGCTGCCGGGCTGGCCCGTTTCCCGCCCGCGCCAGCCCGTTTCGGCTTTGTGCGCTTTTTCTTCTGATCCTGAAGGACTCCAGAAACCAGCGCCCCGCCCAGCGACAGGGCGGCCAGAATGGAGGAGTAAGGCTTTGGCAGCACCAGTATTAGCACAAGGGTACCCATGATACCAGCAATGTACAAGAAAAACCGGATTCCAAAGGCGATAAAGCCCGGCCCGCCCAGCACCCCCGTGATAAAGACCCAGGCCAGCAGTTTGTTCAGCCAGTCCTGCTCAAGCCGGTTCACATAAAAGATTGAGGCGATGCCCGCCGCCGTCATCAGGATGCCGGGGATCAGCCGACGCTTCCAACTTCCGAACATGTTTCCTCCCGCAAGCTCATTTTTTTCGCTCCTGCTATAGAATGAAGAGCTGCCGGTTTCCGTTTCCCGGGAAAGGGATTTTACCGCGCTTTCCGTTTGTTTTTTGCCGGTTCCGGTTGGGAAGAACAACCATCGCATGATATAATAGCACCGTATGCCAATAAGAGAGGAAGAAAGCCCATGATCGATGTGAAGGATGTTTATCCCAATGCCAAAAATGATCTGTATGCGCTTTTGCATACGCAGCTCACAGCGCTGATGGAAGGGGAGACCCATCCGCTGCCCCACCTGGCCAACATGTCGGCGCTGCTATACGGCGCGCTTCCCGATATCAACTGGGCTGGCTTCTATCTGATGACGGACGGCGATCTGCTGCTGGGCCCTTTCCAGGGCAAGCCGGCCTGCATTCGCATCCCGGTGGGCAAAGGCGTGTGCGGAACGGCCGTGGCCAGGGACATCACCCAGCTTGTGCCGGATGTCCACGCCTTTCCAGGCCACATCGCCTGCGACGGTGCCTCCAACTCCGAGATTGTGATCCCCATCCGTGCCGGCGGGAAAATTGTGGGCGTTCTGGACATCGACAGTCCCAGCCTTGCCCGTTTTGACGAGCAGGACCGGCTGGGGCTGGAAGAATTGGTGCGTCTTTTGGAAGCAGGCTGCGCCTGGTGAGCTTTATTGGCCGCCGGTCTTGTTATGGCCCGGGGCGGATGCAGCCGGGTCAATGCCCAGCATCCTTTTCAGGTCATGGGTGCCGCGGCCTTTGCGCGCCTTGGCAAAGCCTGAAATAACATCCACCGCGGTGCCGATCAGGGACAGGATGCACAGGCCGAGAATGCCCCTTTGCCAGTACGCATTCATCTGGGCAGGGTCCAGCTTGAGCGCGGCGGCTGCCTGCGCAATAAATGCCGGGTTGAAGGTGGAGGGGGCGCGCAGGAACAGGATGGACGCTGCGGACCAGGCGATGGCATTCAGGCCGCTGACGGCCGCCGTTTGGTAATTCCAGCGGCCATAATAGAACTTTACACAGCTTACCGCGAAGGAGCATGCGGTGAGCGCGAACAAGTAGGGGACATAGTTGGCCCGCGCCACATCGGAAAACAGGGGCAGGGGTTCAGCCAGCCCATACCATGCCAGCAGGCTGCTGTAGCGCGTCATCAGCATCAAAAACAGCAGGGAAAACAAAAAACCGATGACCGTTTCCGCGCGGGAGATCTTCACGCCCGTTTGGGGCGGTATTTCCGGCAGCATCTCCGGCGTCCAGTCCCGTTTTTTTCTTACCTGGCAATATTCCGCAAGACCGAAGCCCAGCGTTACCAGCAGAAAACCGTGGGTCACAGCCGTCCAAACGCTTCCCAGCAGGGTGCCCAGAATATCGGCGAATGCCTGCCCGTAGCTGCCGTTCACGGGGGTGCCAAGCAGCGTGCTAAACAGGTTGATCATGGCTGTCACAGCGGCGAGGATGGGAAGAACGATCTTCAACACCGTCACGTAATCGTCGAAAGCGGCGGGGGAGATCAGGTATCTGGGTTTCTGCCTGTACTGCTCGGCCAGCTTTGCCGGGTCTCCCAAGGAACAAAGCGCTTTTACGGCGTTCTCCTCAGCAGTGCTTCCCGCCGTCATGTCCGCAATATTCGCTCGGAGTTCCTTTTCCACCTCAGGCCGGCTTTTTTCAGGCAGCCTTCTCACCACGTCATACACATACCGGTCAATCAAAGGAATCATGGTTCATCCTCCTTCAACAATACAGCCATCTCTTCGCAAAGGTGTGCCCATTCGGTTTTCAGCGCCTTATACAGCGCAAGGCCCTTGGCGCTGAGCAGATAATATTTGCGCGGCCTGCTTTCCGCGGTGTCCCATCTGCTTTCCAGCAGCCCTTGGGATTCCAGCCGCCGAAGCAGCGGGTAGAGGGTGCCAGCCTCAATGCCGGTATGCTTCTCTTCCAATTGCGTAAGCAATGCGTACCCATAGCACGGCGCTTTCAGGCGGCTCAACACCGCCAGCGTCAGCGTACCGCGGCGCATTTCCGAAAGAATACCAGTCAGAAGCTCCAAATCCTCCAAGGAGATCACCTCGCACCGCATTATAATGTATGTTACACACTATTGTCAATATTAAAATATTATTCTTCTGTTCATTATACAAAAAGAGCAAGGGGCCGGCGATCCTGCACCGGCTCCTTGCCTTATGGATGAGCTTGCTGGTTGTGTAAAACCGGGTTGTGCTCCAGCCTTTATCTCAGAAGAAAACCACGTGTACCTGGGCGTGGGGGAGCCGCACACGAAGCAGTCCGGCCATGTCCCGCCGATCCGGGCCGTCGGGCCGGCCTGCGCCCAGAACGAGGTGGGCGGCGTTTTCCTCCCGTGCGTACTGTATCAGCCGCTCCACAGGATCATGGGCCCGCAGCACGGCCATTTCCGCTCCGGCCTCACTGGAGAGACGGTATAGATAATCAAGCGCCTCGCTCTGGGTGGAACCTCCCAGCAGCGGGGCCCCTATGGCGGCCACATGAATTACCAGCAGCGGCATTTGATATTCCCGGGCGAGCTGGACGCCCGCCTGGATCAGCTTGTCGCAGGATTTTTGTCCGGTCACGCAGACCAGGATGGTTTGTTCCTTGTGCACACAGAAAGCTCCTTCTGGCAAAAGGGCAGAAACGGGGAGGGGCCGTCAGCCCGCCCGGCGTATATCCGCCACAGCCTTGTCATGGGAAACGACGGTGATTCTGTCGCCCGGCACGTAAGGCGGCATTCCCTTGTGCACGTCGTAATAGAAAAGCCTGTCGTCGGCCGCATCGCCCTTGTCGCCAACATTGACGGTGATGGGATAATATTCCACGCCTTCCCGGATACAGGGCTGGCTGGCCACTTGGGTGAGCAGGCCCGTAGTTTCCCGCGTCCGGCCCTCCAGCACATTACGCAGGTGCCTGCCATAGCTTGCGACCGGGCTTATGAACATCCCATAGCAGAAGATGACTATGCCCCCGCCCAAAATCGTCAGCAGAATCGTCAGCCACTGCAGGCGGACGCTGCGCAGAAGGGATACGGCAATGCCGGCCAGTAAGAAAACCGTGGGGATGAGGAGGGCAAGAAGGCGGCGCTTCAGTTGATGGCTGTTTTCCTGCCAATCGCTTTGTTGATACAATGCTGTTTCCTCCGTATGGTATGCGAAAGATGAGGGTGCCATGCACACCTTATTTATACGCCAAATCTTCCTCCTTGTAAAGGCCCTAAGTTCCGCTTGTCGTACAAGGTGCGCCACGCATGCGTTTCCAAGTCTCAAAACCTGACTTGTGAAAAAAACGGGAAGCTGTTTTGCCGCCCGCCTTTGCCGTCACTCACTTTTGATCTTCTGCATGCCCTTAATGATGAGAAAAAACAAAAATAGCACCAGAAACACACCGCCGAGGCCAAAAAGCGTGGTGGTCAAACCGTCGTTCGCCAGTCTGGCCCAGTCGATGGGGGCGGAGGTTGCCGCGGGGGATGCGATGGCAGCAGGGGCGGCGGCTTCCGCCAAACCTGCGGTGAAAAGTCTGAAGAACATATCCTCAATCCTTCTTTCTATGCGGCAAGAGCGCTATTTCAGCAGCATGGTCACCAGCGTGATCACCATGCCGCCGGCCACCACAGAACCCAATTGGCCGGCCACGTTGGCGCTGATGGCCTGCATGAGGAGAAAATTGTAAGGGTCATCTTCCTTGGCCAATTTTTGCACCACCCGGGCACTCATGGGGAAAGCGGAAATACCCGCGGCGCCGATCATGGGGTTGATCTTGTTCTTGCGGAAAAGATTCAGAAGCTTGGCGAACAGCACACCGCCGGCGGTGTCGAAGATGAAGGCCACCAGACCAAGGCCCATGATCAGCAGCGTGTTCCATTGCAGAAATTTATCCGCCACCATGGTGGAGCCGATGGTCAGGCCCAGCAGGATGGTTACCAGGTTGGCCAGCTCATTTTGGGCGGTCTTGCTCAGCCGCTCCAGCACGCCGCACACCCGAAGCAGGTTACCGAACATCAGCGAGCCGATCAGCGGCGCGCTCATGGGCACCAGGATGCCGGCCACCAGCGTAACGATGATGGGGAAGAGAATCAGCGCGGCCTTTGGCGCCTTTTCCTCCTTGTATTCCATGCGGATCAAGCGTTCCTGCTTGGTGGTCAGCGCCCTGATGACCGGCGGCTGAATGATGGGCACCAGGGACATGTAGCTGTAAGCGGCCACCGAAATGGGGGCGATAAAATCCTTCAATCCAAAATGATTGGCCACGTACAGCGTTGTGGGGCCATCCGCGGCGCCGATGATGCCGATGGCGGACGCCACTTTCAGGATCATATCCTGGGCCATGCCGGGCACCGCCAGCGGCAGCAGGAACAGGGAAAGCAAAAATGTGCCGAAGATGCCAAACTGCGCCGCCGCGCCAAAGAAGATCATGGAGGGGTCCTTCAGCAGGGGTGTAAAATCCACCATGGCGCCGATAGCGATAAAGATCAGCAGCGGAAAGAGTTCATTGGCAATGCCTGCGTTGAACAGCACCGTCAAAAAGCCGTCCTTGCCCAGCACCGCCGGCATCGCCGTTTCCAGCACCGGGGGAAGGTTGGCCAGGATGGCACCAAAGCCGATGGGCAATAATAACGCAGGTTCATAATCTTTTTTGATGGCCAGGTAAATCAATATGCCTGAAATGAGAAACATGATCAGCGTTTTCAGGCCGGCTACCGAAAACAGAAAGAGTACGCCTGAAAACAGATCATGGAAAAGACCGCTCATGTGTGGCCTCCTTTTCTTCAACACCCGCCCAAAATCGGGTTATTATAGCATGGGAGGCGCCCTTTGTCAAATTGGCTATTTCCCAATGCGAACAGGCTTTCCAGAGCCATCTTTCGAAAGAACGTACAGCTCCGGCCCCCCTTTTTTCTGTACGGCCAGCATGCTGTCAAACACATAGATCTGGTCCACAGCAAAATCTGTCAGCATGACGGCGGCGTTGGGATCACCGCAGGGCGCGCTGTACAGCCTGCCGCGGTCGCTTGCGTTTGCGAAGTACAGGAAATCCGCGTCAGAATTCAGCGCACCGGCCTTCAGGCTCCCAAAGCCCTCCTTTTCGCCCCCCTCCAGGGGAGTCCGGTAAAGCGCCCCGCCTGCGTCCGCAAAGAACAGGGCATCCTCGCCGCCTGTGCTGGCAATGGTATAGGCAACGGCCTTGACATCTGTGACCGGCTGCGCGATTTCCCCGTCCAGCGCCACCCGGTACAGGAGGCCGTTGTCTGCGCTTCGGAAATAGGCGTATCCGTTATAGGGGAACACCATGTCCGCCTGCAGTTCCTTCGCGTTGGAATAGCACCGCATGGAAACTGCTTTTCCGCCGTTCAGCGGGATGCGCGTGATTGTCCCCTGGTCCTTTCCCACGATGTAAAGAATGATCCTGTCGGTGACCGCCAGATCCTGGATGTCCTTTTTGCTTAGTTCCGCCAATGTCACGCGGCCCTTGTTGCTGATGGGATCACGGCAGATACGTGTGACATAGGAGTCCTTGAGGACGGTGGTATACACAGGATCAGGTTTGTCAAAGTACCGGTGGTAGTAGTACAGGTTGGTGCCGATGCTGTCCAGCCATCTGTATTCTGGGGCGGAAAACAGCTCCGCAGCCTTGGTGTAAGGCCGTTCCGCAGCATAGAGCTTGTACTTGGAGCTGATGAAGTACGCGGTGCCGCCGCCTGCCTCCATGGTGACACGCCCGCCGTTGATGCCATTGGCAATGCCCGTAAGGGAGTCGTTTCCCTCCCCGATAATATCGGTATTGATCCCGCCCTGCTCCAGCGCATCCTGGGAGAAAGGCTTGACCACAAGCTCTGTCACGCAAAAGCGGGTCTGGCCGGTGCCGTAGGCCACCTGCAGGGAGAAAGGAAAGACGCCTTCGTGCAGGGGCGTGCCGTAGATGACGCCATCCTCCGTGATGGCCAGTTCGGAGGGAAAGTCGTTGTCCCCGGCCGGGTTCACCGTCAGGGTGACCACATAGGGGATGCTGTCACCCAGGATCTTGACCCGGGCGTGATAGTATACGCCCGCCATGGCTGCGGGCAGGCGTTGATCCGCGAAGTAGACGCCGTCCGCCAATGCCGGGTCCGCCCATACAAGCAGTATTAGCACACAAGCAAGCAACAGAACGGGAAGACGCTTCGTATTCATATGCAACTCTCCTTATACGGTCGCACGTGGGCAGCGTTTTTGCGCTGCTGGACATGTGGGAAAGAGCCTGCCGAAACGGACGCCCTATGGTGACAAAAGTATATCGGAAGAGGCAATGCGTGTCAAGATCCGGTCTCCGGCATACTTTGCGTTTTCCCGGCATACAATACGCGGGGACGGCTGACCGTTCCTAAGAAAGCAGCCCGGAAGGAGAGCAAACGGAAGCATGAATATCATTCTTTGGCTGGTCTTTGGCGCCCTTGCCGGATGGCTGGCCAGCATCATCATGGGAACAAACGCTCGGATGGGGGTTGGGTCCAATATCCTCTTCGGCGTGCTTGGAGCCGCCGTTGGCGGGTTCATCGCCTCGCTGATAGGCCTTGGCGGCATCACGGGCTTCAACCTGGGGAGCCTGCTCATCGCGGTGGCGGGCGCCTGCCTGTGCCTTTTCATTGTGAACATGGTGCAAAGGCGCGCCAAATAGGAATCCTGCGGCTTCATCATGCGGAAAGGAGACGGAAAGCATGCCCCCTAAACCAAAAAAGCGGGAAGAGCCATCCTATGACCTGGAAAAGGTAGCTTCTATCACCGAATGTACCGGGCTGATTCCTTCAGCCATAAAGGATGAGGCAGAGGCAGAGGCGTACGGGGAACTGTATCCTATTCATCGGCAGATCCCAACTGATGATGAATGACCCCATTCTCATAGGGATACCCCTGCGGGAGCGTCACAGCCCCGCAGGGGTATATTAAACAAGCATGCTTCCCTTATTTCAGCCCGGATGTCACAAAGCTGGAAACAAATTGCTTTTGAAATGCACAGAAAAAAATATAAAGGGGAGTCATCACCAATATCGTGGCTGCCGTGACGATTGCCCACATGGGGCCGGAATCGTTGGCTTTGGCGAATAGAGCAAGCCCAATGGTCAGCAAACGCTTTTCTACGGAATTGATCACAATCATAGGCCACAGAAAGTTGTTCCAATGCGTGCTGACAGAGCATATGGCAAAGGCAATATAGCTGGTTTTGCAGGTGGGCAGGAAAACGTGGAAAATGGTCTGTGCCGTATTGGCACCGTCAATGCGAGCCGCATCCACAATAGCGGAAGGGATGCCTTTGTATGCCTGGCGCAAAAGCAGCAGACCCATGGCGGAGGCAAAATAAGGGAGCATAACACCCAGCAGGCTGTCCACCAGCTTGATTGCGCGCAGCGTCATAAAATTCGGCATGATCAAAATGTCGGCGGGGACAATGATCTGGACCATGATCAGCGCCACCGCGGCGCTCTTCCCCGCGAAGTCCACCCGCGCCAGCGCATAGGCACCCATGGTGACGGTGATCAGCTGCACGCCGAGGATACCGCACACAAGGATCAGCGTATTTAGACCGTAGCGCAGGAAGGGCACGGATTCCAGCACATACCGGAGGTTGTCAAGAGTAAAGGAGAGCGTCAGATGGATGCCGGCCGCCAACGGCCCAGGACGAAATGTTGTGATCACTGCCCACAAAAGCGGGACAGCCCAGAGCAAACTAACGAATACCAACAGCATATAAGCGGGAAAGGAAGGTTTATTGCGCATGGCCGCATTCCCTTCTTTCAATTTTCATAGTACGTCCGCCTGTCGATCAGAAAAAACTGGATGCATGCCACCAGCAGCATAAAACCCAGCATCACCAGCGTGAGGACTGCGGCCTGTCCCTGATCCCAATAAATAAAGGCGGTCAGGTAGATGTGATGCATTAAAACGTTGGTGCTGTTGTTGGGACCGCCTCTGGTAGTCATGATCAGAATTAGGTCCACCATCTTGAAGGCATTGGCCATGGTGATGGTGAGGGCGAACAGCGTCGTGGGCCGGACCATGGGCAGCGTGATTTTCCGAAGCACGGCCAGAGGGGATGCACCATCCAGATAGGCGGCTTCATAATACTCCCGGGAGATATTTTCCAGGCCGGATATGTAGAAGATCATGATAAAACCGGCTTCCCGCCAGAGATAAACGGCCATGATGGCGTACAGGGCGGTTTGGGGATTGTTCAGGAAATCTACAGCCGGCAGGCCGGCAAAACGCATGAGCGTATTTACGAGGCCGATGGTAGGCGTCAAAAGAAACGACCAGATGGTGGCAAAACCGATTACCGGGGCAATATTGGGATAAAAAACCAAAGCCCTCGCCATGCCGATCCCCTTGAACTTTTTGCTGAAGAGCGTGGCCAGGGCAAACCCCAGCACGATGCTCAGGGGAATCACAATCAGGGAAAAGCGAAGCGTATTAACAAGGACCGTGCCGAAAACCGGATCCTTGAATACGTTTGCGTAATTTTGCAGTCCCGAGAAAACCTGCGCCTTTGTGCGCTTGTTGACGCGCAAGAAACTTTGCACCACGGAAGCTGCAATCGGGGAAAAAGTAAACCCGCCAAGAAACAGCAGTGACGGCAGCATTAAAAACCAGCCGAACACCGTTGTTTTCCACCGGCGTTTTGCATGTGCCCGGATGTCCATAGACATGTTTCTCCTTGCCGTGTATGCCCTGTAAAAGGGCGGGAGGCCGGTCCGGTCCCCCGCCCGCAGGACGGTTATTGATAATCCGCGAGGATCGCGTCCGCCTGGGCCTGGGCCTCCGCCAGCGCCCCGGCGGGTGTCTTGGCGCCGGTGAGAGCGGCATCGATAGCCACCTTCAGTACCTGCCAGTTGCGCTGGTTGTCAAAAAGCATCAGTTCGCTGGCTGCATAGGGGAGTTGGTCCCCGCCCGTCTTGGCTTGGGGTACCACCTGGTAATACTCCTTCAGGAGGTCGGTATCAAAGGCGCTCTTGCGGGTAGCCACATACCCTGTGTCAATATTCCATTGGGCGGTGCGCTCCGGCTGGGTCAGCCAACGGATGAATTTCCAGGCGGCAGCTTGTTTTTCAGGGGGAGTGCCCTTGAAGATATACAGGTTTGCGCCGCCGGTGGGGGAGCCGTATCGCTTGCCGGCAGGCAGGAAGCAGGTTCCAACCTCAAAGCCGCTGTTTTTGAGAATGTTGGTCAGGCTCCCGGTGGAGGTGTAAGTGATAGCCGCCGTTCCTGCCATGAAGTTCGCGGGGCCATCTGCCCACTTGATGGAGCCTTCTGGCATCACTTTGTCGTTCTTGGCCAGGGAGATCAGGAACTCCAGCGCCTCAATGTTGCCTTGGGTGTCAAACAGTGCGGTCAGCCCATCCTCGGTCATAAGGTTTTCGCCGTTTTCGCTGTTTTGCAGCGCAAAAGCCGAGAACATAAAGGGGTCGTCCATGGGGATCATCACGCCCCAGCGGGTCACGTTGCCGGAGGAATCCCGGACGGTCAGCTTCCCGGCAGCCTCGCGAAGCTCTTTCCAGGTAGCAGGCGGTGTTTCGGGATCCAGGCCGGCCTCCCGGAACATATCTTTGTTGTAGTACATGATGATGGTGCTGCGCTGATATGGGATGCTCCAGGTCTTTCCATCATAGTAGGAGTTTTTCATGAATGCCGGCAGGAAATCGTCAATATACTCCTGGCCGCCGTCTGCGGCGATAAAATCATCCAGGGGAATAATGGCGTCCATGGTAACCAGAGAATAGAGTTCGGAATTGCCCAGGATGGCAAAGTCCGGCGGGGTGCCTCCCTGTACGGCCGAAACAGTCTTGGCCATGGTTTCCACAGAATTGCCTGCAAATACCGGGTTCAGCTTGATTTCCGGATTTTCCTTGGTGAACTCGGCGGCCAGATTCTCGATCAGGGTGGCCAGCGGCCCGCCGACACCTACAGGGTAAAAAAAGGTCAGTTCGATTGGCGCGCCGGATGCCATGGCAGCCGTTACCGGGACCGCTCCCAAAGTGAGGAGCATGGCCAGGACCAACAGAAGGCTAAAGCATTTCTTCATGGGCAGGGACTCCTTTCAAAAATTATTGCCCGGCATCCCCCGCGGGTGAGATGCCGCGTAATACATCATAAAGATCGCTGCTGATCTGCTCGGCGGTAATGCCCTGGCCGTCGCCGTATTCCAGCGTGATATCGGCATTGGGGGTATACCGCCGGTAAAGCTTGAAAAAGGAAGCGAAGTCAAAGCGCCCCTTTCCCATGCGGTAATGACTGTCCTGCTGGCTGCCGTTGTCATGCAGGTGGTAGCCGCATATCTGCCCGGATAACGCTGACAGCACCCGTTCCATATCCCATCCCGCCACCAGCAGGTGTCCCGTATCAATCAGGCAGCCTGCCTTGGGAAAGCTCACAAGCAGCTTCAGAAAATCTTCCTGGTCAAACAGGCTGACGCCCTGGTGTTGGATACCCAGGTTTTCGATGGCCAGGGCAACACCTTCCCGATCACCCATCTTGGCAAGCAGGGCAAGATTGTTCCGGCAGTCGCGCTGCGCCTGCTCCTTTTCCTCCAGCCTGATCACACGCTGGTGGGTATGCACTACCAAGTGACGCGATTTGAGCCGTCTTGCCATGGTAAAAGCATAACTGTAAGCCTCCAGAAGCTTTGCCTGCTCCTGTGTGCCCTGGGGACTGGTAGCCTCAATACCGATAAACGGACCGTGGGCGGCCGCGGGCAAATCCTTTAGCCAGGAAGGTACGTTCTCCATCAGGGACATGTACCTTTGGGAATGCGTATGCAGAAAAAATTCGATGCCGGCCTGCCCGTGAAACGGGGAGACGGCATGCAGCAGGAGGTCTGTATCATCCAGGCCGGTATCCAGGCCGGCCACAAGGTTGCTTACGTATAGGCGCATCTGTTTCCTCCGGCCGCATTTCACTGCGGCATCATTTTGTATCTGTATTGTAGCATGGCGGGAAGCGGAGTCCATGGTCTCAAGGACGGAAAACTTGTTAAATGCCCGCATCATGTTTTTTTTCTTTTGTCGTTTCATCTGTTTTTTTGTGCTTGTATATGTTTCTTTCTGCCAACGCGCATTTTGCCGCTCAAATGCCGGCGCGTTTCTTTACACGGCACTTCGCTGCTGATAAAATGAAAGACGAACGGGGAGGTAGAAAAAAAGCATGACGCAAAAAGTGCCCCAAAGGCACAGATTTTCTGTTTCATCAAGCCTTTTGAAAAAAATCATGCTTCTGTATGTGGCCGTTTTTGTAATGCCGCTGCTCCTGCTTTACGCTTGGCTGCATCACACCGCAGGGCAGCGGGCGCAGATCGACAGCGGCCTGCAGCTTGTTTCCGCGCTTAGAAATATCTCCGATACCATGGAGGAGGTGTTCCGCAGCGTGAATTTTTTGCAAAGCCAAATGCAGGCCTCCCAGGAGTTTTCCGAGGCCGCCTTTGCCATGCAGCAAACTTCCGGCGTGCCCTCCTTTGCGCAGTACCAGCTTCGGGAAGACCAGAGCAGGCGCCTGTACCAGTTTTTTATCAATAACAACTATCTGCATTCCATCAAGCTATGGAATCCTTATGGCAATGTGCTTTTTTCCAACAGGATCACCGCCACGCGCAAGACCACCGTCAACCCTTCCCGGGAAGAGCAGGAGGAGGTGATAGGCGGTGACGTACGGGAGAAAAGCTGGTACCTGCAATACGATGACTCGCTGCAAAAATGGCTTTTTGTTACTTACAGCCATATCTTTTGCGCCTCCAGCCCTTCCCTGCAGCTGTATGCCAAGGCGGCTGTAGGGCAGGATGTGCTTGTAAAACGCCTTCGGGCCTATTATCCCGACGAACAGGTGGAGCTTTTGATACAGCCCTCCGGAGGAACGCATGCATCCGTCACGTCTCCCGGGGCGGAATCACAAGCCCAAGCGATGGCCGCAAGCACCTTTTCCGGGCAGAGCGGATATTCTCCTTTTGTGTACAACAAGGCAAACTATCTGACAGCTTACTATTATTCCGGCTATGCGGACTGGTATTATGTCGCCACAGCGCCGCTGTCATTTTTCAATACCTCACTGATGGTGGTGGATCAGTATTTCGTTTACTTCCTGCTGATTTTGGCAGCTATTTTTATTACATGCTTGCTGTTGCTGCTGCTCCAGGTAATCCTGCCCATGCGCAACATCAGCAATACCATGCGCATCGCGGAAAAGGGCGATTTGAGCATACGCATCCACACAAACAGGAAGGATGAACTGGGGTACATCAGCCATCGCCTTAATGTACTGCTGGAGAGCATTGACAACCTGATCTATGAAAATTACGAAAGCCGCCTGATGAAAAACGACTTTGAGCTCAAGTACATCCAGACCCAGCTCAAAGAGCATTTTATCTATAATACGCTGGATAGCATTCATTGGATCGCCAACAAACACAATGTGCCGCAGATTTCCCAGATCATATTCGTGCTCACCAAATTTTTCCGGCTTATGCTTAACAACGGCAGTGATACAATCACCATCAAGGAAGCGGCGGAAATTTCCCGATGCTATATTGCGCTGCAAAACGTGCGGATGGATGATGCCATTGAGGCCGATATCAGCGTGGATGAAACGCTTTTCAATATGCCGGTGCTCAAATACCTCTTCCAGCCTATCCTGGAAAACGCTGTGATTCACGGGCTTGCGCCCAACCGGGGCGGGCATATACGCATCACCTTTGCAAAGGGGACAAAGGGACGTATCCGTTATACCGTGGATGATGACGGCGTAGGCATTGCGGCCCAGCGTTTGGAGGAAATACGCCAATCCATCCGCAACAACCAGGCGGAGGAGCAGTTTTTTGCGCTGGCCACCCTCAATAGACAGCTGCGCCTGTACTTTGCGGAACAGTATGTTTTTGAAATAGAAAGCGAGTATGGACATGGCACCCGTGTTGCGCTGGAATTTCCGGCAAAGGAGGGATGATGGGCATGTGGAAGGCGGTCATCATTGATGATGAAAAACTGATCCGCCTGGGCCTTAAGGAGTATATCGACTGGGCTGCGCTTGGGGTCACGGTCTGCGACACCTGCGCTGACGGAATGGAAGGGCTGCAGGCTGTTTTGAAATGTTGCCCGGATCTTGTGATTACGGATATTGCTATGCCGAATATGGACGGTGTTGCGCTGCTCAAGCAGGTACGCCTTCACGGGCTGTCCTGCGAGTTTATTTTCATCAGCGCGTACTCCGATTTTGCCTATGCCAAGGATGCCGTCACTTACGGCGCATTCGATTATCTTTTAAAGCCTTTGGAAGCGCCGGTACTGTTTGACTGCGTGAGGCGGTGCGTCCAGAAGCTTTCCGCCGCCCATCGTGCCGATTTGCCGCAATTGGATCAAAAAGCATTGGGCGAGATCATACGCAATATGCTGACATGCCTGCCGCAGTCTGAACCGGCATTTCATGCCCTGCTGAAATATTACGGCATCGTCAGGGATTCCTCCCTTTATCTCGCGGCCGTGGCGGAGGGAAGGCTGGATGAAATTCGATTCTGGCTGGAGAAAAATCTTCCTGTGGACGCAAAGATGCTTTTTTCCGAGATATCTGAATCTGTGCAGGTTTTTCTTCTGCACCTGCCAGGGCTAAAGGAACCCCTGTGCCGGGATTTTCGGGAGTTTATGGACCAAAAGCATTTCTGCTATGAATTTTGTGCATGCGAGGATGGCGTGTGTGCCGCCTTTGACCAATGTCTATTGGTGCTGCTCAAAAACAGATATCCGGTTTCCGAAGATGCGGCCCGTTCCGCTTTATCTTTTGATACCTCCAAGGCTTTGTCCGGCGAGATGGTTAAAAACCTGAACCATGAGCGAATTGAGGGCGTCATGGGGGCCTTGCTTCAGGAGCTTGACGGGGCACAGCCGCTTGGCCATGCGGAAAAGCTGGAGCTGTGCGCGAGGTTTTTGGAGAATGCTTACCGCCAAATGGAGGAATGCTATGGCGCTCCCTTTTCCGGACGCCTGGAGAGGGGGGCATATCTGCGCCGCATGCGCGGGGAAAACAATTTGTATGATGCCTTTTTACGCCTGCATCAGCTTCTGGGTGAGCTGTATGAGTATATGCGCTCCCAAGCCATAGGCTGCCCTTATACCAAGGAGGCGCTGGCCATCATCAAAAAGCGGTATCCGGAAACCCTGACACTCAAGCGGGTTGCCAAGGAAATCGGGGTCAGCACCTCCCATCTGAGCATGGTCTTCAAAAACGATACGGGTTATTCCTTTAGCGATTATCTGTTCCGTCATCGGATGCAGGCCGCTCAGGAACTGATACGGCAGCGAAAATACAAAATTTACGAGGTGGGTGCCCGGGTAGGCTATCCTGATGTGGTGCAGTTCTCCAAAAGGTTCAAGGATCATTTCCATTATTCGCCTAAGCAGTGGCAGAAGTCCACCTTGTTGGAAAGCGCGCATGAGGAAAATGGGTGAGCAGCCGGATTTTCCTTTTTGCCGGCCAGACATGCCAGGATTGTTGAAAATTGCTGCTTTTGCCGTGCAGAACCGCTTGACGGCAGTGCGGCATGGTGGTATTATATTCTTGATTTTGAACGATATTCATATATATGAACATTGATGCTGTGTGAGGTGTGCATGCCGGAAACGCTGAACAGAACGCTTTCACGCGGGTTGGAGATACTGGAGCTTATAAGCGAGCATCCGGACGGATTGGAACTGCATCAGATCGCCAAGGCCATGCAAATGCCCAAAAGCAGTGCGTTTAACCTTTTGCATACGCTGATGCAGTACAAATATCTTCGTAAACCCGACAATTCCCCCCGCTATCAGCTTAGCCTGCGCATGTTTGAGGTGGGCAGCGCGGCGGTGAACCATGTGGATGTCACCAGCGTCTTGAGGCAGTACATGGCTGATATTTCACGCGCCTGCAACGAGACCATGCACTGCGGGATCATGAACGGGCTGGATGTGCTCTATATCGACAAGATGGAGTCCACCCAGTCCATCCGCATGTCCAGCCATGTAGGGGTGCGTATGCCCCTGCACGCCACAGCCATGGGTAAGGCGTTTTTGGCCTGCTTTTCCAACGAGCAGGTGCGTGGGCTTTATGGTGACGGGACACTTGCTCCCCTGACGAAAAATACCGTTACCGATATGGAGGAGCTGATGCGGCAGCTTGAAATGGTCAGGGAAACGGGCTATGCCACCGAGAACCAGGAGAGCAACCTCAACGTAAGCTGCGTGGGCGTGGCCATCAGGGGCCGGGATGATCTGCCTGCCTACGCGCTGAGCATTTCCGCTCCTTCCTTCCGCATGGGAGAAAAGGAGATTGGCGAATATGGGCAGCTGCTCCTGCGGGCCCAGCGGAAGATTCAGCGCGTGTTAAGGGCCGTGTAGATACCGGACTACTTTTCTGCTGCTTTCCCCTTGTAAAATTTACCATATAGGAGGGCAAAACAATGGATATGCTGGAAAAATTGTCCCTGGCCGGGCTGGTGCCCGTCATCAAGGTGGAGGACGCGCAGGATGCTGTGCCCCTTTGCAGAGCGCTCCAAGAGGGCGGCCTGCCTGTGGCGGAGATCACCTTCCGCTCCGCGGCGGCGGAGGAGGCCATCCGCCTTGTGCACGAGCAGCTTCCCGATGTGATCCTGGGTGCCGGCACGGTGCTTACCACTAAGCAGGTGGACAGGGCGGTGGCGGCCGGCGCGGCGTACATCGTCTCCCCGGGCATCAATCCGGAAGTGGTCAGGCACTGCCAGGAAAAGGGCGTTCCTGTTCTTCCCGGCTGCGCCAACCCGTCGGACATTGAGGTTGCACTTTCCCTGGGGCTTCAAACGGTGAAGTTCTTCCCTTCCGAAGCGCTGGGCGGCCTGAACATGATCAAGGCTTTGAGCGCACCCTACGGCGGCATCACCTTTGTGCCTACCGGCGGCGTCAACGAAAAGAATCTGACGGAATATTTGAACTTCCCCAAGGTGGCAGCCTGCGGCGGAAGCTGGATGGTGCCCCAGGATGCTGTGAACGCCAAGGACTGGGAAAAAATCAAAGCCATTACCAAGAGCGCTGTGGCGATTTTGCTGGGCTTTGAGGTGGCGCATATAGGTATCAACACGGAAACGCCGGAAAACGCCATGCGGCAGGCGCAGCTTCTTTGCGGTATGCTGGGCTGGGAAGTAAAGGACGGGAACAGCTCCACCTTCGTGGGGACGGCCTTCGAGATGATGAAGAAACCTTTCCGGGGCACCCACGGCCACATCGCCATCCGCACCAACAGCATCCCACGGGCCAAATGGCATCTTATGCAGCGGGGCTTTGCCTTTGATGAAGCAAGCGCCACGGAAAAGAACGGCAAGCCGGTGGCCATCTATTTGAAGGATGAGATCGCGGGCTTTGCTTTCCACCTTCTGCAAAAGTAAGTTCATAAGGAGAGAAGTGCTATGAGCAGCAAAGTTGTCACCTTCGGCGAGATCATGTTAAGGCTCAAGAGCCCAGGCTTTGACCGGCTGTTCCAGTCCCCGGTACTGGAAGCCACCTTCGGCGGCGGGGAAGCCAATGTGGCCGTGTCCCTGGCTAATTTCGGCATGGACGCCGCCTTTGTCACCATCCTGCCGGACAACGACATTGGCGAGGCTTGCCTGCGCGATGTGCGGGGCTTTGGGGTGGATGTGTCCCATATCGCCAGGTCCTCCGCCCGCATGGGGGTGTACTTTCTGGAGACGGGCGCCGTGCAGCGCCCCAGCAAGGTGATCTACGACCGGGCGGATTCGGCCATCGCCAAGGGCAAGCCCGGGGATATCGACTGGGCGAAGGCCTTTGCGGGCGCGTCCTGGTTCCACTTTACCGGCATCACCCCGGCCATCAGCCAGGGCGCGGCCGACCTGTGCCTGGAGGCGGTAAAGGCCGCCAAGGCCGCGGGGCTGCATGTGAGCTGCGACCTCAACTACCGCAAAAATCTGTGGAAGTACGGCAAATCCGCCAGCGAGGTCATGCGGGAGCTGGTGAAGTACGTGGACACCGTAATCGCCAACGAGGAAGACTTTCAAATGTCCCTGGGCCTCAAGGCTGAATCTTCCGCCCAGGTGGAGACAGGCGAACTGAATATTGAGCAATACAAAGCCATCGCGGAGCTGGCCATGAAGGAATTTCCCAACATCAAGCGGGTGGCCATCACCCTTCGGGAAAGCAAGTCCGCCAACCATAACGACTGGAGTGCCTGCCTGTACGACGGCAAGGAGTTTTTGCTTTCCCGCAAGTATCAGATCACCCACATCGTGGACAGGGTGGGCGGCGGCGACAGCTTTGGCGCAGGGCTCATTTACGGGCTTATGGCCTACGGGGATGCGAAAAAGGCATTGGAGTTCGCGGTGGCGGCCTCCTGCCTCAAGCATACCATCAACGGCGACTTCAACCGCGTGTCCGTGAAGGAAGTGGAGAGCCTGATGAAGGGCTCCGGTTCCGGGCGGGTGCAGCGGTAATCTCCGGGAAGGGGGCGCGGCAAAATGGCTTACAGGATCATTCCCTATGGGGACCTGCGGGCTTTTTGCCTGCGCCTCTTTCCATGTTATGGGTTTTCCGCAAAGGAAAGCGGCCTGATCGCCGATGTGCTGCTGGCCGCTGATCTGCGGGGGATTGAATCCCACGGCGTGCAGCGGCTGAACCGCTACCACAGGGAGATCCGCTCCGGTATGGTAAAGGTGGATGCTGAGCCGAAAACCGTTTTTGAAACGAAGCTTTCCGCGGTTATAGATGCCGGGGACGCCATGGGGCAACTTGCGGCCCATTCCGCCATGTCCCTGGCCATCAAAAAGGCGGAGGCTGTCGGCGTGGGCATGGTGGCGGTGCGCAATTCCAACCACTACGGCATCGCGGGGTACTATGCCGGGATGGCCCTTGAGCATGACCTGATGGGCGTATGCATGACCAATACCGAGGCCATCACGGTGCCCACCTTTGCCAGGCAGGCTATGCTGGGTACGAATCCCATCGCCCTGGCCATGCCGGCGGAGCCAGTGCCCTTCCTGTTCGACGCGGCCACCACCGTGGTGCCCAGGGGCAAGCTGGAGGTGTACAACAAGCAGGGCAAGCCTGCGCCCGCAGGCTGGATGCTGGATGAGAATGGGCTGGAAACGTCGGATACGGAGCACGTACTTCATAATATCATCCATAAATTGGGCGGGGGCATCCTGCCCCTGGGTGGCGCGGGGGAGGAGACCTCCGGCTATAAGGGCTATGGCTTCGGCCTGATGTGCGAGCTGTTCACCGCTGTCCTTTCCGGCGGAACAACGTCGGATGAAATTTACAAAAAGCCCGGCGGGTCCGGCATCGCCCACTTTTTCATGGCGGCGGATTACGGCCTTTTCGGGGACAAGGCAAAAACCAGGGACAGCTTTTCCGCGTACCTGCAAAAGCTGCGGGACGCAAAAAAGGCGGAGGGCCAGGAGCGGGTGTACATCCACGGAGAGAAGGAAGGAGAATCCCAACGCGAAAAAATGTCCTGCGGCATCCCGGTGCAGGAAAAGACTTTTGGAGAAATGGCCGCCATCGCCGGAGAAATGGGAATTGAGGCGCTTTAGTGCCCGGATGCACTGGGTAATGTGCGGGGATGCGCTTGGCGCACCGTGCGGAAAAACGGCCTTTTGCCGCAAATAAATTGTATACAAGTTGATATCGGCTTCAGGACCCGGATGTAATGAAAAGAGGAAATCCGCTTGCCCCACAAAGGAAAGCGTGATATAATCGTTCCTAGAGAAAACTGCATACAAGTTAATTAAAACAGGCATTCCCTCCCCTGCCGGCAGCGTACCGGTTCGTGATTTTTTGCCGCAGCGTTTTTGCGGTAAAGGATAAAAAATCAAACGGGAGGTACCTTGTATGAAGAAACTGGTATCTGTCATCCTGGCCCTGGTGGTTGTGCTGGCCTTTGCCGCCGGCGCGTCCGCAGCAACTGTCCTGAAGCTTGCCGAAGTGCATGCCGAAGGCTACCCCACGACGCTGGCCGACCGCGAGTTTGCCCGTCTGGTGGAGGAGAAGACGGAAGGCCGTATCAAAGTGGAAGTGTATCCGGGCGCGGTGCTGTACGGCAATGAGAGCGACTCCATCGAGGCTCTTCAGTTGGGCGATCTGGCTTTCACCCGCGTATCCGCTTCCCCGGTGGCCAACTTTGTGCCTTCCATCAACGCCATTCAGATGCCCTACTTGTACAAGAGCGGTGCCCACATGTGGGCTGTGCTTAACGGTGAGATCGGGCAAGGTCTGCTGGCTGGCATTGAGACCGGCGTGGATAAGGATGGCAAAAGCTCCGGATTGGTGGGCCTGTGCTACTATGACGCCGGTTCCCGTTCCTTCTACCTGACCAAAGAAGTCCATACCGTGGCCGATATGAAGGGCCTCAAGATCCGCATGCAGAACAACACCATGATGCTGCGCATGGTGGAGCTCCTGGGCGCCACCGGCGTGGCCGGCATTGGCCCCAACGACGTGCTCAACGCTATCACCACCGGCGTTGTGGACGGCGCCGAGAACAACTGGCCCACCTATCAGAACATGGGCGACTACAACGCCGCCAAGTTCTACATCCTGGATCAGCACACCCGTGTGCCGGAAATTCTGCTGGCTTCCAAGGCCGTGATGGACACATTGAGCGCGGAAGACAAGGCGATCCTCTTTGAGTGCGCCAAGGCCACCCAGCAGTACGAGATCGACCAGTGGGCATTGAAGGAAAAGTCCTCCGAAGAAATCGTCCGTGCCGCCGGCGTCACCGTGATCGAACTGACCCCGGAGCAGCGGGCAGAGTTTGAAGTGGCCATGGCCCCCCTGTATGAGGAGTTCGGTGCCGACTACATGGACATCATCAACGCCATCAAAGAAGTGGGCAAGGATTTCTAAGGGCACATCCTTTTGTCCGATGGGGAGGGATTGCGCGGAGATCCTCGCGGTTCCTCCCCGATTCTATGAGGGAGGTGAGGTTCGGCCATGGCCAATTTCCTGCATATCGTTGACTTGGTATCCGTTGCGGTACTAATCATATGCTTTTTTGCCATTCTATACATGCTAAGACGCTATCTTCCGGCAGCACTTCGAATGATCAACAGATGGTTGCACACGTTCATTTTGTTTTTGTCTGAAATTGCGTTAGGGGCCATGGTTCTGATCGTGATCTTGGCGGTGACCCTTCGCCAGTTCAACAGCGGCCTTGCCTGGGCCGAGGAGGTTCCCCGGCTGATGGTGGGATATTTCGCGTTCTTTGCCTGCGCCATGGGGGTGCGGGACAAAAAGCATATCAGCGTGGATATTTTGTACAACCTGGCCCCCAAAAACGGATGGATACGCAAGGGAATGGAATTTCTGGCAAACTTGTGTGTCCTGGCCTGCGGGGCGTTCATGCTGATTTCCGGATCAGAACGTATTACCCAAATGATGCGTCTGTCTGGCAAGATGCCCATTACGCAACTGCCCAACTGGGTCCGTTACATTGCAGTGCCGGTGGTAGGCTTCATCATCGTGTTTGATTCTCTGCTGTATATCTTCCGAATCCTTCGGCCGGGTGATCTGCTTTTTTCCGAACCGGAGACGGACTATGCCGCTCAGGTCATGCACGAGTCGAAAGGAGGAGAAAAGTAGATGGATACCTCAACCCTTGCCACCATTATTCTGTTGGGCGGATTTGTGGTCCTGATCGCTTTGCGGGTTCCCATCTCTTTCGCTCTTTTGCTGGCCACCCTTGGCAGCGCCTTTGTGAACGGCACAAGGCTTACGGTGATGGTCAATGCCATGGTGGACGGCGTTTCCAGCTATGCGCTGCTGGCCATCCCATTTTTCATCCTCATGGGCGAGATCATGGGCGCTGGCGGCATATCCGAGAAAATCATTGATTTTGCCAACCTGATCATCGGCCGCTTCCGGGGCGGGCTGGCGTATGTCAACTGCCTGTCCTCCATGTTCTTTGGCGGCATCTCGGGCTCGGCTGTGGCTGATGTATCTTCGCTGGGCTCCGTTGTGGTGCCCATGATGAAAAAGCAGGGCTATAACAGCGAGTTTTCCGTTGCCCTGACAGTTACCACCGCGTGTCAGGGCGTACTGATACCGCCCAGCCATAATATGGTGATTTACGCCTTGGCAGCCAGCGGCCTGGCCAGTGTCAATATTGAACATCTGCTCATGGCCGGCGCCATCCCGGGCATCACGCTGGGCTTGTCTTTGATGCTTTTGTGCTTCTTCATGGCGAACAAGCATCATTTTCCCCAGGGGATTATCATTCCCAAAGGAGAACGGATGAAGGTCGTGCTGAACGCCATATTGCCGCTGCTGACGCTGGTGATCATCATGGGCGGCGTGGCGGCCGGCATCTTTACGGTGACCGAGTCTTCCGCCTTTGCGTGCCTGTATACCTTCCTGCTCACCTTCCTTGTTTTCCGCTCCGCCAGGATACGGGATATAGGCCGCGTGCTGCGCAACACACTCAAAACCCTGGCCGTGGTGCTGACCCTCATCGGGACGGCCAAGGCCTTTGCCTACATGATGAGTGACCTGCGTATCCCCGAGCATGTGACCGCCCTGCTGCTTGGCGTGACCCAGAACAAATATCTTCTTCTGCTGATCATCAATGCCCTTCTTTTGTTCCTGGGCTGTGTGATGGACATGGCTCCTCTGATCATGATCATGACGCCCATCCTGCTGCCGGTGGTCATGGATCCCCGCATCGGTATGGATCCCATCCACTTTGGCGTTGTCCTGATCTTCAATCTGGCTGTGGGGCTGTGCACGCCGCCTGTTGGCAGCGCGCTGTTCGTGGGGTGCGCTGTTGGCAATACGACGCTGGAAAAGACATCCAAGGCTGCGCTTCCTATGTTTGCGGTCATGTTTGTTGTGCTGATGCTTGTGACCTATATCCCCGAGATTACCATGTGGCTGCCTGGTGTGCTGTTTGCCAAATGACAGAACAGGACTTTCTTTCCCCCTTGGCGAAAGACAGGGGGGAATATGCGTTTTCATGGGCAACGCCCATTTTTTCACAATATATCGAAGCATGAAAGGACTGGTTTATGTTGAAGGAAATTGCTTCAGTGCTTACGCACGAGCCTCGGCCCATCCGGGTCATGCAGTACGGAGAAGGTAATTTTCTGCGTGCCTTCGTGGATTACATGCTGGACATTGCCAATGAAAAGGGGCTCTTTGACGGGGATGTGGCCATTGTCAAGCCGATTGCGTACGGATCGCTGGACATGTTCCGCAGACAAAACAACCTGTATACCGTGTGCCTGCGCGGCAAGGCGGGCGGCAAAGTGGTCAAGGAAAACCGGGTGATCACCTGCATTGGCCGCACGGTGGATGCCCAGGAGGAATATGAGGCATATATTGCCCTGGCAAAGGAGCCTAAACTGCAATTCATTGTTTCCAACACCACGGAGGCGGGTATTGTTTACGACGCGGCGGACGAATTTTCCGCCTGCCCCCCCAGGACCTATCCCGGCAAGCTGACGCAGTTTTTGTTCAGGCGCTATGAGCACTTTCACGGTGATCCCGGCAAAGGGCTTGTAATCCTGCCGGTGGAGCTTATTGAAAACAACGGCGGCAAGTTGAAGGAGTGCGTGCTGAAACTGATGGATACCTGGCACCTTCCAGATGGATTCAGAGCTTGGGTTGAGGAAAGCTGCGTGTTCTGTTCCACGCTGGTGGACCGCATCGTTACCGGCTATCCCAGGGATACGGTTTCGGACTATTGGGAAGAGCTGGGGTACGAGGACAGGCTCCTGGCGGTCTGCGAGCCCTTCGCTTTGTGGGTCATCGAAAGCGGCAGGGATATCTCCCACCTGCTGCCACTTCACAAGGCCGGGCTGCCCGTGGTGTTCACCGCGGACCAGCGCCCCTTCAGGGAGCGGAAGGTGCGTCTTTTGAATGGTGCCCATACCTCCACTGTGCTGGCCGCGTACCTCATGGGCAGGGACACCGTGGGGGAATGCATGGCCGATCCCGACATCCGTAAATATATGGAGGAAACGGTTTACCGGGAGATTTCGCCCGGCGTGCCGCTGCCGGCCGATGAAGTGAAAGACTTTGCGGACAGTGTGTTCGAGCGGTTTGAAAACCCTTTTATCCGCCACGCGCTTTTATCCATTTCCCTCAATTCCGTGTCCAAATGGAAATCACGCATCCTGCCTTCCCTGCTGGATTCCTGGAAAAGCACGGGCAGGCTGCCCCAATGCCTGACCTTTTCCTTTGCGGCGCTGCTGGCTTTCTATACCATTGGAAAGCAGCCGGACGGTACCTATGCGGGAGCAAGGCCGGATGGCACCGCCTATCCCGTACAGGATGACCTGCCCGCGCTGGCTTTTTTTGCGGAACACAGCGCGAAGCCCGCTGGGGAGTATGCGCGCCTGGCTGCTGCCAACGGCGCCTTCTGGGGCCGCGATTTGAGCGCAATCCCCGGCTTTGCTGAGCTGTCTGCGAAATATCTGGAACAGATCCGCAGCTATGGCCCTCGTGAAGCTATGAAAAAACTGTTTGAGGAATGAAGCATGCAAAGCTATTTAAAGATTCATCCCAAGGATAACGTGGCCGTGGCCACCACGGCGCTTCAAAAAGGCACAGCCGTCGCGCCGGAGAACGCGGCTTTGACCCTTGTTAATGACATTCCGGCCGGGCACAAATTTGCGCTTCGGGATATCGCCGCCGGGGAAAAGATTGTGAAATACGGCTTTCCCATCGGCCATGCGGCGGAGGCCATCAAGGCGGGGAGCCATGTGCACACCCACAACACGCGCTCCGATCTGAATTCCCTGCTTACATATGAATATCAGCCGCAATTCGCGCCTCTTTCTCCGCGGCCGGCCAGGACGTTTGACGGTTTCCGGCGTCCTAATGGGAAGGTTGGTATCCGCAACGAGGTGTGGATCATCCCCACCGTGGGCTGCATCAACGCCATCGCCAAGCAGATCGAGGTGGCGGCCCAGCAATTTGTGCGGGGAGGCCTGGAGGCTGTGGTGGCCTACAGCCATCCCTACGGCTGCTCCCAGCTTGGCGGAGACCTGCTCATGACCCAGAAGGCGCTAAGCGGACTGATCCGCCATCCCAACGCCGCCGGCGTGCTGGTGGTGGGGCTGGGCTGCGAAAACAACCGGATCGCGGAGCTGAAAAAGGTACTGGGCCCTTATGACGAAGACCGGGTAAAATTCCTGGTCACCCAGGAGGTAGAGGACGAGGAGGAGGCAGCCCTTGCTCTGTTGAAGGAGCTGTGTGACAGGGCCGCGGCCATGCATAGGGAGCCCATTCCCGCCTCCGAACTGGCGCTGGGCCTCAAGTGCGGCGGTTCCGACGGCTTTTCGGGCATCACCGCCAATCCTCTGGTAGGCAGCCTGTCCGACAGCATCATCGCCCAGGGAGGCAGCACCATCCTCACCGAGGTACCCGAAATGTTCGGCGCGGAAACGATTTTGATGCAGCGCTGCGTCTCCCGGGAGGTCTTTGACAAGACGGTGGCCCTGATCAATGATTTCAAGGAATATTTCATGCGCTACAATCAGCCGATGGACGAAAACCCTTCGCCGGGCAACAAGGACGGCGGCATTACCACCTTGGCGGACAAGTCCCTGGGATGCACCCAGAAGGGCGGAACCGCGCCGGTTGTAGATGTGCTCTCCTACGGTGAGCCCGTGCGTCAAAAGGGCCTGAGCCTTCTTCAGGCGCCGGGCAACGACCTGGTGGCATCCAACGCGCTGCTCTTTTCCGGCGCGCATATGGTGCTGTTTACCACCGGCCGCGGCACGCCCTTCGGCTGCGCGGTGCCTACCGTGAAGATTTCCAGCAACAGCGATTTGTACCGCCGCAAAAGCCACTGGATCGATTTTGACGCGGGCCGCCTGCTGGGCGGCGAAACCATGGAAGCCCTCACCGGGGAATTGCTCTCGCTTGTGCTGGATATCGCCTCTGGCAGGAAAAAAGCCAAGGCCGAAGCCCTGGACAGGCGGGACCTGACCATCTTCAAGGACGGCGTGACGGAATAGGGGAAGCGCTCCAGGGGCGCTGCCCCTGGACCCCGCCAAAGGAATATATTCCTTTGGAATCCTTCAGTTTATATAAATGTTCACGGTTCCACACCGGGAACAGAAGATTTTTAGGCGTACCGGGTAGGGCGGGGGCTTGCCCCCGCCGGACATGTTGTGTGAACATGGCTGCATAATTCTTTCAAATGGCATGCAAATGTCAAGGGCGGAGACATTGTCTCCGCCCTTGACATTTGCCGTATATGAAGTGTTATTACATATCAAAATACCGCTGCGCGTTGCGGAAGGAGATATCCCGCACCATTTCCTTCAAAAAGTCCATGTCATCGGGATATTCGCCGTTTTCCACCCAGGTGCCGATGACATCGCACAGGATGCGGCGGAAGTATTCGTGCCTGGGGTAGCTTACAAAGGAGCGGCTGTCGGTGAGCATGCCTACGAAGCGGCTCAAAAGCCCCAGGTTGGCCAATGTCTTCATTTGCTCCACCATGCCGTCCCGCTGATCCAGGAACCACCAGGCGGAGCCCATTTGTATTTTGCCCGGGACACCGGACTGCTGGAAGTTGCCCAGCATGGTGCCAATCACCGCGTTGGCGGCGGGATTCAGGCTGTACAGAATGGTTTTTGGCAGGCTTCCGGTCTTATCCTGGGCATTAAGCAACCGGGAGAGGGCATGGGCGATAGGTTCGTCGGTGATGGAGTCAAAGCCCACATCCGGGCCGAAGGTCTCAAAAATGCGGGTATTGTTGTTGCGCATGGCCGCGATGTGGTACTGCTGCACCCAACCCCGCTTGCTGTACATCCCGCCAAGGGCGGTGAGAAGGGCCGTGCGGTAGTGGGCCGCCTCTTTCTTATCAACGGGCTTGCCCGCCATGCCGTCCTTGAAAGCTTTGTCCGCCTTTTTAAGGTCCACCTCGGCGTACGGCACCGTGTCCAGCGCATGGTCGGATACCCGGCAGCCGGCGGCGTGGAAGAAATCCACCCTTTTTTCCAGAGCGGCGATCACATCTTCGGTATCCTTGATGGAATGGCCGGAGGCGGCCTCCAGCTTGCCGATATACTCGTAAAAGCCGGCCCTGTCCACGTTGACCGCCTTGTCGGGGCGGAAGGCGGGCAGGACCCTGGCCTTCAGCTGCTTTTCCTGGGCGATTTGCTTGTGGTAGCGCAGATCATCAATAGGGTCGTCGGTGGTGCACAGCGTATCCACGTTGAATTTGTCAATGAGCCCTTGGGCGCGGAATTCCGGCTTGGAAAGCATCTCGTTGCAAGCCTCCCAGATCTCCGGCGCGGTGTTTTCATTCAGCACCGTGCCGATGCTGAACACGCGCTGAAGCTCCAGATGCGTCCAATGATATAGAGGATTCCCGATGGCATGGGGAAGCATCTTCGCATAGGCGAAAAATTTGTCCCTGTCATCCCCGTCCCCGCGGATCAGCCTCTCCGGGATCCCGAAGGAAAGCATGGCCCGCCACTTGTAATGGTCGCCGCCCAAAAACAGATGCCCCACATTGCGGAAGGAACTATTTTCGGCAATTTCCCGGGGGCTCAGATGACAGTGGTAATCCAGGATAGGCATGCTCTCGGCGGCTTCATGGTACAGCATCCGGGCTGTTTCGGTGGAAAGCAAGAAATCCTTGTCCATGAACGGTTTCATCAAAAGGTACCTCCTGCGTGTGATGTGCGGCAAGCCGCGGATAACGGTACGGTATAGTGGAATACTGGCTTTATCTTACAACAAAACACGCTGCATTTGAAGCGTTTTCGGTGTAAAATACGATTTTTTGTGCCATGCGTCCTTTTTATGCTATACTGTGTAAAAAGCGTTTCAAGGAAGGACGATGCGGATGCAGCCCGGGGTCATGGAAGCCGATATCCATGGGATGACCAAGTACCAGGCCAGGGTCTTTATCGACAGCCGGCTGAAACGGGCAAGTGCCGCCGTATACCGCATTCGGATCATCCACGGGTACCACAGCGGCACGGAGCTTCGGGACATGGTCAGAGAAGAATACGGCAAGAATCACGCAAGGGTGCTGCGCATCGAAAGCGGCTTGAACCCGGGCATCACCGAGCTGGTGCTCAGGGAGTATTGACGGCAGAAATAATTCCGGGGAGGAAACGGATATGCGGATGCCTGTGCTGTTTGTCGGGCACGGATCGCCCATGAATGCCATCGAAACAAATACTTTCACCAGCCAATGGGAAGCCCTGTCCGCCCAAATCCCACGCCCCAAGGCGATCCTGGCGGTCTCCGCCCATTGGTACACGGAGGGCACCAGAACCCACGATGCGCCGCATCCCAAAACAGTCTATGATATGTATGGCTTCCCCCCGGAGCTGTACAGGGTCACCTATCCCGCCCAGGGCGCGCCGGAACTGGCCCGCCGCACCGCCGGGCTGCTGCCGGTACCGGCGGCCATCGACAACGGCTGGGGCTATGATCACGGCGCCTGGTCCGTACTTGTCCATATGTACCCACAAGCAGATATCCCCGTATATCAGCTGAGCGTTGATCATAGCGCTTCGGCGCAGGAGCATTTCAAAATGGGGCAGGCGCTTTCCGCCCTCCGCGAGGAGGGCGTGCTGATTCTGGGCAGCGGCAATGTGGTGCATAACCTTGCATTGGTGAAATGGGGCATGAGGGGCGGATATCCATGGGCACTGACGTTTGACCGCTATATCCGGGATTGCATTATGGAAGGCCATTTTCACAAGGCGGTGGCCTATGAGGAGGCGGGGGATGCGGCCAGGCTTGCCTTTTACACACCGGACCATTATGATCCCTTGCTCTATGTACTGGGGGCTGCCCAGCCCGGAGAAGCTGTGTCCGTTTTTAATGAGAGCTGTATCATGGGCGCGCTGTCCATGACCGGATACCTGATCGGCGCCACTGTATAAGCCCTGTGGTTTTCAAAGTGTTTTGAAGCATCCCGCGGTCATGCCGCGGGATTTTTGAACCATGCCGGATCCCCGGACATATGCTGTCAGGAGACGCAAGTGCGTTAGAAACGGGAGTGAGGGCATGATTCAGCCATCCGCGCTGATTGCAATATTCCAAAGGATGTATGATGAGAAGTGGAAGTACCAATGGGGTGCCGCCAGGGAAGGCGTGGTGGACTGCAGCGGGGCGTTCGCGTACGCCTTCCGCAAGCTTGGCGGGACCATGTACCACGGCAGCAATACCATGTGGCGGAAATATACCACGGAAAAGGGCAAGATAGGCGAAATAGAACTGGTTCCCGGCATGGCGGTTTTCCGGTGGAAAAAAAGCGGCGGCGAGCCCGCCGCGTACAGGGGGGACGGCCTGGGGAACTTTTACCATGTGGGCCTGTATATCGGGGGCGGTGAGGTGATCGAGGCCAGATCTTCGAAGGCAGGCGTGGTGAAAAGCGCCGCATCCACCTGGCCCTATGCCGCCAAGCTGATAGGGGTGGACTATACGGGCGAATCCCAGGAAACGCCGGTGCCCGGTCCCCTTCCCACCTTGCGCAGCGGCAGCACCGGCTATTGGGTGCAGGAAGCGCAACTGCGGCTGATTGCTCACGGATTTCCCCTTGCGCTGTATGGCGCGGACGGCATTTTCGGCGAGGAGACGCTTGCCGCCGTGAAAGCCTTTCAGACCGCCAAAGGTCTTGAGGTTGACGGCATCGTGGGCCCAGACACCTGGGAAGCACTGAATGCGGGCCCGGATACGGAGGAAACGCTGTATCAGGTGCTGATCCCTAATCTGACACTGGACGCGGCAAAAGAATTTTTGGCCTTGTACCCGGGAGCGGCACTCCTGCATCCCGGCGCAGCGGCAGACGGCTGACGCAAATCTGAAGTATATCTGGGCGGCCGGCCGTGCGTTTTGCACAACCGGCCGCTGATCTATGAAAAGCCCTCGCAGGCGGGGGCGCAAGAATTTTCTTTCCTGCCATCCTTCCCAGCTTCTTTCCTACCCTGACTGCCGGCGGCGCTTGGGCAGCACGATCCGCAGTTCAATCGTATCCCCATACTCCATCACGTTGTATTCCGCGGCGATGCCCGTCTCCTGCATCTGCACCACAATGCCCTTGATGGCGTTCATGTACAGCCGGTGGTCCCGCACCAGGGAGATCAGCCGCCTGGGCGGGGGCGGGGGAACGGGCAGCCTGGCCAGGGCACGCTCCACCAAGGCCTCTGTTTCCCGGACGGTGAGAGTATTTATCGCGGCTTGCTGGGCGATGCGCATGCGCCCGGGTCCGTCCGGTAGCCGCAAAAGCGCCCGGGCGTGGCGCTCCGACAGGTTCTCTTCAAAGATCAGTGCCCGAAGCGCCGGGTCCAGGCGCAAAAGGCGCAGTTTGTTGGCGATGGTGCAGGCGGATTTTCCAAGGCGGCGGGACAGATCCTCCTGGGTCATCTGGTAGTTGTCAATCAGGGCGGCAAAGGCTTCCGCCTCCTCAAAAAAATGCAGGTCTTCCCTCTGCAGGTTCTCCACCAGCGCCATCATGGCGCTTTCCCGCCCGTTGGCCGGCAGCACGATGGCATCGATATGGGTCTGCCCCAGCATCTGGCAAGCCCTGAAACGCCGCTCACCCATGATGATCTCGTAGTGCCCGCCGCCCGTATCACGGACGGTTATGGGCTGCAGCAGCCCAAACTGGCGGATGGAGTTGGCCAGCTCCGCCAGGCTGGCTTCGGAAAATTCCTTTCTGGGCTGGTCGGGATTTGGGAAAATACCGTTCAGGGGCAGCCAGCACACCTGACGGCAGGCGGAAGGGACCGGGCCTGTCCTTCCATACGGCTGCATGGCGCTCCCCCTTCCCTGCATGGATTCGTTTGCTTCCATCCTGAAATGAACGCGGCAGGCAGGGCGGCGGTCCTCCCCCTGACTGCCGGCCCCTGCCGCCGCGCTCATCCCTGCATTTCGCGAGACAACAAAAAAATCCTGCCCGCATATACGAATATTCGTTCGACTCGTTTCGCGGTCAGGAATTGTGGAAAAGCGTCGCAACAAGCTGCTTTGCGTCGGAAGGCGGGGCCTTTCGTTCAGCTTCCCAGGGGCGTGCGTCCTGGCGTGCCGGCTTTTCTGGGATATTGTCGAAGGGTTTTTTCTATTTTTCTAACAGGAAGGAGCAGGTGGGACCAGTCCCGGCCTGGAACAGCCGTAGGGATGGGCGCCTCCAATATTCCGCCCAGAATTTTGGCCGCCCTTTCCCCGGCAGGTATTTCTGCAAGGACGGCGGGGCCCTTCCAACACAGCGCAAGCCCGCCTACCTTTGCAAAAGGCAGCAGGTATTCCAGCAAAACAGGCAGGGGCGCAAGGGCCCTGGCTGCCGCAGTATCAAATTTCTCCCGGCAATCTTCCCGCCTGGCAACATCCTCGGCGCGGCCATGGATCACCCGCACGTTGGCAAGGCCAAGGCGTGAGACGGCTTCCTTCAAAAACCCCACCCGCTTTAGCTGGGCGTCCAGCAGCGTAACGCGAAGATCCGGCCGGGCGACGGCCAAAGGAATGCCCGGGAACCCTGCGCCGCTGCCCACATCGATGACGCTTGCTCCGGCTGCGAGAAGGCCGTCTTTTTGGAGCGGAGAGAGGGAATCCACGTAATGGCGGTCCATCATTTCGGATTCTTCCAGGACAGCGGTCAAGTCCATGCGTTGGTTCCATTCCATCAAAAGCTGATGGAAACAGGTAAGCACTTTGGCGCCGGCTTCGCTCAGGGGGATGCCAGCCGCGCGGGAGCGCAACAGAAGGTCGTCGCAAAAAGCCATGGGACGCTCCTTACTCCAGGGGCAGGTTGAGATACTTCTGCCCCCAGTACTTCACCCAGGCCAGGGCTTCCCTGAAATGATTGGGGGCCCAATACTCCGGCTTGCAGGGGCTACCGGTACCGGTGGCGGTCAGGCCCTCATCCCTGGCGATGGCCAGCGCCCGTGGAAGGTGGTAATCGCTGGTTACGATCCGGACGCTGGCGGGGTTGTATTCCTTCAGCAGAGTTATGGCGTTGTGTATGTTTCCGCGGGTGCTTACGGAGGTGTCGTCGGCCAGCACGTCCGCAGGATCAACGCCCTTAAGCACCAGCCAGTCCCGCATCACATCCCCCTCAGGGCGTGGTTCATTGGGGCCCTGGCCGCCGCAGGTGACGATAGGCACAGGATTTTTGAGATATTCCGCCAAAGCTGCTTCCAGCCGCAAGGCCAGCTGCAAGGAAGGCTCGCCGTCGGGATATACCTGGGCACCCAGCACAATCATGGCGTCATCCTGGCCAGCGGCCGCGGGCACATGCGCCTCCTGATAGCAAACAAAAGCCACCAGCGCGCCGTAACAAAGGATCCCGGCTGCCAGCAGCGCATAAATCATGTGTCGTACCTTCTTTGCTGTGGAATATGGTTTAGCTTTCTGTTTCATGCATTAAATTCCTATCATTAGACCGCAGTCTATTTTTTAACCGGAAGGATTCTTCCAGTACTGTCTGCCGCGATGGCGGCGGGGGGCTCCGGAAGGGAATGATCGAGGTACCCCAGTTGAACCATGCTGCTTGCCTGGCTTCCAGCGACAATGAGATGATCGATGACCACCACATCAATGCCTGCCAGCACCTGTGAAATATGATAGGTGGCGTCCAGGTCCGCATCGGAGGGGGCGGCGGAGCCGCCGGGATGATTGTGGCACAGGATCACGCTGTGGGCGTTGTGCTTGATGGCCGCCTCCACCGCCAGCCGGGGATAGGCGGGCACTTCCGAAAGGCTGCCCTTCCCCAGGAGCACCGTGCCCAGCAGCTGCAGCTGCGCATCCAGCGCCAGCAGATAAAAATGCTCATGGGTCAGGTGGGAAAGCAGGCTCAGGCAGTAGTTTTGGGCGTCTCTGCGGTTTTTGAGCACGGGCTTTGCGCCCATACGGCTAAAGTCGATCCGCCGGTTAAGGGGCAGCATCAGGTGCAAAAAGGCGGCCGCGTAGGGGCCGATGCCATCCACCTGCATAAGCTGCTCCGGTGTGGCGTCAAAAACGCCGTGCAGCGATCCGAAGTGGGAAAGCAGCGCGTGGGCCAGGGGATTCACGTTCTTTTGCGGGATGGCATAGCAAAGCAGCAGTTCCAACACCTCGTGGGCCGCGAACCCCTCCAGCCCCTGCTGAAGGAACCTGTCCCTAAGGCGCTGCCGGTGGCCTTCGTGCATGCTGCGCGCCTCCTTCCCGCAAAAAGCGATCCCGCATGATTTTATCATGCTTTTTGTGCCTTGTCATGGGTTTTTCCCCAACTGCGGCAAGGTTTACATTTCTTCCCCAAGCAGGGGCCCGGCAAGATATTTTTTGGCATATGAAGAAAAAACGCCGTTTTTTCGTTGTATGGGGGTAGCCGTCCCCCGGAAAAAGTTTGGTTTTTCATGGGAAGGGATTCATATAACCGTCAGGCTGTAGTATAATAACAGTTGCTGAAGGATACTTGCACGAAAGTGGGGGAACACAAGATGGCTGCGTTGTGGGAGCAGGCGAAAACCATCCTGTGGAACGTGTTCAACCGCCCCAGCATTACAGATATATTGGACATACTCATCGTAGCTTTTTTGCTTTATGAGCTGTTGATGCTGACAAGGCAAACCCGGGCCAGCGCGGTGTTGAAAGGCCTGGGCATGCTGATTCTGGCCAGTTGGGTTTCAGACCTCCTGGGCCTGACGGCGCTGAACTGGGTTCTGATGAACATCGTAAACAACGGCGCGGTGGTGCTGGTCATCCTGTTCCAGCCGGAGCTTCGCAAAGCTTTGGAGCAGATTGGCCGGGGCGCCATTTTGGACAGCGCCGCTTCGGACGATGTGGAGGATAACAGGCGCATCGTCTCAGAGATCACCCAATGCCTGGTCAACCTGTCCCGCCGCCGGGTGGGCGCGCTGATCGTGATCGAGCAGAAAACGGGTATCAAAGACATCATCGAGACGGGCACGTCCATCGACGCGAAAATTTCCTGCCCTCTTTTGGAAAATATTTTTGAGCCCAACACCCCGCTGCATGACGGGGCGGTTGTGCTCAGGGGCACCCGGGTGATGGCGGCGGCCTGCATCCTGACGCTAAGCGAAGGCCGGGGCATCAGCCGGGAGCTGGGTACCCGCCACCGGGCGGCCATCGGGGTCAGCGAGACCACCGACGCCGTGGCGCTGATCGTGTCCGAGGAGACGGGCATCATCTCCATGGCAAGGGGCGGCAAGCTGACGCGCCACCTGGATGCGCCCGGGCTGCAGCAGATCCTTGGCACCATCTACCGGCAGCCCCACGCCAGGCTGTGGACGACCATCAGGCAAAAAACAAGGCGAAGCCCTGGCCGAAAGGAGGACGCCAAGTGAGTAATGAGCTGGAACGGAAGCAGGATAGCGTCCCCCGGCGTGCGGATAGGACGGGCCTCAATGCAATCCGGTATGTAGGGCACATGCTGAGGCACAACTTGGGTTGGAAGCTACTGGCGCTGTTTCTGGCGGTGGCGCTGTGGGCCGGCCTGATTACGCAGGATCCAACACTTACAAGAGAAAAAACGTTCAGCGATGTCCAGGTCAACATCACGGGTTCGGATACGCTGAAGAAGAATGGCTTTATCGTGACCAGTGATTTGAGCACCCTGCCGCCCACCGTGCGGCTGAAGGTGGATGTGCCGCAGAAGGAATACGGCAATGTGACCGCTGCCCACTACAACGTGCGGATCGACCTTTCCCGCATTACCTCGGAGGGCACGCAGAAGCTGAAGATCACAGGCACTTCCACCAGCGCCTACGGCACGGTGATGGAGATCGTGCCGGATACTTTGGATGTGAATGTGGAGGCCTATGTCACCCGTTACCGCATCCCTGTCACGGTGGTCAGGGAAGGGGATCCGCCCACGGGCTATTACAGCACCACCCCGACGCTGGACCCGCCTCTGCTGGCCATCAGCGGGCCGGCTTCGCTGACAGACCGGGTGGTGCGGGCCGTGGCCACCTTCGACCAGAGCACGCTGCCCGCCAGGGAGGGGCTTGTCCGCTCCGGCGTTCCCTTTACGCTGGTGGATGCCTACGGCGAGGAGATTAGTTCCGATCTGATTCAGGTTACCAACGAATCGGTGATATTGAAAAGTGTGGTGGTGGAGCAGACGCTGTATGGCACCAAGGCCATTGATTTGAACCGGGTGGCGCTTACCACCGGCTCGCCTGCGGATGGCTACAAGGTGAAGAGCGTATCCGTCACTCCCTCCCAGATCGTAGCCGCAGGAAGGTCGGAGGCACTGAGCCAGATCACGGACCTGTTTTTGGATTCCCCCGTCAATATCAGCGGCGCTACGGAATCCTTCAACAGCCTGATCAAGGTCAGCCAACCCGCCGAGATCGTCAATCTTTCCGCAAAAAGCGTTACCGTGACGGTGGAGATAGAGCCCATTATGATCAACCATTCCATTGACAGCCTGCGCATCGGTACCCAGGGTCTTGCGGACGGGCTGAACGCGACCCTGGACAAGCCCCGTGCCGGTGTTACCATCAATGGGCCCAAGCTGTGGATCGACGCGCTGAAAGCATCCGATGTCACTGTGACAGCCGATCTTACGGGGCTGGGAGCAGGTGTGCACAGCGTGCCGCTGATTATGACCGTGGCCGGCAGCGATGCCGTGGCTTATTCTTACGCCACCGATCCTGCCATCGTGACTGTGACCATTACCGGTAAGTAATCGAGAAATATACGCCGATCCGGCAGGGAAAGGAGGGGGCTATGAGAGGATTTGCCCAGACGCTGTTCAACGTTTTGCTAGGTTGGATCCGCGCGGTGGTGGAGGGCGTTTGGAGCCTCCTCTTCAGCAGCGGAACGCAGGCGTGGCTCCAGTGGATCGGCGACAACTGGCTGGCTTTGGTGCTGCTCCTTTGCCTGGCGGGCGTTTTTATGGATTTTTTCGTATGGTTCCTGCGCTGGCGCCCCTACTATGTGTGGGCCACCAGCATCCGCCATATCCGGCGCTTCTTCGGTGGCCGCCGCGGCCGGGAGGAGAATGTTCTGGTGGCTCCCCAAGAACCTGTACCGGCGCGGGGAAATGCGCCCCCCGCCTATGCGGACAGGCAGCCTCCGCCGTATATGCAGCAGCCGCCGGAGGAAACGGTGCGGTACGGGCAGGAAACGCCCGCGGACCCCATGGCAGCCGGATGGAGCGCTCCGCCTCCAAGCACGCCTGCGGATACGATTTACGCAAGGCCCAGGAAGGCGGATTATCAGGAACAGTACGTGCGAAGGTTCGCCAGACCCGAACCAGAGCTCATTGAAGCACCTGATGAGCAGGAGCAGCCGGGATACGCGGAGGAACCGGCGGCTGAATATTCCCAATACAGTGCGGAGCCCGTGGCGGATGTATATCCGGAGCAGTCGGAGGAAGAGCCGGAGGACACGGTGCAGGATGAATGGGCCCCCGAGGTGCCTCCCGCGCCAGAGGAGCTTCCCCTGCATCCGGGGATCGATTATCAGGCGCTTAGCCGGCAATATGGCTGGCAGGCGGATACGGCGGAGCCGGCCGCACCCCAGGCGGACCCGCCCGCAAAGGTTCCGCAAACACAGCCCAATCCCACCTGGGATTTTTCGGGATTAAAAAGCTTTTCTCCTTACAGTGCTACTGCGCCTTCAGCCGCGAAGGGGCAGCGCAGCCAGCGGGCCCAAAAAACGCGGGAAAGCGCCACGCCGATAACCAAGATGAAAACGGGCTTGCGGCGTATCGCGAAAAGGGCCGGCAAAGCGTTTACCGTGGACGATGAGGAGAATACGCTGCTGGACGGCCTGCCGCCGCCTATCGACAAAAGAAGGGCTTTTCACGCTCCGGTGTATCCCAACCGGCCTGATGGAAAATCCGGGAAGAGCCCTGACTTTCGGGAGGATGACTGAGTCTGGAATTGCTTGATCGCCGCCTGACCGTACTTGTGGGCAACTACGGCAGCGGAAAAACGGAGATCGCTTTGAATCTTGCCCTTCAAAAGGCATCGGCGGGAACAACCGCGCTGGTGGACCTGGACATTGTCAACCCCTATTTTCGCAGCGGGGAAAGGTGCGCGCTGCTTGAGGAAAAGGGTGTACGCGTGCTGATGCCTACCTTTGCCAACACTGGGGTGGATATTCCCGCGTTGCCTGCGGAAATCCAGAGCGTGTTTGACAGCCCTGGGGAGCAGGTGGTGTTTGACGTGGGCGGAGATGATACCGGCGCTGTCGCCCTGGGCCGCTATGCCCCGTTTTTCGAAAAAGAACGTGGCAATACCGCCGTGCTGTATGTAGTCAATGTATGCCGCCCGCTTTCCCGCACGGCGGCGGATATCCTGCGGCTGATGGAGCGCATTGCCTTCCGGGCGAGAATGACGGTGGATGCATTGGTCAATAACGCCAACCTGCAGGGGGAGACTACGCCGGAGCTTCTGCTCCGGGGCCAGGAAGTGCTTTGGGAGGTTTCCCAAAAAACCGGGCTGCCCATCGCCATGGTCACCGGGGAGCAGGCGGTGCTTTCCAAGCTTCCGCATGAGATGCGCCCCCTTGCAAAGCCTATCGTAAGATACATGCGCCCGGAGTGGATGGACGCATGAAGGCATCTGCCGGAAGGAATGATGTACCGCCCCTGCCGGAGGGATTTGCAGAAAGTCTTGCGCCCCTTTTGAAAGCGGAGGCGCAGGATTTTTTGCATACCTATGACCTGCCCTTTTGCCGGGGGCTTCGGCGCAACCCGGACAAGATGCCGGAAGGCGGCCTTGACCGATGGGTGGATGGCTTGCTGGCACCCATTCCCTGGGAGGCGGAAGGGCGGTATATCACTGTGGATTCCACCGCCGGAACCAATCTTTTGCAGGAGGCGGGGGCCTATTATCTGCAGGAGCCCAGCGCCATGGCCGCGGTGGCGGCGCTTGATCCCAAGCCCGGGGAACGTGTGCTGGACTTATGTGCCGCCCCAGGCGGAAAAAGCGGACAAATCGCCTCGCGCCTCAAGGGACGGGGACTGCTGGTGAGCAACGAACCTGTGGCTTCAAGGGCTGCGGTACTATCCGCCGCCATGGAGCGCCTGGGCGTGGCCAACGCTGCCGTCACCTGTGAGCAGCCCGCGAAGCTAAAGGGAAAATGGCCGGCCTTTTTTGACCGGGTCCTGGTGGATGCCCCTTGCTCCGGCGAGGGGATGTTCCGCCGCCGACCCGAGACAAGATTGGAATGGACGGTGCAAACGCCGCTTTCCTGTGCCCGGCGGCAAAGGGATATTCTTCATAGCGCGGCCGGAATGGTAAAAGACGGGGGCATTTTGTGTTACTCCACCTGCACCTTCAACCGCCAGGAAAATGAGGGTGTTGTAGAAGCGTTTTTGGAAAATCATCCGGAATTCCATTTGAGGCCTTTCACGCTGTCCCCGGGGCTCACCGCCCAGGGCGGCATGCTTCGCCTATGGCCCCACCGGGTGGTGGGGGAAGGCCATTTCGTGGCGCTGATGGAAAAGGCGGCTGGCGAAGCCACGGCCTATGCAGGCAGGATGGCCGGGCTCCCTTTGCCGGACCGGGAAAGCCTGGCTGCCTATGCCGCTTTTCAAAGCGAAACCGGATCAACCGGCCCGGCGCCAAACGGATTGTTTGCGGGCAGGCTGGTTGCCGTGCCCGCATTGCCGGATATTGCCGGCATCCGGGTTTTGCGGCTGGGGCTGCATCTGGGGGAAAACAAGGGGGGGCGGTTCCTGCCTGACCATGCGCTTGCGATGGCGGGGCAAGGGCTTCAGGGATGCCGTTCCATCGCCATGGATCAGGGGGAAGCGGAAGCCTTTCTCAGGGGCGAAACCCTTCCTTCCGGAGATGGCGGAGGCTGGGTCCTGATGCGGTATTTGGGCCTGGCGCTGGGCTGGGGGAAAAGGGCCGACGGACGGGTCCAAAACCATTATCCCAAAGGCCTGCGCAAAGGTTGAGGAGGATAGGCCACCTATGGAAAAGGAAAAAAACGAAATTCTCCTTGTGGTTCGGAAACAATTGGCACAGGATATGGGGTGTGCGCCGGAAGATTTCCTGAAAGACGGCGTGGTGTTTTGCGAGGCCGGCCTGAACAGCAGGCGCGGCATTGTGCGGATGGAGAACAGCCATTTGGAAATTGTCACCATGGGCAGGGGGATCGTGGCCAGTGGACAGAGTGATGTCTTGAACAGGGTGCGCCCCATCCTATCCGGAAAGCGGCGGGATGATCTTTTCTCCGCCCCTTTTCTGTACGGGCACTCCCTGTATTACATCCCAGACAGACAAGACAGGGAGATGCTTCCCTGCCCGGAAGGATTTTCGCTGGAGTTGGCGGAGGGGGAGCAAATCCGCCGGCTGTATGCGGTGCCCGGATTTGAAAATGCGCTGCGGTATGAATGGAACCATCCGCGCCCGGATGTGATCGCGCTTTACGCCACACGGGATGGGGAAATCGCTGGAATGGCCGCCGCCTCCCAGGATTGTGAGGCCATGTGGCAGATCGGCATTGATGTTATGGAAAAATTCCGGGGCCTGGGCTTAGCCGCTTTCCTGGTGAACCGCCTTGCCCGGCTGATTTTGGAAAAAGGGGTCGTTCCTTTCTATGGCACCGCTTCTTCCAATATTCCCTCCCAGGCTGTGGCCCACCGCAGCGGGTTCGCTCCGGCATGGATGTGCAATTTCCGGTATGCGCTGGATGGGAAAAGTCCCTACCGAGACCAGGTGGATATCTGCTTCTAAAGTGTTTGGCAGGCCGAAAACCAAGCCCTAACGGATTGGCGAAGCATGGCCTATTTTGGTTCTTGACATATGCCAAAAATGTTGTATAATAGCCTTGTAAATGGCATATGCCAAAAAAGGAGATGAAACAGTGCCAAGGCCAATCAAAGGACGGCGGGTTTGCTGCATGCCTGAGCTGCGGCGCTTTGGCCCGGTGGCGGAGCCTTCTGCCGGCCGGACAGCCATTGGCATGACGGTGGACGAATTCGAGGCCATCCGTCTGATCGACCTGGAGGGGTGCAGCCAGGAGGAATGCGCCCTGCACATGGGTGTGGCCAGGACCACGGCTCAGGCGATCTATGCCAGCGCCAGAACGAAGTTGGCCGAATGCCTGGTAAACGGGCGGGATCTGGACATTGGCGGCGGGACATACACCCTTTGCGGGGAGGAACCGCTGGTTCCGGGATGCAGTCATTGCGGGCGGCGGAACCGCTTTGCCGGCGGGGCGGACGGGTTGAACGAAGAAATGGGGATCGAAAAGAAAGGACTTGGTTGTATGCGTATTGCGGTCACTTACGAAAACGGGGAAGTTTTTCAGCATTTTGGACATACCGAGCGCTTCAAAATTTATGACGCGCAAAACGGCGAGATCAAGCTGGCTACCACGGTCAATACCAACGGCAGCGGCCACGGCGCGCTGGCGGATATTTTGAAAAAGCTGCAGGTGGATACGCTGATCTGCGGCGGCATCGGCGGCGGCGCAAAGCGCGCGCTTGCGGAGGCGGGGGTCAAGTTGTACGGCGGCGTTTCGGGAAGTGCCGACCAGGCGGTAGACTCGCTGCTCAAAGGCACGCTTGCGTATGATTCGGATGCCACCTGCGATCACCATGGCCATAACCACGGGGAGGACTGCGGCGAGCAGCATCATTGCGGGGAGCATCACCAAGGCGAATAGACACAAAAAAGGCGAATTGATAGAAACATGGGGCGGAAAATTTGTTCCGCCCCATATTTGATTTCTTCCATCTGAAAATGCTCACATTTCCCTCTTGTAAAAGCGAACGGATATTTGCTATAATCAAACGGAAATTACAGATAAGGAAGGCCGGCAGATGGATGGCGGGTGCGAAAAAGCATACGTCCGTGTGGAGGCGTGGTTCGGGGAGGATGGCGCGGTGCATCCCACCTGCGTCATTTTGGGTGACGGCAAGCGCTATCCGGTGGGAAGCGTGCTGGAGGTCCGCCCCGGCGTTGCGCTTTCGGCAAAGGGAGCCGGCATGCGTTATACCGTGCGCATTGGCAGCCGTGTGACTCATCTGTTCAGGGCGGGGACGCGGTGGTTCGTAGAGAAGAAGCAGCCATGATTTGCATCTTCTTCTTTTTTTGATATACTGATAACAATATGCGAAAAGGAGAATCCTATGAAATCCGTATGGGTGTATGAAACGGCATTGGGGAAAGTGGCTTTGGCGGAAGAAAACGGAAAGATCACCCATCTTTTTTTCGGCGGGGAACAGACCCCCAAGGAGACCGTTCACAGGGAGACAGGGGCGCTGAAGGAAGCGGCAAGGCAGCTGGACGAATATCTGCAAGGGGAAAGGCGGGCCTTTGATCTGCCTTTGGCGCCTGCGGGCACCGCTTTTCAAGTGCGGGTGTGGGAGGCGCTTAGCAAAATCCCTTATGGGGAAACAACCTCCTACGGCAAGCTGGCCGCGGAGATCGGAAAACCCGGCGGTGCCAGGGCTGTTGGCATGGCCAACAACCGCAACCCGATTCCTGTATTTATCCCCTGCCACCGGGTGGTAGGTGCCGACGGCAGCCTGACAGGCTACGGCGGGGGGCTGCCCATCAAGGAAAAATTGCTGGCGTTGGAAAAAAGTCAAAAATAGGCCGCCCGCAAAAGCAGAATAAAGGATTCCCAAAAAACTTCTTGAGGTGATGAAAGCATCACGTTATCTGACAACCGGGCTTCAACATGAAGTTTTTGGAGTAGGGTACGGGGAGAGGGATTTTTTTAAAAATCCCTCTCCCCGCTTACGCTTACAAAACCTTCCTGCGCTCCCATACGCCCCGGCGGTATCGTATATAGAAAGCTGCCGAGCGTGCCACCCAATCAATCATCATGGCGACCCACACGCCCATAAGTCCCATGCCGAAGAACTGCACCAGAAGATAACTGAAGCCGATGCGGAAGATCAGCATGGACAGCGTAGAGACCACCATGGTGAATTTTACATCCCCCGCGGCGCGCAAGGCATTGGGCAAAGCGAAGGAGGAGGACCAGAACACGGCGCAGACGATGGTGTATACAAACATCAGCTGCCAGGCGCTCTTTGCAACCTCCGCGCTCAGGCCGTAGCTGCCAATGACGCAGGGCAGCAAAAGCAGGATCACAGGCGTCAAAAGCCCCATGGTCCAATAGGAGAAACGCATCAGCTTTTTCACATACAGCTTTGCCTGGTTATACTCGGAGGCACCCACGCAGCGCCCCACGACTGTGATCATCGCAAGGCTCACAGCGCTGCCGGGAATATTTTGAAACCCTGCCAGGCTGTTGGCCACCGCGTTGGCGGCCATGGCCGTGATGCCAAGGGTGGAGACAAGGCTTTGCAGCAGGATTTTGCCCAGTTGGAAGAAGCTGTTTTCCAGCCCGTTGGGCACACCGATGCGAAGAATGCGCTTCACCATATCGCCGTCCCAGGCAAACCGCCTCAGAGAGGGGATAACAAGCCCCTGACGGGGATTTTTCAAAAGCAGCAGGATCACTACGGCACCCAAAACCCTGGCGATCACCGCCGCCAGAGCGGCACCTTTCACGCCTAGGCCGAAGACATAGATCAGCAGCGCGTTTCCCGCCACGTTGATAGCGTTGACCATCAGCGTCGTGATCAGAGAAGCCTTCGAATTTCCGGCAGCCCGCATCAGCGCGGATCCTCCGCTGAAAACGGACAGGAAAGGAAAGCTGAAAATAATCAACAGAAAATAGGTGGCTGCGTTTGTCATCACGGCATCGTTCACGCCGGGAAACACGGCGTGCAGCAGCGCACGGTAAAACAGGAGGGAAAGGACGCTGATGGCCAGCGAAACAGCCAGCATTACGTATAAAAGCTGCCTGGCTGCCTTTCCGGCCATATCCGGTTCCCTGCGGCCAAGATACTGTGCCGTGATCACGGCGCCGCCGGTGGCCAGTGCCACGAATACGTTCACCAGCAGAACATTGATGGTGTCCACCAGAGAGACGGCGGATACGGCATCCTCGCCGCCGGAGGATACCATTACAGTGTTGATGATGCTCATCAGTACGATCAGAAGCTGCTCCAAAAGAAGGGGGAGCATCAGGCCCCGCAATTCACTGCCGGTGAACAGCAGGGCAGGATCCTCCGCCTTGCGCCGTGAAAATAATCGCACGAAAACGCTTCCTCGCCATGGAATTTTCATTCGGCTTCGTAAAAGAAGATGGGGTTCGTCCAGGCCCGGCGGCCCAGGCTGTCCACCGCGGCGGCGCGAAGATAGGTAAAGTGCGCGGGAACGGAAAACATGGCTCTGGTAAGCTTGCTGTTTCCAGCCCGGACGATTTTGGTGGGTTCCCGGCCGTAGAGGAACAATACCCGGTCGCAGGGGGAGGTTTCCACCACGGCCATGCCGTCTTCCACAAAAAAGTCAAAAATCTCGGGCCCGCAGGAGGAATAGAACGCGCCGCGGGACAAGGCGTCCAGAATTCCGACGGCCGTATTTGCGGCGTTGACCATCACATAGCCCCGGCAGTGGTGTGCCATGCTGTGGCCGTCGTCCACGGCGGCACCGAAAATCCTTTTGCCCTGAATAAGCAGTTCATCCCAGTAAGCGGCATCCATGTCCATCTCGTTCTCCAGGGCACAGCCGCTGTTGTAAATCTCCAGGGCAAAATTGCCCTGCATTTGTTCAAAATCCCTGGCTGTGGTGCCGCTCCATTGGGGATGGCAGTACAGGGTGATGTTTCCGTTTTCATGGATCCAGTTAAGCAGTGTTTGATATTCATACTGATTCTTGACAACGCCTCTTGCGAATATCTGATCCTGAGTAAAACCGTTGCCTTCCTCCCGAAGGGGGCCAAGGCATACGCTGTGAAAACAGGGGACATGCCTGCTTCCCAGTTGCCGGTCCATTTCCATGCCCGGCAGGATGGTAAGGGTGCTGCCGGGAAGAAAATTTTGATAATTATATATTCTGTGATCAGTGAGAGCCAGAAAATCGTATCCGTTTTCCGCATACTTTGCAATGACTTCTTCCGGCGTGCCCTGGCCATCGGAACGCGTTGTATGGGTGTGGAGATTTCCTTTTAGCAGCCGGTGCGGACCTGAAAAAGCGGCTTGGCGTATCATGACAGTCTCCTTCAGGATGCTTTTATAGCCACGATTGTACCACATTTTCCGGGGGATGCATAGCAAGGCGCCGCGAATTGTGCTACAATGCCAACGGTCAGCTCATGATGAGGAGGGATCCCTTTGGAAAAAGCAAAAAGCGTTGTTGCGCTTGTGCTTTGCGGCAGCTACAGGAAAGAGGAAGTAGAGGAGTCGGTGGCCAGGGGCATCGCGCTGCTGGGGGGCATTGGGCGGTTTGTTCAAAAAGAGGAAAAGGTGCTTCTCAAGCCCAATATGCTGGGCAGGTTTGAGCCGGAAAAGGCGGTGACCACCCATCCCTCCGTGTTCGGGGCGGTGGGCAGGCTGCTTCGGGAAAGCGGCTGTAAAAACCTGTCCTTCGGTGACTCCCCGGGGCCCAAATCCCTGAGCGTGGCAAGGGTGGCGGAGGGGTGCGGCCTGATGGAGGCGGCGGGTGAACTGGGCATCCCTTTGGCGGATTTCACAAGCGGCGGACAGGTGCAGGTGCCTAACGGACGGGTATGCAAACATTTCACAATCTGCGAGGGCGTGCTTCAGGCGGACGCCATCGTGAGCCTGTCCAAAATGAAAACCCACGCGCTGGAGCGGCTGACAGGCGCGGTAAAGAACACCTACGGTTGTGTGCTTGGCCTGAACAAAGGGGCCGGGCACGCAAAATACCCCGACGCCATCAGGTTTGCCAGGATGCTGGCGGACCTGAATACGGTGGTAAAGCCCCGGCTGCACATCATGGACGGCATTGTGGCCATGGAAGGGAACGGGCCTTCCTCCGGCACGCCGGTTGAGATGAAGGTGCTGCTGTTTTCGGAGGATCCCGTAGCGCTGGACAGCGTGTTCTGCCGCCTCACAAGCCTGCCTCCGGCTTTACTGCCCACCAATGTGGCGGCGGAGCAGGCGGGCGTTGGCACCTGGCGGGAGGAACAAATCACGGTGCTCACACCCGAAGGGGAAATATCCATGGACGAAATGGCCCGGCGGTACGGAAAACCGGAATTTCGGGTGTTCCGCGGCGCCGGGGCAAAGGGGTATGCGCTGAACCTGACCCGCCTGATCCCGGCCTTGCGGGAGCGGCCTGTGGCTGATCCCCAAAAATGTGTGCGCTGCGGCATGTGCGTGGAAAGCTGCCCCGTGGAGGGAAAGGCGATTTTTCTTGACAAGGTGCGGGACAAAGCGCCGCGGTACAACTATCAAAAATGCATCAGGTGCTACTGCTGCCAGGAGATGTGCCCGGCCAAGGCGATCTCCGTGTACAAACCGCTGAAAAGGACATCAGGCCGTTGACATTCCGGGGAACCGCAGGTATAGTCTATGGAAGCGCGGGGCGCTTTCATTTCCGAAAAGGGGGAACGGGTATGACAAAGGCACTGGTTTCCGTCACCGGGGCCGACCGCACGGGGATCATTGCCGGGGTGGCCGGCAAATTGAGCGAGCTGAACATCAACATCCTGGATATCACGCAGACCATCCTGGGCGGCTATTTTACCATGCTGATGATCGTGGATCTGGACGGCGCGGCGGAGGATTTCGCAGGCGTGTTGGAGGAACTGACCGGGGTAGGGCATTGGATGGGTATGTCCATCCACATGCAGCGCACGGATATTTTCGACGCCATGCACAGGATCTGATTTTTTTACAGCGTTTCGCTACGCAAGGGGGCGCACCCATGATCGATACAGGCGAGATCCTTCAAACCATGCATATGATCCGGGAGGAAAACCTGGATATCCGCACCATCACCCTGGGCATCAGCCTGATGGACTGCGCGGGGCCGGACAGCGCTCAAACGGGCCGCCGGGCCTATGACAAGATCTGCAAGACCGCCGGGCGCCTTGTGGCGGTGGGGGAGGAGATCCAAAGGGAATTTGGGGTGCCCATCGTCAACAAGCGCGTTTCCGTAACGCCCGTCAGCCTCATCGCCCAGGGCGACCCCGTGCCCATCGCAAGGGCTTTGGACAGGGCGGCACGGGAGATCGGCATCAATTTTCTGGGTGGATACTCCGCGCTGATCAACAAGGGCCTGACAAAAGCGGACGGGCTGCTGCTTAAGTCTATTCCTTGCGTGCTCTCGGAAACAGAGTTTCTCTGCTCCAGCGTGAACATCGGCAGCACCAGGGCGGGCATCAATATGGACGCGGTCAGGGATATGGGCGCCATCATCAAGGAAACGGCCCGCCTTACCGCGGACCGGGATTCTTTGGGCTGCGCCAAGCTGGTGGTGTTCATGAACGCTGTGGACGATAATCCCTTCATGGCCGGAGCTTTCTGCGGCGTGGGGGAGCCGGAATGCGCCGTGAACGTGGGCGTCAGCGGGCCTGGCGCTGTAAAGCGTGCGCTGGAAGCCGTAAAGGGTGAGCCCTTTGACGTGGTGGCGGAAACGGTGAAGCGCACAGCCTTCAAGGTGACCCGGGTAGGCCAGCTCGTGGCCCGGGAGGCCGCCAGGAGGTTGGATATCCCCTTTGGCATCGTAGACCTCTCCCTGGCACCCACCCCGTCAAGGGGAGACAGCGTGGCTCATATCCTCACCGAAATGGGGCTTGAAATGGTCGGCGCGCCGGGCACCACCGCGGCCCTGGCGCTACTTAACGACGCGGTCAAAAAGGGCGGCGTCATGGCCTCCAGCCATGTGGGGGGCTTGAGCGGCGCGTTCATCCCGGTGAGCGAGGACATCGGTATGATTGAGGCGGCTGCCTGCGGGGCGCTGACCCTTGAAAAGCTGGAGGCCATGACCTGCGTATGTTCCGTGGGCCTGGATATGATCGCCGTGCCCGGAGACACCTCCGCATCGGCCATCTCCGGCATCATCGCGGACGAAGCGGCCATTGGCATGATCAACAGCAAGACCACCGCAGTGCGCATCATCCCCGCCGTGGGCAAGAAGGCCGGGGATACGGTAAGCTTCGGCGGACTGCTGGGCCATGCGCCAGTGATGCCGGTGAACACTTTCGGCAACGAGGCTTTTATCAGCAGAGGCGGACGCATCCCCGCGCCGCTGAACAGCCTCAAAAACTGACTGCGGGATAGAAAAAACGGTACGGGGCAGGGAAAGCGTGTCGTACAAGGAGATATGATGGCGGGGAGGGCTTTTGGCTGGCGCGTCCCCCGCGGGCTTATGCCAACAATAGGTATAGCAGTTCCTTTTGAATAAAAATAGGAAGTTTTCTTGGAGGGGGGGGAGGGCTTCTTTTGAGAAAGAAGCCCTCCCCATCCTCGCCGTACCCCCATCATGCCCTTTCTTACGGCAGCTTCACCTTGAAGGTCAAGTATCCATTATGCCTGGCGTTTTCCCAGTCGGGGTATTCCCACACGAAATAGTTGAGCACCATGGTGGTCAGGCCGTTTTCGTCGGTATACTGCGCCTTCGCCTTCCTGTATTCCTCGGCGTTCTCAAGCAGGGTCTGCAAAAGCGCCTGGGCATCCTTGCTTTCCATGGGGCGGTAGGTGTTCTCAAGCCAGGCGGGATCCAACCAGTTCAGGTTGATGAACAGGTTGTACATCAGGGAATCGTCCTGCGTATGGAGGGAATCCTCGCCGGCTCCGGGCATGGCAAACCCGTCCGGCGTGCCTAGGGTGAATCCCAGCGGCTCAAAGAGCGCCAACTGCTTTTGCGGGTCGTTCATCATTTCGGGAATCGGTCCGTGGCCGGTTTCCGTCCACAGCCAATCCACGCCGTTCCGCTCGCTGGTATCGCCGTCGTTGTTGAGCCGGATAGCCTCGTGCATCTCGTATTTGGGCTTTTGCGCTTCCTGCAGCACGGCCCTGAACGTCATTTGAAAAGTGTTGGCCCTGGATTCGTCGTAGGTTTCATCCAGCCATGCCGCGTCGCGGATCGCAACATCCGCAAAGCTGTTGATGTTCGTTTGCGGGATGTCGCTTTGCACCTGGTCGGAAAAATCCCCGGGCAGTTTGGGGGGATCGGCGTAGCGCTCCTTAAGGAACCATTCCACCCCGTAGGCGGACGATACCGCCAGCGCGATGCCGCACAGCATCAAAACCAGGGCCGCGGCTAAGATCAGTGTTCTTGCCGTAAATTTTTTCACTGTTTTGTCCTCCTTCACTTGTTTGAGGGCATGCTCCATGCCCTGCCTGAATTCGGCGGGCGGCTGCCCGAATGCGTTTTCCATTTCAAACCCGTTCATAGGCCGCCCTCCCCTCATCGTCCTGCAAAGCGGTTTTCAGTTCCTTCCGTGCCTTTGCCAGCCGGGTTTTCACCGTTCCCCGGGGAATGTGCAGGATAGCTGCCGCCTGGTCCACCGTAAAGCCTTCCATGTAGTAGAGCACCACGGGCAGCCGCAGCTTTTCCGGCAGCGCCCGGATGGCTTCGTGCAACCATGGGTCTGCGTCCGGCGGAGCTGGGTTTTCCGGCACTTCCTCCACAGGCACGCAGCGTTTGCGGGCACGCAGCATGTTGTTGCATTCGTTGATCAGGATGCGGATCACCCAGGGGCGGAAGGATGCCTCGCTTTTCAGGCCGGCCCGCTTCTGCCAAGCCTTCAATATGCATTCCTGCACGGCGTCCTTGCAGTCGCTGCGGTTGTACAGCATCCCATAAGCCACATGGAAGAGTGTTTTTTCCATCTCCAGCATGCGCTGCGTGAAGCTTTCGGCTGTCATTGGGCACTCCTTTTTAGGAAAGTAAAAAGCTTTTTACACAGGATAAGACGGAGGACAGCATTCTTCGGTTTTTGGCCCATGAAAAAATCCGCGGTGCAATAACCGCAGATTTGTTTCATTTTGCCGTAAACTGAGAGCGGTCTATCCAGCCGCAAACTGCATATGCCAGTGGGGATACCGCCAAAGATGAATATATCAGGCATCGCAGGCATTGGCTGACAAAAACAACAGACAAAGTCTGTCCGGATTTTTCAATGGCTCATGCTGCTTTGACCGTCAGGTGGCGCGCCTGTATGCCGCGCGGGTATCCCTGTTTTTGCGGACAGGGCGCATCCACTCAAAGATCAGCCAGCTTACCCCAACGGCCAGCAGCAGATCGCCGATGCTAGCCAGCCCAGAGTGCAGAAAGGGAAGCAGCAGCGCATCTCCCAGGAAAAGGAAGGGGGCGCCGCTGGCCACCAGCACATACTCGAACAGTTCTCCGGATTCAATGCGTGAAACCGTGGCTGCCATCTGGGGAAATTCCCTGGCGATGGGCGCCACAGGCATACGGAAACCATACCATGCGATGACAAAGAAGTTCAACAGGCAGGCGAGGGCGATCAAACGGACGGACTTTCTGCGCCAATTAAGCAGACAGAACAAAAACAGCAGTGCATACTCAAACACCACCGCGATCCAGAGCCACTTGGCAACAGGCAGCGCTACATATTTTTGCAGCAATGGAAAGGCCGCCTCTGCGGAAAAAGCCAGCAGCGGCAGCCAGATAAGATGCAATGGATTTTCGAGCATGTATTTGAATCTCCCGCCGCAAAGCAGGCTGACGGGGATAGACAGCAGCACGAAATAAACAATGATCATGCTTGGGTGCCCTGCTCCTTCTGCTCTTTTTGCTCCCGCTGCGACTGCAGATACGATGTAAACGCCTGCACCACGGCGGGGTGGAACTGCTTTCCACTTTCTTCGGTTAGGATGGAGAGGGCTTTTTCCTCGGACATGCCGGCACGGTAAGGCCGGTCGCTGGTCATGGCGTCAAACGCATCCGCCACGCCCAAAATATACGCCTCGAAGGAAACAGAGGTATGATCCAAGCGGTCAGGATACCCTTTTCCGTCATACCGCTCATGATGATGGCGGATCATCTCTTTGACGCTTTCCGACAGCCCCACCTTTTCCACAATGCTCACGCCGATGGTGGGATGCTGCTCGATGCGCTGGCGCTCCTCATCGGTCAGCCGCGCGGGCTTGCGCAGAATGATGTCCTCGATGCCGATCTTTCCGATGTCGTGCAGAAGCGCGGCGATCTGCATTTCCTTCATTTTGTCCTTGGGCAGCTTCAGCGCGCTGCCTATCTGCATGGCAAACATTTCCACGCGGCGGGAATGGCCTTCCGTATAGGTGTCCTTTGCTTCCATGGCGGATACGAATGCCTGAATCAACTTCATGTGCTGCACCTGGGAGTCCAGGTACAGCGACCAGGCATACCTTGCCAGCAACAGGGGGAAGAGCATCAAAATGGCCAGCCAATGGCCGTTTTCCATCAAAAACAGCAGCGCGATCAGCAGGCCCAAAGGCATGGCGAAGAGCACGTTGGGCAGGATGCTGCGGATCATGTCAATGGCGTCGTCCCATTTGATCTGGCCTTCCAGGATGAATACCATTAGCAGGATGGAATAATTGATCAGGAAGGTGCTGCTGGAAAACAGGATGGTAGGCCATAAAATGCCGGGCAGCGTGGCGGTTTGCGGGCTGCCCCCCGCGGCGGTGAACAGCAGGCCGGGGAGAAGGATAGAGATCATCAAGTTACTGTTGTTGAAGGCTGATTTTAAAAATGGCGTGTTGTACAGGTGGTGGTAAGTCTTTTTTTCCTTATCGTAATCAAAGGCGAATAGCGAACTGATCAGGTAAACGCACATGGCGGCGTATGGCCCCTTGGCAATGACGGCGGCCAGGATGCTCACTACCGACACATCCAGCGCCTGGTGGCGGTCACCCACATAGATGGGAAGCGAACGGCACAGCACGCACAGGATGATCAGGCAAACCATCTGCTGGATTTCAAGGGACAGGTTCTTAAGGTCTACATTCGTGATATAGGTGTAAAAGGCATAAATAGCCAGCGCAAAGCCGATAGTGGATATAAAAGAAGTATATAGCTTTGCCTTTTTGGACATTGGGGTCACCTCAAATACTTCAATAGAAACGGGCATTTATATATGAAAACAGGTCCGCCACGCCCAATGCACTACCTCCAGGTCATATAAGCCCCGCTGGACAAAACCAGGGAAACCAGGGACATCAACGCGAGGACGAGCTTAGCTTTCTTCACGGATATAGCCTCCTTACAAGGGCTCTGCCATTCGCTAATAGGACAGGCTATATTCGCTTCGCTAAAGATGCAGCGTGCTATGGCGTGGTCGGACCTGTTTTCAACTGGGATTGGAGGCCATATAGGCCAGCTTGCGGTTCAGGGCGGAGAGTGTCGCGCGCATGATGGCCTGGGCTTCGTCGCCGCCGCATTCCGCGGCCCCGATCAGCACAGGCGCAGCCTGCATATTCATGCACTCAACGGCAACAATAACAACCTTGATGCTGGATAACTGAGAGAATTGGACGGACAGAAGAAGGAAAACGTCTTCCACGCCCAGGAAGCTATGCACCGCCTGGAGAACGGCGTTGGCTACCGCCCGGGGCCGCTGAATGGGCGTGTTGCGGCATACGCTGCGGCCTGTGTACTCAATGTCGTCGCGCATAAGGGACACTTTGACGCTGTACTGGTTTCCCACCACGTTCTGGGACAGCTCGTGGGTGCGCAGGCGAACCTCTCCCATCGGGGTGGATACCACATGCTCTTCAGACTGCACAGGGTCCTGCCTTAGCTGGGCGATGCTGATGACCCGGTGGTCTACCGTGATGCCGTAAGCGGAGGCCAGCGCCGACTGCACGTCCCGCATGATCTGCTTGGGATGGCGCAGACTGCTGCCTAATATATGGATTTCGGCGATGGAGCCGTCGGGTGCTAAATGAACGTTGGCGGCAAAGATGCCCGTAAGGCGCATGAGCAGCTGCCTGTACATCTCTTCCTGTGATTTTTGCGAATCGGAAAATGTATCAATGGCCATGTGCAGCCTCCCTGTGCGTAATGGAACTCCTCATCACTGTCGGTACTGGAAATGCATACCCATTTATCCTTGTTACATTATAGACTATGTATGTAAAATATGCAAGGAAGCGACGCAAAAAAATATTGATTTCTTATCTTTAAGGAAATATTTCGTCATAACCTTGCAAAAAATCAGGGGATAGGACAGCATAAGGTATAGGCAGGGGCAGCTACCTTCTGTTCTTGTTCCGGATGCGGGCAGGACGGACAGCGGGGCCGTTTTCGATCCGGCCGATGCTGTCAAACCGTGAGCCGTGGCAGGGGCAGTCCCAGCTTGCGGTGGAGGGTACAAAGCGCAGTTTGCAGCCCATATGGGGGCAGCGTGGCGCACGGTGGCGGGCCAGGCCTGAGAAAAAAGTCACCGTTTGTTTTCCGCCGGCTTTCAAAACGGGGAAAACGCTGTGCCGCATGGGGCGGGACGGATCGTATATGGACAGTTCGCCGGGAGGCGCGCCTAAAATGCGCGCACTGACAGCCTGGGCCGCTGCCATGCTGCCCGTGATGCCAAAACCGCCGAAGCCGGCGGCGATAAAATGGGTGGGTGTGCGCGAGCTGAACGGGCCGGCGCAAGGAAGCCCGTCTGCGCTGAAAACGTCCTGCCCATGCCATATGGCGGCAAGTTCGGCTTCCGGGAAAAGCAGGGCTGCCGCGCTTTTGATAAGCGCTCCGTGATCTACGCGGGTTTCCTGCCCGCACGGGTAGCTGAAGCATTTCAAAAGCGTCATGCCGCCGTGCCGCCGGAGGGCGAAGCCCTCCGGCTCCGCCTGCAGATACATGCCCTGGAAATCCGGCGCGCCGCTCAGCGCAGCGGCATAGCTCCTCCGCTGCCCAAGCCGCAGGAAATACCAGCCGGGAAAACCCAGTACGGGAAAATGGGTGGCATGGATGACAAAAGATGCCTGTACCGAGCCCGTATCGGTGGCAACGCTCCCCGTATCCGCCGCTACCACTCTGCTATGCTCATAAATCTGCCCGCCAAGGGCCAGGTAAGCGTCCGCCAGCCCTTGAAGGTACGCGATGGGATCCAGCATGGCCTGGCCGGGAATGGTCAGCAGGCAGCGCGCGGGGAAGGGACATCCCCCGCCGGCCGTCATGGCGGCGGCCAGCCCGGCTGCCTGTGATGCCTTTTCTTCCATGATTAAAAGGCGTTCCTCTTCGCGGCTCATCGCCGCAAGGGATGAATCCTGTGCCTGAAAGCCGCATAGGATGCCAAGCTCCTGAATAAGCGCTGCCATGGCGCCGCGGGCAGCTGTCTGGCTGGCGGCGTAGGCCTGCGTGACCTCCCGCCCCCACCGGGCTTGGAGCCTGGAATAGATAAGCCCGTGCTGTACGGTTGCCAGCCCCAGGCTTTGGCCGGAAGCTCCGCTCCCCAGCCTGTCCGCCTCCAGCAGCGCCACGCGTATGCCGCCGCGGGCCAGCAACAGTGCGGTGGTTACGCCGCACAGGCCGCCGCCTACTACTACGGCTTCCGCTTGGATCCGCCCCCGGAGCGGCGGATGGCGCTGCTGATCCGCCGGCAGCCATACAGGCTTTTCGTTCATGGGCGTTCTCCCTCCTTTGCAGGGAGTATCCCCGTGTGGGCGGGGCTTCATCAAAAAGAGCGCCGATAAAGCGGATCAAGCCCAGATCAATGGCCGTGGCTTGCGCCTGGGGAGGATGGATGATATACTTGCGGTATGATATGGCAAAGGATATGGAGAAGCATGAGACGCTTGGCCCTGATGATGCTGGCAGCCCTGCTGCTCAGCCCGCTTCTGCCGGTTCGCGCCCAGGATGCGCCCGTGAGCATCGACTCACCCCAGGCCCTGGCAGCTATAACGGAGAATCCCGGCGGGACGTATGTGCTGACCCGCGATATTGATATGGCGGGTATCGATTGGGTACCCATTGCATTTTCCGGTACGCTGGATGGAGCCGGGCACACCTTGTATAATCTTTCAATCACGCAGATAGGGCAGGAGAAAGCGAATACAACCGATGGCAACCTGAAAAAATACGGCACCTATTTCGCCGCGCTTTTTTCGGTTGTCAAGGGAGCCTATATCAAAAACCTGAATCTGCTGAATGTGCATGTGAGTGTCCGGGCAGATAAAATCAATTGTTTTGCCGCCGGGCTGGCTGGGCTGGCGGAGGATACGGTTATTACCGGCTGCAGCGTGGAGGGCCGGGTATACCTGTACCAAAACCGGTATATGTGCGGTGTGGCAGGGCTGGTAGGCTTTGGGCACGGCGCAATTTCAGGCTGCTCCGCCGATGTGGAACTGGTGCTGGTGGACGGCAACCGGTCCATCAAATGTGAAGCGTTTTTGGGGGGCATCCTGGGCGCTGGATACTTTGACATGGAAGATTGCCATGTGAAGCTGAACGGATATGCCTCTGTGCACGGGTATGTGCATAACGGCGGCGTGATAGGCATGTACAAGGTTTATGTGGTTGCCGATAAAATGCGGAAAGGGTACATAAAGGGCTGCAGCGTGGATGCGCACATTTCTTTTTTCGAACATAACTCGGACCGAAGGGCGTACTGTAAGGCTGTTATAGGCGAGAAACTGAATAAATATCTGCTTGTTGACGACAATATAATCGTATCCTTCGACAGCCATGAAACGCGCGATTACCGCACCGACCTTATGCCGGAAGCATGCGCTTCGCCTTTGTATACGGCGGAGGTGGTTCCACCCCCAGAAACGGAATATGGCTATACCCGGTATGTGTGCCAGGGCTGCGGGTACGCCTATACCGATGATTATGTGCATCCCATAGGGGTCATGCCGTAGGCTAGGGGATATTTTCCAAAAAATCATTTTTCAGGCGGTCTTCGCCGACGGTTGAAAAAGCAAGGCCAAAATCACTCGCCGAATATTTGTGGCCGGCAGGGTAAACCGCAGTAAAGCTGGTACCCTGCTGGCTTGTATGGCATTTTAGTGCCTCGTTGGCGGCCTCGCGGCCTGTTTGCCCTCCGAAGGCTGAGAGCGGCTTTTCCCAATCCATATGGATGGGGCGGTCTGGATATAGGTGCAGATATAGTTTTCTGATCTGCCACACGCCATAGGATTCAGCCGATTCCGTGTCCTGTGCGGGATCGGCCGCAAAGGCCGCGCAGGCCAAAGATGCGTCGGCGCAGGCCATGTGCATGCCGTGTCCATATTCGCCCTTCAGGTCGTGGGTGACCACCACCTCCGGCCGGTATTTGCGAAAAAGCGCAATGACATAGCGCTGCACAGCTTCTTTTCCCCCGCAGATCCGGTAGGCATCCTTTGCCGACTTGCTGAACCTGTCGGTGAACCGCCCAATGGAGGGATAGGTACGCACGCCGCAGCGCCAAAGACCGTTGAGAAGCTCCGCAACGCGCTGGAAATCATAGGCGGTCATCAAGGCTACCACCACGCTGCAGCCCCGCTCCACGGCATAATCGGGCAGCAAACCGCCGAAAAACACATACTCGTCATCGGGATGGGCAATGAGCAGCAGGATATCGGCCTTTTGCGGCGTTGGCTCCCATATCTGCACCCAGCCGGGAAGATCACCTTCGCCCAGCACATACAGTTCCGCCACGCGAAGCTGCGCCGCGTCGCCGGTGTCCGTGGTGATGCGGAAAACGGATACGTCCGGCAGCGCAGCGTATTCATGGAGGTACTTTCCCGCTCCCCTGGCAATTGTGGCCCAGCCGTCCCCTTGGGGCACCTGTACCTTCCAGGGAATGGGTTCTTTTGCGCTGAAGCAAATGTATACCCCGCTGCAGAGGGCACCCTCCGGTGCGGTGACATGGATCCAGGGTTCCGCCTCCTTTCGGCTTGCCCATTCGGTATCATATTTTCTATCTTTGATATATTTCTGAATGTATTTGCTCTCGCTGCACTTGATTTTGCATTGCTTGGTGATGTCCTGTGCCTCCTGTGCAAAGGCTGTACCGCCGGCGAGGAGGAAACAAAGGAGCAGCCCAAAAACAAACCGCTTCAAGCCCATCACGCCTCTCCTTTTCGCTGAATTGCCCTAATAGGAAGCACAGCCATGCCGGCTGCACAGGCCGCCATCATCAGCCAGGCCCAGCCATAGGGCAGGGGGGTCTTATCCATGGCGAACTCCAGCGCAACGCACGCGCAGGTAAGGCAAAGGAAGGCGGCGGCGCGCCCAGCTGTCTTGGCGGGCTTTTCACCGCTTCGGAGCCGACGGATGCATCCTGCGGCCAGAAGGCTCAGCAGCACAACAACAGCTATGATTTGAGATACCCGGACAAAGCCCCAGCGAAGGAAGTCGTCTCGCCGCATGCTTTCCCACACGATCTGCGCGGAGGACAGCAAGATGAGGGATACCACCGCTTTGTGCTCGACAAAGCGCTTTCGGACAAACAGGCAAACCAGCAGCGCGGTGACGCCCTCGGCCGCAAAGACAGCATAATACCACTCGCCGTACATGTTTTGAACGGACAGCGGGAAAAACCACAACGCCTCGTTTTCCACCGGAAGGCCGATCCCCTGACCGCTGAAATATTCCGAAAACCGGCATAGCGCAAGCATCAGCACAAGGGCAGGCACAGCGGCATCAAAGACAGTCCTGGTCTTAAGCCCTTTACGCCGGGCAGTGATCCATCCGGCCAGCGCACTTCCTCCCACAGCGCCCCACAGGGCATATCCGCCCTCCCAAGGCATGAGCGGAAAGCCGGGGCCATAAACGTCAAAAACATCATTGAACCGGGCCAGAACGTAAAACAGCCTGGCGCCAGCAAACGCCAAGGGAATGCACCATACACAGAAAATTTCCCAAACGTTCTTGCCAAGGCTGCGCATAGAAAAATACGCCGCTGTGACACAGAGGGCGGCAGCGGCGGCAACGCATGCCCCATATGCCGTAACCGGCAGGCCGGCGAACATGAAAAGCGTAGTTTCCATCCCTTAGTCTCCATCCGGCGCCAAGGCGCTGGCGAAATAAATGATATCGGAAATCTGCCGCATTTTTCCGGAGGAGAGGCCATTGATCTTCTTGTTTCCAAATACGATGGTGGAGGAAGACCCCCCGTCCAGGTTATAGGCGTTTTCAATCCCTTCAAAGGATGCGACCAGGTCGGCAAACTGTTGGATGGTCAGACCGGCGGACCCCTTGTTTTCGGGCCCTTCGCAATAAACAACCATGTAGGAAAGGGGCCCTGTTTGTGCAATGCAGATGCGCTGGGCACCCTTGTCAGCACCCTTGCCATACAATTCTTCCGGGGTGAATTCCGTCATGCGCTCACCATCTACGATCAGCCCCGGTCCGAAATTGAAAGTGTTCACCGCCGTGCCGGGCCAGGCGTCGCACATCTCCTGGGTGGCGCTGCGAAGAATATGGAAATCTCCTTTGTCATCAATGAGCAGCGTGTCAAAATTGCCTTGCGCCTTGCGGCGGATGACGGTGCCTTGCCGCACGCAGTAGCCGGTGGTGTTGAAGCCGAAATAATCGCCGTTGGTGGCCAGCACAGCGTTGACGCGCTTGGCCATGGTGGTGGTAAAGGCGGCCCCTGGCGATCGGTAGCTCCCGGCGACGCCGGTGCGCAGCTGAGACGGGTCGGCAATGGTGACCTCGACCGCCATCCAATTGGTATCATACATACGGCCCTGGGAAATCCATACGTGAATAGACTCATCCTGGTATTCCGCATCGCTCAAATATCCGTCCTTCAGAGGCGGCATTCCGCCGGAGGTGTCCGGGGGCAAGGGCTTGACCTGGGCAATGGCAGCCCCAGAAGGCACCCAAAGGGCCAGCAGAAATATCATCAGTACGATTAGAAGCATCCTTAGAGCATGCAGCATAAGTGGGAACTCCTTTACAGCAGAGCTCGGGAAATTATCACCATTATATGCAGACCTTGGAAGCGTGTCAATTACTTCCTGCCTTGTCATCAGGGGCGCCGTCTGCTATAATGGGCGGCAAAGCGGACAGGAGGACGGAGCGCTTGGCGAATATCGTCGTGACCCACGGCATCCCGGACGAGGCTTTTTCTATCTTGAAGGACCACACTGTTTTTCACCCGGCCCCAGGCAGGGCGTATACCCGGCCGGAGCTTGCGGCCCTGCTGCCCGCCGCCGACGCGGTGCTGGCCTGCGGTGCCTTTGGAACGGATCTGATTGAGGCGGCGCCGAACCTGAAGGTCATCAGCAATTATGGCGCGGGATATGAAAGGATCGATGTGGCTGCGGCTACACAAAGAAGGATTCCTGTTACAAACTGCCCGGAAAGCACCGCGCTGCCCACGGCGGAGATCACCATCGGCCTGCTGCTTTCCTGCGCCAGGCGTATCGGTGAATTGGACAGGCAGCTGCGGGAGGTTCCGCCGGAGACGGTGTTCGGTATGGGCCGGTATATGGGTATGGGGCTTGCGGGGAAGACTCTGGGCATTATCGGCATGGGGCACATCGGCGGGATTGTGGCACAGTTTGGCCGGATGGCGGGCATGGAGGTGGCCTACCACAACCGGCGGCCTCTTTCGCAGGAACAGGAGCAGGGAGCGCGGTATATGGCGCTGGATGACCTGCTGGCCGCCGCCGATGTGGTCAGCCTCCACTGCCCGCTGACGGAAGCCACCCGGGGCATGCTGGATGCTGCGCATCTGTCCCTGATGAAGCGTGGAGCCATCCTTGTCAATACCGCCAGGGGGGCTATCGTGGACTATGAGGCTTTGGCGGCAATGCTGCGGGACGGCAGACTGATGGGTGCCGGGCTGGATGTGTTTCCCAGGGAACCCCATATCCCGCCCGAATTGTTAAGCCTCCCCAACGTGGTGCTGACGCCCCACATTGGCACCAATACCCGGGAGGCCAGGTACCGTATGGCCTATGATGCCTGCGTGCGCATGCTGGAGGCGCTGGCGGGCAGGCGCCCTCCCGATGTGGTGAATCCTGAAATTTATGCATGAAAAAGGCCGGGAGCTGATATGCCCCCGGCCTTTCGCACGATGCGGCTTTACTTCTGTTCAGAGGAATACAGCTTTTCCATCCGCTTGGGCACCATCAAAAACAGGCCGCCGCCGACAATAAACATCAAAAGCACGGGAACGACACCCAGGTAGGATTTCTGGGTGGCGTCCCAGACCAGGCCGAACAGGAACGGCCCTAATACGGCGGAAAACTTGCTGAAGATATCATAGAATCCGAAAAATTCATTGGCTGATTCCGGGGGCACCAGCTTGCCGAAAAAGCTGCGGCTCAGCGCTTGGATGCCTCCCTGGGCGGTACCCACCAGCACGGCCAGAACCATGAAGCCGCCAAGCAGCGCCGTCTTGCCCATGGCCCGCAGGGGTTCCAGGAACATGGCTACCCCGCAGATCACAACGTAGGTGACGATACCGCTTAATAGCATGGTCCGCACGCTGAACTTGCGGGATAGCACGCCGTACAGGATGGCACAAGGGAAGGCTACAAGCTGCACCACCAGCAGGATCACGATCAGCTCCGTCTGCCCAAGGCCCATGCTGCTGCCAAAGATGGAGGCCATATGGATGATGGTGCCCACGCCGTCGATATAGAAGAAATACGCCAGCAGGAACAGAAGCACGGATTTGTTGGTGGCGATGCGCTTCGCGACGGATACAAGGCGTGAGCCGCTTTGCTTGATCAGGCTTCCCTGCTGCAGGACATAGTGCCTTTGCTTTACATTGCGCCACATGGGAATTGTGAACGCTATCCACCATACCGCGGTAATAAGGAAGGAGATCTGGCAGGCGGTGTCGGAGGAGATGCCAATCTTTCCGCCAAACATGATCAGCGCCAGGGCAATCAAAAGGGGAATGGTGCTGCCGCCGATATACCCCATGCCGTAGCCCATGCTGGAAACCATGTCCATCCGGTCCTCACCCGTCACATCCGGCAGGAATCCGTCATAGAAAACGTTGGAGGCGTTGAAGCCGATGGAACCCAGGATGTAAAACATAAGCATCAATTGCCAGTTTTTCGTCAGCGCCAAGAGCGCTGTGGCGCCCGCCCCCAGCAGCATGAAGACGGTGAACAGGCGCATCTTGTATCCCTTGTAGTCTCCCAGCGTACCCAGGATGGGGGCACACAGCGCGCTTATCAGGGAGGCGATGCTGGTGGCATAGCCCCACCAGGGGCCGGCGCTGGGGATATCCGCCGCCACCGTGTTATAAAAGGGCGGCAGTACGATGGCCAGGATAATGGCGGCAAAGGCGGAATTGGCCCAGTCGTACATGATCCAGCCCTTTTCAGCCTGGGTGAATTTCTTAAACATGATTACTCCTCCGATCTCCTACTTCAGTATCAGTACAAAAGTCCCCGCCGTGATCAGCGCGCCCCCCAGGAGCGTTTTCAGGGAAGGCGTTTCCCCAAGGAACAGGAAAGCCAGAACCATGGTGAGGACGACGCTGAATTTGTCGATGGGGACCACGATGCTGGCGTCGCCCATCTGCAGCGCACGGAAATAGAAGAGCCACGAAAGCCCTGTGGCAATGCCGGAGAGGATCAAAAAGATCCAGTTTTGTTTGGTGAGGCCGCCAAGACCCCTGTATTGCCCTGTAACGATCACCAGCAGCCAGGCCATAAAAAGCACCACCACGGTGCGGATGGCGGTGGCCAGGTTGGAATTGATGCCCGCCATGCCGATCTTGGATAAAATGGCGGTCAGGGACGCGAACACGGCGGAGAGGATGGCATATAAAATCCACATGGCATATTCCTCCCGGTAAAAGCAGGCGATGGATGAGGTTATTTGCCTTATTATAGCAGCACAGGCCTGAAAGAACAAGAAAGATACAAGTGAAATTTCAGCCAGTTCTCTTGCCTGCAAGATATGATCCCGGATCGGCGCGCCGCGCGCGGACCCTTGCGCCTTATGAAAAACCGGCGTGTGCACCCTGGAATGCGTATGGATCCGCCATGCTGAGTACCGGTATTTTGTGGGCAAGGGCCATGGAATTGCCCCAAATTGACAGGGGAAAAGTATTGACACACTTTCTCTTCCTTGTATAATAAATCAACGGGTTCTATTTTCGACGCTGTGCTTATGACAACGCAAGGCGCCGGCTGTACGGAAGGATGGAAGCGCGCATGCATTCGATCAAGGTTACGCTGGCAAAGGAACGCAAAACCAAGCCCCAGGATGAGAGCAGGCTTGGCTTCGGGAAGATCTTCACCGATCACATGTTTTTGCTGGATTATTCCAAGGAGGCCGGCTGGCATGATGCCAGGATTGTGCCCTACGGCCCTTTGGCCATGGATCCGGCTTCCATGGTGCTGCATTACGGACAGGCTATCTTTGAAGGTACCAAGTGCTACCGCGCTGCGGACGGCGCTTTCCACCTTTTCCGGCCCAGGGACAATTTTCTGCGCATGAACAAGTCCGCCAAACGCATGTGCATTCCCGAGCTGGATGTGGATCTTTGCATGGAGGCGCTTCTCAAGCTGCTTCAACTGGAAAAGGATTGGGTACCTCATACGGAGGGGACGTCGCTGTACATCCGCCCCTTCATTATCGCGACGGACCCATTCCTGGGTGTTCACGCCTCCAACACGTATCTGTTCGCCATCATCCTGTCCCCGGTGGGAGCTTATTACGCCGGCGGGCTTGCGCCTGTGGGCATCTATGTGGAGGATGAGTTCGTCCGGGCCGTGCGCGGCGGCGTGGGCCACGCCAAGGCCGCGGGCAACTATGCGGCCTCCATCCTGGCGGGGCAGATGGCTGAGGAAAAGGGGTACGTGCAGGTGCTCTGGCTGGACGGCGTAGAGCGCAAATATGTGGAGGAAGTCGGCGCCATGAACATGATGTTTGTGTACGGCGACAGGATCGTCACCCCCATGCTCAACGGCAGTATCCTGCCCGGCATTACCAGGGACAGCATCCTCAAGCTTGCCTCCAAACTGGGGTATCAGGTGGAGGAGGGGCGTCTTGCCATCGACGATATATTTAGGGACATCAAGAGCGGCAGCCTGACGGAGGCTTTTGGGACAGGCACGGCGGCGGTGGTATCCCCGGTGGGAGAGCTGTGCTACAAGGATGAGAAAGCAAAGGTCGGCAGCGGCGGCATCGGCCGCGTGACCCGCAGGCTGTATGATACGCTGACGGGGCTTCAATCCGGTCGGGAGCCGGATCCCTTCGGATGGGTGGTCAAGCTCCCGGAATAACGGTTTTATATGGGGAGGTTCGGCCATGCAGCGCGAGGAAAGCGCAAGCGCCTTGAACTGGTGCGAAAAGACCATGAGCGTGCTTCGGGAAAAGCAATTGGAGGCCTGTGAAAAGCGCCTGGGCGCCTATCCCGCCACGGGTCTTTTTTCCGGATGTACCCTTTCCGATATCCAGAAATTGTGGGATATCTCGTATTATGCCATGGAAAACCCGCAATTGAGAAGGCTCCACCAGGTGGAAGAGGTCCAGGAACTGGTTCTCAAGCGCCTGCCCAGGGAGATTTCCTTTGTTTCGGTGAGGGAGCATATGCTCCTGGAACGGCTCTTGACCTTTGAAGGCGAGACGGAACTGATGGACTGGGACGAAGCCGGTGCCGCAGAAGCGCTGGTGGCCAGGCTCTGGTGCTCCCTTACGGTGGATGGCGAGCATATCATCCTGCATCTGCCCGCGGAATTGCACGTGCCCATGCTGGAAGCCATGAACCGCAAAGAGCATGCCGAAATCCGGGAAAAGGTGTTCAGGTTCGATGCAACGATGCACGGTTTGTTGTACATCGCGGGGTTCCTGCACGCCCAGCAGCCCACGCTGCATTTTTTGCAGGAGGTATGCGGGACCATGGAGGCGGAATCCTATGATTACGCCCAGCGGTATCTGCGGGCGGCCTTCGATTATACCACAGACGTTCAGGGGGAAATGATCCTTGTCCATCCCGGCTTGGCGGACCCGGAGCACCTGATCAGCCAGGTTCGCAGCCATGGCATCACCTCTTTGGAGCTTTCGGAGTCCATGATGCTGGGGGGCATGAACGGCATCTTTCCGGAAGAGGTCCCCTTGAGCCAAGAAATGTCCGGGCTGCTCATCGGCGCGCTGCGCCCGGAGTATACCCCGGAGGAAGCGGTGGAGGACCTGCGGATGCTTGCCAAGCAGGGCGTATCCCTTCGTGAGATGGAAAGTGTACTGTCCAGCATGCTGTGGGTGCTGCCCACCCCCGCCATGTACTGCGCGCTTTCAAAGCTCTCCGCCCAGACGCCCAGGTGGGCGGGGCTGAAAGCGGAGCTTGCGCACTAGGAGGAGGGCAGCGTGGCCGCACTGGAATGGATGATCCCCGGCGATGTGAAGCCTATGCGCCTGGATAAATATTTGCTTCGTGTGCTTCCCGGAGTGCCCGCCTGGGCGGTCCGGGAAGCTTTTTCCCGCAGGGATGTAAAAATGGATGGGCTGCGGGTAGGGGCGGAGGAGCTTGCAAAGCCCGGCGCGCGGGTGACGGTGTACGGCATCCGGGTGCAAAAAGCCCGCCTCGATGTGGTGTATGAGGATGAAAATATCCTGCTCATCAACAAGCCCGCCGGGATAAGCGTCCAGGCGGATGACGGCGGGGGGGCAACGGTGGAGGACCTGGCCCTTGCCCATGTCCGTTTGAACGATCCGGAGGTGCCTGCGCCCAAAGCATGCCACCGCCTGGACAATCAAACCTGCGGGCTGCTGCTGCTGGCCAAAACGGAGGCGGCCCAGACGCTGTATTTGACGGCTTTCAAGGAGCGGACGGTGAAAAAAACTTACGTCTGCCTGGTGAAGGGGACGCCCGAACCGGAAAGCGCCGTGCTTCACGCCTATTTGTTAAAGGACGCCAAAGCCGCCAGGGTGAAGGTGTCGGATGCGTCCGTTCCGGGGGCGCTGCCCATTGCAACCGGCTACCGCGTGGTGGAAAAGGGGCCGGTCAGCCGCCTGGAGGTGGACCTGATCACCGGGCGCACCCATCAAATACGGGCGCAGCTGGCGCACATCGGGCACCCCGTTCTGGGGGACGACGCCTATGGCGACAGAGCCCTCAATAGGGAACAGGGGGCCAAAAGGCTGATGCTCTGCGCCGTGTCCCTCACCTTGCCGGATGGCAGGGGGTTTTCTGTCTTGCCGCCGTTTTGAAACCGGGAAACAAATCATAAGGAGTACATATGACGAATCCGACTATACGATTGATCGCCATAGACATGGACGGGACACTGCTGAATGAAGACTGCGATATCCCTGCGGAAAACCTGCAAGCCATGAGGGACGCCGCCCGGGCGGGAATTTCCCTGGCCATCGTAAGTGGCCGGGTGCCGGAGGATATCAGCTATTTCCTCTCCGACGCCGGGCTTACGGACTGCCTGGTGCTGGGGCTTAACGGCGGGTACTGGCTCAACAGGCCCCACGGGGAAGTCCTCCACACCAGCTATATGGAGGATGCCTCCACCCAGGAATGCATCCGCATCCTGGAAAAGGAGAAGGTCACTTACTCCGTTTTCGGCCGCAGCCATATCGCCATCAGCCGCCCCTTTGCAACGGGGAAGGAATTGGAATACTGGGGCACGCATCTGAAGCGCAAGGGAAACATCCTGTATACCTACGGCATGAAGGGGATTGATGAGCTGCGGGCCCTTGGTGCCAACAAAATCGTGTATATCGACCGGGAGGATACCAGGCGGCTCCTGAAAATCAAGGAACTGATCGGGGAGATCCCGGGGGTGGAGGTCACCAGCTCCTGGTCAAACAACATTGAAATCATGCCCAAGGGCGTCCATAAAGGGGCGGCCCTTGCGGAACTGGCGCAAAACATGGGCCTTGTCCCCGGCCAGGTAATGGCCATCGGCGACAATGACAACGATATCCCCATGCTTCAATGGGCCGGCATCGGCGTGGCCATGGGCAACGCCACGGAAAGCGCCAGGGCGGCGGCGGGCTTTGAAACGGCGGACAACAACAGCGCCGGCGTGGCCAAGGCCATCCGGCGGTTTGCGCTGGCGGAAAAATGAGCGCGGGTGCTCAGGCAGATGCCGCTATAAAACGTTTTGGCCGTGCGGCCTAAGCAGCTTGCGCTTATGCCGGGCAAAGAGCACAACGGCCGCAGCCATGGAGCCAATGCCCACAAACCAGATAAAAGTTGGAGAATAGAAAACTGGTAGGGAGTAGCCCCAGGATGAAGCAAGCTGAATAGGGCCGGCGGTCAGCCAGAGGTAAACAAAGATAGACCATACGGCGGAATGGCTGTACCGCGAGGAGGTAAACCGTATCCACGCCCATATGAAAAGGTAATGGATCATCAGTTCAAGGGTAAAGCTGATATTATAGATGTCCAGCTCGTGCGCGTATAGAAAAGCTGAGGGCTGGGCCTTTAGGTAAGCGGACAGCGCAAAGTTAAAACCCGCATTCACCAAACCTCTTGCCGCGATCATGATCACCAAAGCCCACGCCCAATGGATCCCCGCCTTTTTGCCGGTGCCTGCCATTCGTGCCGGAGGCTTCAGCGCCAGATCGCCCCGGCAATACATGCAAAATTCCAATTCATCCGGATTTTCTTTTCCGCACATAGGACAATTCTTCATCTGCGATTCTCCCTTTATCTGCGTTCCAGCGCATTTTTTTTTGCGGTGGGCGGAAACATATACGGCACCAAGGATGGCTGCTATGATACTATGAACGAAAAAGCACCGCCGCTTTGCCCAGCACTCTCCGGTTCCTCCGGAAGCGGACCGTCGCAGGCAGAGCGGCGATCAGCGGTGGATTTGTTGATGGTGCCGCAGTTTGGACAAACCTTCATTTTCATCCCCCATTGAGCGAACAAACTTTCTCTAAGTATAGCAGACAATTTTATATTGTCAATGGCTACCATCCTGACCGGCACTGGAGCATATCCATGCATCCGTTCCTTTTTACAAATTTTCATGCCAGGTATTGAATATATATAAAAAATGACGTATAATAATACAAATCCCGGAATCCGGGCATCAAAGGTGGGATTTGTATGGCAAAGGGGTACCTGCTGCTGGAGAACGGCCAGGTGTTTGAGGGGAAAACCTTCGGGGCGGAAAAGGAAGCCTCGGGGGAGCTTGTGTTCACCACGAATATGACGGGATATCTGGAAACGCTCACGGACCCAAGTTATTATGGGCAGATGGTGGTGCAGACCTTTCCCATGATCGGCAACTACGGGGTGATCCCGGAGGATTTTGAAAGCGGCGCCCCCAGGCTGTCGGCGTATATTGTCCGGGAATGGTGCCAAAGCCCCAGCAACTTCCGCTGCCAGGGCACGCTGGACACCTTTTTGAAGGAGGTGGGTGTCCCCGGGCTGTATGAGCTGGACACAAGGGCGCTGACGAAAATCATCAGGCAAAAGGGCGTGATGAACGCCATGCTGCTTGCCGCGCTGCCGGGGGATACCGCGCCATTGCTCAAGGCCATGAAAACCTGGCCTTCCCCCAAGGTAGAGGACGTAACCTGCCGGGAGATTGCAGTGAAAACGCCGGAAAACAAAAAGTGCCGGGTGGTGCTGATGGATTTCGGGCTGAAAGGGAGCATTGAAAAAAATCTGTTCAAGCGGGGCTGTGAGGTGGTCACCGTTCCCTCCTATACCTCCGCGGAGCAGATATTGTCCTATGCGCCAGACGGCGTCATGCTCTCCAACGGCCCCGGCGACCCTGCGGACAATGTGGGCGTTATTGCAGAATTGAAAAAGCTGTGCGAAAGCAAAACGCCTATCTTTGGCATCTGCCTGGGGCATCAAGTGCTGGCGCTGGCCCGGGGCGGACAGACGGAAAAACTGAAGTACGGCCACCGGGGCGGCAACCAGCCGGTGAAGGACCTGGTCACAGGGCAAATGTACATGTCCAGCCAGAACCACGGCTATGCCGTGTCCCTGAACCATCTGCCTCATAACAGCCGCCTGCGCTTTGAAAACGGCAACGACTTTACCTGCGAGGGGATCGATTATCTGGATCTTCCCGCGTATTCCGTGCAGTTCCACCCGGAGGCCTCCTGCGGGCCGCTGGACACCCTGTTTTTATTTGACCGGTTTATTGCCATGATGGGAGGGGACCAATAATGCCCTTGAATCCTGCTATCAAAAGGGTGCTGATCATCGGCTCCGGTCCCATCGTGATCGGGCAGGCGGCGGAATTCGATTACGCCGGCTCCCAGGCCTGCCGGGCGCTGAAGGAAGCGGGGCTGGAGGTCATTCTGGTGAACCCCAACCCGGCCACCATCATGACGGATCAGGCCATGGCCACCAAGGTATACATTGAACCCCTGACATTGGAAACCATCCGGCGCATTATTTTGAAGGAGCAGCCCGACAGCCTGCTTTCCACCCTGGGGGGGCAGAACGGCCTGACTTTGTCCATGCAGCTTGACAAGGAGGGCTTTCTGAAAGAGCATGGGGTGAAGCTGCTGGGCGCCTGCCGGGAGACCATTGAAAAGGCGGAAGACCGGCAGCAGTTCAAGGATACCATGCTTACAATCGGCCAGCCGGTGATCCCCTCCCTGGTGGTGACGGACATCGAGGCGGCCCTTGCTTTTGCTGTGGAAATTGGGTATCCCGTCATCATCCGGCCGGCCTATACCCTGGGGGGAAGCGGCGGTGGAATTGCGGAAAATGAGGGCGAATTGCGGGAAATTTCGGGAAACGGACTGCGCATGTCGCCCATTGGGCAGGTGCTGGTGGAAAAATGTATCTCCGGCTGGAAGGAAATCGAGTTCGAGGTCATGCGGGATGCCGCGGGCAACGTGGTGTCCGTATGCAGCATGGAGAATTTTGACCCCGTGGGCATCCACACAGGGGACAGCATCGTGGCGGCCCCGGCGCTCACCCTTGCCGACAAGGAATTTCAAATGCTCCGCCGGGCGGCACTTAATATTATTGACGCCCTCAAGGTGGAGGGCGGCTGCAACGTGCAGTTCGCGCTGCATCCAAGCAGCTTTGAATACGCCGTGATTGAGGTCAACCCCCGGGTATCCCGGTCCTCCGCCCTGGCCTCCAAGGCTACGGGTTATCCCATTGCCAAGGTTTCCGCCCAGATCGCCATCGGCTATACCTTGGACGAGATCAAAAATGCCGTCACCGGCAAGACCTGCGCCTGCTTTGAGCCGGCGCTGGACTACGTGGTGGTGAAGCTGCCCAAGTGGCCCTTTGACAAATTCGTCTACGGCAAGCGTACCCTGGGCACGCAGATGAAGGCCACGGGCGAGGTGATGGCCATCGGCACCGGCTTTGAGCAGGCGTTGATGAAGGCGGTGCGGGGTGCGGAGATCGGCCAAAGCACCCTGCGCATGAAAAAGCTGGCGGGGCTTTCCAAGGAAGCATTGCTTTCTTTCATCGCGGAATGCACCGACGAGCGGCTGTTCGCGCTGTACGAGGCGATGGACAGGGGAATTTCGCTGGAAGAGCTGCATGGTCTGACGCAGATCGATCTTTTCTTTTTGCAGAAGGTGAAAAACCTTCTGGACATGGAAAAAATTTTGTCCACAGGGAGCCTTTCGGAAGAAATCTATCTTTCCGCCAAAAAGATGGGCTATCCCGACGAGGCTATCCGGCGGCTGTCCGGCTGCGCCGTTGAAAATCCGCTTTTCCCTGTGTATAAGATGGTGGATACCTGCGCCGCGGAGTTTGAGGCCCAGACGCCCTATTTCTATGCCACCTATGACAAAGAAAACGAGGCGGAGGAGTTCATTGCCGGAAAGGGAGAGAAAAGGCCCTGCGTGGCGGTGCTGGGCTCCGGGCCCATCCGCATTGGCCAGGGCATTGAGTTTGACTATGCCTCCGTCCATTGCGTGTGGACGCTGAAGCAGCACGGCTATGACGTGGTGATGATCAACAACAACCCGGAGACCGTTTCCACCGACTTTGACACCGCGGACCGGCTGTATTTTGAACCCCTGACGCCGGAGGACGTGATGGGCGTGCTGCATACCGAAAAGCCCATGGGCGTGGTGGTGGCCTTCGGGGGGCAGACGGCCATCAAACTCACAAAGCATTTGAGCAAGGCGGGAATTCCCATCCTGGGCACCAGCGCCGACAGCATCGACGCGGCGGAGGACCGCAAACGTTTTGACGAGATCCTGGAGCGGGTGCATATCAAGCGTCCCCAGGGGCTGACGGTACGGGACACGGAGGAGGCCGTTAAGGCGGCTAGCCAGCTTGGCTATCCCGTGCTCCTGCGCCCCTCCTACGTGCTGGGCGGGCAGAATATGATTATTGCCTTCACGGAGGACGATATCAGGGAATACATGCAGGTGATCCTTGCCCAGGGCATCGAGAACCCCATCCTCATCGACCAGTACCTGCTGGGGGTGGAGGTGGAGGTGGATGCCATCTGCGACGGCACGGACGTGCTGATCCCCGGGATCATGGAGCACATCGAGCGGGCCGGCGTCCATTCCGGCGATTCCATGGCGGTGTATCCCGCCTGGAACCTAAACGGCGCCCTGATCCAGCGGCTATTGGAGGCAACGCGGAACCTGGCGCTGGAAATGAACACCGTTGGGCTGATCAACATACAGTACGTGATCCACCATAACCAGGTGTACGTGATCGAAGCCAACCCCAGAGCATCCCGCACGGTGCCCTACATCAGCAAGGTGACGGGCCTGCCCGTGGTGGACCTGGCGGTGCGCTGCATGCTGGGGGAAAAACTTGCGGATATGGGTTACGGGACCGGGCTTTTCCGCCAGTCCCCCTACTACGCGGTGAAGGTGCCCACCTTCTCCTTTGAAAAACTAAAGGACGTGGACACCCATCTGGGGCCGGAGATGAAGTCCACAGGAGAAGTGCTGGGGGTGGGCCGCACCCTGGAGGAGGCGCTGTACAAGGGACTGATCGCCGCGGGCTACAAAATGAAAAAGACCGGCGGGCTGCTGGTATCCGTGCGGGACAATGACAAGCGGGAGGCGGCGGAAACGGCGCGCAAGTTCCACGCCTTGGGCTTCAAGCTTTACGCCACCCCGGGCACCCGGAAGGCGCTTGCCGAGGCGGGACTGCAGGCCACGGAGGTACCCAAAGAGGAGACCGCCGCGCTGCTGGAAAAAGGCCTGGTGCATGTGGTGATCTCCACCTCCAGCAAAGGGCGCTTCCCCACCAAGACCAGCGTGAAGCTACGGCGCAAGGCGGTGGAGCGGGCCATCCCCGTGTTCACCAGCATGGACACGGCCAACGCGCTTGCCAATTCCCTGGCCTCCCGCTACTCCCAGGAGAGCATGGAACTGGTGGACATGAACCACATGCGCAAGACAAGGGAGAAGCTGCATTTTATCAAAATGCGGGCCACAGGCAACGATTATATCTATTTTGACTGCTTTGAACAGGAAATACTGAGCCCCGAATCCTTGAGCGTGCGGGTATCCAGCCGCAGAAAGGGCATCGGCGGCGACGGCATTGTATTGATCCTGCCTTCGCAAACGGCGGACGCGAAGATGCGCATGTTCAACGCCGACGGCAGCGAGGGGCAGGTGGCGGGCAACGCCATGCGCTGCGTGGGCAAGTACCTGTATGAATCGGGACGGGTGAAAAAGGACCAGGTCACTTTGGAAACGGGCGGCGGCCTGAAGTATTTGCAGCTTTATATCAGGGAGGATACGGTGTATTCCGCCTGCGTAAAGATGGGCAAGCCTGATTTTGACCCCGCGAAGGTGCCGGTGAAGCTTTCCGGGGAGGTCATCCGCCGGAAGGTTTCCCTGGCCGGGGGGGCGTGGGAGATCACCTGCCTTTCTATGGGCAACCCCCACTGCGTGATCTTTGTGCCGGATGTGGATCAAATTGATCTGGAAAACATCGGCCCCGCCATGGAGAATGACCCCCTGTTTCCGCAGCGGGCCAACATTTCCTTTGCGGAGGTCATTGACCGCAACACCCTGAAGATGCGGGTGTGGGAGCGGGGCATCGGCGAAACCTGGGCCTGCGGCACGGGCGCCTGCGCCGTGGCCGCCGCCGCGGTGAAAAACGGCCTGGCGGACAGGGATACGGACATTTCCGTGCGGCTGATCGGCGGCGAACTGGTGATCCGCTGGGAGGAAGAAGGCATATTGATGACCGGTGACGCCCAAAAAGACTTTGAGGGCGATATCGAAATTTGATACGAACCCAAAACACTATTGCGTCTTAATTGATGCGCGGCTTCATGGCGGGGCAACGTAGGGCGGGGGCTTGCCCCCGCAGCAAGTGCCGGTACCACAAAGCTTTCATCAGGCCGGTGCATCCGGCGGGGGCATTTCCATCTGGCTCAATCAGCGCATTACTCGCCGCCGCTCGTACTGCTTGTTTCGCCAGCCTCCTCCACTCTGCCCTACACTGTTCCCCCTCATCAAGCGTTGACCGAAGCGTTGATATTCGGAACTGGAATAATACTATTTCCAAACATTATTTCGTCGTTGCGGCGGTTCTTTTCGCGCAGGGCTGTGTCACCTTCCGCTCAGCGTAGCGCTGCTACGCCTCGCTTCAGTTCCTTGCCCTGCATCGAAAATCTCTCGCCGCCATGGACGAAATAATATTTTCCAATAGTATAAAACCTTTTGATGAAGTTTTTAGGAGGATGGGTGCGGGAAGGGACCCTTTTTTCAAAAAGGGTCCCTTCCCGCTTTATCTCCCGTATTCTATTTCCTTTTCCGCCCTTCCCGCAGCCGTATCCCCGCGGCGATCCATTCCGGCGCGTAGGAGGAGGTGCAGCCCTTGGGAATGGGGCGGTCATCCAGGGGACCGTACTTTTCGCCGATTTTGATACAGCGGTCCGTATATTCCCGCATGCGGATGCCGATCTCGCATAGGCAGCGGTTCATGGATTCCTGCTTGAGTTTGGGGGCGGCCATCAGGCCGCTGTCGAGGAGGGACAGGATGTCCTCAATGGAAAAGGGAAGCTTTTTCCCCGCCATGATCCTGGCGATGAGCAGGTTCCAGCCCGCCCGGCCCAGGGAAGCTTCCAAAGAAGGCATCCATCGAAACAGCAATTCTTCTTCGGCGGGGGATTCGCAAAGGGGCCCCAAGGTGAATTCATCCAGCAAAACGGTGTAGGTAATGGGTTTCACCATGCTTTCCGCTTGGGAAGCAGTAAGCTGTGCGGGGTCCATGACCATGCAGGACAGGAGCATGGCGTCGGTATTGCCGGATTCCCAAAGCTCCATGGCCAAGCCGTGGTCCGTGCCTATTTTTTTGCCCAGCGCCCGCATGGGCCCCATCAGCACGCCGAACTGGTTTTCTCCCGCGCCGCTTTTGATATTGTGCTTCCGCCTGGATTCATTGCCCAGGCCTTGCAAGGTATGCATGACTTCGGTAAACGTGTTGGCCATATGCGTCTCCTTTACGGGGCCGCCTCCTCCGGCCAGAGGGAATAACATTCCTCCGCCAGCAGCTTTTCGGCCTGCCCGTCGGTGAGGGTATCAAGGAGGGGCAAAAGATCCGGGGCATCCTTTTCCCGAACCAGCAGGGTGCAGGTGACGGAAGCGGCAAACTGGGTCTTTTCAATTTGGACAGGCTGGCTTTTCAGCTGGTGCAGCACCGTATCCCACCTGGGATAGGCGATGCCGATAAGCCAGCGCTGGCTTTTTTCCATGACCGCCACCTGAGCCGCGTCAAGGGCCAGCGCACAGGCATGGCTGTACGCCCGGACAAGTCCCCCCGCACCCAGTAATATACCCCCAAAATAGCGGGTCGCAACAACGCAGACGTTGACAACTTCCCTTTGGCGGAGCACCTCCATCATGGGCAGGCCCGCGGTGCCGCCGGGCTCCCCGTCGTCGGAATAGCGCATGATGCCAGCGTTTTGCCCAATGGCATAGGCATAGCAGTTGTGGCTGGCATCCCTATGCTCCTGCCGGATTTTTTTAAGAAACGCCAAAGCCGCCTCCTCCGTACCGGCGGGGGCGGCATGGCCTATGAAGCGGCTTTTGTTGATGATGAATTCGTCAGCTGCCGCTTGTTTTACAGTTTTGTAGGCGTTCATTCCTTGATGAGAAGGCGGCAGTAGTTTTTCTTGCCCTTGCGCAGAAGCAGGCCGTCGCCGCCGATGGCCTCCGCGGGAATGCGGAAGTCGGTATCGGTGATCTTTTCTTCCGCCACCAGCACGGCACCCTCCTGTATCTTTTTCCGGGCGTCGCCGCGGCTTGGGCACAGCCCGCATAGATGAAGCAGGGTGGTAAGGCGGTTATCCTCCGAAAGCTGCGCCTTTGTCACCTCAAAACTGGGCACATGCTCGCTGGAGGTGCCGCTGGCAAACAGCGCCTGGGCGGCGTCGGCGGCCTTTTGCGCGGCTTCCTCACCGTGGATGATCTTGGTGATCTCAAAGGCCAGCACCTGCTTGGCCTCGTTGATGGCGGAATCCCGCAAGGCACCCAGGCGGCGGACCTCCTCCATGGGCAGGAAGGTCAGAAGCGCCAGGCACTTTTCCACGTCCTGGTCGTCCACGTTGCGCCAGTACTGGTAGAAATCAAAGGGCGTGGTGCGCTCCGCGGACAGCCACAGCGCGCCGGCCTCCGTTTTGCCCATCTTGCGGCCGTCGTGGGTCAGGAGCAGCTTGAAGGTAAGGGCGAAAGCATCCTCCTGCTCCTTGCGGCGGATGAGGTCCGCCCCGGCCAGAATGTTGCTCCACTGGTCGTCGCCGCCCATTTGCAGCCGGCAGCCGTGGTCCTTGAACAGGCGCAGGAAATCATAGCTCTGCATGAGCATGTAGTTGAACTCCAGGAACGTTAAGCCCCGCTCCAGCCGCTGCTTGTAGCATTCCGCCGTGAGCATGCGGTTGACGGAGAACAGCGCGCCGATCTCCCGCAAGAAGTCTACGTAGTTCAGCTTAAGCAGCCAGTCGGCGTTGTTTAGCAGCAGCGCCCTGCCATTGGAAAAGTCGATCAGGCGGGAAAGCTGGCCTTTGATGGCCTGAGCGTTTTGGGCGATATCCTCCTTGGAGAGCATCCGGCGCATGTCCGTCTTGCCGCTGGGGTCGCCCACCATGGTGGTGCCCCCGCCGCACAGGGCGATGGGCCGGTGGCCGGCCTTCTGCAGGTGCGCCATGGCCATGATGGGAATGAAGTGGCCCACGTGCAGGCTGTCCGCGGTGGGGTCAAAGCCCACGTAGTAGGTTACGGGCTCCCGCTCCATCAGTTTGTACAGGTCTTCCTCAAAGGTGATCTGGGCGATAAAGCCCCGCTCCTTCAATGTGTCAAGAATATGCACGGCGGGTTCCTCCCTTACTTTGCCGCCTGGGCGATGACATCCTTCAGGATGGCCATGCCCTGGTGGATTTTATCAACGCTGCTGTTGGAAAAGTTGAGCCGCATGGTGTTTTCATGGCCGCCCTCGGCGTAGAAGTAGGTGCCGGGCACATAGGCCACCTTGCGGGCCACCGCTAGGGGCATCAGCTTGACGGCATCCATCCCACAGGGCAGCTCCGCCCATACGAACAGGCCGCCTTCGGGGGTAGTATGGATTGTGCCTGCCGGGAACCCGGCCAGTTCCTGAAGCATGGCATTCAATTGCTCCCGGTAGCTGCCGCACACCTGCGCCACATGGCTGTCCAGCAGGCCCTCCCGCAGGAAAGCGTCCACGATGGCCTGGTTCAGCGTTGCCGTGTGCACATCGGCGGACTGCTTGCCGATGATGCATTTGCGCAGGATGTGGGGATGGGCGGCGATGTAGCCTACCCGGATGCCCGGGGAGATAAGCTTCGAGAAGCTGCCCAGGAAGACCACCAGGCTGGATGTGTCGTAGGACTTGATGGAGGGCAGGGGCTGCCCGGAATACCGCAGGTCGCGGTAGGGATCATCCTCCGCCACCACGAAGCCGTATTGTTCGGCGAGTTTGGCGATGATAGGCCGCCGCTCCGCCGCCAGGGTCTTGCCGGTAGGGTTTTGGAAGGTGGGGATGGTGTAGAGCATTTTGGGATGGTGCTTTTGGACCATTTCTTCCAGCTTATCCACCCGCAGGCCGTTTTCGTCGCTCTCCACCGGCACGATGTTCGCCTGATAGAGCTTCATGCACTGCATGTTGCCCAGGAACGTGGGATTCTCCACCAGGATCACGTCGCCGGGATCAATCAGCGCCTTGCACAAAAGGTCCATGGCCTGGCTGGAGCCGGACACGGGGAGAATCTCCTCGGGTTTCACGTCAAAACCGAACTGCCGCTTCAGGTAGGGAGCCAGGCTTTCCTTCAGCGGGGCGTACCCTTCCGTGGTGCCGTACTGCAGAATATTTTTGCCGTTCTCCCCAAGCACCTTCTGGCTCAGGCGGGAGATGGTTTCATCCGGCAGGGAATCGGAAGCGGGGTTGCCGCCGCCGAAGGAGATCATGCCGGGGGTGGACATCAGCTTCAAAATCTCCCGGATGGCGCTGCCGGTAACGCCGTCAAACCGCTTGGCAAAGGTTACCTCCGTTACATTCATGCTGCTCCTCCTTTTTGTTGGGAAAGGGTAAAAAAACGCCCTCCCCGATGTCGGGGAAGGCGGTGTAAGCCGCGGTACCACTTCCGTTCGGCATTCCCTCGCGGAAAATGCCCTTGGCGGGAAAAAGCAGAAGCCTTTTCCCTGGCGCTGTATCCGGCGCTCCGGCGGCAGCCTACGCGGCAAATGCTTTCGGCCCCGCGCTCCGGGAGGTATTCCCCTGATTTCCGCCGCTTCCTTGCACCGGCCGGAAGCTCTCTTGAGGCGTGCAGATCAAGGTACTTGGTCCCTTCATCGCTTGTTGGTGAACATTATAGGCGGGAGACGGAAGGTTGTCAAGGCTATTGTAAAGCTAGATGAGTTTTAGCTTTGTAGTTGCTTGACGTATTGAAGTTCGTGAGTAAGATCGACAAGTTCAAATGTACTTGATCTTAATATGGATATTCTTAATTGCTCATAAGATATAATGAGATCATCATTTCTTTCAACAACTGTATTTTGAGCTATGGCTTTTACTTTGTTCGCAAAATTGTTAATAACAGTCCCAGTCGCCTTTTCGTTGTCAATCTCAACATAGAATATTATATAATTATGAGGATATAGGATCGCTGTTTGTAACTCGTTAATGCTAAGAAAAAATGTAATATTGTCAGAAATATGTTGAGAAGTCTTTACTTCAAAAAAGCAGGGTTTTGAAGATTCTTCGGCATACATATCATAACCACATGAATCGGATTCCCGCGACATCCACTTGAGAGCCTTATATTTCCCAATATCGCGATTCAGATAGAGCCAAACGATAGACTCACCCAAATTACCTGTTCGAGAATTTTTCCTTACCCACTCTGGTATTCTATTCAATTCAACGCCATCTTTTGACAGGTCAACTTGATAGGTATAATTTGGTAGATTCCGCGTTCCGTTTGATAAAAGTACTGGCATCACTTCATCAAGTTTGAAAAAGAGTTTATTTTTCATCTGCTAACTCCCTATCAATGCAGAAGCGGCATATCAGTTGCATGCTATTAGTGACATTATTCTCGTACTTTTTAAGACCCCAAAACATTGATTCCGCAGGATATCTGTTCTTACAATATGCACAGGTAAGGCCATATTCTTCTCTAGTTTTCTTTATATCAAGCCATTTAAGACTTCTTCCAATAGCTTTGCCTGCTTCTTTAAAGTGCATTTTGAAATTACTAGCATCCTGACGGTTATATTGCAAAAAAACATTATCCAAGTTTTCACGTAATTCTGTGTGGAGGTATTCTGGCAAAAGAACAGTTTTTCTATTTGTCAAGACAAAACTAGCATCTTTTGGGTTGAAAGAAAAGTGGTTACATTGCGCAATTTCTTTTTCTGTAAGACCATAAGCATATGCAAGCTCAAAAGTGAGCAAATATCGAATTTTTTTTGATGCAAGGAGGGTATTTCTTAAAGCCATCACTTCGTCTGGAGAAAGTGATTTGGGTGGATTTTTCTCGCTGACCTGTGATTTTTTCTTTTTCAGGTCGATTATTTCTTTTGAGGTTACTTTCATATTCGTGACATATCTGCTGGCAAAGCTAATTAATCCAGCGATTTGTGGCACAATGAAATTGCGGCGATTATCAGAGCTAAGATTTTCAATATATTTTTGTATATCAAAAAACCATACATCTTTAAGAGGTTTATTAAGCTTTTCTAAAAACAGATACGTGACGCGACAATAATCGTCAACTGTTCGAATCTTCTTCTTTCCTCTGGTTCTTACTAAAAAAAAGACATAATTCTTATAGATTTCTTCATTATACGCTAATTCTCCGGCTCGGGTTATATAACCTGTTTGCAGTTCTTCCCAATCCATATTGTTTGCACCTTCCTGATACAAATTTAGAATCTATTAGTAATTATATTCCACATTATGGGTTATGTCAATAGAATAAGGGATTTATTTTATAAAATGCTGAAAACCCTCCTTCCCCGCACCCCTCCTTAAAAGCTTTATCTTAAAATATGATGTTTTTTGCGGGTGGGTGCGGGAGGGGGCTTTTTTGATAAAAAGCCCCCTCCCGTTACTACCGTATCTTGTGTTTCGTACTTGCTTTTTTGCGGTAAGATGCTATATAGTGTATTTTACCCAGTGATCGGGGAGGGCATGCCATGCAGATCGTAAAGCGCAATGGAAACCAGGAGGAATACCGGGGCGAAAAAATCACGGCCGCCATGGGAAAGGCGTTTTTGAGCGTGGGGGAGGAGCCCGGGGAGGAAACGCTGCAAAAGCTGCTTGCGCATGTGCAGGCACATATGGACACGGGCAAGCCCGTAACGGTGGAAGCCGTGCAGGATCTGGCGGAGCAGGCGCTGATGGCCATGGGCTATTACGCGGTGGCGAAAAGCTACATCCTGTACCGGGAGAACAGGACAAAGCTGCGGGAAACCTGTTTACGGCTTTCGGCGGCGGTAGATGTTTTGGGCCTGCAAGCCTGCCTTCACAGGATTCAAAAAGATTTTCCCGGGGAGGCCTACGACCTGAACCGCCTGCAAATGAAGTATGATGCTTTTTTGAAGCCGGAGATGGCGGCGGACCAGCGCCTGGCCGCGCTTGTGAAGGCCGCGGTGGAGCTTACCACCCAGGAAGCCCCCAAATGGGAGTTCGTCGCGGCGCGGCTAAAGTATTTCATGTTTGAGCGCACCCTTTTGGAGGAGCTTGCCAAACGCGGCATCGGCAGTTTTTATGAAAAGCTCCGCCACATGACGGAGGAAGGCCTGTACGGCCCGTATATCCTGGAGCAGTATTCCAGGGCCGAAATTGATCTGTATGAAACCTATATCCAAAATGAGCGGAACCATCTTTTGAATTACGCCGGCCTGGACCTGCTGCTCAAGCGCTATGTGGTAAAGACCCACCGCCATGTGCCCCTGGAGACGCCGCAGGAGATGTATCTGGGCATTGCCATGCACCTGGCCATGGAGGAAAAGCAGGACAGGGACGCGTGGGTGAAGAAATTTTACGATATGCTTAGCCTTTTGCAGCTCACCATGGCCACGCCTACCCTGTCCAACGCCCGCAAGCCCTACCACCAGCTTTCCAGCTGCTTTATCGATACCATGCCCGACAGCCTGGACGGCATCTACCGCACGGTGGACAACTTTGCCAGGGTATCCAAGCTGGGCGGGGGCATGGGGGTGTATATGGGCAAGGTGCGGGCCAACGGTTCCAGCATCCGGGGATTCGAAGGCGCGGCGGGCGGGGTGATCCGCTGGATCAAGCTTCTAAACGCCACCGCTGTGGCGGTGGACCAGCTAGGCATGCGCCAGGGCGCCGTGGCGGTGTACCTGGACGCCTGGCACAGGGACCTGCCGGAGTTTTTGCAGCTTAGGACCAACAACGGCGATGACAGGATGAAAGCCCACGACGTGTTTCCCGCGGTATGCTACCCGGACCTGTTCTGGAAGATGGCGGGGGAGAGCCTGGACCAAAGCTGGTACCTGATGTGCCCGCATCAAATCCTGACGGTGAAAGGGTACGCGCTGGAGGATTTCTGGGGTGAGGAATGGGAAAAGCGGTACCTTGACTGCGTGCAGGACGCACGGATCACAAAGCGCGAAATCTCCATCAAGGAGATGGTGCGCCTGATTTTGAAATCCGCCATCGAGACGGGCACGCCCTTCGTGTTCAACCGGGACACGGTGAACCGTCTGAACCCCAACAGCCACGCGGGGATCATTTACTGCTCCAACCTGTGCACCGAGATCGCCCAAAATATGAGCGCCATCGATCTTGTGAGCCGGGAGGTAAAGACCGAGGACGGGGAGACCGTGGTGGTGACCACCACCAGGCCGGGGGATTTTGTGGTGTGCAACCTGGCCAGCCTGAACCTTGGCGTGCTGCCGGTGAAGGATGACCGGGCCATGGGGGAACTGGTTGCCACCGCCGTGCGGGCGCTGGACAACGTGATCGACCTGAATTATTATCCCGTGGAATACGCCCAGATCACCAACCAACGCTACCGCAGCATTGGTCTGGGGGTGCACGGCTACCATCATATGCTGGCCCGGAACGGCGTCCCCTGGGAAAGCGAGGCGCATTTGCGCTTTGCGGACGAGGTGTTTGAGCGCCTGAACCACGCGGCCATCGCCGCCAGCAGCCGCCTGGCAAAGGAGAAGGGTGCATACCCGCTGTTTGAGGGAAGCGAGTGGCAGACGGGGGCGTATTTTGAAAAGCGGGGTTACACAAGCGAAGCATGGCGGGATTTGCAAAAGGAGGTCGCGCGCAGCGGCATGCGCAACGCCTACCTGATCGCTATCGCCCCCACCAGCTCCACCAGCATCCTGGCCGCCACCACCGCCGGGGTGGACCCGGTGATGAACCGCTTTTTCCTGGAGGAAAAGAAGGGTATGATCCTGCCCAGGGTGGCGCCGGAACTGAGCATGGATACCTATTGGTACTACAAGGGCGCCCATCAGGTGGACCAGGCCTGGTCCTTGCGGGCGGCCGGGGTGCGGCAGCGGCACATTGACCAGGGGCAGAGCCTGAACCTGTACATCACCAACGACTTTAGCCTGCGCCAGGTGCTTTCACTGTATATACAGGCCTGGGAGGCGGGGGTCAAAACGGTTTACTATGTGCGCAGCAAGGCCTTGGAAGTGGAGGAGTGCGAAAGCTGCGCCTCATAAAATATACGGTACGGAGGAGGGAAGCCCATGGCAATCCTGGAGAAGAAGCCCCTGTTCAACCCCAAGGGGGATACCCGGGTGGTGGAAAGGCGCATGATCGGCGGCAACACCACCAACCTGAACGATTTCAACAACATGAAATACGCCTGGGTCAGCGACTGGTACAGGCAGGCGATGAACAACTTCTGGATCCCGGAAGAGATCAACATGAACCAGGACGTGAAGGACTATCCGAAGCTTGGCAAGGCGGAGCGGACGGCCTATGACAAGATCCTGAGTTTTTTGATCTTTCTGGACTCCATTCAAACCGCCAACCTGCCGGCTATCGGCGAATACATCACCGCCAACGAGGTGAACCTCTGCCTGACCATCCAGAGCTTTCAGGAATGCGTCCACAGCCAGAGCTACAGCTACATGCTGGACAGCATCTGCAGCCCGGACGAGCGCAATGGGATTTTGTACCAGTGGCAGACGGACGGGCATCTGCTAAAGCGCAACACCTTTATCGGCGATCTGTACAATGCCTTTCAGACGGACAAGGACGATTTTACGCTTTTGAAGGTGCTCATCGCTAATTACATCCTGGAGGGCATATACTTTTACAGTGGCTTTATGTTTTTTTACAATCTTGGCCGCAACGGAAAGATGCCCGGCTCCGTGCAGGAGATCCGCTACATCAACCGGGACGAGAACACCCATCTGTGGCTGTTCAGAAGCATTCTATTGGAACTGAAAAAGGAGCAGCCGGAGCTTTTTACCGCGGAGCGCACGGCCTACTTGCGGGAGATGGTGGCGGAGGGCGTGCGCCAGGAGATCGCCTGGGGGGAATACGTTATCGGCGAGGATATCCCGGGCTTAAACAGCACCATGGTGACGGATTATATCAAATATCTGGGCAACCTGCGCTGCGTGGGCCTGGGCTTTGAGCCGCTGTTTGAAGGCTATGACCGGGAGCCCAAGTCCATGGCCTGGGTCAGCCAGTACGCCAACGCCAACATGGTGAAAACGGATTTCTTTGAGGCCAAGAGCACGGCCTATGCCAAGAGCACCGCGCTGAAGGATGATTTATAAGGAGGATGCTTAAGCCTGTGCCGTGATTGACAGTTGCGGTTTGCTCGAAAATCCTGTATACTAGGGTTTGACCCTGCACAAGTTGCGGCTTTGAGGCGGTTTGCCGCATGGGACAGGATTGCCGGCGCGGGGCGCCGCAAGGCATGAGGTTGGACACGCGGCTTTGCCGCTCAAGGAGGCATGGGCGATGGAATGCAAAATAAAGAATGACATCGGGACGATCTATATCGCCGAGGACGTCATGCTCAAGGTGGTGGGCTACGCCGCGCTGGAGTGCTACGGCATTGTTGCCATGTCCAGCAAAAGGGCAAAGGACGGCCTGGTGGAATGGCTGGGGCGTGAGAACCTGTCCAAGGGCGTGCAGTTGCGCCTGGCGGATGACATGCTGGATGTGGACCTGTTCATCATTGTGGAATACGGCATTTCCGTTGCGGAAGTGTGCAAAACCATTGTTGAAACGGTGAAATACAAGCTGGAAAGCATGACCGGCGTAAAGGTGCGCCGCGTTAATATTTCGGTGGAAGGCATCCGCATCTGACGAAGCCACCCGACGGGAGGAAACACGCTTGATTCAGGCAAAGAATATTGACGGCCTGCTGCTTCGGGAAATGGTGACGGCAGGGGCTTCGTTACTGGAAAAAAACCGCGAGGCTGTGGACGCGCTGAACGTATTTCCCGTGCCGGACGGGGATACGGGCACCAACATGTCTTTGACGATGATGTCGGCCATCCGGGAGCTGAACGGAAAAGAACATCTTAGCGCGGGAGAGGCGGCGGAGGCGCTGGCCAAAGGCGCCCTGAAGGGTGCCCGGGGCAACTCCGGCGTAATCACTTCCCAGCTTTACCGCGGCTTTGCGAAGGCGCTGGAGGGCGTGGACAGGATCACGCCCATGCTGTTTGCCCAGGCGCTGAAAAGCGGCGTGGAAACGGCGTATAAGGCCATGATGAAGCCCAAGGAAGGCACGATTTTGACGGTGGCCCGGGTGATCGCCGAGGATGCTATCCGCCAGGCCCAGATGAACCCCGATGATTTTGACGGACTCATGAACGTGATTCTTACCACCGGCGACGCTATTTTGCGCCGCACGCCCGATATGCTGCCGGTCCTCAAGCAGGCCGGCGTGGTGGACGCCGGCGGGCGCGGGCTGCTGCTGATTTACGCCGGGTATGCCGCCGCCATGCGGGGTGAGGAGATCGAAAATACGCAGATCGATTTTCATGCCGGCGGAAAAGAAGCCTTTGAGGACGATCATGACGCCATCGGGGAGATCAAGTTCGCCTACTGCACGGAATTCCTGATCCAGAATTTGCTGCCGGCCACCCAAGAAAGCGATGTTGACACCTTCCGGCGCAGGCTGAACCGCATCGGCGACTGTGTGCTGGTGGTGGGGGACCTGAGCCTGGTGAAGGTGCATGTGCATACCAACGATCCGGGCAAAGCGCTGCAATACGGCCTTACCCTGGGCGAATTGGTAGCACTGAAAATAGAAAACATGGTGGAGCAGCGCCGGGAGCGGCAGAAGAAGGCCGAGGAGGAAAAAGCGACCCCGCCCAAGGATTTTGGCATGGTGGCTGTATCCCTGGGAGATGGGTTTTCCCAGATTTTCAAGGACCTTACGGTGGACGCCATCGTGGACGGCGGCCAGACCATGAACCCCAGCATTGAGGATGTGCTGGCGGCGGTGAACAGGGTCAACGCCAAATGTGTTTTTATCTTTCCCAACAACGGCAATGTGATCCTGGCGGCCCAGCAGGCGGCAGAGCTTTCCGATAAGGAAGTTTACGTCATTCCCACCAAGAACGTGGCCATGGGCATCGCGGCCGCCGTAGCCTTTCAGCCGGAGCTGGACGGCAAGGAAAACGCCCGGCGCATGGAGGAAGCGTCCCAGCGGGTGAAGACGGGCACCGTCACCTATGCCGTGCGCAACAGCGAGTATGAGGACATGCACATCAAGGAAGGCGATATCATTGGCCTGTACAACGGCAAGATCCATTGCTCCGGCCAGGATGTGCGCCAGGTGGCCATGGAGCTGATGCAGGCCATCGTTACGGACGATGACGAGCTGATCACCGTCTATTATGGCAAGGATACCGCCAAGGCGGACGCGGAAGACCTTTCAGGGGAAATTTCGGAGCTGTACGGCCACTGCGACGTGGAGACCCACATGGGCGGCCAGCCCCTGTACTATTACCTGATCTCGGTGGAATGACATGGAACTTGGCGATTTGCGCGGCGTTGGAAAAACGCGGCTGGAGGCTTTACGCGCAGCGGGGATATGCTCGCTGCGCGATCTTTTGTTTTTTTTGCCTGTGGGATACAAGGATACCACGCGTTTGACGCCCGTGAAGGAACTGGCGCCGGGGCAGAGCGCGGCCGTTTTGGGGTCCTTTAAGGGCAGGCCACGGCTAAGCCGCTTCCGGGGCCTGACCAGCGTCACCGCTGCTTTGATGGATGAAACGGGGCACATCTCCTGCGTCTGGTACAACCAGCCCTGGATGGAGAAAAACCTTGCCGGCAGGGAGCAGGTGCTGCTCTACGGCCGGGTGGAGGAGCGCGGGGGAAAGGTGCAAATGGTAAATCCTTCCTTGGAGGAGGAGCCGGGCATCGCGCCGATTTATAAACCGCTGGACAGCATTCCGGGAAAGGTGATGCGGGGCCTGATGCGCATCGCCCTTGACCAGGTGGAGGATACCTGCCCGGAGACGCTTCCCAACAGCCTTAGGCTGCGGTATGGGCTGTGCGAGAAGAACTACGCCATCCGCCAGGCCCATTTCCCCGATAGCCGGGAGGCGCTGGAGACTGCCCGCCGCCGCCTATCCTTCGAACAGTTCCTGTTTTTCCAGACCGCGCTGGGCCTTGTCAGAGGCAGGCGGGAGAAGGGTATTTCCATCCCGTCGGACCCGGAGGAGATCGGCGGTTTTTGGCAATCCCTCCCCTTTGCGCCAACCTTCGCCCAGATGCGCGTGCTGAGTGAGATCGCCGCGGATCTTAAAGCGGAGCTCCCTATGGCAAGGCTGGTGCAGGGGGACGTGGGCTCCGGCAAGACGGCCATCGCCTTCGGGGCGCTGTATTTGGCGGCCAGGGCCGGTTTCCAGGGCGCGCTGATGGCACCCACGGAGATATTGGCCAGGCAGCACTACAAAAGCGCCGAGGCGGTGTTGAAGCCTCTGGGCGTCACCTTTGGGCTGCTGCTGGGCGGCATGAAAGCCGCGGAACGGAGGGAAGCGCTGGCGGCCATCCGGGAAGGAGCCTGGCAAGTGGTGATCGGCACCCACGCGCTGATTTCGCAAAATGTGGAATACAGCCGCCTTGGGCTGGCTGTGACCGACGAGCAGCACCGCTTTGGCGTTGGCCAGCGCACGGCTCTTAGGCAAAAGGGGATGGCGGAAACGGAAGCGCCCGCGCCCAATGTATTGGTGCTCTCCGCCACGCCTATCCCACGCACCCTGGCGCTGATCCTCTATGGGGACCTGGACGTATCCGTGGTGGACGAGCTGCCCCCGGGCCGCATGCCGGTTCATACCCGCGTGGTGTCCGAGGAAAAGCGGGAGGCTATGTACGGCTTTATCAAAAGCCAGGCGGCTTTAGGCCGGCAGGCCTATATCGTTTGCCCCTTGGTGGAGGACAGCGAGGCCATGGCGGAGGTGAAGGCCGCCCAAAGCCATTATGCGGAGCTTACCAAGGGGCCGCTTTGCGGCCTGAAGGTGGGGCTGACCTACGGAAAGCAGCCGGCAAGGGAAAAGGCGGAGGTCTTGTCTGCTTTTGCGGCGGGGGAGCTGCAGGTGCTGGTGGCCACCACCGTGATCGAAGTGGGGGTCAATGTGCCCAGCGCCACCATGATGGTGATCGAGGACGCCCAGCGCTACGGCTTGTCCCAGCTCCACCAGCTCCGCGGCCGGGTGGGCCGGGGCGCCGACCAGAGCTGGTGCTTCCTGCTGGCGGAACCAAACGAACGGCTGAAAACGCTCACCCAGACCAACGACGGGTTCGAGATCGCCAAAAAGGATTTGCAGCTTCGGGGCCCGGGGGAATTTTTCGGCACGCGCCAACACGGTGTGCCCGTGCTGCCGGGGTTTTCCATGGAGGGCGATGTGCGGCTTTTGGAGGAAACGCAAAATTGCCTGCGGGAGCTGCGCGCGAAACAGGAATACCGGGTGGAGTGGGCTCTGGTGAAGGCTCAGGCCAGAAGCGATTTTGCCCATAGGCTGCAAACGGTATCCTTTAGTTGATTTTGCAGCTTTATTTGGAATATGTGGAATTAATTTCCTTTTTCCGGTCATAATGATGAACGAAATCCCGAAAAAAACCTGGGTTGATCTTGCCAAACGGGGGAAAAGATAGTATAATCAGTCGGATGTTAGGAAGGACAAGCCCTGGCATGCTTATTTTTTGTATGCCGATGCTTTATCCGCTGCATGGACACATGCGCAGCTATCACGAGGAGGAGGACAAGCAATACATGGGAACAAAGTACGTCTATCTGTTTAAAGAGGGCAACGCCGGCATGCGGAATCTGCTGGGCGGCAAAGGCGCCAATCTGGCCGAGATGACCAACGTGGGCCTGCCCGTTCCCCAGGGCTTCACCGTGACCACGGAAGCCTGCACCCGCTACTATCAGGATGGCAAGCAGATCGCCACCGAAATTCTTGAGCAGATCAACGCCGCCCTTGCCGAAACGGAGATCGTTTGCGGCAAGAAGTTCGGCGATTTGGAGAACCCTTTCCTGGTGTCCGTCCGTTCCGGCGCCCGGGCTTCCATGCCGGGCATGATGGACACGATCCTGAACCTGGGCCTTACCGATGTGGCGGTAAAGGGCCTGGCGAACCAGACCGGCAACGAGCGCTTCGCCTACGACAGCTACCGCCGCTTTATCCAGATGTTCTCCGACGTGGTTATGGAGATCAAAAAGTCCAACTTTGAGGCCGCTTTGGACGCGGTGAAGGAAGAAAAGGGCGCCAAGTTTGATACGGACCTGGATGCCGCCGACCTCAAGGAAGTTGTCAAGCGCTTCAAGGCCATCTATTTGAAGGAGAAGGGTGAGGAGTTCCCCCAGGATCCCAAAGTGCAGCTGATGGAGGCCATCAAGGCCGTGTTCCGCTCCTGGGACAACCCCCGCGCCATCTACTACCGTCGCATGAACGACATCCCCGGAGATTGGGGCACCGCCGTCAACGTGCAGAGCATGGTGTTCGGCAACATGGGCAACGACTCCGGTACCGGCGTGGCCTTCACCCGCAACCCCTCCACCGGCGAAAAGAAGCTGTACGGCGAATACCTGTTCAACGCCCAGGGCGAGGACGTGGTGGCCGGCATCCGCACGCCGCAGCCCATCGCCTCCCTTGAGCAGACCATGCCCGAAGTATACCAGCAGTTTGTGAAGATCGCGGAAACCCTGGAAAAGCATTACCGCGACATGCAGGACATGGAGTTCACCATTGAGCACGCCAAGCTGTTCATGCTGCAAACCCGCAACGGCAAGCGCACCGCGGCCGCCGCTTTGAAGATCGCCGTAGACCTGGTGGACGAGGGCATGCTCACCACCGACGAGGCTGTTTTGAAGGTGGAGCCCAAGCAGCTGGACACGCTTTTGCATCCCAATTTTGACACGGCCGCCCTCAAGAAGGCCGAAGTCATCGCCAAGGGACTGCCCGCCTCCCCCGGGGCCGCCACCGGCTACGTCTACTTCACCGCCGAAACCGCAGCCGATGCCGGACGCGCCGGCAAGGCCGTGATCCTGGTGCGCGAGGAGACCACCCCTGAGGATATCGAGGGTATGGACCTTTCCAAGGGCATCCTGACCGCCCGGGGCGGCATGACCTCCCACGCGGCCGTGGTGGCCCGCGGCATGGGCCGCGCGGCAGTTGTAGGCTGCGGCGAATTGCACATCAAGGAAGCCGCCAAGACGCTTACCGTTGACGGCAAAGTGTTTCATGAGGGCGACGCCCTGTCCATCGACGGCTCCACCGGCAACGTGTATGCCGGGCTTATCCCCACCGTGGAAGCCAGCGTCACCGGAGATTTTGCCAAGCTGATGGCCTGGGCAGACGCCGCGAGGAAGCTGAAGGTACGCACCAATGCCGACACCCCCAGGGATACCAAGCAGGCCGTGAAGTTCGGCGCCGAGGGCATCGGCCTTTGCCGCACCGAGCACATGTTCTTTGAGGCCGACCGCATCGCCGCCGTGCGCGAGATGATCCTGGCCGATACAGAGGCCCAGCGCCGTGCCGCGCTGGCGAAGATCCTGCCCATGCAGCAGGGCGACTTCGAGGCCATGTACAAAGCGCTGGAAGGCCGTCCCATGACCGTCCGCTACCTGGACCCGCCGCTGCACGAGTTCCTGCCCCAGAAGTCCATGACGGAAGAAATCGCCGCCCTGGCCAAGGAACTGAACACCACCCCCGAAAAGATCGAGGCCAAGATCGATGCGCTGCATGAGTTCAACCCCATGATGGGCCACCGCGGCTGCCGCCTGGCCGTCACCTTCCCCGAAATCGCCGAAATGCAGACCCGCGCCGTGCTGCAGGCCGCGTTGAAGGTGAAGAAGGAAGCAGGTTTCGACATCGTGCCCGAAATCATGATTCCCCTGGTGGGCGCGAAAAAGGAACTGGCCTTTGTGAAGCAGATCGTGCTGGACACCGCGAAAAAGGTATTTGCGGAAGCCGGCGAAGAGCTGAAGTTCCACGTGGGAACCATGATCGAGATCCCCCGCGCAGCCGTGATCGCCGACGAGATCGCACAGGAAGCGGAGTTCTTCTCCTTCGGCACCAACGACCTTACCCAGATGACCTTCGGCTTCAGCCGTGACGACGCCGGGAAGTTCCTGGGCGCCTATTACGACCATAAGATCTTCGAGAGCGATCCCTTCGCCCGCCTGGACCAGGAGGGCGTGGGTAAGCTGGTGGAAATGTCCGTCAAGCTGGGCAAGCAGACCCGCCCCGACATCAAGCTGGGCATCTGCGGCGAGCATGGCGGTGATCCGTCCTCCATCGAGTTCTGCCACAAGATGGGCCTCAACTACGTTTCCTGCTCGCCCTTCCGCGTGCCCATCGCGAGGCTTGCGGCGGCCCATGCGGCCATCAAGGACAAGCAGGCCAAGTAATTCGGCAGGGAACCATTTATCGGCGGCGCCTATGCACGGCGCCGCCGGTTTTGTGTTTTTTGGATGTTATAAGACGGACGGGGCGCGGAAAAATAGAGCCGTTCCATTCTGCAGTGCATCAAGGAGCGGTCATGATCCAGCGATTTGTAAAAGCGGCGGTATTGCTTGGCGTATTGTTCACTTTTGTGTTCTATGTCCCGGACGTGCCGCAAAGCGCCGCGCACGCGGCCATGGACAGCGCCGTGCAAAAAAGCGTGAAGCTTCCCATTCTCATGTACCACAGCGTATTGAAGGACCCGAAAAAGGCGGATGTTTTTGTCCTGACGCCCGATGCGCTGGAAAGCGACCTGAAATATTTAAAGGCAAACGGATTTGAAACCGTTGTTATACAAGACCTGATCAACTTTGTAAACGGACAGGGAACGCTGCCGGAAAAGCCCGTAATGATCACCTTTGACGACGGGCATTACAATGTGCTCATCTATGCCCTGCCCATCCTTGAGAAAATGGACATGCGCGCCGTTTTGTCGGTGGTGGGGGCCTATGCGGAGAAATATACTGAAAATCCGGATCCCAACCCTAACTATGCCTATCTTTCCTGGGATGAGATCACATATTTGAAGGAGACGGGCCGCTTCGAAATCCAGAACCACTCCTATGCCATGCATACCATCGGCGACCGAAAGGGGAGCAAGCGCAAGAACGGGGAATCTGAAACAGCTTACTGCTCTTTCTTTTGCTCGGATGCCCTGAAGCAGCAGATCGCGCTTCAGGAAAAATGCGGCGTCACCCCTACGGCGTATACCTATCCCTTCGGCCTGATCAGCCCCGAGGCACAGCTGTGCCTTTCCCAGATGCAGTTTTCAGCGTCGCTTACATGCTATGAACGGATCAATTATATTCAGGCGGGAAACCCGGACTGCCTTTTTGGACTTGGGCGCTTTAACCGTTCGGGGAAAACCACCACCGCCGCGTTTATGGAAAAACTGATGAAGGAAATGAAATAGCGCTTCCCGCTGCGCAGCTATCTTCTGCGGACCTGTGTGCCTTTGCCAAGGCGAAGGGCGCAGGTTTCTTTTGCATCCGCCAAGAAAGAAAAATAGGAAATTTTGTAACGAAACGCGAATAAACCGGATATATGTGCAGGCGGAAGGAGGCTGGGCAGTGGGGGATATGGAGGAGGTTTACAAAGAATATGCGACGCCTGTGTACCAATACCTGTGCAGTTTGACCCATGATGCGGATATTGCCCAGGAATTGACGGCCGAAACCTTTGCGCAGGCCGTGAAGTCCTTCAAGAGGTATAACGGGGAATGCAAGCTGCTGGTGTGGCTGTGCCAGATCGCCAAGCACTGCTGGTACCGGGAACTGGACAGGCGCAGGCGGAAAGGGACTGTGTCCCTTGAGGCCGTTCAGGAACCCCAGGCTTTTGCCGGGTCGCCTGAGGAAGCGCTGGCGGGGGCGGAAAGCCGTGTGGCCCTGTTTCAAAGAATGCAGGCGCTGGACGAAACAACAAGGGAAGTGGTGTACCTGCGGCTCATGGGGGATTTGAGCTACCGCCAAATCGGGGATGTGCTTGGAAAGACGGAGAACTGGGCCCGGGTGACCTTTTACAGGGGCAAGGAAAAGCTGAAGAAGGGCTGGGATGAAAATGTGTGATAAAATTACCTGCCAGATCGTGCGCGATCTGCTGCCCAATTATATTGAAGGGCTGACGGGGGAGGAGACGAACGCGGCCGTTGCCCATCACCTTGCGGACTGCGAAGCATGCAGGCAGCTGCATGAAAAGCTCAAGGCAGATATGGCCGTGCCTAAGTTTGAAAAGCGGGACCTGATACGCCTTTTGAAAGCAATCCGCAAAGCCAGGCTTACGCAGATTCTTCTGGCGGTTCTGGCCGGCATCGTGCTTACCTGGGCCGTGGTCTTTGTGATGACTTCCCCCTTCAGCATTATTGCGCCGGATGAGATCCAGTTTGAAAACATGTATGCCCTTTCCGATGGTACCATGGTCATCGCCTACAAGGTGCATGGCCTTGACAACAGTTTGCTGATGGGAGCATCCGGCATGTCGCAGGGCAGCGGGGATTACGCCTTTGAAATCGAAACTTCCTTCTGGAACAGGCTGTTCGGGCATAGCGACCCGGAGCGGGAGATGCTTTATGAGACAACATTTCTTGTACGTAGTATTGATGAGAGCAATGCGCAAAAAGTGCTCCGGGAGGGGATGCAGGAGGCGCAGATCATCTCATACGGATTTGGGAAGGACAGCAGGGAGCTGTGGCAAAAAGGCGACCCTGTTATAACCGCCTCGCCGGAACTTGAGCTTTACCTGCAAAACACTGGCAAGTGGCAAGGCCCCAAAGCTTTACTGGACAACGATGTGCAGCAGCAATTCATTTCAAGCCCATCGCCCGCCCCGGTTCCGGAGGTTACGGCCCAGCCTGTGCAAAGTGGAGCGTAAAAAGGTAACAAAAAACAAAAGGGCTGCTTTCGGGCGGATTACCCGCCCGAAAGCAGCCTTTCCGGGAGCTGCTCATTTTACATACGGCAGCAGCTTCCCATACCCCTCGGCCTCCATTTTATCCTTGGGGATAAAACGAAGCGCGGCACTGTTGATGCAGTACCTGAGTCCGCCAAGTTCCTTCGGGCCGTCCTCGAACACATGCCCCAAATGGGCCTCGCCAACCCGGCTGCGCACCTCCGTGCGGATCATGCCATGGGAGGAATCCGTAAATTCACGGACCACGTTGGGGTCCAGGGGCTTTGCAAAACTGGGCCAGCCGCAGCCGGAGGCGAATTTGTCAGAGGAGGCGAAAAGCGGTTCCCCGGTGGTGACATCCACATAGACGCCCGGCTCGTAATGGTTCCAGTATTGATTTTCAAAGGGCGGCTCGGTGGCCGCTTCTTGGGTGACACGGTATTGGACGCCTGTCAGCCGCTGCTTCAGATCCTCTTTGGCGGCGGGTTTGTATGGCGTGGGGTCCACGGCGGCCGAAGCGGCCTTTTGAATTTTCTCCTTGCCGATGTGGCAGTAACCGTTGGGGTTCTTGTCCAGGTATTTTTGATGGTATTCCTCCGCGGGGTAGAAGTTATCAAGAGGCAGGCACTCCACTGCCACGGGTTTATGAAGCCGGGCCTGCAATTTATCAAGGGACGCGCGGATCACCTGTTGATCCTTTGGGTCCGTATAGTAGACGCCGGTGCGGTATTGGGTGCCACGGTCACCGCCCTGGCGGTTGACGGAGGTGGGATCAATGGAATCATAGAAGAGATCCAGCAAAAAGGGCAGCGGCAGCTTTTGGGGGTCATAGACCGCCTTTACCGTTTCCGCGTGGCCGGTGCCGTTGTGGCAGACCTCCTGATAGGTGGGATTTTCCGTCCTGCCGTTGGCATAGCCCACTTGGGTTTCAAGAACACCGGGAATGGAGCCGATATATTTTTCCGTGCCCCAGAAGCACCCCCCGGCCAGATAAATTTCCTTTCGCCTGTTCTCCATGGCTGGCTTTCTCCTTTATGCAAAACACTTTTGCTTAGCTTTTCCCGTTTTAACAACCGGTATGATAGAATATACCCCATTTTGCGGAACCTGTAAACGAGAAGCTGCTGCAAACGCGCAAAAACCATGCGTGCACAAGCGGAAAGTGCCTGTTCGCGCATGGCATATTAAATATATTAAGATAAGAAATAAGCAGTACGGATGGCGGCTTGGTTACGGATTGGATACCAGCCGCTTTTCCCCGGTGATGGCCTGAATGGGCGCGATATCCTGTGTCACCTCCAGGGTGCCCAGGTATTCGCCCGCCGGGCTGCGCACCGCATAGTAGCGGATGAGGATGTATCTCCCATGGAGAGGAAGCCAGAAATCCTCGTGATCCTTTCTGCCGGCCTTGAAATCGGCCAGTATCCCTTCCACAATGTGCACGCTGGCCGGGGGATGGCAGTTGACCACCTTGCGGCCGATGACGGACGCTGTGCGGGGAAAGATGCGTTCCCGGCCCTGGGAGAAGTATTTCACCGTATCCTCCCTGTCCACAAAGGTGATATCGACAGGCAGGGCATTTAGCATGGCGGAAAGCTCGCCGGGCTGAAGCTGCCCGGTGGGCAAAACGACGGCCGGTGCGGGGATATCCGCCTGCACAGGCTGGGCTGCCCGGGGCGTCTGCGTGGGCGCAAAGGCGGGCGGCGGTGGAATAAGGCAAAAGCCAATCTCCACGCTGTCAGCGGCAATTTTTGCCCATTCTTCCTCCGTTAGTGTTTCCATCAGCATGGGCAGCAAGATATTTTCCTCCTTGAAGATCATCTCCGAAGCCTTCCGGATGGTGCTCTCCACCGCGTTGATGACGCCTTGGCTGCCACTATCCGGGGCGGACAGCAGCAGCACGGCTTCCTTGGCCAGGGCGCGGATGTCATCGTCCACGCCCCACATCACCTTGGGCGGCGCGGTGATCCCGTGCTTTTCCAGATAGGGGAAGAGCACGTTTTCCTTGCGAAGGTAGTGGATGTGAAGCTGCTGCAAAGGCACGAAAGCCTCCTTCAGCGCGCGCAGGCTGCCGGGATTCGCGTCCTTGCGGTACGCTTCAAGCCGGGGCCTGATAACCGTTTCCATCAGCTCCGTCAGCGCCTGGTTTTCCGCCTTCAGCGTGTGGACGGGGTGGCCGGGAATCTGCGCCGGGTCCTCCTGACGGTGAATTTCTTCCACGGACCCCTCGAACACCGAGGCGTGGATGTCGCAAAGCTTTCGGATTTCCGCGGGATCAAGTCCGCCCGCCACAAGTTCGTTTTCCGCCTGGGCGATCTCCTGGGCAGATACGCCGTCAAAGGCGGCCTGGAACTGGGCCTTTACTTCCTCCGCGGACGTTCCGGCATGCAGCTGGGCCAGCAGGGCACGGATCATTTTTTGCCTGTATTCGCTGTTGTTGATTTCACGGCTCATGGTTTATCCTTCCTTTCCGGTCTCAAGCGGGAAGATAACGGTGAGCAGCATTTTGAAGGCCTGGGACGCAAACACCGCGTGGGGCTTGCCGGCCGGCATCACCAGTGCCTCTCCGGCCTTTACCGCATGGGCCTCTCCATCCACGGTGAACGTTCCTTCGCCTTCCAGCACATGCACAAGGGCATCCCCGTGGGAGGCATGGGTGCTGATCTCCTCGCCCTTGTCAAAGGCAAAAAGCGTCAGGCTCAGCGCCGCGTTCTGGGCAAGGGTTCTGCTGACCACCTGGCCGGGGAGTACCGCCACCTGCTTGGCCAGGTTCACAGGTTCCTCATGAATGATGTTTTTGATATAGTTTGCCATGATTATCCTCCTATTCCGAAAGCACCTTTCCGTCTGTAGAAAGCACTACGACCTGCCAAGGGATCCACTTTCCGCTGTTTTTCAGCGCTTCGCGCACCATATGTGTGAGCCCTCCGCAGCAGGGGACCTCCATACGCACGATTTTGATACTTTGAATGTCGTTATTTGCCAGGATATCCGTCAGTTTTTGGGTATAGTCCACATCGTCCAGCTTGGGGCAGCCGATGACGGTTACATGGCCCTTCATGAATCTTTGATGGAAATCGCCGCAGGCGAAGGCTGTGCAGTCCGCCGCGATAAGCAGCTTTGCGTTGTGAAAGTACGGCGCGTTGGCGGGCACCAGCTTCAGTTGCACAGGCCATTGCGCAAGCTCGCTTTGCTGGGGCGCTGCGGAAACAGCGGGCTGGCCTGCGGGCGTCTTTGCAAAGGCTTGTGCCCTGCTGCCGGGACAGCCGCCGCCGGAGGCTTCCGGCACCTTCGCCTGCAGGCGGGCCTTGACCGCCGCCGCATCATAGGGCACCGCTTCCCGCTGCGTAATGGTGATGGCGCCGGTGGGACAGGTGGGAAGGCAATTGCCCAAGCCGTCGCAAAAATCGTCCCGGATCAGTTTTGCCTTGCCATCTTCCAGGGCAATGGCCCCCTCGTGGCAGGCTGTGACGCAGGCGCCGCAGCCGTTGCATTTTTCTTCATCAATGCGGATCATTGGGCGAAGCATGTTTTTCGCTCCCTTCTTGCGGTTACGGGGATATTGTAGTATACTGACGCGGTATGGTCGGTTGTTTTTACAACGCGAGGAGGGCGGAATGGAGAAAAATGCAGATTTTTTGACGGGCACGCCCTTGTTTCGGGGGATTTCAGTTGCAGATCTTGACAGTTTGCTCCGTTGCCTGTCTGCACGCCGCCGGAAGTATGCAAAAAATGAGACGGTCCTCCTTGCGGGAGACGAGGCAAGGTATGTGGGCGTGGTGCTTGCGGGCAATGTGCGCATTACGCGGGAGGATCTTCTGGGGAACCGGGCGATCCTTGCACAGGCCGGGCCGGGGGAATTGTTTGCCGAGGCGTTTTCCCTGGCGAAGGCGGCTTCTATGCCCGTGACGGTGATTTCCGCCGTGGAGAGCGATGTGCTGCTGCTGGAGGGAAGCCACCTTACGGGCACTTGCTCCCGCTGCTGCATGTTCCATGCGAGGCTGGTGGAGAACATGATGACGATCCTGGCCCAAAAGAACATGCTGCTTACTGAAAAGATGGAGGTGCTGACAAAGCGCAGCACCAGGGACAAGCTGCTGGCGTATCTCAACGGCCAGGCCAACAAGGCGGGGAGCCTCACCTTCGACATCCCATTCAACCGCCAGGAACTGGCGGATTATCTGTGCGTGGACAGGAGCGCCATGTCCAGCGAGCTGGGCAGGCTGCAAAATGAAGGCGTACTGACCTTTGTACGGAACCGGTTTGCCCTTTGCAGGGCGCCGGCCCATGCTGACACACCATAAGGAGGATATATGCTTTACATTCCTTTTGAAAAGGTGCGGGATGAGCTTGAGCGCGTGCTCCTCACCCGGAAGTGCCCGCAAGCCAAAGCGCACAAGGTGGCCCACGAGATGGCCCGCAATTCCCTGGAGGGTGTGTACAGCCACGGAATCAACCGCTTTCCGCGGCTGATCCGCAACATGGACGGGGGTATCGTCCATCCGGAGGCGGACCCCTATGTGGTCAGCCGCTTCGGTGCGCTGGAAAGCATGGACGGCAACCTTGGCCTGGGGGTTATCAACGCATCCATCGCCATGGATCATGCCATCGCCCTGGCCAAAGAGCACGGCATCGGCCTGGTGGCCATGCGGAACACCAACCATTGGATGCGGGCCGCTACCTATGGCTACCAGGCCTGCGAGGCCGGGATGGCCGCCGTGTGCTTTTCCAACACCATCCCCAACATGCCCACCTGGGGCGCCGTGGACCCGCGGCTGGGCAACAATCCGCTGGTGCTGGCCATCCCCAGGGAAAAGGGGCATGTGCTGCTGGATATGGCCGCTTCCCAGTTTTCCTACGGCGCGCTGGAATTGGCGCAGCTCAGCGGAAAACAGATGCCCATCGACGCGGGTTTTGACACGGAGGGGAACCTGACCCGCGACCCCGAAAAGGTGCTGGAATCCAGGCGCATCCTGCCCACCGGGTATTGGAAGGGCGCGGGGCTTTCCTTCCTGCTGGACCTGTTCGCCGGGTGCATGGCATTGGGGAATACCACCCTGGGTGTTGGAAGGCTGTTAGGCGACGAGCACGGCCTGTCCCAGATGTTCATCGCCATCAACTATAGGGCCATCGCGCCAGGGGAGCTTTCCGAAAAGATCGCCGACGACGCGGTGGACTATCTGCTGGCCTCGAAGAAGGACGAGCATACCGGCCGCATCGTGTACCCCGGCCAGCGGATGCAGGAGGCCAGGGAAAAGAACCTGCAGAACGGCATCCCGGTGGACGAACGTATCTGGAATCAAATACAGGCGCTGGGGTGAGGCTTTCCAGGAGCTCCGCCCCTGGACCCCGCTCAAGGGATTCATCCCTTGAGAATCCCAATTTGTGGAATGTGAGAAATAGGATATATATCGATGTGCTTACATTTTCTGGTTATTTGAATGTATATCCTTATATAAATAAGAAGTTTTTGGGGTGAGGTGCGGGGGGGGGGATTTTTTGTAAAAAATTCCGCTGCGCCCTCTTTGCGCCC
>JAEWVC010000063.1 GCA_023459275.1 Bacillota bacterium | reverse complement strand
CCGCTGCCCAGGCGGTAGGTCTCGATGGCCTTGATCAGTCCCATGGCCCCGATGTGGGTAAGGTCCTCCTGGGTGCATCCGGGCACGGTATACTTGCGGGCCACGTGCACCACCAGGCGCATATTGTGTTCGATCAGCTTGCGGCGGGCGGCTTCATCCCCCTCTTGCATGGCGATGAGGCACGCCGTTTCCTCTTCTTTTGTCAGAGGTTTGGGATAGCTGGACCGGCCGGCGATATACCCCAGGAGAAACAGGCATTCCTTGACGATCACGAAAAGCAGCGCGTCGATCATGGAGCAAATCCTCCTTATGGGCTATTCTATGCCCATGGGGAGGATTTGGTTCCGAATACCGGGCAGGGCTCTTCAAATTGTCGGTATCAGAAAGGTTTTCGGGAAGGTCCGCGGCAGCGCGCAAAGAGGCCCGGCATCATCTGCCGTCCGGTTCCGCAGCATGGTTCCTGGCCGGCCCCCGCAAAATATCCCCCTCCATAACGGGGAACGGAAAGGCCAGCATAAGCTGTGTGCCGGCCACGCCGTGGGTTTGAACAGTTTCCCCGGTATCCTTTACAATGATCCTTTCGGGAATATAAGCAAAGCTTCCCGCGGGAGTCAGCACTTCCAGAGCATCGCCCATATAAAAGCGGTTTTTGAGTTCCACCGCGGTTTCTTTCCCCGCCTGGGCGCCTTTAAGCACCCGGCCCACATATTCCATGGTTTGGGATACGCCGCCCGCGCCGCCGCAGGGCTCCGGCCTTCCCAGGAAAAAACCCGTATTGCTTTGCCGGTGGCTGGCCTTTTGCAGCTCCCGTTTAAGTTCGGGAAGTTTTGCCAAAAAGGCCTCCTCCCCCTCCCCCAGGGCATCAAGCCCCCGGCGGTAGGCGGAGACCACCGTTGCCACATAATACTCCGTTTTCATCCGCCCTTCGATCTTCAGGGAGGAAACGCCGCATGCGGCCAGCCGCGGTAAAAGCGCCAGGGCGTTCAGGTCCTGGGCGGAAAAGAGGTACGTGCCGTTTTCATCCTCGCACACAGGAAAATATTCTCCGGGCCGCTTTTCTTCCACCACATGGTATTTCCAGCGGCAGGATTGGGCGCAGGCACCCTGGTTACCGCCGCGCCCGGCAAGATAATTGCTCAAAAGGCAGCGGCCGGAATAGGCCATGCAGGCCGCGCCGTGGACGAATGCCTCCAGCTCCAGGCCGGGCGGGGTATGGGCGCGCATATATGCGATCTGCTCGAGCTTGATTTCCCTGGCCAGGATGACCCTTTGGGCACCCAAGCCGTACCAGAAGGAAGCCGCCCGGCTGTTGAGGGTATTGGCCTGGGTGCTGATATGGATGGGCAGGCCGGGCACCGCTTCCCGAAGCGCCAGAACGGCCCCAAGATCGCTGACGATGGCGGCGTCCACGCCCGCATCCAGCGCCAGCCGCCCGGCCTCCTCAAGCCCGTTCAGATCCTCATCAAAGGGATAGATATTCAGCGTCAGGTAGAATTTCTTGCCGCTCCCATGGCACAGCGACACAGCCTCCCGAAGGCTTTCAAACGAAAAATTTCCGGCAAACGCCCGCAGGCCGTATTTTTGCAGCCCGCCGTACACGGCGTCCGCGCCGAAATGCAGCGCGGCCCGCAATTGGTTCATTCCGCCAGCGGGGGCCAGCAGTTCCGGAAGGCGCACGCCTTTTTGAAGCGTCACTGCGTCAGCCCCCGGCTTTCGTCAAAGGCCTTCCACAAGGGCGCGTAGATTTCCACCGCCTGGTTGTGCTCCTCCAGGGTCTTGGAGAAGTGCAGTTCCCCCGTATTGGGGTCCTTGCTGCAGAAATACAGGTACTTTTCAGCCACGAAAGTCTCGTCAGGATACAGCGCCGCCAGGATGGCCGCGGGGGACGGGCTGCAGATGGGCCCCAAGGGCAGCCCGGAATACTTGTAGGTGTTATAGGGGGAGTTGATGTTCAGGTCGTCGCTGCTCAGCGCCATGCGGCGGACGCCGGTGATGTAGTGGATGGTCACGTCGCTGCCCAGTTTCATGTTTTGCTGCAGGCGGTTGTGGAACACGGCGGATACCTTCGCGAAGTCGGCCTCCTTGGCCTCCTTCTCGATCATGGAGGCCATGGTCAACACCTGGTCCATGGTCATGTTAAGCTGCTCCGCCCGCTCGTGGGAGGCGGCTGGGAAGGCCACCTCCGTTTGGGACAACAGCTTCTTGATGATGTCCGTGTTGGAAGCGTCGGTATACACTTCGTAAGTGTTGGGGGAAAGATACCCCTCCAGCACATATTTGCGCCTGCCCACGTTAGGGGTCGCCAATACATCGCTGATGTAGTAATAGTCGCTGAAGCTCTCGCCGGTGCGGCAAAGGGCCAAAAAGTCCTCCTTGTCCTTGATGACGCCGTCCGTAAACAGCTTATTGGCAATATCCTCCACGGTCCAGCCGGGAATGACGGTGATGGTGGCGGTGATAGGCTTGCCATCGCCCGTGGTAAGCTGGTTGGCGATCTGATCCATGGTCATGGCGCGGGTAAGCTGGTATTCCCCGGCCTGTATCTTTTGGCCAAGGCCGATAAAATCGCAGTAATATTTGAAAATGGTGCTGTTGCGCACCAGCTTTTGACTTTCCAGGTTGTTGGCTACCCGGGTCAGGCTGTTGCCGCTCTCCACCACAAAGGTGACAGCCTCGGTACTGCCCGTGTCCATTGGCGCGAGAAAATGGCCATAGACCCAATTCCAACCCGTAACGATCAGGCCCACCACCACGATCATGGATCCCACAATGACAAGCAGCGGCCGCATAAGATGCCACAGGCCGCTGTACCAGTACAGGCCGTATTCCCGTTCGTCCCGAAGCGACTGGTGGGTGTAATCTTTTTTAGGCACGCGCTTTTTCACAAGTCGCGCCTCCTTCCAATTGCCTACTCAAGGCCCGGCACAGGAAAATCCAGCCCGGAGGCATCCGTCAGGATCTTGAAGATATCGCCCAGCATCTGCTGAAGCCGCATCTCCGCCAGCAGATAGGCAGCCACCTCCTGGTTGGCAAGCAACAGCGCCGAAAGCCGGGAAAAGCGCTGTATTTCCTCCTCCTGACCGCCCGAGCCCGCAACGACGGCCATTTGAAGCCGCGTCTGCATCTTCTTGTATTCCTTCAAAAGCGTTTTGTTGGTTTCATCCGCCAAAACGGTTTCCTTCAGCCTTGCGAAGGTTTGATATTCCTCGCTCTCCCGGATCTCCCGGGCCAGCGCCTCAGCCTTTGCGTATTGCATGGGCTTTCCCCTCCCTGATACAACGGACAGGATGCGTGAAAGATTGCACCCGTATAAAAGGATTTGACCCCAGCCCAGACAGTGGGTTGGGGCCGCACAAAGGACTTTTTGAAAAACTGTCAGATCTCCACAATGATGGGCAGCACCATGGGGTTGCGCTTGATCTTTTCATAGATATAGCGGTGCAGCTCATCCTTGATGCGGTTCTTCATGGGGAGCCAGTCGCTGCCCTCGATCTTGCCGTAGGAGGTGATGATGCTCCTAACCAGGTCGCGGGTGGTCTCAATGATGTCCTCGTTCTCCCGGACGTACACAAAGCCCCGGCTGATGATATCCGGGCCGGACACCAAAGCGCCCCGGTCGCGGTCGATGGCCATGACGATGATGATCAGCCCGTCCTGGCTTAGATGCTTGCGGTCCCGAAGCACGACGTTGCCCACGTCGCCGATGCCAAGGCCGTCCACCAGCACGCCGCCGGTAGGCACCGTCTCAGCGATGGCCAGGCTGCTTTCGTTCATCTCAATCACCTGGCCCATCTCCGGGATCACAATGTTTTTGCGGCTCATACCCAGGGATTCGGCCAGCTCCGCGTGCTGCCAGAGCATGCGGTACTCGCCGTGGATGGGGATGAAATACTTGGGCCGCACCAATACGTGCAGAAGCTTCAATTCCTCCTGGCAGGCATGGCCGGAAACGTGCACCGCCTCCAAAGCGGAATAGATGACCTCCGCCCCGCAGCGGTAGAGCTGGTTGATGACCCTTGCCACGTTTTTTTCGTTGCCGGGGATGGGCGTAGCGGAGATGATCACCATGTCGGTGGGCCGGATCTGCAATTTGCGGTGCTCGTTGAAGGCCATGCGCGTCAGGCCGCTCATCGCCTCGCCCTGGCTGCCGGTGGTGACAATAAGAAGCTGGTCGTCGGGAACGGTGTCCACGTCGTCCATCTCCACCAGATACCCCTCCGGAATGGACATTTCGCCAATCTGCATGGCCACCCGGGTCACGCTGATCATGCTCCGGCCGATGAAACACACCTTGCGCCCGAAGCGCACGGCATTGTCGATCATCATCTGGATGCGGTGGATGTTGCTGGCGAACATCGCCACCAGGATGCGCCCCTGGGCCTTTTCAAACAGCCGGAAAAACGTTTCGCCGATCTTGCGCTCGGACATGGTGTAGCCCGGCCGCTCCACGTTGGTGGACTCGCACATGAAGGCCAGCACGCCCCTGTCGCCGATCTCGGCGAAGGAGGGCAGATCGGTCACCTCCCCGTCAATGGGGGTATAATCGATCTTGAAGTCGCCGGACACAACCACCGTGCCTGCCGGGCAGGTGATGGCCAGCGCCGTCGCCCCGGCGATGGAGTGGCTCACCTTGATGAAACGCACCGAAAACTTGCCCAGCTGGATCACGTCCCTGGGCTGCACCACGTTGAGCTGCACATTGGGCACCCGGTGCTCCTTGAGCTTCATTTCTACCAGCGCCATGGTCAGGCGCGTACCGTACAGGGGAGCCGGCACCTGCTTTAGGACATATGGCACAGCGCCGATATGGTCCTCGTGCCCATGGGTGATCACAAACCCCCGCACAGATTCTTTTTTCCCTACAAGGTAACTCACGTCGGGGATCACCAAATCAATCCCCAGCATGTCTTCTTTGGGAAACATGGACCCACAGTCCACAACAATGATATCATCCTCATACTCAAAGGCGGTGATGTTTTTGCCAATGCCATCCACGCCGCCCAGCGGTATGATCCGCAGTCTGCTTTTTGATACCACAAGAAACCTCCTTTCCTGGTTTCCAAAATACTTCATTCTAACTTTTGAATTGGGAAAAGTACGCAAAAACGCATCGCCGGCAACGCTGCACGGCGGCCCATTTTTGCCGGACCCCTATTTACCGTTTTCCTATGTTCTATATAACGGAGATGTTCCAACCCCTTCCGCATGACGGCGGCAAGGGCAGCGAACGCTCCGTATCATCCACACATACCGACCGCCCCAAGGGGCAGCCAACGGCTCCCATGCATTCAGTTCATTATATCACAATTCATTTCCGCTTACCAGTGATAATCCGTTGAAAAAGGCGCTGCGTCCAGCGAAATTTCGATCATTTTTTTGGACGAATCGCAATATTTCCCTGTTTGTCCCTGTTTTGGGCTGCAAAATGCAGGAGCGGGCGATACCGCGCACCAAAAAGCGGCTCGGAACATGCTACTTTCCCCGCTTTTCCACGGATGTAAGCTGGGGCGTCCAATTTGCATCCCTGCGCAGCCTTTTTTCGTTCAGCCTGAGCACTACAAGGCTGAGGCCCAAGCCAACGGCGGCCCCCAGGAGCGCGGGGATCTCGCCCCCCAGCGCCCAGCCAAGAAAAAGGCCCAGCACCAGCCCCGCCAAGGGGATGGCGTACGCCATCAGCGACGCCTTGGCCACCTGCCCCTCCGGCATGCTCACCGTAACGCGGTCCCCCACCTCCGCCTGCCCGGGGATTTCTATCAATGCCTGATGCTTTTCACCGTTGCACGCGTTGCAGTGCTGGCACGCCTCCGGCCGGTCGAACCTGATGGTCAGCGTACCCTTATTTACTTCAATGACTTCGCCGGTTTGTTCCACTTTTATTTGCCTTCTTCCCGGCATGCCGTCCTATACAGCATACCCGGGATCATCATATCACATACAGGAATTTTGCGCAATCTGGGCACAAGGCGGGAATGGTTATGATAATATTCGGGAAGAGGGCTTTTTGTGGCGAATGTACACCGCAAGTGCAACAACCGGATGAACGGCAAAAAAGGGAAGTGACCCAGGGAGAGGCGCCCTTATATGGTAGTTGCGAGACAACCATAAAGGAGGCGGCACCCCATGGGTCACTATGCACATAACCGTTAACCGTGGGTTAAGAAGAAACAGAAGACCGCTCGCGGATTGGCCATTGGGAAGCCGGTACCCTGGCCGGCAGACTGAACACCTTCAAAATTGTAACCATCGTGGACCGGAAAACACACTTTGCCCTTGCCGGCAAAGCGGATCGTAAGGAGGTAAGCTTGGTGGCTGAGGGTCTATTCTTCCGGATGATTGGCGATATACGCCGGCGTGGAGTATGCCCACCAGCTGCTGTCGGTAAGGAACACATCCCATTCCACACCATCGGAGGTGGTATAGCTTCTGATGGCTACCTCAACCCGCTCAATGCCGTCGTAATTTCCAGGAATCTCATAGTAGAAACCGGAGTCCTCGCTGAACTGCCCGGGAGAAAGCGTACCGGCATATTCGCCGTAGACGTAGGGATGGCCGCTGCCCATGTACAGGGAAAAGCCATCCAAGCCGTATCCTTTGATCATGAGGTTAACGTGAGTGATCTCCATGTTGCTCAAGTTCCGGATCTGGAAGAAGGGTTTGTAGCCGCCGCCCGGCTGGGGAACCAGAACCAGGGCCACGATATCCAGCGCCTTGTCGTAATCTCCTACATGCACAGTGGCGTTGTCGGTGTAGCCGCCCTCATCTGTTACAGCGGTGATCACAGCGTCGCCCCACGCGATCCCGGTTACCTTGGCGGTGATGCTGGACCCGGAAACCCTTGCAATGTTGGAATCGCTGGAACTCCAGGTGACCTTGGTATTGGAAGCATCCTTGGGATCAAGCACCGCGGTCAGGGAAGCGGTATTTCCCCGGCCTACCCGGAATTCCGTCTTTTCCAGCGCCATGCCGTACAGAGGCTGGATCACATTGACGGTGGCCTTAGCCGCTTTTTTGCTGCCATCCATGCTGGAGACGGTGATGGCTGCCGTGCCGCGCTTGTGGGCGGTAACCAGTCCGTTTTCATCCACGGACGCAACAGAAGGCTTGCTGCTGAGCCAGACGACGCTCTTGTCGGTGGTGTAGTCGGGCAGGATTTCATAGGTCAATTGGGCAGTGGTGTTCACAAGGATGTTCAGCTTCGTTTCGCTGAGCACGATTTCCTCTACCGGCTGGTTTACGGTCAGCGTGCAGCTGGCGCTGACCCCCGGGAAATCCGCGGCTGTTGCTGTGATGGTTACCTGCCCGGGATACAAGGGCGTAACGACACCGTTTTTGTTAACGGTGGCAATGGATTCGTCACCCGATGACCAAAGAAGGGATTTGTCGTTGGTGTTGCTGGGGGATACGACGGCGGTAAGCTTCTGGTCCGTGCCCACGTAGACGATGGCGGGCGGGTTTTTGAAGGCAATGGCCGTAGGCTGCTGCAGCACGGTGATTTTGATCGCAGCCTTCGCGCCGCTGCCGTCGGTGGCCGTGGCGGTGACGGTGGCGGAACCCTTCGCCACGCCCGTGACGATGCCATTCCCATCCACTGTCAGGTATTTTGTTGCGCCGCTCTTGAAGGCTGCGGACTGGATAGAGGCATTTTCGGGAGTGAAGGTAATGGTCACTGGCAGGGTCTGTCCGACATATACCTTGCGCTCACCCGCATCCAGCTTTATTTTAGAAACGGGGATGATTACGGTGACCTTGCAGGCGGCGGTTACCTCCGGGTTGCTTTGGCTGGCGGCGGTGATCGTGCATTCGCCGGCGGAGATGCCCTTCACGTAACCGTTTTTGTCCACGGTGGCGATGGCCTCATTATCGGAAGCATAGGTTACAGCGCGGCTGCTGGCGCTTGCCGGGGCCAAAGCAGCTTTCAGCAGAAAACGTTTGCCAACAGCCAGCAGCGTTTCCGTTTTGTTCAGCGCTATGCTCGTAACAGCGCGGTTCACTGTAACGGTGACGGTGGCCTTGATGGTTTTGCCCGCCGTGTTCACGCCGCTGGCGGTGATGGTGGCCTTGCCCTTCAGGACGCCTGTCACCACACCCTTTTCATCCACTGTGGCCACCTTTTTGTTGCTGCTGGAAAAAGTCAAATACGCTTTTCCAGAGCTTAAAGGCGTAATGCCCATGGGAAGCGACAGCGTTTGCCCCTCGAAAACCGCCTCCGCCTTATGGGTAAAGGCGATGCTTTCCGGCGCTGTGGGGATCAATCCCTGGACCGCTTCCGCCAGAACCACACCCGATGGGATCAACGTGGGATCGCTTCCGTAGGCGGCCTCCAACTGAATGGCATAAACGCTGCCAGGAGACAACGAAAGCCCCTGAACCGCGAAGCCCTCCTGGTTTTGCAGCGGGAGCTGTACGGGGACTCGCATAAAGCCTTCCATCCCTGTCAGGTTGGTTGCTTCCGCATCACCCGCGGGCTTTGGGGCATAGAGAAGAGCAAGGCTGCTTGGGATGCCGTCAGGCTCGCCACGGTCAAGGCCGGAGACAGCCACTACAAAGCCGTCCTCATAACCGGAGATGGAGGTGATGGCAAGCTCGCTTTCCTGCGCCAGAGCCGTAAGGCATAGCGCGGCCAAGGCCGCAAAGAGCAAGAGGGACACGGTCAATCTGCGCTTCATGGGGTGCAAACCTCCTAACATATGGGATATCAAAATACCAGAACATTCCAATCATTGTAAGAAACGTACCAGGATCAGAAATTGATGCATCGCATTGGATGTCGTTGAAAAACTGCCGGGTTACCGGTTGATGGACCCAAGGATGCGGGTGATGGAGGCAAGGCTTTTGTTCAATTCCTTCAGGTCTGCGGTGGAGAGGTTTTCAGCCCAATGGGTCACCTGGCCAAGTATCGTTCCGCGGATTGCGCTCAGCTTTTCCACACCCTCCGGGCGGATGACGATATTCACCACGCGGCGGTCGCCGGGGTCACGCTGGCGGTCGGCTAAATGCGATTCCGTCAACCTGTCCACCAGCGGCGTGATATTCGGCTTGGCGATGCCAAGGCGGCGGGAGATTTCGCTTACGGACATAGAACCGTTATCATTGAGCATAGCCAGCACTTGAACGTGGGATAAAGGGATATTGTACTCCCGCTGGATCACATCCATATGCAAAAGACGCTTGCGAAAAATAGGAAGCGCGGCAAAAAGATTTTGGGCAATGCTGTCAGTCAGTCCGTTGTTCGCGGCATTGGATTTGGGCATAACGGATCCTCCCCTGCATGCGCGCAGGCATGCACTTTCATATGATTAAGTGCGGCATAGGCGGCATATGTACCATATGCCATAAACAAAATAATTATATACCCTTTCATAAGTGAAAGCAATGGGGGGCCAAGCTGTGCAAACGCATAGCCTTGTAAAAAAACGGAACATTTTCCTTAGAAAAGCGGGTAAATTGTTTTTGACGGCAAATGCAGGGAATCCTCTTTCCGGTGCGTTACATTAATGATGACGGTTATGTTTCCGTCTTATTGCATTTTTTTGACATGTACGGTACAATAGGAAGGACGATTTTTCCCATAACAGATGGAGTCCAATGGAACAGAATTTCCTATGGCATGTGCGGTGCAATGGCACATGGAAATAACGAAGAGCGGCGGTGAAATGAGAACGTGGAAGTGCTGAATGCCATATTGGGCATGATTCTGCCCAACCTTTTAAATGCGCTGGTTTATTTTGTCATCGCCTGCGTAATCCTTGTAGGCTTGTTCAAATGCCTGGTGCCCGTGTGGCGGAGTGCACGCAGGCTGCACCGGGCGGCCCACCGGCTGGAGATGGGGGAGGCAGGGCAGCGGCCGGCCTGGCAGGAGTCCAGGTTTTTGGGTAAGGCGCTGCAATCCCCCTGGCAGCGGTTTTTGCTGAATGCCGAACAGTTGGATGCCCGCGGGCTTCCCTGCAGCGTGGAGGAGTACATCAACGATGAAACGGCCGTGCACCGGCCCGGGCATGCTCAGCTGGCGGAGTTGATCCCAAGCCTGCTGACGTCTCTGGGGATCCTGGGCACGTTTATGGGCCTGATGCAGGGTCTTTCCGGGCTGAAAGCCATGAGCCCCGAGCAGATTATGGATGGAATCCCCGCCATGATTTCCGGCATGCGCTTCGCCTTCGCAACATCGGTGGCGGGCATCGCCTGCTCCATTGGCTTTAACATCCTGCACCGTGTGGCGGTAGGCGGCGCCTACAAAGCGCTGGATGATTTTACTGAAACTTTCAATCTGATCGCCATGCAGCGGCCGCTGGACAGCGATGTGCAGTTGATCTGCCAGGGGCAGGACAGAAACGTGCTGCTGAACAGGACTGTGGACGAGATGAGCGGCCGGCTGGCCGGCAGTATGGAGATGGCTATCGGCCGGGCGATGCAGCCCGTCACGGTAGCCATGGACAACTTCATCGTAGGGGCGACCAGGGAGCAGATCGAAGGCGTGCAGCAGATTGTGGGCGCCTTTATTGAGGAAATGAACGCTTCCTTGGGCGGCCAGTTCCTGAAGCTGGGGCAGACCATTGCGGCCATCAATCAATCCCAGATTGTCTCAAAGGATCACCTGGAACGGTCCATGGCCGCCTCCCAAGCCATCGTGCAGGAGGTTACCCAGTTGGCCCGCGTCTCCCAGGAGATCATGGAAAGGTTCGAATCCTATGTGGCCTCCATGCAGAAGGCGCAGCAGGAGGATGCGGAGTTTGCCAAGCGGGCGGAAGGTTTGCTTAGCAACATGCATATGGCTTCGGAACACCAGGCCGCCTACCTGGGCAAGCTGCAGGAATACCAGGGCGTGCTCCAAGGCAGCCTTCAGGAGTATGTCACCTGGAGCGACCGGATTTTGACCGGCGTCAGCGGCCAGGCCAAGGAAACATCGGAAGGCATGAAGCGGGCCACGGAGGAAATGCAGGAGGGCAGCAGGATGCTGGCCGGAAGCTATACTTCCTTTGTGGAGAACATTTCCGAGGGCCTGGCAAGGGCGCTGGGAATGTTTGATGAAAATATGCACGGCCTCATCGACACCCTGAACGGCACCTTGGGCGAGATTGGCGCCACCGTAAACAAAATGCCTGAAAGCCTGCGCAAGAATGCGGACAGGTACGGCCAGCAGGTGGACCTGTATGTGGGCGCGCTTTCCCAGCTGCAGCAGGCGGTGAGCGACATTGCCAAGGCTGTGGGAAAACCTGCCGGCAAGGAGCCCGCCTCCAAGGAGAAGGGCAAGAAGGATGAGGCGCCGGCCGTACTGGCGGAGGGGGCTTGAACATGATCTCCACCCGCACCCGCACATCCAGGGGGCCGGGCCGCCACGATAAGGGCGCCACCTGGATTTCCTATTCCGACATGATGGCGGCGCTTTTGCTGGTGTTTATCCTGACGCTGGTAAGCAGCATTTACATGCTTCAAACCAGAACTGTGGAAGTGGATAAGCAGAAGATACAGCTGGAGGATCAAAACCAGCAGCTCCTTTTGCAGCAGCAAACCCTCAAAAACCAGGAGGAGGCGCTCCTTGACGCCCAGGCGTCGCTGCAAATGCAGCAGGGGCAGCTGGAATCGCAGCAGCTGACTCTTGCCCAGCAGCAGCAACTGTTGGAGACGGCCAAGGCGGAACTCTCTGCCAAGGCGGAGGAACTGGCGGAGGCGCAGCTGAAGCTTGGAGATCAGCAAAACCGCCTGGATGCCGCCACGGTGCTGCTCAACAGCCAGCGGGAGGCGCTGGATGCCCAGCAGGTAAAAATTGATGATCTCATCGGCGTCCGCACAAAGATCATCCAGGAACTGAGCACCGCTTTGAGCCAGGCCAATTTGCGGGCCACGGTGGACAGGGCCACAGGTGACATCGTTTTGGACAGCGCCGTATTTTTCGACACCGCCCAGAGCACCATCAAGGACAGCGGCAAGGCGCTGCTCAACCAGTTCATCCCTGTATACCTGAGCGTGCTTTTGAGGCCAGAATACAAGGATTATCTGGGCGAGATCGTCATCGAAGGCCATACGGACACCCAGGGCGAATACCTGATGAACCTGGAGCTTTCCCAGCAGCGGGCGCTGACGGTAGCCAAGTATTGCCTTGAAATGACCGGGCTGACGGACGAGCAGCGGGCATACCTGCGGGAGATCCTTACCGCCAAGGGCAAAAGCTACTCCAACCCCGTCTATAATGCGGATGGCAGCGTCAACATGGATCAGTCCCGCCGGGTGGAATTCCATTTCCGCCTGAAGGATGCGGAGATGATTGAGGAGATGGCCCGCATCCTGTCCGGAATGTGATTCAAACGGTATAAAGGGGAAGACGGCCGTGAAATATGTGGCATGGTTCATGGTGGTATTGCTGCTGGCAGCGGTGGCCGGGGTAGGGTATCTGTACGCCACCGCCCAGATTACGGTGGAGGCGCTGGGCGCCCAGGCCCATGAAGCTCAAAGCCAGCAGGCCACCTTTAATGATCTCAAGCGCCGGCTGGATAACGGCACGGTGCTGGGGACTGTGTTTCAGGATGATCCTTTGGGGGATTCCGCCGATTATGCCTTCTATACGTATACAGTCCGGCTCCGCAACGACAGCCTTCTCACTGCCGATATGATCGAAGTCCAGATCGTGCCCACGGACAAGGATGTGCTGCAAATGGGGGATACGTCACCTAAATCCCTCTCCTCCCGCAGCCGCGGGGATATCACCGGCACGATCCTTACCAAAAGGGATAGTGACGCTATGCGGGAAATTATCATCACCTATTACATTTGGGGCAGGTCCTTCAGCATCAAGGAGACGTACGGAAAATAAAAGGAATTATGTTGCGGGCCGTATACGGGGACAAGCCGCCCTTTCACCGGGATATGTATGGGGCGGCGCATAGATAAAATTTTGCATCCCTTTCCAAGTACACAATTCCCTCCATGTCTCCCCTATTTCTTCTCTCAACTGCCTGTATACGATTTTCCTTCGATGCTTGGGTGCAAGCACAAGATGATATTTGCCGTTCCATTTCGTATGTGCTAAACGCTTGTTGTCTTCCATTTCCCGACCCCCTTTTGTCTTTTCTTTGCGGCAGGCTGGACCGCTCTCCGTTTATGCAAAAGAAGGTCCTCGCATAGCTTAAGCTTCTTTGTCCCCCGGCATTGCCGGGGGATTTGTTTACAGGAATGCGGTTCGCCTGAATATGGCGGGCTGCATTTAAACTATCAACAAAGTCTGGCCAGTTCCCGGGGATGCATTGAAGGGGTGAAACCCCTTCAATTGAAATCGTTTCGCCCGGCTTTGCCGGGCGCGCGGGGCGCTTGCGAAGCAAGCATTCCTTACACTTTTCACCGCCCGCGGCCAGAGTCCGCAGGTGAAAAGTGCGATCCAGAGAAAGTGAACTTTCACTTTCTCTGGGCCGCCGTCAAAATAGGCACTATTTTGACGGCCTGAATGCGGTTCGCCTGAATATGGCGGGCCGCATTTTTGCCTGCCCGGCCTTGCCTCCGCTGCCAAAACAAGGTATACTAATCTGAGTGCCTACGTAAAATGCTATCGCGGTCAAAGCAGCAGGAGGTATCATACATATGAAACTTTCCGTATTCAGCCCCGTTCTGGCAAGTTTTTCCTTGGAGGACACCTGCAAATTCCTGAAAGGCAACGGCGTTTCCCATCTTGAAATGGGCTGCGGGGGATATCCCGGAAAAGCGCATTGCGATCCGGCTCAATTGCTTGCGGACCCCAAAAAGCTGGAAGCGTTCCAAGCCACTTTAAGCAAGTACGGTATCACATTGCCAGCCCTTTCCGTACATGGGAATGCCATTCACCCGGATCCGGCTATCGCCGCCGGGTTTCAAGCCGATTTCGAAAATGCCGTGCTCCTGGCCCAAAAGCTTGGGATTACAAGGATCATCACCTTCAGCGGCTGCCCCGGCGGCGGCCCCCAAGACAGGACACCCAACTGGGTCACCTGCTCCTGGCCGGAGGACTACGCGCATATCCTTGCGTATCAATGGAACGAAGTGCTGATCCCCTACTGGAAAAAGACAGCGGCCTGGGCCGCGGAGCACGGCATCCAAAAGATCGCTTTCGAGATGCATCCGGGCTTCTGCGTGTACAATCCGGCGACGCTGCTCCGCCTAAGGGAAGCGGTAGGCCCTATTTTAGGCGCCAATCTTGACCCCAGCCACCTGTTCTGGCAGGGGATTGACCCGGTGGCCGCCATCCGTGTCCTTGGGGAAGCCATTTATTTCTTTCATGCCAAGGATACAAAGATCGACGCATACAATACCGCCCAAAACGGCGTGCTGGATCTGCGTCATTATGGCGCCGAGGCGGAAAGGAGCTGGATTTTCCGCACCGTGGGCTACGGCCATGATTACGGCGTATGGAAGGATATCTTGAGTGCGCTTCGGATGCACGGCTACGACGACGTGATCTCCATCGAGCATGAGGACAGCCTCATGAGCCCGATGGAGGGCCTGGAAAAAGCCATTGTTTTCCTCAAGCAAGTGCTGATTTTCCAGGAAGCCGGGCCCATCTACTGGGCATAAGGGCAACGAGGAGGAACATATGGCAAGGTTGTTCGGAACCGACGGTGTCCGCGGGATCGCCAACGCTGACCTGACATGCGACCTGGCCTTCCGGCTGGGCCAGGCCGGGGCATTTGTATTAGGGAGCAACGTCCACCGTCCTACGCTGCTGGTGGGCAGGGATACGCGCTTAAGCGGCGAAATGCTGGAGTCCGCATTGGTGGCGGGTATTTGCTCAGTGGGAGCCAGGGCCGTTCTGGTGGATGTGCTGCCCACTCCCGGCATTGCCTACCTCACAAGGTATTACGGTGCGGACGCGGGAGTAGTGATCTCCGCCTCCCACAATACGATGGAGTACAACGGCATCAAGTTTTTCGACCGCAACGGCTGCAAGCTGCCGGATGAGATGGAGGACAGGATCGAAAGCATCCTGCAAAACGGCGATCCCACCATGGCACTGCCCACAGGTGTAAGGATCGGGCGCAGGGTAAGGCAGGTAAACGCCCAGCGCCGCTATGTGGACTTTGTAAAGGAGACCACCAGCGAGCGTCTGGATGGGCTGCATATCGTTGTGGATTGCGCCCAGGGCGCCGCCTACCAGGTTGCTCCCATGGCTCTTAGGGAGCTGGGCGGCACCGTATCCGTATACTACCACGAGCCGGACGGCACCAATATCAACGAAAACTGCGGCTCCACCCATCCCGAGCGGTTATGTGAGCTGGTTCGGGAACTGGGGGCCGATATCGGTTTGGCTTTTGACGGGGATGCGGACAGACTTATCGCCGCGGATGAGCGCGGTCAAATCGTCAATGGCGACCAGGTGATGTGTATCTGCGCTCTGCATATGAAGGAACAGGGCAAGCTGAAAAACAACACCCTTGTCACCACCGTTATGAGCAACATGGGCCTGGATATCGCGCTGAAAAAGCACGGCATCCAAAATGTAAAAACCAAAGTCGGCGACCGCTATGTGCTGGAAAGGATGCTGGCGGAAGGCTACTCCCTGGGCGGTGAGCAGAGCGGCCATGTCATCTTCCTGGATCACAACACCACGGGAGACGGGCTGATCACCGCCATCCAGCTCATGACGGTGATGGTCAAGACAAAGCAGAGCCTGGGACGCCTTTCCAAGGCCATGCAGGTGCTGCCTCAGTCCCAATATGCCGCCCAGGTCTCCGACCAGCACAAATACGATTTTGACAAGGACGGGGAAATCCTTGCCGCCATCCGCGCGCTGGAAAGCAAGTACGAAGGCCGGGGCAGGATCTTGGTACGGGCCAGCGGCACGGAGCCCCTGGTGCGGGTGATGATCGAGGGCGAGGACCAATACGAAATGGACACGGACGTTTACCGCTTGTCGAAGCTCATCGAAGGCAGATTGAACTGATTCTATCAGAAAAGGCCGTCCGGAGAAAATCCGGACGGCCTTTTGACATGTACCGTTTTAAGAAAGAATAACCATCAACAGCGCCATCACCACAAACAGGCCTGCTGAAATCTTGGTCAGCGTCGCCAGCTTGCCCTCTACGGAGCGGGCTTTGTTCTTGCCGAAAAAGGTCTCCGCACCGCCGGCAATAGCACCCAACCCCTGGGTCTGGCCGCTTTGCATCAGCACGGTGACGATCATAACCAAAGAGGAAAATACGATGAGTATCTGGATCACTACCAGAATGGCATCGGCAAAGCTAACATTGGCGGATGCCGCGGCAACAGACGCAACGGTCGCCGTGGGGCTTAGCTCTACGGCCGGGCTTACGCTTGCCTCCAAAGCGGGACTCGGGCTTGATTCCACTACCCCGGCGACCGTTTCTGACAGGCCGGCCGTTTCTGTCGGTTGTGCCAAAGCGGGCAGGCAAATCACCGCCAGCAGGGCCAGCATGAGAAGACAAGCGGAAAGGAAACGGTTCATAAGGGGCAGCCTCCTTGTTTTGCATTGAAAACCTATCGTTTATTGATTGGCATCTTTGATATTATACAATGCCGTCCCCACAAATACAAGCCCGTATGGAAAAAATCAAGGGTTTGTTTATGGAAATAGCGGGGAGGGAATTTGTTAAAACTCCCTCCCCGTGCTTCACCCCGAAAACTTCCCATGGGGAATCTTCGCCGGGAAGCCTTCACGGCAAATCGTTTTGGCCGGTTACACGGCCATGGTCATGTCTTTTTTGTCCAGCATGGTGCTGTCGATACCCAACTGCTGCGCCTGGCGGTACTGGAAGAACTTGATCGCCACCGGCGGGAACAGCGCGTAGGACAGCACATCCTCCTCCTGCTGGTAATACTCGCGAATCTCATCGCGCAGTTTATCCAGTTCGGGCGGGATGTCGTCGGCAGGGCGGTGGGTGATCACAGGTTCGTCTCCGATCACCTTTTTGCGTATCTGCTCATCCACAGGAGCGGGCAGGCGGCCATATTCGCCGCGGAAAAGGCCCTTCGTCTCCTTGCTGACCATCTTGTACCGTTCGCCGGACAGGATATTCATCACGGCCTGTGTGCCTACAATCTGGCTGGTAGGCGTCACCAGGGGCGGATAGCCGCAGTCCTTGCGGACCCTCGGGATCTCCGCCAGCACATCGTAGTACTTATCCATAGCGTTGGCCTGCTTGAGCTGGCCGATAAGGTTGGAGAGCATGCCGCCGGGCACCTGGTAGCGCAGGGTATTAACGTCCACGCTCAAAACGCGGGCGGGATCACGCCAGCCGTCCTTGGTCAGGCGGTCGGCTACGCCGCGGAAGTAAGTGGCCAGGTCGCTCAAAAGGTTCAGGTCCAGACCCGTGTCATATTCCGTGTCCTTCAGGGTGGCTACCAGCGCTTCGGTGGCCGGCTGGGCGGTACCGTTGCCCAAGGGAGACAAGGCGGTGTCCACCACGTCCACGCCGGCCTCCACGGCCTTCAAAAGCGTCATATCGCCGGTGCCGGTGGTGTTGTGGGTGTGCATCACGATGGGCAGCTTGGTGGCGGCCTTCAGCCGTTTGATAAGGGAATAGGCGCTGTAGGGCAAAAGCAGGTTCGCCATGTCCTTGACGCAAATGATATCCGCGCCCATCTTCTCAATATCTTCGGCCAGCTTGACAAAGTAATCCTCGGTATGCACCGGGGAGATGGTGTAGCTCATGGCTACCTCGGCAATGCCGCCATACTTTTTCGTGGCCTTGACCGCTGTTTCCATATTGCGCAAATCGTTCAGCGCGTCAAAGGTGCGGATGATGTCGATGCCGTTTTCCAGCGTCTTTTTGACAAAATAATCCACCACATCGTCGGAATAGTGGCGGTAACCCAGAATGTTCTGGCCGCGCAGCAGCATTTGCAGCTTGGTGTTGGGCAGTGCCTTGCGGAGCTTGCGAAGCCGCTCCCAAGGGTCTTCGTTTAGGAACCGGAGGCTGGCGTCAAAGGTGGCGCCGCCCCAGCACTCCAGGGAAAAGTAGCCCACCTTGTCCAGCATGTCGCAGGCGGGAAGCATTTCGCTGGTCTTCATGCGGGTGGCGGCCTGAGATTGGTGCGCGTCCCGCAGGATGGTATCCGTTATTTGCACTTTCGGCATAATGCGTTTCTCCTTTACTGGATGTAGGTCCGATAAGGTTTTAGGGTCAGTGTGCGCCGAATATGCTCAGAAGCACACCCGCCGCGATGGCCGAGCCGATGACGCCAGCCACATTTGGGCCCATGGCATGCATCAGGAGGAAATTGCTGGGGTTTTCCTTCTGGCCCACCACCTGGGAGACACGGGCCGCCATTGGCACGGCGGATACGCCGGCGGAGCCAATCAAAGGGTTCACCTTGCCCCCGGTGACTTTGTACATCAGCTTGCCCAGCAGAACGCCGCCAGCGGTGCCAACCATGAAAGCAATAACGCCCAGCACAATGATGCCAAGGGTTTGCGTGTTCAAGAATGTCTCCGCATTGGCGGTGGCGCCAACGGTAACGCCCAGGAAAATGGTGACGATGTTCATCAGTTCGTTTTGTGCGGTCTTGTTCAGGCGGTCCACCACAAAGGTTTCCCTAAAGAGGTTTCCCAGCATCAGCATGCCGATGAGCGGCGCGGCCGCGGGCAGCAGCAGGGAAACGATGATGGCCACGGCAATGGGGAAAATGATCTTTTCCCGCTTGCTCACGGGGCGGAGCTGCTCCATAACCACCATGCGTTCCTTCTTGGTGGTCAAAGCCTTCATGATGGGCGGCTGGATCACCGGCACCAGTGCCATGTAGCTGTAGGCAGCCACAGCGATGGGTCCCAGCAAATGAGGTGCCAGTTTGCCCGTCAAGTAGATGGCGGTGGGGCCGTCCGCGCCACCGATGATCCCGATGGAAGCGGCCTCCGCGGGAGAAAAGCCAGGAGGCAGCAATTTCCCGATCAAAAGCGCGCCGATAAAGGTAAAGAAGATGCCAAGCTGCGCCGCCGCACCCAGCAGCAGGGATTTGGGATTGGCGATCAGGGGCCCGAAGTCCGTCATGGCGCCAACACCCAGGAAGATCAGCGGGGGATAAATACCCAGCTTCACGCCCTGGTACAGATAGTACAAAAGGCCGCCGGAGGATTTCAGGTATTGGTACATCACGGTGCCGTCCGGCATGGTGACCTCAATGCCCGTCTTGCCGTTATGCACGGCCTCGGCAAAATACTGGTAGGTCGGCTGCCCCATCAGGTCTGCCAGGGGCAGGTTGGCCAGCAGCATGCCAAAGGAGATGGGCAAGAGCAGGAGCGGCTCAAACTTTTTCACAATGGCCAGATACATCAAAATACAGGAAATAAGGATCATGATCAGCGGCTTGGGATCCTGCAACAGCTGCGAGATACCCGAGGTTGTCGCCAGATCCTTCAAGGCTTCCAGGATGTTCAAAGATTCCATGGGTCATCAGCTCGCTTTCCTGTCATTCCATCACGCCAGTACCACAAGCGTATCGCCCGCGTTCACGCTGGCACCCTTGGAAACGACCACCTGGGCCACCGTACCGTCGGCCGGGGCCATAATTTCGTTTTCCATCTTCATGGCTTCCAGGATCAGCAAAACGCTGCCCTTCTTTACCGCGTCGCCGGCCTTCACCTTCACGTCCAGGATGTTGCCGGGCATGGGCGCCTTCACGGCGGAGCCGCCGGCCACGGCCACTGGGGCGGCCTTGGGCGCGGGAGCCGCCGCCTTCACAGGAGCAGGCGCGGCGGCGGGAACGGGCTTGGGCGCGGGGGCAGGAACGGGAGCCGCGGCGGGGGCAGCCGCACCGGCGGCGATTTCTTCGACTTCCACCTCATAGGAAGCGCCATTGACGGTGATCATGAACTTACGCATTGGGATATCCTCCTCGTATTATTCAGTTTATATGCGGCTGTATACCTGTTCCTCGCGGCCGGCCTTCTCCCAGGCCGGGCTTGTATGGATCCTGCGCACCCTGCGCACCACAAAGCCCTGCTCCGCATCCCATACGGCGGCGATGGCCGCGGACAGCACGGCGATAAGCGCGCCGTCATCCGCCGCGGGCTCCTCCGGCACAGCTTCCGCAGGAGCCGGTTCCGCCATTTCCACAGGTGCAGGAGCCTGTGCCTGCTTCTTCTTTTTCCGGAATTCAATTCCGCCAACCTTTTTGATCAGCGAGATACAAAAAATCAGAAAAAGCAGGCCCACAAAGACGATGCCCATGCCGATCAATGCGATCGACAACCCGTAAAGCAGTATATCCATGTTCCCTTTCCCCCCTTACAACGGCAGGTTGCCGTGTTTTTTGGGCGGGTTGGAATCCCGCTTCGAGGATAGCATTTCCAAAGACGCGATCAGGAATTTGCGCGTCTGATTCGGCTCGATGACGTCGTCCAGAATGCCGTCCTTCGCGGCTTGCACGCCGTCGGCAACGTTGGCCGCATATTCAGCCGTAAGCTTCGCCCGGGCCTCCAAAGGCGGCTCCTTGCTCTCCTTCAGTTCCTTTGTGTACAGCACCTGCACCGCCGCCTCCGGCGACAGCGCGGAAATCACGGTGCCGGGCCAGCCATAAGCCATATCGGCGTTGGCTTTCCCGCCCATAGCCACGTAGCCCGGGCCGATGGCATTGCCCACCACCACAGAGACTTTGGGGCAAGTAGCTTCCGCATAGGCATACAAAAGCTGCCCCGCAGCCGTCATAAGCTGCCCCTGGTCCTCCGGTTCCACCATCTTCAGCCCGGCGGTATTGATCAGGCTCACCACCGGCAAACTGAAACAATCGCAGAAGCGGACAAACCTGGCGGCTTTTCTGCAAGCGCCCTGGCAAAGCCGGCCTTCGTTATGCGAGGCGTTTCCGCAAACCACGCCCACCGTGCGGCCACCCAAGCGGCCCAGCGCCACGCGAACGGCCTTGGCGTACCCCGTGTGAAATTCTATATAGCTGCCGCCGTCCAGGAGAGCTGCCAGCAGCGCCCCGGCATCGGCGGGGTCCACCTCGGGCATCAGGCGGTTCAGGTCGTCGGTATCCACGATGGGCGCATCCTCGGCATTGCAGCCCGGCAGCAGATCCAGCACATCGCCTGCCAGCTTCAAGGCGGCACTCTCGTTTTCGGCCACCAGGGAAACAACGCCCTGAGCAGCCAGCACATCCGCCCCACCCAGTGTTTTGGCCGTATATTCCTTGCCGGTCAATGCGCTGACCACCTGAGGCCCATACAGCATCAGTTCGCCCACATCCTTGGCCATGATGCTGATGTCCGCCATGCGGGCGATGATCGCCGCGCCGCCGGCACAGGGGCCAAGCACCAGTGCGATTGTCGGGCACACGCCGCTTAAGCGCGCCAGTTTGGCATACACCTTCGCATACGCCTCCATAGCCTTGGCTCCTTCGCTCAGAAGCGCGCCCGCGCTGTCGCAAAGGGCAACCACCGGCGCGCCCGTCTTCAGCGCCAGGTCCAATACCTTTACGATCTTTGCCGCCTGGGCTTCGCCCATGGCGCCGCCATGTACGGTGAAATCCTGGGCAAACAGATAAACAGGGCGTTCCCGCACGGTGCCATAACCCGTCACCACACCGGCGCCCTCCCCGCCCCGGGAAGCGAGTGTGTCCATCTCCACAAAGCTGCCCTGGTCCACAAGCTTTGCGATGCGCTCACGGGCCGTCAGCTTCCCGGCTGCCCGCTGCTTTTCCACACGCTCCGCGTCCCCCTTGATGATGTCCTGCTTCTTTTCCAGCACCTGCTGAACACCCTGGGTACTGCTCATTGCGTCTTCCTCCCATGGTTTTTCCTTAAACCCCGTTTCCCGGGGTGAAACAGAAAAGGTTCAAATCCTTCCCCAATTTCTTTAATTCTACAATCTCCCCCTATTTCCTGCCGGTCTCTGTACTTTGCCTGTTTTTCTTTTAACAAATTTGAACACGCAAAAGCCGCCCGGAAAGGCGGCTATACGGCGTTACTGTTTTTGAAGAATAAAGCATTCCGGCGCGCCGGGTCCGGCGTTGAGAAACCGCTGATGGAGAACATTGAACCGCTGCGGCGGGTAGGAAGCCAGCCAGGAAATCAATTCCTGAAGTTCCCTTCCGCCCTCCTCATGGCCGGGGTAGGCGCAGACGGTAACAACCCCGCCGGGCAGCAGCAGCTCCATACAGCCCCCGATGCCGGCTTTGGTCGTCTCCCACAGGGTGGTGACGGTTTTATCCCCGCCGGGCAGCCAGCCCAGATTGAACACCGCCAGGTGCACAGGCTCCTTTACAATGTCCAGTACATGCTCGTGACCTTTCAAATAGAGCTCACACCGGTCAAGAAGCCCCTCGCCGCGAAGCCGGGCCGCGGTGCTTGCAAGAGCCTCAGGCTGCACGTCAAAAGCGATCACCCTTCCGTATTCTCCCGCCAGCCTGGCCAGTTCGCACGTGTCATGCCCGTTGCCCATGGTGGCGTCTATCACCCTGCCGCCCTGGGAAAGAACGCTCCTATGGCAGTCGGCGGCAAGCTGCCTGGCGCTTTTCAGCACATACGCCATTCTGTCGATCCCTTCCGGTGCGCCGTTCCCTTACAGCCCTTTCAGTTGGCGCACTTCCTCCGGCGTCAGGTGGCGCCATTGGCCCCTTTGCACGTCTCCCAGCTTCACGGGGCCGAACTGCACCCTGCGCAGAAGCACCACCTGATGGCCCACCGCCTCGAACATGCGGCGGACCTGCCGGTTGCGCCCCTCATGAATGGATACCAATACATTAGTGGAAAACGTGTCCTCCTTCAATATACGAACCTTGGCCGGTGCGGTCTTCCGGCCATTCAGAAGCACACCCTCCGCAAGGCGTCTGGCGGTCTCCGGCGCCAGGCGGTTGGACACCTTCGCCAGATACACCTTTTGAACCTCCCGGCTGGGGTGCAGCAGCCTCTGCGTCAGTTCCCCGTCGTTGGTCAGCAGCAGCAGCCCCTCGCTGTCGTAATCCAGCCTGCCCACCGGATACAGACGCACGGGATACTCCCGAAACTTGTCCAGCACCGTGGCCCGGCCTTCGGGATCGGAGGCGGTAGTCACTTCCCCCATGGGCTTGTGATACAAAAGGTAATGCTTTTCCTCCTCCGGGGTGACGGCGGCGCCGTCCACGGCCACCTCATCCCCCGGCGCTACCAGCATGCCCATCTGCGTAACAACAACGCCGTTGACCGCAACGCGGCCTTCGGTAATCATCCCCTCCGCCGCCCGGCGGGAAGCAACGCCGCATTGGGCCAGATATTTTTGCAGACGCATAATATTCCATTCCTCTATTTTCAGTCGAACAGCAAGTAAAAAAACAGCGCGCAGTCCCGCATGGCCGGCGGCTTTTGCATTTGCTCAGGCGTGGCCGAATACAGCATCCTGTCCACACCGCCCAGCACAAACCCGCAGTTTTGATAAAACTGGCAGGCTACGGGGTTGGCATCCTGGGTCTCCGCCATCAGCCCCTTCAGGTTTTGGTGATGCGCCCAGCTTACACATGCCTCCAGCAGCGCCCGGCCGGTGCCCTTGCGCCTCGCATGGGCATCCACACGGATATCCCAGAGCATGGCCAGGTTGTTCCAATGCCGGGCCGCCACCGCCTGTCCTACAGGTTGCCCGTCCAGAAAAGCAAAAAAACAGGCCGCATCCTTCCGCTTGAGCAGTTCCCCCGCCGTAAACAGGCTGTCCGGAGGATACGTCCGCCATTCCGCCTTGTTCATAGGCACATATTCCAGCGCAAAGCCCGAGCGCGTGACCCGGACGCTTACCAGTTCCCCCACCAGATACCGGTTGTCGATCTGGTTATATAAGGGTGCCGTCGCCTCATTCATAGGCAGGATGGTCAGCATGCTTTCTCCCTCCGGCTCCCCAGGCGTTTTTGCATAGCGCCAGCATACCAAAAAAAGCGACAAAAAACAAGCCGGAAGGGCAGCGGAGGATAAGAATAGCGGGAGGGGAAATTTTTGAAAAAATTTCCCCTCCCGTACCCACCCTTCAAAAACTTTTATATGAAATATAAT
>JAEWVC010000062.1 GCA_023459275.1 Bacillota bacterium | reverse complement strand
GGCTCAATCGTCGCCCTGCTTCGCTGCCGCTCGCATGGCTCGTTTCGCCGGCCTCCTCCACCCCGGCTATTCCGCCACAGGCGGGGGCAGGGTTACGGAGCCTCCGATTGCAGATCGAAAATCAGCGACATGTGCGGTGATTTTCGCAGGAATTTCGAAGAAATTCCTACCTTGCCCGAGCAAACGGCCGCACGATGGCGCAGCCAGCGGAAAGTAGCAGCGAGGGAAAACTTCGACAAAGTGGCTATGCCACTTTGTCGATAGCCTGAGGGCTTCTTGCGAAAAGAAGCCCCCAAGCGCCTGCCCTGGAATCCCGCCAAAGGGGCGCGCCCCTTTGGAATCCCCATCTGCCTTCCCCCTTGGGGGAAGGTGGCGCGCAGCGCCGGATGAGGGGTCATACCCGCCCTTCCTACTCCACCACCCAATAGCTGAACGCCCACTCCTCCTCCGGGATCTCGGTAGTCTGTCCGTCGGTAGTGTGGAATTTGATAATGGCCGCGTAAACGTACCTGGCCTGGGCGAAGCCCGTCATATGAAGGTATCCTGTATAGGCCAGGCCGCCGGGCTGGATGGTAACGGGGTACGTTTGCGTAAGATAATAGGCGTCATACCCGTACCTGCGGATGGGTTGTAAAAACATATCGGTGCAGTAGTAGGCCACGGTCACCTCGTCCACCGTCTGGGAGCCGCTGCCGTTTTCAACGCGCAGGTCCACATAAGGGTAGCCGTCCTTCCTGTCAATCAGGCTGCCCACGCCAAACCCGATGCTGTATTCCCCCAGCGGGTCCGGGGCTTCTGTGGGCACCGCGGCCCGGGCGGTGCTGGAATCGCCGGAAGCCTGCGCGCCCCAAACGCGCCTTATCTTGTAGAAATACGTTTTCCCGGCTTCCGCTCCCCTGTCCTCATACTGTTTTTCCTTGGTGGTGCCGATCAGCTCATAGCCATTCAGCTGGGTTTCCGACCGGTACACGTAGTAGGTGTCCGACCCCTCCTTATCCTCCCAGGCAAGGGTCACGGCACCCTCCTTCGCGCCCACGCGGATGTTGGAAACGGGCGCCAATTGCGGCGCGGGGGTCATCTCCGGGGCCTCGGTGGGCACCGGGGTGGCGCTGGGCACCTGCACCTTGGCGATGCTGGAGGGGGCCGACAGCTCCCAGTCGTTCATGCTCTTCACCTGGTAGTAATAGGTTTTTCCGGGAACCACGGCGGTGTCCAGGTACACCGTATCCTCCACCATGCCCAGCTTGTCAAACTCCTCGAAGACGGATTCCGAGCGGTAGACAATGTAATGCTTGGCGTCGTCATCCCCATACCAGGAGAGCATCACACCGTTGGGCGCGGCGGTGGTCTCCACATACCAGGGCGGCCCCAGGGTGGGCTTGGGGGTGGGGGTGGCGTTCAGCTTCATGGAATCCCGGTATTCCTTAAAGCTGCGGCGCTGGTCATTCCCGCCTTCCTCCTGAAGCTTGAGCACCTCCGCGATGTCGATGGCCAGGTTCATGTTCTGGCCGCCGATGTACGTGGCGGAGGTGATGCCGATCACCTTACCGCTGTCGTCAAACAGCGCGCCGCCGCTGGAGCCGGGGGAGATGGGCGCCGTGAACTGGATGTAGGGCACCTCGTCCTCCTCATAGATGGCGCTGATGTTCCCCATGGACACGGTATTTTTCACGCCGATGGGGCTGCCGATGGCCACCACCGGCTGCGCCCTGTGCAGCTCCGCGGTGGCTTCGCTAAGCGTAAGGGGTGTTATGGTAGTGGGCAGCTCAAATTCCAGCAGGGCGATGTCCTTGTCCCGGTTGGCGGCAATCACCTCGGTAATGCGGAATTCCTTGCTGTCGTCCGTGGCCGCCATGATCCAGGCCGCGTCCTCCATCACGTGGTAATTGGTCACCAGCGTGCGGCTGTCAAAGGCCACAAAGCCGCTGCCCGTGGCGATGAGCATGTCCTTTTCGTTGTACACCCGCAAAAGCAGCACCGACTTGGCCGCTTCCTCCACCTCCGCCACGCTGCTTTGAAAGCTTTCCGCCAGCCCGGCCGAAACCATCAGCATCAGCGCCGCCAATAAAAGCACGGTGACCCCCCGCCGCATTCCTGTCATCTTTCTTCCTCCTTGACCCGCATGGCCCCGAACACCCAGTCTTCCCTGGGATAATCTACCGTTTCCCCGCTTTTAAGCGTATAGCCCGTAACCGCCGCGTAGACATAGGCTATGTCCCCGTAGCCGGCCAGATATGCCCCTCCGGGGAAAACCGCCCCGCCGGGCCCCAGGGTCTTGGCGTAGGTGAAGGTTACGTACATCCCGCCCGTCAGGCTGCTGTAAGCGGCCTGGCCGGCCTCGTCCCCGCACAGATACGCCACCGTGAACCCCTTCACCGTTTCCGTCTTGCTGCCGTTAACCACGGTGGGGTTCACAAGCCAGCCGCCGCCTTTCTTTTCCCACATGCCCGTAAGGCCCACCTGCACAAACGCCTCTCCCCGGCCGCCGGGCTCCGCCGTCCGGGCCGGGCTGGCGGTAGGCGTATCCGTGGGCGCGGCGCTGGGCCTTGCGGTGGGCGCGGGCGTGCCTGTGGGCACAGCCGTGTTAACGGGCAAAAAGCCGGGCGGGAAGGTGTAATCCGGCATAAAAGGCATGGATGTGATCCTTGCCGTGGGCCTTGCCGCCGGTTTCGCCGTAGGCGCGGGCGTTTGCGTGGGTGCCGCCTGCGCCGTCAAAACACCGGCGGCCCGCAGCTGCGCTTCCGCCTTGTCAAGCACCGCCAAAGCGGCCTTGGCGAACAGCCCGTTTTGAAAGTCCGGCATGGCCGCGCCGGTCAAAGCCTCCGTCCCGCTGTCCCCAAGGGCCTCGCTCACATCCCCAAAGGTGTACACGCAGTAGGCGCCGGCGCCGCTGTCGATCAGGAACAGCAGCCCGCTTTCCGAAAAGCCGTTGTCCCGGTAGAAACGCTCGGCAAAGCCCTGAATATCCTCCCCCGTCCCCGGGAAGGCGGCCACCACTGCATCCATCCCCGAGCCCGCCGCCATCCCGGCGATGCGGCTTTCAAGCGCCGTTTCATCGCTTTTTGAAAACAGCCCGGCATAGTCCAGCACCCGGCTGTCCCCCGCGCCAAGGTTCAAAACGGGCACGGTGGCAAGGGGGGCCTGGGTAGCGGGCGGGGCCGTGGGCGCGGCAATCTCCAGGGAGGAGGAAGCCTGCCCCCCAAGGCCGCCAGCTTGCAAAAAGGCGGCCAGGCCCTGGCGCGGGCCGCTCCCGTAAGCGCCGTGCATGGCGGTCACCACGCCGATGTTGATGGCCAGGTTCATGTTCTGCCCGGCCTCCAGCGATCCGCTGGTGACCCCGATCACCTTGCCCCCGTTGTCAAACAGCGCGCCGCCGCTGGACCCGTGGGAAATGGAGGCCGTAAACTGGATGTAGGGCACGCCCCCGTCCTCATACAAAGCGCTGATGTTGCCCAGGGACACCGTGTTGAGGATCCCCTCCGGGCTCCCGATGGCCACCACCGGCGCGGCCCTTTTCAGCCCCTGCCCGGTGCCCAGCTCCAGGGGCGCTACATCGGTGGGCGCAAAAAACTCCAGCAGCGCGATGTCCTTTTGCGCGTCCCCCGCGATCACCTTGGTCACCGGGTACGAAACCCCCGCGTCGCTCACGGCGGTGATATGGTCGGCTTCCCCCGCCATGTCCGGATTTTTCAGCACATGGGCGTTGGTCACCAGGGTATAGCTGTCAAAGGCCACAAAGCCGCTGCCCGTGGAGAGCATGTTCCCGTCCGCGTCGAACACGTACAGCTTCAGCACCGACTGCAGCGCCCGGTCGATGCCGTCCAGGTCGCTTTGAAACCCGTCCGCCAGCGCATACAGCGGCAGCGCCGAAAAAAGCAGCAGCAAAGCCGCCGCCCCAAAGGCAGCGGCCTTACACACCGCCCCGGCGGTCCTTTTCCCCATGCTCCCGCCTCCCCCGCCCAAAAATGCGCCGTGTAAAAAAACGGCCCCGCGCCATGGCCTCCTGTATCTGGCAAAAGTATACCATCCCCCGGCACCACCGTCAATTGGCGGGGAGGGGGAAAACGCCGGGGCTTCTTTTGCAAAAGAGGCCCCCAAACCCCCAAGAAAACCGCATCCTTGATATCCGGCAGGGGCTATATTTCGTTGGCGATGTTTGCAAAAGAGGCCCTCAAACCCCCAAGAAAACCGCATCCTTGATATCCGGCAGGGCTATATTTCGTTGGCGGTATATTCCGCCGTCCCTGCCGCTTCTTGGCGGGCCTGGACGCTTCGGGAGCGGAGATTTCCGCCGCCGTCCGGGCCTGGCCTGTTTTACGCCTTGGCCTTCAGCCTGCCGGGGAAGAAGCGGCACCCGTCACCCCATCTCCCGGGCACCCGCGCCAGCGAAACCGCCAACAAAACGGCCTGGAACCGCTTCATGAAACCCTTTCTTTTCTCTTTTGTAAGCCGCCGGCGTGCCTGCCGTTCCTCCCAGGGTCAGTTGTTCGGCCGGCCCGGCGCGTCCGGGTAGCCGTATGTAAAGCCGTTTTCTTTCACCCAGGTTTCCGCGTAGGAGCCTTCCGTGACGGTGAGGTCCAGATCATCTTCATCGAAATCGAATTTTTGGATGGCCTCCTCGCCAATGAACGTCAGGCTTTCCGGCAGCGTGAGGGCGGCCAGGCTTCCGCATTCATAAAACGCGCCCCCGCCAATGGACAGCAGCCCTTCAGGCAGGGTGAGGGAGGCCAGGCTTTCGCATAAGTTGAACGCGTTATTGCCGATGGACAGCAGCCCATCAGGCAGCGTGATGGAAGCCAGGTCGCAGCAGCCGAAAAATGCCCCGTTGCCGATGGACCGCAACCCCTTGGGCAGCGTGAGGCTTGTCAAATCGGTGCAGTTCCAGAATGCGTCGTCGCCGATTTCCCGAAGTCCCTCCGGCAGCGTGATGGAGGCCAGGCTTCCGCAGGCTTCAAACGCGCTAGCGCCGATGCTTTGCAGCCCATCAGGCAGGGTAATGGAGGCCAGGCCATCGCAGCCATAAAACGCGTTACTGCCAATGGCTGTGACGGGGTGCCCGTCCAGCGTACCGGGAACCTGCGCCACGCCGCCCAACCCCGTGTAGCCGGTGACCACCGCCGTACCGTCCGCGTTCAGGGTATAGCGGTAGTCCCCGCTTGCGTACACCCGCGCCTCCTGCGCCAGGGCGGGCGCCTGCGGCGAGGCGGCAAGCACCAGCAAAACCGCCAATAGCACAGCCTGGAACCGCTTCATAATAATCCTCCCTTTCCCCTTCGTCGTTTGTATTCCCCTCCGGCGCCCTCAGTGCGAAAGCCTGTAGGGCGGGGTATCGTAGTCGTACTCCGCGCCGTTTTCCTCCGCCCAGCTTTCCGCGTAGGAACCCCGGGCCACAATCAGCTCCAGATAGCCGCATGCCTCAAAGGCGTCGCCAGAAATGCTGGCAAGCCCTTCGGGCAGGGTAAGGGGCGACAGGCTTTCGCAGCCGTAAAACGCCTGGCTGCCAATGCTTTCAAGCCCCTTGGGCAGCGTTACGCCGGAAAGGTTTTCGCAGCCAAAAAACGCGTTGTGGCCGATCCTTTTCAGCCCGTCGGGCAGGGTGACGGAGGCCAGGCTGTAGCATTCGGCAAAGGCCCAGTCGTCCACCATCACAATCTTTCCGGGCACCGCAACGGAAGCAATGCTGTCGCAGCCGCTGAAGGCGCTTTTCCCAATGCTTGCAAGCCCCTTGGGCAGCGTGAGGCTCGCAAGGCCGCAGTCCATAAACGCTTCGTCGCCAATGGTTTGAAGGCTTTCCGGCAGCACGGCGGAAGATAGCCCGTAGCACCCGTAAAACGCGTCCCCGCCAATGGCCAGCAGCCCCTCCGGCAGCGAAATATCCTCCAGACCGCTGCATTCATAAAACGCAGAATCGCCGATGGCTAAGACCCCGGCGGGCACCTGATAGCTTACCCGCGGGTCCTGATAGGGATAGGCCACCAGCGTTTTTGACCTTCTGTCAAACAGTACGCCCTCCGTGACCGCATAGGCCTCGCTGCCTGACGCCGCGGAAAGCTTTGCCGGGCACAGCAGGAAGGGGTTGCCCGAAACCTCCGCAAGGCTTGCGGGCAGGCGGATTTCCTCCAAAGCCCCGCAGTTTCCAAAGGCCTGGCTGCCGATGGCCTTCAGCCCTTCGGGCAGAACGATGGAGGCCAGGTTTTCGCAGCCATCGAAGGCGCCTTCCCCAATGGTTTGAAGGCCTTCGGGCAGCGTGATTTCCACAAGGTTCTCACAGCCGGAAAACGCGTATTCGCTGATGCCCGCAATGCCTTCGGGCACGGCATAGCTTTCCCCGGAAGCATACGGCGTGCAAGTGATCAGCAGATGGTTGATCTCGTCAAACAGCACGCCCTCCGCAACGGAAAAGCGGGGGTTGCCGCCGGGAAAGCCGATCTCCGGCGTGCTGCCCGGGAAGGGGTTGCCCATGATTTGTGCAAGGCTTGCGGGCAGGTTCACTTCCCATAGGGACCCGCAGCTGCTGAAGGCGCGGTTGCCCAGGGAAACAAGCCCTTCCTGAAACGTGAGGCTGCTCAGTTCCCCGCAGTAGGCAAACGCTTCCTCCCCCACGGATACAACCCCCCGGGGCAGCGTGAGTTCCGTCAGGGAGCCGCAATGGTAAAACGCCTGGTTCCCAACGTTTTGAAGCCCTTCGGGAATCTCTATTTCCTCCAGGCCGCCGCAGTCGCCGAAGGCCCATTCCCCGATGGCCGCGATCCCTTCCGGCAGCGTGATGCGGGTCAGGGAATCGCAGTCGTAAAACGTGAAATCAGCCAGAGCCGTCGGCCCCTTGGGCAGCGTAACATCGTGCAGGAAGGCGCAGTAGGCAAACGCGCCTTCGCCGATGCTTTCAACTCCTTCCGGCAGCGTGACAGCCCACATGCCGTAACAGTTGCTGAAGGCGTAGGCGCCCACGGTAAGAAGCCCCCCGGGCAGCGTGACGTTTTCCAGATCACCCAGCCCGGAAAACGCCCGGTCCCCGATGGCGGTCACGGGATGGCCGTCCACCGTGCCCGGAACCTTAAGCCACGTTTCCTCCCCGGTGTACCCCGTGATCTTAGCCGTGCCGTCCGCGTTAAGCACATATTGATATCCCCAGGAATTCAGCGTCTGCGCTTTTTCCGCCAGCCCCGGCCCGGGCAGCAGCAGCGCGCACACAAGCGCAAAAGCCATCAGGATGGAAAACAGCCGTTTCATGGAACGCCCTCCTTTTCGATAGCCGGTCAACTCATCCTATTGGAAAATATTATTTCGTCCATGGCGGCGAGGGATTTTCGATGCAGGGCTAGGAACCGGAGCGAGGCAACGCCGCGCTACGCTGAGCGGAAGGCGACACAGCCGGCGCCCGGTCAAAACATTTGAACGGGCAGTCGCGCCGCGACTTGGTTTCCTTAAGGAAACAAACCTTCCGCGCGAAAAGAACCGTCGCAACGACGAAATAATGTTTGGAAATAGTATCATGCACACGCAGGCTTCCCCGCTTTTCATAAGGTCCCTATGGAGG
>JAEWVC010000061.1 GCA_023459275.1 Bacillota bacterium | reverse complement strand
CGCGCCGCCGTGCTTGGCCAGCACCATGGTGATGGCCGCCGTCAGCGTCGTCTTGCCGTGGTCTACGTGACCGATGGTGCCGATGTTCACGTGCGGCTTCGTGCGTTCAAACTTTTGCTTGGCCATGGGAAAAGTCCTCCTTCGTTGTGCGTGGTACGCTGTTATTGTTGCCCGGCGGCGGAGTGTTGCGGTTGGAGCGGGTGATGGGAATCGAACCCACGTAGCTAGCTTGGGAAGCTAGAACTCTACCATTGAGCTACACCCGCATGTCCGCACAGCTCGTGCCAGTCAAAGTTTATTGTAACGAGTCTCCGCTTTTTTGTCAACAATGAAAATGCAAAAAAACGCCTGAGCATAAAGCGCCTACAGCACAAATTCCAATTGACAGTCGCAGGGCTCTTCCGCCGCCAGCCTTTGATTGTACTCCAGCGCCTCCACGCAGCCCATTGCCCGGTAAAAGGCCTGGGTCTCCTGAGAAGAGTGGGCGGAGATGTACAGCTTCCTTGCACCGCGGGCCCTGGCCTCGTCACAGGCCCGAATAAACAGGGTCTTTCCAATCCCATGGCCCCGGTGTTCCAGGGATACGTGAAGGCTCGAGAGTTGCAGGTATTGAAGCTCCCCGCCGAACAATTCACCCTCCAGCACGGCAAATCCCACGACAGCGTCTCCCTCAAACGCCGCGTCGACTGCGCCACCCAAGGCTTTGGCCGCGGCAAGGCCTGCGAGGACCTGCGCCAGATCGCTTAGGTCCCAATCCTCCGTGAAAGGCACATCCCGCAGCAGCCATCCGCCGTCTTCCTTGCGCCAGCAACGCATAACCTTCTGGCGGCGGCAAAAGCCGTCCAGCAAATCTGGCCCGATATCCGCTTGCGAAAGCGCCCCGTACCGTAACATTTCCAAAGATACTTGCTCCGCCGGCAAAATGCCGCATCCCGCTTAATGGTTCTCCTCCAGGAATTTTTCCAGCTTGCGCTTGACCCTTTGCAGCGCATTGTCAATTGATTTTACGTGTCTGCCCAGGTTTTCGGCGATTTCCTGATAGCTTTCCCCGTCCAGGTAAGCGGCAAGCACCTCCTGCTCCAGGCTGGAAAGGACCTCGTCGATCTTGTCCCTGATGCTCATCAGGTCTTCCTGGCTGATAAGCAGCTCCTCCGGGTTGGTGGCCCGGCTTTCGATGATCACGTCCAGCAGCGTCCGGTCGGACTCCTCATCGTACAGGGGTTTGTTCAGGGAGACATAGCTGTTGAGAGGGATATGCTTCTGCCTTGTGGCAGTTTTGATGGCCGTGATAATCTGACGGGTGATGCACAGCTCCGCGAAGGCGCGAAAAGAGGACAGCTTGTCATGCTTGAAGTCGCGGATGGCCTTGTATAGGCCGATCATGCCTTCCTGCACGATGTCCTCGTGGTCCGCGCCGATCAGAAAATAACTGCGGGCCTTGCTCCTCACAAAATTCTTGTACTTGTTCAGCAGGTATTCCAGGGCGGTGCCGTCGGCCTCCTGGGCCAGCGTCACGACCTCTTCGTCGGTAAGGGAGGCAAAACGGTCTTCCTTTCCGGCGCTGTGCACATCGCCCTCATCCCTGTGCATACTGTAGTTTTGCTCCGTCATCCCATTCCCTGCCCTTTAGAAATCATTTATCCTTCGTTCCTTTTTTGAAGCACAGCGTACATCAGGATGCCCGCCGCCACGGAAGCGTTCAGGGATCCGATTTTCCCTTTCAGGGGTAAGGACACCTTCCGGTCGCAGTTTTCAAGCACCAGGCGGCTGATGCCCTCGCCCTCCGAACCGATCACCAGCGCCAGCGGGCCCGTAAGATCCGCCTTTTGATAGTTTGTCCCGTCCGTTACGGCCGCGGTGATCCAGAGACCCGCCTTTTTCAGGTCCTCCAGCGTACGATTAAGATTTGTGACCCTGGCCACCTTCACATGCTCCACCGCGCCGGCGGAGGCCTTTACCGCGGCGGGCGTCAGCCCTACGGAACGGCGCTCGGGCACGATGACGCCGTGGGCGCCCACACACTCCGCGGTGCGGATGATGGCCCCCAGGTTGTGGGGGTCCGTAATGCCGTCCAGCAGGATCACGAAGGGAGCTTCGCCCTTTTCCCGGGCCTCCGACAGCATTTCTTCCACGGTGGCGTATTGGTAGGCGGAGGCAAAAGCCAGCATGCCCTGGTGGTTTTTCGTGATTTCGTCCAGCCGGACCCTGTCCACTTCCTGCACGGGGATGCGGGCTTCCCTGGCCATGGCAACGATCTCCCTGGCGGAGCCGCTCAAGTCCCCCTTGGCCACCAGCAGCTTTTCAATATCACGGCCGCTCTTGATAGCCTCCCTGATGGGGTTGCGCCCGGAAAGAAGGTTCTCCAAAGGGTCGATGGCTTCTTCCGCCGGCTTAATGGAAACGGGCGCCGCCGGTTTGTGCTCATAGCGCTTGTAAGCCGGCTCCCCCTCCGTACGATCACGGGCGGGTGCCGGGCGGCCGAAGGGCTTGCGCTCCACTGCCGGCTTTTCCGGGCGTGGGCGGAAAGCGGGCCTCCCGCCCGCGGGATGGAAGTTTGTCTTTCTCTCCTCCGGCGCGCCTTCCGGCTTTGCACGGAAAAACGTCTTTCCGGAACCCGGCAAAGCGGTTTCTCCGCGCCTTGCCGGGGCTGGCCTGCCCGAGCGCCGGGGCGTATCGCCCCCTGCGGACGGTCTGTAGCGGGTACCTTCCTCCTCAAAAGAGCCCCGGGTGGCACGGTCCTTTTTTTTGTCCTTCTGGAACTCCTTGTAAAAAGCCATGGGCTTATCCTCCTTGCTCCAACGCACGCGGTCAGCCCTGTCTGCGGGCTGCCGCCACTACTTCCTCATGCTCCCTGCGCACCTGCGCCATTTTCCCGCAGGTTTTTTCCCCTTCCGGGCACGCACCGCGGATACAGCCTGGCCCGGCTTTCTCAAACAGCAGCGGCGCCGCGGAAAGGCACAGCCTGTACATCTCCCTCGCCATGGCGCGGATCTCCCACTGGGCACGGTTGCACATGCGCAAAGCGAAAAAATGGTGAAGCTCCCGCACGTTCATGGTCATGATGAGCCTTGTCTCGCAGGCGCCCGGCAGCACGAACCGGGCATCCTCATTGCTTTGCTCCCCATGGCCAAGCTTTTCCTGCCAGCCTTCGTACCAGGCCTGCATCTGGCCCATCTGCCGCTCATACTCCAGGACGGCCTCCTCCCCCATCTCCCGAATACGGGGCGGGACGATGTAGGAAAAGCCCCCGGCATAAGATACATACCGCTGGCTTTGCACACTGAAACTGGCAATTCGGTGGCGCGTCAGCTGCGCCAGGCAAATTCGGCTAATTCCCTCCACGGCGAAGGTGAAGGAGGCATGCTCCATCACCGAATCGTGGCCCATATCCATCAGCCGCTGGATAAAGGCGCTTTGATCCTTTTCCTCGATCCGCTTTTGCAGTGTGCCCACATCCGCGCGGGAATAGCATAGCCGCGCCCCCAGGGCCACCAGTTCCTGCATATCGGCGGTGTGGCGCACCAGCGCCACGTTGAGATGGGTTTGGGCCATGTGTTTCCTCCTTCGGGAATGCCCGTCTCAGGATGCCGCTTCCGCCTGGCAAAGGCTGTACAACTCCCGAAGCCTTTCATGCCGGCCGGCAAGGTATAAAAACCCGATCAGTGTCTCCAGCCCCGTGGCCTGGCAATAGGACGCCGGGTCCTGGTTCTTTGGCGCCCCATGGCGGGGGTGAGCATTGCGCCCACGGCGCACCAAGTCCATTTCCTCCGCCGTCAGTAAACCGTCCAGCTTCAATAATGCCTGCGCCTGAGCCCTGGCGTTCACCTTGGAAACCGCGGCGCAATGCATGCTGTGAACGTTCATCCCCGTATGGAGAAGCCCTGTGCGGACCATCAGGTCCCATACGGTGTCGCCTATGTACGCCAGTTGGAGCGGGCTCAAAAGCGCCGCCTCCCGGTCCGGCCCGAATTCCGGTGTCTCCAGCAAATCCTTCGCCTCCCGCGCATAGGTGGTTTCATTATAGCAGATACCCTTCTCCAGCACAACGGCATTGACAGGAAATTGGGGGGGGGGGGGGGGGGGGGG
>JAEWVC010000060.1 GCA_023459275.1 Bacillota bacterium | reverse complement strand
GGCTCAATCGTCGCCCTGCTTCGCTGCCGCTCGCATGGCTCGTTTCGCCGGCCTCCTCCACCCCGGCTATTCCGCCACAGGCGGGGGCAGGGTTACGGAGCCTCCGATTGCAGATCGAAAATCAGCGGCATGTGCGGTGATTTTCGCAGGAATATTTTCGAAATTCCTACCTTACCCGAGCAAACGGCCGCACGATGGCGCAGCCGGCGGAAAGTAGCAGCGAGGGAAGACCTCGACAAAGTGGCATAGCCACTTTGTCGATAGCCTGAGGCAGGAGGGCTTTTCTATGCTTAATGCTATTGGAAATAGGATAAATGCCAGATATGCAGACAGGGGCCGTTTTTCCATCCCGGCGTCCGCAGTCACCAAAAGAGAATCGAACAAAATCGATCAAATTTGTTTCAAGAGAACTATAATTAATAAAAAAAGCACAAAAATATATTGACAATAAACAATAGTGATACTATAATGCAAAAGAATCAAACAAATCGAACAAAACATCCATATGCTGCGGCGGCAGGAACCTGTGCGATAGATAGAAGAGAAACGGCAAGGAGGAGCTATGCAGTACGAACGCTTGCAATATATCTTGAATATCGCCAAGGAGAAGAAGTTTGTTTCTGTGGAGGATGTGGCTCAACAGCTGAAGGTGAGCCTGATGACCGTCCGCCGTGACATCAATCATCTGTGCAACCAGGGACAATTGGAGCGCTGCTATGGAGGCGCCCGGCTGCCGCAGTTGATCGTGCCGGAGATTGAATATGATGAAAAGCTCCACAGAAACCTGAACATCAAGGCCCGTATCGCCAGGAAAGCACTGGAACTGATCGAGGAGGAGGACGCCGTCTATCTGGACAGCGGCACCACCATTGCGGAGCTTGCCAAACTCATCGGCAAGGAGCGCAAGAATGTGGCGGTGGTTACCTGCGATTTGAATACCGCAACGCTTCTGGCCAAATGCGGAACGCCGGTGACGGTGGTTGGGGGCACGGTGAACGGCATCACAAACAGCGTCAGCGGCCATGCCAGCGATCAGTTTCTGCGGCAGTTCCGGTTCTCCAAAACGTTCCTGGGCGCCTCCTGCATCGATTACAACTTCGACACTTTCTCCCCCAACGCGGAGAAGGCACACCTAAAGCGCCTGGCGGCAGAGCTTTCCGGAAAGACCTACGTCATGGTGGATTCCAGCAAGTTCTACAGCTCCGCGATGATACTGATCTCCTCGCTGAGCCAGTACGCGGGGGTCATCACGGACAAGGAGTTCAGCAAGACGGAATGGAAGACGCTGCATGACAAGAACATCAACATTATTCCCGTGTAATGGAAGGAGCATGAGGATGGCGGAAAAGCGCTGGTACCAAAGGCAATTGCGTATGGTGCAGACCGTTTTGCGGGAGACCGATATCATCGGGTATGACGCAAAGGGCGTGGTGGAATATCTCAGGGAGATCGATGCCAACTGCATCATCGTCAACGCGGGGGGCGTCATTGATTTTTTTGACAACAAAACGGCGCTTGGCCGTCCCAACAGCTTCCAAAATGGGCAGGATATGCTGGGCGACCTTATCCGGGAAGCCCATGGGCAGGATATCCGCGTGATGGTGCGGGTGGATTTCCGGGGCGTGGAAAGCGCACGGTATGAACAGAAGCCCGACTGGTTCGCGCAGAATCCCGACGGCAGCCCCCATATCGGCTGGACGCGCATCCACCGCCCCTGCTATAACGGCGTTTACCCCAACGAACACGCCGTGGCTTTTATCCGGGAAATGATGTCCCGTTACGATGTGGACGGCGTATGGGAAAACGCCGTGGGCTTTGGCATCGGCCCCTGCTATTGCAGGACCTGCCGGAATCTGTACCGCAGGGACACGGGCAAGGAAATCCCCGTGGGGGGCGATTACGCGTCCCCCCAGTTTGACGAGTACCGCGCCTGGAAAGCCCAATGCGCCGACCGGCATATTGCCCTTCTGCGCGCCACCGTCAAAAGCTTCGGCGAGGACAAGGCGTTTTGCTCTGAAATTTTTGGCATGTTCCACTCCTCCAACGCGCTGATGACGGGCATCGACCTGTACAACGCCAAGGAACACTTTGATTTTCTGGTAAGCCCGGCTTTCCTGGACGGCTGCGCCAACCCCTCCCGCAAGTATGACACGCTGACCTACGCGGCATCCTCCATCCGCTTTCTCAAGGCCATAGCGCCCAATAAGCAGGCTGTTTTGCTCTACGGCAACAACGGCACGAAATGGCGCTATGTGAAAGCCCCTTCTTTGGAGACCAGGATCTGGCTGTGGGAAGCGGCGTCCGTGGGCGGCGGCTTCTGGAACTGCCTGTTCAACGGCCAGCATCCCGGCGCGGCGGTGGACAGCCGCAACGCCCGCATCGAACAGGAAACCTACCGGTATCTGAAAGAAAACGAGGATTCCCTTGCGGGCCAGCTTCCGGTGTGCGACGTGGGGATCTATTATTCCAAACCCTCTAGGGACGCGCTGGGGAGCGACGATGAGGCGAAGGACGAGTACGGCGTGTTTATCAGGGGCGTGGAGCGGGCGCTGACGGAGAGGCATATCCAGTATACCTTCCTGCCGGACCTTGACCTGACGTATGAGAAGCTGGCCGCCTGCAAGGCGCTGCTCCTGCCCAACGGCGCGTATCTGTCCCAGGAGCAGATGGCGCTGATCAGGCGGTATGTGGAAAACGGCGGCGGGCTGGTGGCCTCCTACAAAAGCTCGCTGTACGATGAAAAGGGCCGCCGGCGGGACGATTTCGGGCTTGGAGACCTGTTTGGCGTAAGCTTTACCGGCATGACGCGGGATACCTCCTCCGACAGTTACCAGCTTGTGCGGGATTTTACGCACCCCCTGCTTGACGGCATGGACGCGGAAAATACGCGGATGGTGATGAACGAGGGCGCCACGCTGCTTTGCACGGTCCCCGAGGGAAGCGGCGCCCATACCGTTTTGAGCTATGTGCCCCTGATCTACAACCAGCCGCCGGAATACGCCTGGATCCAGGAAGAGAAAACCGATTATCCCACCGCCGTGGCCAACCGGTTTGGCAAGGGGCGTGTGGTGTACTTTGCCAATCAGCCCGACAAGCTGTGCTGGACCAATGGCCATGAGGACTTCCTCGATCTGTACTGCAATGCCGTTTCATTTGTAAAAAGCGCACCCCTGTCCCTGGAAACCAACGCGCCCGCCAGCGTCCATGTGCATTTTATGCGCCGGGCGGGAACGGAAAAGCAGGCGGTGATCTCCTTTGTCAATACCACGTCCGCCGCGCTGCGGCCGGTTAGGGAACTGGTGCCGGTAACGGATATAGAGGTGACGCTGCCGGGCGTGGCACTTGATTCTTTTTCGATACTCAAGCAAGATGGCGCGATACAGGTGGAAAACGGGAAGAAAGGAGAGGAAGGGAAAGCTGTCCGGATAAAGCTGGAAAGGCTTCAGGCCTTTGCAGCGGTTTATCTATGCCTGGGTTAACCTGCCGTGTCTCAGTGCTTCAATAAATATTACGGAGGGATTTCACATGAAAAAGTTGCTGGCGTCATTTGTCGTGCTTTGCATGTTCCTGTCGCTGCTCCTGGGCGCCTCCAGCGCTTTGGCGGCGGACAAGGTAACCATCCGCTTTGCCACGCAGACCCTGGATGCCAAAGGCTCCGTACTGGGCGACATCCTTGAACAGTTCAAGGCGGACTTCCCCAACGTGACCCTTGAACTGGAAGAAAGCCCGGGCAATGATTTGATCACCAAGATCAACACCGACATCATGGGCGACAACACGCCGGATGTGTTCACCTTCTGGCGGCCCGAAGCCAAATGGAGCGTTGACAAGTATATCGCCAAGGGCGCCCTGGCGGACCTGACGGATCTTGTCAGCACAGATCCTTTCTTTGAGGGGCTCTTTCCGGATTTTGCGTGGCGCACCGCCACGGTGGACGGAAAGGTTTACTGCATTCCCCGCCTGAGCTTCTATGTAGAGTTTTTGGTAAACAAGAAGGTCTTTGAGCAATACAGCATCCCCCTGCCCACGGACTGGGCCTCGCTGGTCAACGCCTGCGAACAGCTCAAGGCCAACGGCATCATCCCCTGGTGCGTGGATACCAAGGAAGGGCTGGATGACTCCTCCCGCCTGTTCAACGCCATCATCAACCGTGTGGTGGGCAATGCCATGGGCCTGGAGCTGCTTAGGGGCAACGCCTCCTTCCAGCAGCCCGAAGTCATCAAGGCGCTGGAATACTTTGCCCAGGTGGCGCCCCACTATATGCCCGAAGATGCCAGCGTGCTGGATTTCAACCAGGTCGTTACCAAATACATGAACACGGGGACTGCCGGCATGCTGCTGGCCAACGCCAGCCAGGTGGACCGCAACCTGACGCCTGAAATCATGGCGGACCTGGTGCCCCTGGATTTCCCGCTTACGCCGGAAACCGTGATCGAGAAGCCCTCCGCCGAGCAGGACCTGACCAACCTGGTATACATCAGCGCCGCGGCATACAATGACCCCAGCAAAAAGGAATATGTGGTGGAGCTGATGAAGCGGCTGGTGAGCAGGGACGCCGCCAAGCAGTATGTGGAAGCCGAGCGCGCCATGGTGCCGCATCTGGGCCTTGATATCGACCAGAGCAAGGTCACCGATATGCAGCGCAACGCCGCCGCGCTGGCGGAAGCCGCTCCCGGAGACAAGTGGCTCCTTTCCTTTGCCAAGCCCGGCCCCGTTGACAACTTCCGCATCCTGATCAACGAGTTCTGGAATGGCGTTTATACCCCCGAACAGTTTGCCAAGGCGCTGGACGAGGCGCTGTATCAACAATAATAAACTTTGCCCGCGCCCTTCCCCCGCGCCGCCGCGGGGGAAGGGTGCCCAAAGGGCCTGCCAAACGGAGGAAGCGCCATACTGCAGGGAAAAACCGGACCTGCTGCAAAAGGAGATGCGTTGTGCGTGGGAACACTTAAATTCAGCAGGGCAGTGTGGCTGTTTTTGCTGCCGGCCTTCACGCTATATATCCTCTTTTTTATTTACCCTTTCGTGCAGACCGCCTATTACAGCTTCACCAACTGGGATGGCTTCAATAATGCGGCCGTTGTCGGCATGAGAAACTACCTGAAGATCATCCAGGACCGTGTTTTCAAGGATGCCCTCGGCCGCGTGTTTATCTGGGCGCTGCTGTCCGTTTTGATCAAGGTGGGCATGGCGCTTGTGATCGCGTTTGTGCTGCGCAAGGCGATCCGCGGGGTCCGCTTCTTCCGTACGGTGGTTTTCCTGCCGTATGTTATATCTTCCTCCGCCATGTGCCTGATGTTTACCATCATGTATGACAAGCAGATCGGCCTGATCAACATTTTCCTGCGCGCCATCGGCCTTGGCGGCGTAACCCGCTATTGGCTGGCGGATACCAGCACCGCCTTTTACGCGGTGATCGCCATCCCCATCTATCAGGCCATTGGGTACTTCTTTGTCATTCTTTACGGCGCCATGCAGGATATTTCCGACGACCTGTATGAGGCGGGAAAAATCGACGGCACCAACCCGCTGACGGAGTTCCTCCACATCACCCTGCCCTGCGTGTGGCCCACGCTGGTGGTGTGCATCGTGCTTGCCATCAACGGCGCCTTCCAGAATTTCGATTATGTTTTTATCATGACAGGCGGCGGGCCTGGGCGCGCCAGCGAGGTGCCCGCCACCTATATGTACAAATCCATCTTCGTGAATGGACAGTATGGATACGGAAGCGCGGCCGCGCTGATCATATTTGTTACCACACTGGTGGTGACCACCATTATCCGCAAAACGCTCAACACGCGCTTTACCATTGAATAAGGGAGGGATGATAGATGCGCTCGCTGGAATATGTGCTGGGCAAGGCGGTCAAGGCGGTCTTCCTGACGCTGATCGTGTTTTGCTCGCTGTTCCCGATTTATTGGACGCTGGTCAATTCCTTCCGCACCAATACCCAGATTATGAGCCAGTTCCGGATTTTCCCCGAGCAGATCCACTTTACCAACTTCATGGATATTTTCGCCCTGAAAACGCTGCCCAACTCCTTTTTGAACTCCTGCCTCATTACCGGCAGCACCATGCTGGCCTCGGGCCTGCTTACCCTGATGGCCTCCTTCGCCCTTTCCAGCTACCGCTTCAAGCTGGCCGGCGTGCTGTTCACCGTATTCCTTGCGGGCATCTTCATCCCCGGCGCCACCACCATGGGCATGATCTATATGCTTTTGCAAAAGCTGCGGCTGCTGGGCAGCCCGGTGGGCATCATCCTTTTATATACGGCGGGGCGGCTTCCCCTTTCCGTTTTCCTGATGGTGGCCTTCATGCGGGCCATCCCGGGCGAGGTGAAGGAGGCGGCCATCATCGACGGATGCGATCCGTGGCGGCTATTTGCGCGCATCGTGGTGCCCCTCGCGCAAAACGGGCTGCTGGTGGTGCTGATCCTGACCTTTATCAACGTGTGGAATGAATATATCTGGGCAATGATCCTTCTGCCCTCGGCCAGCAAGCGCACGCTGACCGTGGCGCTGGCCTTTTTCAAAGGCGAGTTTACAACGGATTACGGCCTTCTGTCGGCGGGCGTCATCGTCGGCCTTGTCCCCATCATGACCGTCTACCTGCTGTTGCACGATAAGATCATCAACGGCCTGGCGGCGGCCTCCATCAAGGGGTAGAAAGGAGAACCTTTATGGAATATACGGTTTTCGGGGCCACGGGCAGAAAGGTCAGCCGCATCGGTTTTGGCGGCGCCGTGGCCGGGCTGCGCAATTATCTGCACGCGTACGACCCGCAAAGCGAAGAAAGCGTCCAGGGCGTGGTGGATGCCATCCACAAGGCGCTGGAGCTGGGTATCAATTATTTTGACACCGCGCCGGGCTACGGCGATGGGACCAGTGAAAAAATGTTCGGCCTGGCGCTTGAGGGCGTGGCGCCGGATACGATTTTTCTGGCCACCAAGGCCAGCTTCGGGGATTACGACGCGCTGATGCGTTCGGTGGAGCGGAGCCTTACAAACCTGCGCCGGGACAGCATTGATCTGCTGCAGATCCATGGCGATACCATCACGCCGGAAAGGGAGGCCATGATCACCGGCCCCCGGGGAATGCTGGCGGCGATGGAGGAAGCCAAACGCCAGGGGCTGGTGAAACACATCGGTTTCACTACGGAGGACAACAACGAGGCGGTATACCATTTTATCCACAGCGGCCGCTTTGACAGCGTCCAGATGTGCTACAACTTCCTGTTCCAGCATCCCTATGAGCCCAGTCGGCCTTTTGGCACGCTGTATGAGGCGGAAAAGGCCCGTATGGGCATCGCCACCATGCGCGCGCCAACCTCCGGCACATTCCAGCGGTGGGTCCAGATGGTGAACCCCGCCAATACCTTTGATTATACGCCCGCCCTGATCCAGTTCGTGCTGTCCAATCCGCTGGTGGACGTGGCGCTCATCGGTATGCGCTCGGCGCAGCGGGTGGAGCAGAACGTGCGCATCGCCAATGATCTGGCTGGCCGCATTGATATTTCCAAGGTGCATACCCGGTATGTTTGAGCGGGGGATGTGAATCACATGGGCATTCCGTTGGCGCTGGTGGGGCTGGGCGATCACATGTACAGCCGGTTGTATCCGCTGTTGGCGCCCCTGGACGTTGATCTGGTGGCCGTCTGCGACCGGGACGCGTCCCGGCTCGCCCGCTTTGCGGGAAGGTATGCGGCACGGCGGCAATACGCGGATTTTGAAACGATGCTGGACGAGGCGGAGCCCGCGGCGGTGATCTGCGCCGGGCCGGCCGGGCTGCACTACGCCGTGGCCAGGGCCTGCATGCTGCGGGGGATCAGCCCCTTTGTGGAGAAAACCCCCTGCGAAACAGCCGCCCAGGCATTGGAGCTTTGTGCCCTGGAGAAAAAAACGGGCTGCTTTACCATGACGGGGTTCAACCGGCGCTTTGCCACCGCCTACATGATGGCCCGGGAGATCGTGTCTTCCCCGGAGTTTGGGACGCCCCTTCTGTACATGGCCAAATACAACGCCTCGCCCTATGCGAGCCAGAAGTATTTTTTCTTCAACCACGTGATCCACCATCTGGATACCGCCCGTTTTTTCATGGGCGAAATCACCTCCATCTCCGCCGACAAGCGGGTGCTCAATGACAGGGAGGTCTGCTGCCATATCCGGTTTTCCACGGCCGCGGGGGCCATGGGCTTTCTCCAAAGCGCGTCCGTGGGCTGTGAGGCCTATCCCATGGAGCGGGTGGAGATCACGGGGCGCGCAGGGAACGTGATCGTTGACAACGTAAAGCAGGTGGAATACAATCGCAGCACGGATGCCCGGCAGGGCCCGGATCCCGCGCCCCTCGGCCAGGAAACGGACTGCCTGCGGTGGAATATGAATCACGGCCATTCCTCCCTGTATGGCCATTATGGCTTTGAGCGGGAGCTGGGGGTATATCTTGCCTGTGTGGCGGAAGGCAAACGCCCGCCGCTCACGTTTGCGGATACCGCACAAACCATGCTGCTGTATGAGCAGCTGATGCAAAACACCCTGGAAGTGAAGGTGGAAGCATGCAATTTCCCAAGCTGAACGGGCAAATTACCAGATGCGATGTTCTGGTCATCGGGCATTTGAAATGGAATGCGTATTTCGGCGAAAGCCCCGAATCGCCGCCCCGGGGCGATCCTTCCACCTGCACCTCCACCATGCTGCGGGGACGGCAGGCGGACGGCAGGGCGTATGTGCTCGTGGTTGATCCAACGCTGCGCCTGAGCCCTAAGGATTATTACTTTGACATCAACCGGCGCACGGGGCTCTCCCCGGAAGATGTGACCCATTGTTTTGTAACCCACGAGCATTTTGACCATCAGGCGGGCCTGAATTATTTTCCCGGGGCAGTCTGGCTGGCGGCGGAACCGGTGGCGCGCAAACTGCTGGATTCCCCGCACATCGACGGCACCCGGGTGCGCGTGGCGGCGGGGGAGTTCCTGCCGGGCGTGGCCGTATTGCCCTTGCCCGGCCATACGCCAAGTCTTGCAGGCGTGGCCTTTGAGGAGGATGGGCGCAAGTGTGTTGTGGCCGGCGACGGGGTGATGACCCGGGACCATTTTGCGTTTGAGACATCCGCCTTTGAGCAGGACGGCGCTTTGGCCGCCCAGACCATCAGGGAGCTCAAGATGATCGCGGATATCATCATCCCCGGGCATGACAACATGATCCTCAACACGCGCAGGCGGCCTGGGGAGGGCGCGGTATGGGGCTGAAGGTTTTGGTGATTGCCGATGACCTGACCGGCGCCAACGATACGGGCGCGCTGCTTGGCAAACACGGGTTTGCCGCCGCGGCATCCCCCACGGGGCTTGTGCATCCGCCGCTTTGCCGGGATCAGGAGGTGCTGTCCATCAACGCCGACAGCCGCGCCATGGACCGGGAGCGGGCATATGCCTGCGTTCGCGGCCTGACCGAGCAATTTGCCCAATCCGGACAAGAAGAAGCGCCGCTGTTCAGCAAACGGATTGATACAACGCTTCGGGGGAATGTGGGCGCGGAGATTGACGCCATGCTGGACGGGCTCAAAACCCCCCACAAGGCGGTGGTGGTATCCGCGTTTCCCAGGGCCGGGCGCACCTGCGTGGGCGGTTATGTGCTGGTGAACGGTGTGGCGCTGGAGCGGACGGACGTTTCGAACGATCCCAGATGGCCGGTGCGGGAGTCGCGCATTATGCGCATTCTTGCCGGTCAGTGCAGCCGCAGCGCGCGGCTGTTTGAGCTAAATGAGGTGTGCCGGGGCGCCGGGGCGCTGGCGGAGGAAATACGCAGGGCCCCGGAGCAGGTGCTGGTCTTTGACGCGATGACGGACGGGGATATAAAAACCATCGCGGATGCCTGCATGCTTTCGGCTGTCCCGTTTGTATGCGTGGACCCGGGCTGCTTCACACTCTATGCCGCCATGGCAAAATTTCCTGTACGCCATGGGCGCGCACGGGCGGAGCGGGCGCTGCTGGTGGTTGGCAGCCGCATGGCGCAGGCAAGGGAACAGCTTGAGTATCTTGCAAATACCATGGACACGCTCATCTGCCGCGTGGATGCGCAGCGGCTGCTGAATGACTTTGAAACGGAATGCGCGGCGGCCATGGCGGTGCTTGAAGCGGGGGCGGAAAGCCATCGGATCATGTGCCTGACCACGGCCTTTGCCCCGGAGATCAAGGATGCGGCCAAGGTCCCGCTGGTATCCAAAGAGCTGCAAAGGCTTGCGGAGCGCGTCCTTTCCCGCGGCGAATGGCATATTACGCTATGCTATTTAAGCGGCGGGGATGTTGCCAGGGATTTTATCGCAGGGGCCTGCGCCCAGGGGATCGACCTGATCGATGAGGTGCTTCCCCTGACGGTGTACGGCAAATTGATCGGCGGAAAGCATGATGGGCTCCGGATCCTTACCAAGGGCGGCATGATTGGGGAGAAGAACGCCATTGCCATGATTCTGAACATGACCGGTTTTCATTAATGGGCTTCATGGAGGAAGGATATTTTATGAACAAGCCAACAATATTGATCCCGATTGGTGATGTGGCCGGCGTTGGGCCGGAAATCGTTGCGAAAGCGCTTGGGCACAGGGAAATATATGAGGTATGCAATCCTGTGGCCGTGGGCGAAAAAAGCTGTATGGAACGTGCCGTGAAGGTTACGAATGAGGCGCTCTCGCTGCATTGCATTGAGCATGTGCGGGAAGCGGCCAGGACGCCGGGAACGGTGGACCTGATAGATCTGCATAATATCGACGCGGAAAAAACGCCCTTTGGCCGCGTCCAGGCACATGCGGGGCAGGCGGCCTACGAATTTATCGAAAAATCGGTGCGTATGGTGACTGAGGGGCAAGGGGACGCGCTGGCCACCACCACCATCAACAAGGAAGCGCTGAAGGCCGCAAACATCCCCTACATCGGCCATACGGAGATCCTGGCCGGACTGCTCAACGTCAGTGACCCGATGACGATGTTCCAGGTCAAGAACCTGAAGGTGTTTTTCCTTACTCGCCACCTGTCGCTGCTGGATGCGATCCGGTCGATAACCAGGGAAGGGGTCTATCATTATATACACCGCTGTCATGACGCCATGCACAGCCTGGGTATCCCAAACCCCCGCATTGCCATAGCCGGGCTGAACCCCCATAGCGGCGAACATGGCCTTTTCGGCACGGAGGAGATGGTTTCCATTGCCCCCGCCGTGGAGGACGCCCAGCGTGATGGCATTCATGTGACCGGGCCGATCGGCGCGGATTCCGTCTTCTATTTGGCGCTCAAGGGCAATTTTGACGCCGTTATCTCCCTGTATCACGATCAGGGGCACATCGCCACAAAGATGGTGGATTTTGAAAGGACCATTTCCCTTACCATTGGGCTGCCCTTTTTGCGCACGTCCGTAGACCATGGGACGGCGTTTGACATTGCCGGAAAGAATCTGGTCAGTGAAATCAGCATGGTGGAGGCCATCCGGCTTGCCACCTATTACGCGCCGCTCTACGATCCCGCCTTCGTCTACCGCAAGAAATAGAACAGGCTTGCCGGGCCGGTTTGCATGGATTGTTTTTTACGGCTTGAGGCCCTCCGGCGTACGCCGGAGGGCCTCAGGGTTTTGTGCATGCAAGGTTTTCAGCTGGGTAATTGCCGTCAACAGGCCGCCCTGTGTCATACTATTTCCAAACATTATTTTGCCGTTCGCGTGGCCCGTTTCGCAAGCTTCCTCCGCCCGGCCCATTGCCGCCACCGGGGCGGCCGGGCTACGGAGCCCGGCGCAACGCGGCGCTACGCCGCTTCAGCTCCTTGCCCTGCATCGAAAATCTCCCGCCGCCATGGACGAAATACTATTTTCCAGTAGTATTACATCGTGCGCCCCTGGCCGATTTCTGCTCCCTGGGCGATCAGTTGGCTCTGAACGGCCTTGATGTCCACATCCCGCGGCGTTACGCCTTGCTTTACCGAAAGGGCCGCCGCCACACCGGCACCCTCGCCGATGCACAGCACATGGGCCATGGCGCGCCATGACTCGTACGCAATCTGATCGCTGGATATGCAGCGGCCGGCCACAAGCAGCCCATCCACCTTCTTGGGCACCAGACAGCGGTAGGGGACATCATAGCCTTCATGCGTCAGGAAGCGGCGGTAGCCGTAGTAATGGATTACGGGATTGGAGGCCAGGGCGATCACATCATCAAACCGCGCTCCGTTGAGCACATCTTCGCCTGTGATCTGATACTCGCCCTCAATAAAACGCGTCTGGCGGATGCCAAGCAGGGAGCCGGTATCCGAAACCCGGGCATTTTTCAAATCGGGATGGGTTTTTTTGAGGTTTTCAAGATGCTCATACACCTGGGTGCGCGCCCTGATTTCCATATCGGTCAGTTCCTTCACGTCCACGCCGTTATGGGGGCCGGGGTTGGGCCCCCACAGGATCATGGCGTTGCCGAACACGCAGCTTTCAATGGAGATATTTTCATCAAACCCGCTCACCTTGTACATCAGCGCATCGTTCAGGCGGCTGTTTTCATCATGCTTTGTTTGCCAGTAGGGTACTCCGGCCCGCGCAGCCACGTCCGCGTCACCGGTGGCGTCGATGATCACCTTGCCCATAATGGCCAGGCGGCCCGACTTGCTTTCGATGATCACGCCCTTCAAAGCGCCGTCTTCCATGATCACATCGGAAAAAAAGACGTGGAACAGGATATCGCATCCCGCTTCCTGCACCATTTCCAGCGTGACTTTTTTGAAAATTTCCGTATCAAAAGCATAGCTGTAGGACAGGTCGCCCTTTGTGTTGCCCCGCTCTTTGGATTTATACGCGTTCTTGGTCACGGAAGCGCCGCCCCGGGCGAGCATGCCAAGGATCAGCTCTTCGCCGATCCCCTTGCACACCTGCAGTTCATTGGGCTCCACCTGATTGCGGGTCCCTACGATATTGGCCATCAGCGAGGCTGTCGCCGTGCCGCCGAAATAAGGGAAACGCTCCAGGATCACGGTCCTTGCGCCGTTCCTGGCGGCCGCCACAGCCGCCGCAAAACCCGCGCAGCCGCCGCCCACCACCACCACATCATAGCTTGCATAAACAGGGATTTCCCTGGCCGGCTCCAGATAGCCGTTCATATGAATCCTCCTATTTTTCTTCCTCAAAGTCATAACTGACAAGGGGAAGCGTACGCTTGGCATCCGGCAGCACAAAGACAAACGGGTCCTTTTTCAGCGCGGCCGCCGCTTCGTACGCATCCTGGATCGTGGGGAACTGGCGGGCGTTCCATTTGTCAAGCAGGCTTTGGGGATAATCCTTTGATATAAGGAACAGCTTCTGCGGGCGGTACTCAAATTCCCGCCTGCGGTAAAAGGCGCCGCGCAGGGCTTTGATCACATGCTGTATTTCCCTGGGGTTCATATTCCAATCCCGCTTTTCATGCAGCCGTACAAGCTCCCCAAAGGGCATCTCGTCCAGGTCGTAGCCCTCAAGGATCGTCTTCTTTTGAGGCTCATATTCCATGGTGGAGATCACGATGCCGTCGGGCTTGGTTACGGACATGGCCAGGCCGATATAATAGTTGGGATTGTTGGAAAGGGACAGGTCCCCCATTTCCTTGTGGCACAAAATCGTGATGTCCGCCGGCTGTCCGCCTGTGGCGGCCGCCCAAACGTTGTGCTGGCCGTAATTGACCCCGGCCGGGAATACGGCTTCCGCCGTGCCGCCAAAAGCCGTTACCGGCTTCTGGTCATAGTCTATCACAAAGTTCACCACAAAATCGAGACCCACCAGGCGGCCGATGGCGTCCGCCTCCGCGCGGCTGGGGTTGTTGCGCACGATGCCGTAATCGGAGAACGGCGAATAGTTCAGGGAATGGTCCCTTAAAATCGTTTCAAAGGAAGCTACGCCAGGCACGATCATCTTGTATCCGCCCTCGTAGCCGTAATTGCTGTGCGGATAGATGCGCCCCAGGGCGATTTTGAAATCCGCCTGGGCGACAAATTTGTTCACCCACACGGGGGAGCCCAGGTCCGTGATGCCGCAGAACGTGAGCATATGGGCGTTTCCGCCGTCGTGGGAAACGCAATGCACCCGGGTGAAGGCTTCCTTCCCCACCTTTTTGATCATGAGCTCATCGCCCATGGGATCATGCATGCCGCTGGCGGTAACCACCGTAATGTTCTCATCCGGGGCGCCGGCTTCATTCAGCCGCCTGAGCACTTCCGGAAGAAACTCGCCGCAGGGCGTAGGCCGGCCCCAGTCATCCACCAGAACGGCCACCCGCTTGCCTTTCAGATCCCATGCGGAAAGGGGGGCAAGGTCGAGCGGATGGTCCATGGCTTGGCATGCGGCTTCCTGAAACGTATTGGGAGACGGCGCAGCGGGAGGAAGACCGACCACCGCGCTGTCAGGGATGCGGACGGATTCGCCCGCCAATTGCATTTTCATACAGGCCCTCCTTAACTTGCTTTATTTGATGATGGTGATGTTTGCCTCGGCCATGCCTTGCCTGATAGCGTCCAGATGCTCCATGTGCGCGCCGTCGTAATGGCCCAGGGAGATGCCGTCAAGGCCCATTTCGGCCAGTATTTTAAGGGATTCACGCAGCAGCTCGGGCGTTGCGTTGGGCCGTGTGGCCAGCGCGGAAATAAGCCCTTTTTCAAAGCCGATGCCGCGGCGGATCTTCAAAAGCGTGTTGCGCTTGAACACAAAATGGTCCGGAGCGCCGTACTGCTCGGTATAGTCCGATTCCCGCACGGAATCCACATAGGGCGCGATGTCTTTGAAGGAAATGCCGTGGTATTCGGGGAACCGGGTATGGTTGTTGTACCGGAAGTCGATGCCCGGCTTCGCTTCGTGGATACTTGTATAAATGTCCTTGAACAGCTCCGTAACGCTTTGAATGCGGAACTTGATGAACTCCATGAGGCCGGGGTATTCGATCAGAAGCATGCTGTCCGTCAGGTTGCTGCCCAAGGTGAGGTTGTTTTCCATCAGGCTTGTCTGATACTTGTAGGGGTTCGCGTGGGCCACTTCATACAGCTTCTTCATGTCCCTAAGGATCATATCCCAGTCGTACCCCCAGGCAAGCGCCTTCGCCTTGCAGTGGCCGCAGAAGCATCCGCCGTCCGCCAAGCCGATCAGGCTGGCCAGGTTCGCGTTGTTAATGTCCATCCATGTATTAAAAAACCACGGGGCCTGCACCTTGCGCTCGCCGCCAAAGGTCAAAAGGCAAGTTTGGATCAAATCCACATCATGATTTTTTACCGTGTCGTAGAACATGGCACGCTGATATTCGTGCACATCGGGATTGTTGGGGCAAAGCAGCCCTTGCGTGCCCTGAATGATCTGTCCGTTCACATCCCGCTGCAGGACGTCCTTATGCTCCTCGTAGGCGATATTGGTGTCATACAGGGTGTGGGAAAGCTCGATACCCGTCCTAAGGCCGCGCTTTCTGGCCTCCTTTGTCAAAACGTCCAGCCAGTCCGTACCCTTCAGAAAATCGCGCTCGGAAAAGCGGGGCTTGAGCTTGGTGTCCTTGAAGCTGTCCATATCCAGGTGATAGTACACGCGGCTGTTTTCGGGAAGATAGTACTTGCGCGCGCTGTTGTGGGTATAAAAGAGGCTTGTCAGCGGGCGCTTTTCATAATGCATGACGCCCACCAGATACATGCAGTTCACATTGCTGTGCTCCTGCAGGTTGTCGGCAATGGTTTCAATCCCTTCGTCTGCCAGATCCCATGCGTACAGGCTGGCGGCTACTTCTTTTATGAACATAAAAGCATCCCTCACTTGCCATTTTATAAGAAAAGGTGTCCGGGGAAAGCCGGGCGAGAAGCCCAACTTCCCCCGGATGATCAATCATGGGAACCGACACTGAACATTCGCAGACGGCACCCCGGCTGGGGGGCCGTTCCGCCCGGCCAAGGCATTACATCTGGGGCGGCGCCCATCCGGCCAGGCCGAAGCCGTCATAGCTTTGCTTGAACTCCTGGAAAGCCTGCTGCACATCGGAATCGGAGGCGATCTGCGCCTGATAGGCACGGAACTCGTCGATGGTGTGCTTGCCGGTGATGGTGTCGGCGACGTAGGATTCAAAATCGCCCTTGGCCATGGCCCAGTAAGAGCTCCAGGCGGGGGACTGTATGATGGAGAAGATATGGAAGGGGGCATGGCCCATTTCCGCGGCCACCGTATCGATGACCTTGGCCATTTCACGGCTCTCCATGTTGTAGGCGGCGTCCGCCAGGGGGCTGTCCACCTTCGAGTACAGGGCGGTAGCCTCCACCACGGGGCCGTAGAAGGAGTTGGTGACATCCTTTTTGCCCGCGTCCGTCAGCACCGGGAAACCGTCCACCATGTTCCAATAGACGCCCTCGGGGCCATAGTGGTAATAGTTGTAGGTGTCGGGGTCGGCGGTCTTGTTGAAGAACTCCAGGATCTTTTCGACCTTTTCATCAGGCACGCTGGCGCTGATGGCATGGCCGCCGTAATAGCCGATGTCGTACTGCACGTCGGTGCCCAGTTCGCCCTTCACGTAGAACAGGGGCGTGAAATATCCGTCGGGCACAACTTTTTGCAGTTCGGTGGACAGGCGGTAGCGGTGCCACAGGTTTTGATGGCGCGCGCCGCCGATGCCGGCCAGAACGACATCCTGGTTCTTGTCGGTCTTGTACAGCGCGAATTCCTTGGCAAGAACATTTTCGTTGTACAGTTTCTGCAGCCATTCCACGGCCAGGGCATAGGACTCGGTCAGACGCTCGTATACGATGCCGGAGCCGTCTTCCGTATACACGGGCACGATGGGGCCGTCACCAAAGGCGGCCTGAACAAAGCTCATGATGGTGTTGACTTCCATGGGCAGGGGAATCATGTTGGGGTCCAGGTCCCTGATCCCCTCGAAATAGGCGGTCAGCTCATCAATGGTGGTGGGCGTCTGCATGTTAAGCTTCTCCAGCAGATCGCCGCGGACGAACAGCGCGGTGTTGTACTGGCCGCGGGAGCGGGGGATAATGTAATTCTTTCCGTTGATTTTTGAGTTCATCCAGGCGGATGCGCTGATCTTGTTCAGGTTCTCATATTTGCCTGATTCGATGAACGGCGTGAGGTCCTTGAACAGGCCGTTGTTCGCGGCATTCACCACGATGGCATCCGTGGAGGAGGTCAGCTGAATCACATCGGGCAGTTCGCCGGTAGCCAGCACCAGCGCGCACTTGTCCGTGTAGGCGGATTCGGGGACCCACTCGATGTCGTATGCCAGGTTGTTGTCTTTGAGAAGCTCCTGCCAATAGGTGCCGTTGGGATCCGGGGGCTGGTTGTATTGCACGAGCATCGCTGTCATCTTGAGGGGTTCTTCGCTTTGCGCCGCAGCGCCAACCACGGTTGTCATCATCGCCGCGGCCATAAGGATCGCAAGAATCATGGACAACAGTTTTTTCATGTTTGTTCCTCCTTATACGAATCAATGGATGTTCATTCAAGTCATGCCGGCCACCTGTCCATCCAGAGGAAATCATCCCTTGACGGAACCAATCATCACCCCTTTTACAAAATATCTCTGGACGAACGGATAGACGCACATGATTGGAAGCATAGACATGACGACGGTGGCCAGGCGGAGCGTTTCCCCGGGCAGCACCATATTGCCGTCGCTGACCCCCGCGCCAATGGTGGACGCGTCCACCAGAATGGTTTTTACGTATACCTGCAAGGTCCGCATCCTATAGTCCGTCATGTACATCAGCGGTTTTGTATACATGTTCCACTGGTCCACCGCGATAAAAAGCGTCAGCGTGGCAATGGACGCGGTAGCCAGCGGCATGATGATGCGGAAATAGATGCCGAAGAAGGAGCAGCCGTCGATTTTTGCGGCTTCCTCCAATTCGTAGGGGATCCCCTGCAAAAAGCTTTTGGCGATAATGACGTTGTAGCTTGTAACCATTCCGGGAAGGATCAACGCCCAGTATGTATTGATCATGCCAAGGGATTTGATGTTCAGGAAATTCGGGATCAGGCCCACGTCAAACAGCAGCGCGAAGACGACAAAGGCCAGAAAAAGCTTGCGCATGGGAAGATCCTTTTTTGTGATGCCATACGCAAACCCAAAGGTGGAGAGCACACCGAAAACAGTTCCCCCCACAGTAATGATAAGCGTGTTTTTGAGCGCCGTCAGAAAATCGGGGGTGGACATAATCACCGCATAGGCTTTCAGCGAGAATTTTTTGGGTATCAGCCGGAACTCAAAGGGGATGTACACATTGGGGTCGGTGAGCGATACGCTGATCACATACAAAATCGGCAAAAGGCAGAAAAGCGCCACCAGCACAATGATCAAGCCTATCATGACATCCGATACGGTATTGTTCTTTCTGCCGACATAACTTGACATTCTACACACTCCTGTCGCCGGTCCCGCATCCGTTAATAGATGCCGTCATGGCCTGTTTTCTTGATCAACCAGTTGGACCCGATCACAAGCAGCAGTCCGATCATGCTTTTGAAAAGCCCCACCGTTGTTCCAATGCTGTAATTGCCCATTTGGACGCCGACCCTGAAAGAGTAGGTTTCGAATGTTTCGGCCACGTTTCTGACCATATCGTTTGTCATCATCCAAACCTGCTCAAAGGAGACGTTCATCATTTTGCCAAGCTTCATCAGGAACATAACGATCAGCGTCGGCATAATGGAGGGGATCGTTACGTGGAGCACCTGCTGAAAGCGGGTGGCGCCGTCCACGATAGCGGCTTCGTACAGCGTCTGGTCCACCTGGGAGATGGCCGCAAGGTAAATGATGGTGCCCCAGCCCATCTCCTTCCATATGGACTGCCCCAGCAGCACCCACCAGAACGTTTCCTGCCTGGTGAGCAGCGGGTTTGCCTTCCCGCCCAGCATGACGATGAACTTGTTCACAATGCCCACATCCGTGCTGAAAAGGAAAAACGTAAGGGAGGCGATAACGACCCATGACAAAAAATGCGGCATATAAATAACAGATTGGGTCAGGCGCTTGAATTTTTCATGTTTGAGCTCGTTGAGCAGCAGCGAGAGGAGGATGGGGATGGGAAACGCCAAGAAAAGGTCCATGCTGCTGATGACAAGCGTGTTCCGCAAAAGCCTTGGGAAATGAGGGCTGCCAAGGAAGTCCGCGAAATGCTTCAGGCCTACGAATTTGCTGGCCAAAAGCCCCTTGCCTATGCTGAAATTGACAAACGCGGTGCCCAGGCCCCAAACCGGAAGAAGCTTGAAGACAATGTAAAACAGAATGCCTGGCAGCATCAGCACATATACCTGCCAGTATTTGCCCATGCGCCTGAAATAGGCGTGCGTTCTGCCAATGCCTGCCGCCTCCGGGCGCAGCGGGTTCAAAACGGTCTTTTGCATGTCCACCCCTCCTGATGTTATAACTTGGCACCCAACGTACCGGCAAGCGCCTGTTGCACGGCCTGCGCGGGCAGCTCCCTTGGTGTTATGCCCCGCTTGACGCTCAAGGCCGCCGCAGCGCCCGCGGCTTGGCCGATGGCCATCATGTTCCCCATGCTCTTGCCGGCCGCGAGCGCAAGGTGGGTATAAGAACCGCAGCGCCCCGCCACCAGCAGGCGGTTAAGCCCTACGGGCAGCAGCGCCCGGTAAGGGTAGGCATAGCCGGATTTCATATCCGTGCTCTCGTTGGCGGGAAGCCCGGCCAAATCCACCGCGCCATAGCGCCTGGCGATCACATCCTCAAATTCCGTGCCCGCCGTGGCGTCTTCCATGGTCAGCACATAATCGCAGATCACCCGCCGTGTTTCCCGGACGCCCACCGCCGCGCCGGTGCGGTCAAGGTAGCAGTCTTCCAGGCCGGGTACCTTCAATTCTCTTGCCCATTTTATAAAATCCACCGCGATCCGTATGCCGGCGCGCTCCGCCACCGTCGCGTCCTGTGCGTGAAGCGCATTGAGGATGCCCACGCCGGCCAATCCGCCGTTGTTCACCGTGACCAAACCCGGCACGGTGGTGCGGTCAAAGGAATACCACGAGGACACGCTGTATCCCAGCTCCCTGGCCCGGGACACATAGCCCGGCAGCCTGTGTTCCGTTTCATCCGCGTCATAAAAGGCGAACAGCCTGTCTGTATCCACATTGGAAAGCGCGAAGCCCAGGGTGATGGGCATCATGGCTCCGTCCTGCTCCCTGCCGGCCTCCGTCTTCGCTCCGGCATGGTAGGCCAGATCGCCGTCGCCCGTGCAGTCGATAAAAACATCCGCCTCAAAGGCAGCCCGCCCATCCTTTGTCAGGACCATCGCCTGTTTCACCGCGCCGCCTTCCACCTTTGCGCCGCATACCGGGCTGTACAGCCTGTAATCGACTCCGGTTTCCTCCAGCAGCTGGAAGATTGCTTCCTTCAGGTAATCGGGATGGACATGAAGGCCGTCGCCGTCCGTCCAGGTCACTTTGCCTTCCCTGCAGGCAAACCCGTCAAAAGACATCAGCTTGTTTACAAGCATCTCGTGAACGCCGCCCCGTGTGTCTCCCCTGAGCTTTAGGCGGTTGATGGGCATAAAGGGCGATGTCGCGGCGACGCCGCCAAAGTAGCTGCGCGCTTCCAGCAGCAGCACTTTCACGCCAAGCCTCCCGGCGGCCAATGCGGCCCCCAGCCCCGCCGGCCCGCCCCCGGCAACCACCACCTCATATCTGCGCCCTTCCCTGGGGATATGCCGGGCAATTTCATTGCGGCCGATCATTTGCAGCACTCCTTTTGCGCGCCCTGCCCGCAGCGTAGGAGCGTTACTTCGTTTTCAGCCATGGCGTCCTTGATGGCGCTCAGATTGGCAAAGCAGGCGCCGTCATAAAAGCCGTAGGACAGACCGTCCACCCCGCCCTTGCAAAGGATGCGGATGCCCTGCCTGATCAATTCCGGCGTCGCTTTGGCCCGGGGGGCGATCCCCCCGATGATGGGCTTGTCATACCCCGCCTGCCGCCTTACGTTGGCCAGCCAAAGGCCCTTCCTGCCCACAAGTTCGGGATCGCCGTACTGCTCGGAATAATCCATCATGCGGATGGAATCCACATAGGGCGCGACCGCCTTCAAATTTTGGCCGATCAGTTCCTGCTCCTGCCAGCAGGTATTGAACCTGAAATCAATGCCGCTGTTCGCGCCATGGATCGCTTCAGAAAGCTCCTTCATGTATTTTGTCACCGTATCACAGCGGAACTTCAGCCACGCGTAGAGTT